>JAZRPG010000027.1:0-181376 GCA_045649105.1 Eubacteriales bacterium
CCTTGCTTGTAAGGCAAGTGCTCTCCCAGCTGAGCTATGCTCCCATCTATCTGCCGTAAACGACTTGATTATTATACATAGTTTTCTGCATTATGTCAAGCAAAATTTTCAAAATTTTTTCTTCTTTTTTTTATCGTTACAAAAATATAATATAATCCTTGCAATTATGCACAATTTGTGGTAAAAATATATAGTGTATATTCTTATATAATATTTTAATTCTTAAAGGGGTTTTATATTTTATGAAGGAACAGTTGGAGAAAATTCGCAGCGCAGTTACTGCTGCTGTGAATTCTGCCACGACACCTGCCGATATTGAGGCGCTGCGCGTTAAATACCTCGGCAAAAAGGGCGAAGTGACTGCAGTACTTAAGCAGATGGGTACATTGAGCGCCGAAGAGCGCCCGATAATGGGGCAGCTTGCAAACGAGGTGCGTACTTACATTGAGGATATTATAGTAAAAGCTTCTGCAGAGCTTGAGGAAAAAGCCATGCAGGACCGCCTTGCAGGGGAAGAAATAGACGTTACTATGCCGGGGGCAAAATTCCCCGTTGGGCATAAGCATCCTATGTCGATTGTACGCGACGAGGTTGAGCGTATTTTTACGGGCATGGGCTTTAAGATTGCATCAGGTCCTGAGGTTGAGCTCGACTATTATAATTTTGAAGCGCTTAACACGCCGAAGAACCACCCTGCCCGTGATGTTCAGGATACATTCTATATTTCTGATAACATATTGCTCCGTACACAGACATCGTCAGTACAGGTCAGATACATGGAGAAGAACAAGCCGCCAATACGCGTGATTGCGCCCGGGCGCGTTTACAGAAGTGACGAGGTCGATGCAACACATTCACCGTTATTCCACCAGATAGAGGGACTTGTTGTTGATAAGGGAATCACTATGGGTAACCTTAAAAGTACCCTTGAAACATTTGCAAAAGGCCTCTACGGCGATGATGTTGTGTGCAGATTCCGTCCTCATCATTTTCCGTTTACAGAGCCTTCGGCAGAGATGGATATTATGTGCTTTAACTGCCAGGGAAAAGGCTGCCGCCTTTGTAAGGATGAGGGGTGGATTGAGCTCCTCGGCGCAGGTATGGTACACCCCAAAGTCCTTGAAAACTGCGGAATCGATTCAAAGGTATACAGCGGATATGCGTTCGGCATAGGGCTTGAGCGTATAACGATGAGAAAATACGGCATAAAGGACATGCGTCTGCTCTTTGAAAATGACGTACGCTTTTTAAATCAGTTCAAGGGGGCAAACTAAGTTATGAAATTACCTGTAAAATGGCTTGCTGAGTTTGTTGACATAGATGTTCAGGCAAAGACATATGCCGAAAAGATGACCATGTCCGGCTCAAAGATAGAAACTATAGAATATCTCGGAGAAGAAATTAAAAATGTTGTAGTTGGAAAAATTACACATATAGAAAAGCATCCGAATGCGGACAAGCTTCAGATATGCATGCTTGATGTAGGCGGTGCCTCGGATTTACAGATTGTTACCGGTGCAAAGAATGTCGCTGTCGGCGATTATGTTCCTGTCGCGCTTGATAACTCAAAGCTCCCGGGCGGAATTGAGATAAAGGCAGGGAAGCTTCGCGGAGTTGATTCATTCGGGATGCTGTGCTCATTCAATGAGCTCGGAATGACGGTGAACAACTTCCCGGGTGCAGCAGAGGACGGGATTCTTATTCTTGACGATTCATTTGCTCCGGGTACTGACATATGCGAGGCTGTCGGTCTTGACGATACGGTTTTTGAATTTGAAATTACTCCGAACAGACCGGATTGTCTTTGTGTTATAGGTCTTGCGCGTGAGACAGCGGCGACATTCTCTCTGCCGCTCAAGATTAAGAAACCTCAGGTTAAGGGCTGCGGTGAGAGCATTGACGGACGCGTAAGCGTAACTGTCAAAGATAAGGAGCTTTGCCGGAGATATACTGCCGCTGTTGTCTGTGATGTTGATATAAAGCCGTCGCCGAAGTGGATGCGCGAGAGATTGCATGCCGCAGGCGTAAGGCCGATTAATAATATTGTCGATATTACAAATTATGTAATGCTTGAATACGGTCAGCCGATGCATGCGTTTGACTTTGCTTGCATACAGGATGGAGATATAATAGTCCGTCGTGCAAACAAAGGGGAGACGCTTGAAACTTTGGACGGTCAGAGCCGTGAGCTTCGCGACAATATGCTTGTAATAGCTGATAAAAGAGGCCCTGTTGCTGTTGCAGGTGTAATGGGCGGTGCAAACAGCGAAATCACCGATACCACAACGACGGTTATATTTGAGTCTGCGGTATTTGATGCTCCGTCAGTGCGTATAACAGCGCGTAACCTCGGAATGAGAACAGATGCTTCATCAAGATTTGAAAAGGGGCTTGACCCGAGAAATACAATGCCCGCAATTGAGCGCGCATGCCAGCTTGTTGAGGAGCTTGGCGCAGGGCGTGTGCTCAGCGGATTTGTAGATGTTGATAACTCTGACGCAGAGCTTCGCAGGGTTGAATTTGCGCCCGACAGGATAAATGCTCTTCTCGGTACGAAAATCAGCCGTGAGGACATGGTGAAGTATCTTACGACGCTCGGCTTTGAAATAGACGGGGATTATGTTGTCGTTCCGTCCTGGCGCGCCGATGTCGAAGCACATGCAGATGTTGCAGAAGAAGTTGCGCGTCTTTACGGATATGACCGTATAACTTCAGCACCTCTGTTTGGAAAGAACATGGAAGGCGGATACGATAAGGAACAGATGTTTGGGCGCTCTCTCAGTGCCATAAGCCGTGCTTTTGGGTATTCTGAGTGTGTATCGTTCTCGTTTATTAATCCTAAGAATTTTGACCTTCTGGCGCTTTCTGAGGATGATGCACTCCGTAAGGTGGTCAGGATAAAAAATCCGCTTGGCGATGAGACAAGCGTTATGCGTACAACCATGCTTCCGTCTATACTTGAGCTTTTGGGGCGTAACTACAGCTATCGCAACGCAGAGGCGCGCTTGTTTGAGATAGGAAGCGTATATCTTCCTGCGCTTGATGAAAACGGGACCGTATTATCAGAAAAGCTGCCTGAAGAAAGGCCGGCATTTGTTCTCGGCGAGTATGGAAAGGACAGCAGCTTCTTTACACTTAAAGGCGCTGTGGAGACAATTCTTTCTTCATTGTCAGTCGGGGATGTTTCTTTTGTTGCGGAAAAGACGCTTAAATCATGGCATCCGGGTCAGACGGCAAGGGTATATTCCGGTGATAAGTTCCTCGGAATAATCGGAACGGTTCATCCGAAGGTTTCATCTGCATTCGGAATTGATGCTCCGGCATATGTAGCAGAGCTTGATATGCACACGATGTTTGAATGCATAAATGTTTCGGAAACATACCGTCCGTTGCCGAAATTCCCGGCAACTACGCGGGATATTGCAGTTGTATGTGACAAGAATATCCCTGTTGCAGATATTGAAAAGTGCATAAAAAAAGCGATACCTGATATATTGGAGAGCATTGAACTGTTTGATATTTACACAGGAGCGCAGGTGGAAGACGGGAAGAAGAGCGTTGCATATTCGATACGTCTGAGAAGTGAAGACCATACGCTCAAGGATTCGGAAGCTGACAGTGCTGTTGCGGCAGCGCTCAGTGAGCTTAGCGTGGCGCTTGGTGCAAGTCTGAGAGCATAATTAATATTTTATTCATTTACAAATCGGAAGAAATGTATTAGAATAAGTATATAATTGTAAGGAGGGTTGGAAATATGTTCGACAACACACAGAAGTTTATTTTGAAAAAAGACCAGGATGATGAGATGAAAGTTATTCTCACTCAGATTTATGACGCATTGAAAAGCAAGGGTTATAACCCAATAAGCCAGATTGTCGGATATATCCTTTCGGAGGACCCAACATATATCACAAATCATAATAATGCTCGGAGTCTTGTCAGAAAGATTGACCGTGATGAGCTTTTGCATGCGCTCGTGCGCCACTATCTGTCGGATTAAAAAATACAAAAGGGCCTGCGCATGAAGTCCTCATACGTAGGAAAGTGAAATTAATATGCAGACGGGAGGAATAATTGTGGCAGATAAGAAAAACGGAACGCCCTTGATGTATAAGGGTAAAATGCTTACCAGAAAAGATAAGGTCTTATATTACGGCAGCATGGCTGATAAGTATATAATCATGCTTCAGGTTTTGGAGTCAAAGGAGCTTGATGATATAGAGCTTGCAACGCGCATATCGCTTCAGCTTCAACTTACGGACCCGACGCTTAAGTCAAAGGACAGAGTAGTAAAAAAGACTGAGGCAGACGGACTTTATCAGGCGATGGATATTGCATCCATCTGGCTTGAGCGCGCATTGTCAGCTGACGCAAAATAAGAAAAATTAACTGAATCGTGAAAAACGGATAATAGAAAACAACCGCCTATGGTTATTCACCATAGGCGGTTGTTGTATTTGATAAAGAATGATTAAACCGACATAACCTTTGAGGTTACATACATCTCCTCTTGAATGCCTTTTTTCATGTTAAGAGCTTCATCTATATCAAAATCACATATTTCGCTGTTGACAGAGCCGACAACTCTGTTGGACTTACCCTCCATAAGGAGGCGCACTGCATATTCTCCGAAACGGCTTGCCATTACGCGGTCACGCGCTGTCGGGCTTCCGCCGCGCTGAATATGTCCTAAAATTGTAAGCCTTGTATCAATGCCTGTTTCTGCAATTATCTGATTGGCAACATCGATAGAGCTGCCGACACCCTCAGCTTGAATTATGATGTAGTGTGAACGCTTATTTATGCGGCCTGCGCGTATTTTTTCAAATACGTCTTTTTCAAAATCAAGAGGCTTTTCGGGGACAAGAATCGCCTGGGCGCCACATGCTATTCCGACATACAGAGCGAGATGACCTGCGTTTCTGCCCATAACTTCAACAACGGAACAGCGTTCGTGTGACTGCATCGTGTCGCGCAGTTTGTCAATCGCATCAAGTGCGGTGTTACATGCGGTATCAAATCCGATACTGTACTGTGTTGAGGCTATATCATTGTCTATAGTCGCAGGGATTCCTACCGTATGTATGCCCTGTGCGGCAAGGTCGCGTGCGCCACGGAAGGTTCCGTCGCCGCCTATTGAAATAATTCCGTCAATGCCGAGATATTTGCATGTATTGGCGGCTTTTTTCAGACCTTCTTCAGTCATGAATTCAGGACAGCGTGCAGTAAACAGCATTGTGCCTCCTTTGGATATTATTCCGTTTACACTGCGCGCGCTGAGCTCAGTAACATCTCCGTTTATAAGTCCGTTATAACCGCGGCGAATTCCGAGACAAGTAATTCCATAGTATGCTGCAGTTCTGGCAACTGCTCGGATAGCGGCGTTCATTCCCGGCGCGTCGCCGCCGCTCGTAAGTACGCCTATAGTTTTTATTTCAGACATGACAAGAACCAACCCTTCAAGATAGTAAGATATAACATGTAGATTATAGCAATTATTTTATAAAAAGTAAATGATGAAAATGTTTATTTTTCGTGTTTTTCGCCACGCTTCATTACAACATTTTCGTTTCCGAGCAGCTCCCGGAAACGCGTATACAGCGTGACATCGTGTGCGATGTGTGTTCGGAAGCGTTTTCCGGTATCCTCAAAATACAGTATTGTTTCAAGATTTCCGGGAAAAGCGGTGACAATGGCGCGGACAGCCCTGCTTGAATACTCATCTTCAGAGGGAAGACGCAGATAAAGCTTGTCATCTTCACCTTCAAACGGGTCAACATGGGAGTACTCATCGAGAAGGTGTATCTCGTCGCATATTATCTGGGAGCCTGAATCCTCGCGTGTGCTGATTCTGCCGCGTATTGTGACTAATGCGTCCGTAAAAACGGTCTCTTGGAATTTTTCAAGAACCCGCGGGAATATTATAAGCTCCACGCTGCTGAGTGCGTCTTCCAGTGTGGCATATGCCATCATTGAATTGTTCTTCGTCGTCTTAAGACGCACTGCAGAAAGACATCCGGCCGTATAGACAGAATCTCCGTCACTGTAATTATGCTGATTTGTGACCGATGTAATGTTTTCTGTGCCAAGCTTTTTAAGAAGTGCAGAATAGTCATCAAGCGGGTGGCCGGAGAGGTATATCCCAAGCGTCTCACGCTCAAAGGACAGCAGTGTTTTTTTGGGATACTCCGGTATTTCGGGCATCATATTTGAGTCGTAATCAATCTTTTCCGGTTCGTCATAAAGTGTGAAAAGGTCAAATTGCCCCTCTATATTCCGGCTTCGTATATAGGAAATTCCGTTTAAGATGTTGTCATAAATCTGGAGAAGTTGGGCTCTGTTTGCGCCTGTGCTGTCAAAAGCACCGCACTTGATAAGGTTTTCCAATGCGCGGCGGTTAAGCTCACGGCTGTGCATGCGTGTGCAGAAATTTTTGAGGGACTTAAAGTTGCCTCCCAGCTCGCGTTCGTCCATAAGTGTTTTGACAAAGTTTCTTCCGACATTCTTAACTGCGGCGAGACCAAAGCGGATATTGTCCCCGCTTACCGTAAATGTATCTGAGGACTCGTTTATATCAGGGGGGAGAACGCGGATATTCATTTCACGGCAGAGCTCAAAATACCCCGCGAGCTTCTCGCTTGAGTCAAGCACAGAAGTGAGGAGTGCTGCCATATACTCACGCGGATAATGAAACTTCATGTATGCTGTCTGATAGGATATGACCGCATATGACGCAGCGTGTGCTTTATTAAAGGCATAGTTTGCAAAGGCAACTATCTCGTCAAATATTTTGTTTGCGATTTCTTCAGACACGCCGTTGTTTACAGCTCCGAGTATTCCTTCGTCAGTATTACCGTATATAAAATTCTGACGCTCACGCAGGAGCTCTTTTTCTTTTTTCTTTGAAATTGCGCGGCGGACCATATCGGCTCGTCCGAGAGAAAAGCCTGCAACCTTGCGGAAAATATCCATAACCTGCTCCTGATAGACAATACAGCCATAGGTTATTTCAAGAATGTCCCTGAGCATCGGGTGGAGATATGTAATCTTTTCGGGGTTGTGCTTGCAGTTTATGTAATGCGGAATCGAATCCATAGGACCCGGTCTGTAAAGTGCGACAATAGCCGTGATATCTTCAATCGACTGCGGCTTCATTCCGACAACGACAGATGTCATGCCTGCGCTTTCGAGCTGGAAAACTCCTGCTGTATGTCCGAGTGCAAGCTCTGAAAATGTAAGCTCATCATCGTCCGGGATTTCCGAAAGGGCAAAGTCAGGCTCGTGCTCGCGTACCATTTTTTCAGCTTCGCACAGGACCGTGAGGTTGCGAAGACCAAGAAAGTCCATTTTCAGAAGTCCGAGCTCCTCAAGAGTTCCCATGGTAAACTGCGTGACAATCGAATCGTCATTTGTAGAGAGCGGGACATACGAGGAAACCTCATTTTTGGTAACAACGACACCTGCGGCATGCGTGGATGCATGACGCGGCATGCCTTCGAGGGCTTTTGCGGTGTCAATAAGCTTCTTATACCGCTCGTCCGAGTTGTACATGTCGTACAAAGCTTTTGAGGAATCAAGCGCCTTTGCAAGTGTCATATGAAGTTCAAAGGGAACATGCTTTGCGATAACATCAACATCGTTATACGGAAGGTTCATTGTGCGTCCGACATCGCGTATGGCTCCGCGCGCAGCCATAGTACCGAAAGTGACTATTTGTGCGACACGATTTGAGCCGTATTTTGATATGACATAGTCAATTACCTCCTGACGGCGCACATAGCAGAAATCAATGTCGATATCGGGCATGCTTATTCGTTCGGGGTTTAAGAAACGCTCAAAATACAGGTTATATTTCATTGGGTCAATGTTTGTAATTTTGAGACAGTAGGACACAATACTTCCTGCGGCACTTCCGCGCCCGGGACCGACGGGTATGTCACGGCTGCGTGCGTATGAGATGAAGTCCCAGACAATGAGAAAATAGTCGACATATCCCATTTTTGTTATCATGTCGATTTCATATTCAAGACGCTCGCGGTAAGAGTCGGGCGCATTCGGGTAGCGCTCGTCAAAACCGTCGTATGCGAGCTTTTTCAGATATTCAAGTGAGCTTTTGTATTTGCGCGGTGTGTTGAATTCCGGGAGATGATGGTGTCCGAATTCAAATTCAAGATTGCACATGTTTGCTATCTTAAGCGTGTTTTCAAGGGCTTCGGGATGAGCAGGGAAGAGTGATGACATTTCATCTTCGCTCTTGATATAAAAATCGTCACTCGGAAAGCGCATGCGATCCGGGTCGTCGAGCGGCTTATTCATCTGAATGCACATCAGAACATCCTGTATATAAGCATCCTCTTTTTTTACATAATGCGCATCATTTGTTGCAACGAGCGGAATCCCCGTGCGCTCCGATATTCTTATAAGTTCGCGGTTTACATCCTTCTGCTCGGGAATGCCATGGTCCTGAATTTCAAGATAAAAGCTGTCTTCTTCAAAAATTTCAGACAGTGTTACGGCATAATTCTCGGCACCTTCAATATCTCCGCGAAGAATTAGTTTAGGTATAGCGCCTGCAATACATGCCGACATACCGATAAGGCCTTCAGAGTGCTTTGAAAGAAGCTCCAAGTCAATGCGCGGTTTTCCGTAAAAGCCGTCAATAAATGCGCGGCTGACTAAGTAAATAAGATTTTTATATCCTGTTTCGTTTTTACAAAGAAGGACAAGATGGGACGGCTCTCTGTCGAATTCGTAATCTTTATTAGACATACTGCGCGGTGCAACATATACCTCACAGCCGATGATAGGCTTAATACCGCAGGCTTTTGCTGCGCGGTAGAAGTCTATAACGCCGTACATTACACCATGGTCAGTTATGGCGACTGCAGGCTGACCGAGTGCCTTTACATGCTCGCAGAGATTATTGATTCTGCACGCACCGTCAAGAAGACTGTATTCACTGTGAACGTGAAGATGCACAAACCCACTCATTCTTAGGTATTATCCTTTCCTGATGTAATTTTTTCCGATATTGCTATAAGCTTGCTTAATCTGTGATTAAGACCCGACTTTCCGACCTCTCCGTTGGATAGTTCAGCGAGCTCTGAAAGCGTCTTTTCGGGGTTTTCAAGTCTAAGAAGAGCCGCTGTTCTGAGCTGCGGAGTGAGCGAGTCAAGACCTACTGTATTTAAAATGCGGTTGATAGCGCGGAGCTGAACCTTTGCGGCATCTGCGGTTTTGTTCATATTTGCGGTTTCGCAGTTTACCTGGCGGTTTACTTTGTTTCTGAGGTCTTTATAAAGCTTTGCCTGCATTATCTCCATAGCGCAGAGAGGAGCTCCTATATGTGTGAGGAAATCTTCAATCTGACCGCTTTCTTTAAAATAAATTATGTGGTTCGACTTTCGGAATGTGAGCTTTGCGGGAAGCTCTAAGTCAAGCAGGGCAGAGATAACCTCGCGGCTCAGGCTGTAGTGTGATGTAACGAGCTCAAGATGGTATTCAGATTCAGGGTCGACACACGAGCCTCCTGCAAGAAATGCCCCGCGACAGAAAGCGGCACGCGCCTCATCAGACTCTACAATGGCGGCATTGAGATGAAGTGAGAGAGAATTTTCGGTATCTAACCCCAGTGCGTCAAAAATCTCGGAGAGCCGCTCGGGGGAGTCGACTGCAAGGTTATACTTCTTAAGAGATGACGCAGGTACAATTTTTCGGTCAAAATCAAAGCCGAAGAGGCTTTTCAGAAGGCGTGATGCACGAAGCGCGACATTGGAGTTTTCGGTGATTATTTTAATCTTCTGAGTCTTTATAGTATTTGCAAACAGTATCATTCCGCAACATTCCGCAAGTGCTGTTTCGGGATTATCAATCGGAATGCGGCACAGTTCCTCTTTAATTTTAGCCGAAAATGTCATTTATCTCACCTTCAATCATGGCTTGCCGTAATCAGTTTCCTGTTGGAATTATTATCGCTCAGAGTCGCGATGTATTTGTACGGTCTTGTAACCAAGCTCTGAAATATGTGCATTCAGTGCCTCGGCAAGTGCGACCGAACGGTGCTTTCCGCCTGTGCATCCGATTGCTATATTGAGTGATGTTTTTCCCTCCTCAATATATTGGGGAATGAGAAAATCAATCATTTCATACAGCAGTGAGAGGAAATCCTTCGTTTGGGACCATTTCATTACAAAATCACGCACATCCGGGTCTGAGCCGGTCTTCGGACGCAAAGCGGCTTCATAGTATGGGTTTGGAATAAAACGGACATCAAATACAAGGTCTGCATCTGCCGGGATTCCGTATTTAAAGCCGAAGGAGGTAATGTTAATGATAATAGACGGGTCACAAAGAGCATTCCCCGAAAATATCCGGACCAGATGCTTTCTGAGTTCTGATGCAGCAAGTGATGTTGTATCTATAATAAAATCGGCTCTGGCGCGAATCCCAGCAAGCATCTCGTATTCTTTTTCAATTATGTTTTCAATCGGCATTTCCTCTGAAAACAGCGGGTGCCGGCGCCTTGTTTCCTTATAGCGTTTAATTATGGTATCGGTAGAGGCTTCAAGATAAAGTATTTTATAGGTGCAGTTAAGGTTTTTTATATTCTCAAGCGCTGAAAAAAGGGCTGAAAAATCCACACCGGCGCGTATATCAGTGACAAGGGCAACCTGCGAAAATCTATTATTTGCCGCGATGCACATTTCGGCAAATTTCGGGATAAGCTCAGGAGGCATATTGTCCACACAGTAGAAACCCATATCCTCAAGAACGGAAGCTGCACGGCTCTTTCCGGCACCTGACAAGCCTGAAATTATAAAGAAATCCATTTAGTTTTCACATCCTATTATATCCGGCAAACTTCGCATTCAAGCTCTACACCTGTCTGCTTAAGTACCTCATTCTGAATATGGTCAATGAGTGAAAGAACATCACTGCAAGTTGCTCCGCCTTTGTTTATTATAAAGCCTGCGTGTTTTTCAGAAACCTCAGCGCCGCCGACAGAGAAGCCCTTAAGTCCGCATTGCTCTATGAGAGCACCTGCGAAGTTGCCGCAAGGACGCTTAAAGGTGCTTCCTGCACTTGGAAATTCAAGCGGCTGTTTTGTACGCCGGCGTGTCGTATAATCGCGCATAAGTTCGGATATTTTTTCTCCGTCCCCCGGCGAAAGACAAAACTCGGCTGACAGAATGAGCCTTTCGGGGGGATTTTTGTAAATACTTGTTCTGTAACCGAAACTGTGCTCAGAGTTTTTGATTGTATGAACTTCGCAGTCCTCACCGATATATGTGCTGCTTATAAGTACATCACAAATTTCTCCGCCGTAAGCGCCGGCATTCATAACAATCGCTCCGCCGATAGTGCCGGGGATTCCGTAGGCGAATTCAAGTCCGCTTAGAGAATACTTTTGTGCAACAGAGGAAAGCAAGGAGAGAAACGCACCTGCTTCTGCATGCATTGCAGTTTCGGTAACAGAAATTTTATTGCAGCAGTTTTTGAGGACTGCGCCGTCAATTCCGCTGTCTGATACTAAAAGGTTGCTGCCGTTGCCGAGAAAGAAGGTTCTTATCTCCAGTTCCTTCAGCCGTAAATACGCCGCTTTCAGGGCATCAACTGAGTGTGCCTCAAGAAAGAGTCTTGCAGGTCCGCCGATTTTAAATGTCGTATGCCGGCTCATGCTCTCGTTTTCAGTTACAATAAGGTCAGGTATTTCACGAAGCAGATTAATATGCATTTCGTTCATAAGATGCATTCCTTTTAAAAAAATATAATATAATTATAACAGAAATATTTATTGAATAGAATAGTTTCGGAGCGCATTTTTATTCTTTTGGCGAAACTATTTGTCCGAAAATACCGTCGGCATATAAGTCGCTTATAAGTACATTTTCAAATTTGTTTTGCAGGTTTTCGTTGCTCTTTGCATAAACCCGGATGTAATTTTCAGAATGACCGCTCCAGAGTCCATTGTTGAATTCCTCGAAAAGAACACGCAGTGTTGAGTTTATCCGGCTTTTGTGATAGTTGACTTTCATTTCTTCAGCAAGCTTTCCCGCACGTTCTGCCCGGGATGCTTTTTCACTCTTTGTAAGCTGTCCGGACATTTTTGCGGCAGGTGTACCTTCGCGTTTTGAGTAGGGAAATATATGCATAGCTGAAAAGTTGCATTTCTTTATGAAAAGTAACGTTTCTGAAAATTCGCTTTCGCTCTCACCGGGGAATCCGACAATCATGTCAGTTGTTATTGCACAACCCGGGAAATACTCCCGCAGAAGTGACACGGATTCAAAGAAACGGGAAGTGTCATATTTTCTTCTCATGCGCGCAAGAGTTGAATCGCATCCGCTCTGCATAGACAGGTGGAACTGCGGACAAAGGTTTGCATATCCGCAGAGTGCTTTGCAAAACTCCTCGGTTATTGTGCGCGGTTCGATAGAGCCGAGCCTGAAGCGTATATCGGGATATGCTTTGCATAATGCTGATACCAATGTGAAAAGGGGCGTTTTTTCTTTTAAATCATGTCCGTACGATGAAATTTCGATGCCTGTAAGCACTATTTCGCGGTAACCTTTATCGGAAAGCCTCTTTGCTTCCTCGAGAACACTTTCGGGCGGTAATGACCTGACAGGACCGCGTGTATACGGAATTATGCAATATGAACAGAAATTACTGCAGCCGTCCTCAATTTTGAGCATAGCTCGCGTGTGACCGTGAAGTCCGCCTGCGGGCAGGCTTTCAAACTTGCGTCTGCGCAATGCATTATCAGGTGTAAAGTTATTTTGCTTTCCAATGCTTAAAGCGTCGATGCTTTTTGCAAATTCGCGGCGATCTGAGGTTCCGCAAATCAGGTCAACGCCGCCTATGGAGCGTATACTGTCAGGGTTTATCTGAGACAGACAACCGCATACGGCGATTTTTGCATGGGGATGGTCTTTCTTTAATTTGCGTATTGCACGGCGCGATTTATGGTCGCTGACGGCCGTGACGGTACAGGTGTTAATAACTATCACATCTGCAGACGAAAAATCATCTGTGATGCTGTGACCAAGCTCTGAAAGCATTATGCCGAGTGCTTGCGTTTCGAACTGATTCACCTTACAGCCGAGGGTGAAAAAAGCTATATTCATTTGCTTCACCTAAATATTACTAATTTTTATTATTATATGGTTGAAAAAAACTCCTGAAAGTATTATACTTTATATACAGGATGTTTAGCAACAAAAATTTAAAAGGAGAATGTATTATGAACAAGTTCAATGTAAAACTCGCATCTATCAACGAGGTGAAGAATTTTGTCAATGCGGCTTGTGCACAGATGTGTGACATAGACATCATTTCCGGCAGATATGTAATTGATGCAAAGTCAATTATGGGCATTTTCAGCATTGACCTTACAAAGCCGGTAACTGTTGCCGTAAACGGTACGGAAGAGGAGTGCAAGGCATTTCGCGAGGCGGTTTCGGACATCATTGTTGAGTAATTAATTACACAAAAAGAGTTTTATGGCAGCCGGTTTCGGTTGCCTAATTCTTTTTTGGATATATAGGGAGGCTTTATGAACATAAAATTTGACAGCTTCTTAAGAGAAATGTCTTCAAAACGCGTTGCGGTTATCGGAATGGGTGTAAGCAATACTCCGCTTATAAGACTTCTGCTCGGGGCAGGTGCTGATGTTCTCGTCTGTGACAGAAAGAAAGAGCAGAGGCCGGAAATTATAAAAGAGTTTGAAACGGGCGGAGCAAGGTTTAATTTGGGCGACGGGTATCTTGAGGGAATTTCCGATTCGGATATAATATTTAAAACACCGGGGATCCGATATGACATACCCGAACTGTGTGAAGCCCGGAAACGCGGAGCGGTAATAACAACGGAAATGGAGCAGTTTTTTAAATTGTGTCCATGCATGAGTATAGGTGTTACCGGAAGTGATGGAAAAACGACGACGACGACTGTTATCGGAGAACTTATAAAACATGCAGGGAAGCGATGCTTCGTCGGCGGAAATATTGGCGCTCCTCTTCTTCCGGAGGTATGTAATATGCAGGAGGATGACGTTGCGGTGGTGGAGCTGTCATCGTTCCAGCTGTTGGATATAAAAAGCGGGCCTGATATTTCTGTTATAACAAATATAACGCCGAATCATCTTGATGTTCATAAGTCAATGGAAGAGTATATTGAGGCTAAAAAACAGATATTTGCCTTTTCAAAAGATACTGTTGTGTTAAATTATGATAATCCTGTAACCCGAAGTATTTCGGAAAAGATTTGCGGCCGTGCCGTTAATTTCTCGTCAAAGGAGCTGCTCAAGAACGGATACTGTCTTGAAAACGGAAAAATTGTCTTAAGGCGTGGCGGCGTAAGCGAGCCAATACTTGAGATATCGGATATAAGAATCCCCGGAATGCATAATGTGGAGAATTATATGGCAGCAATCGCTGCAACAAGAGGACTTGTGTCGTATGAAAATATCATTGACACTGCGCGTCAGTTTCCGGGTGTTCCGCATCGCATGGAGCTTATACGCGAAAAGGACGGGGTGCAATACTATAACGATTCAATAGCTTCGAGCCCGACGAGGACGATTGCCGGCCTTCGTGCTTTTGACCGTAAGGTCATTTTAATTGCCGGAGGATACGATAAAAAAATCCCTTTTGACGAGCTTGGAGAAGTTGCACCTAAATATGTGAAAAAATTAATACTTGTAGGGGCAACGGCAGAAAAAATTGAAAGGGCCGTAAGGGCAGCGGCAGATTTTGATGAAGATAAGCTCCCGATATTTTCGTGCGACACATTTGAGGACGCGGTAAACTGTGCGGAAAATGTTGCTGAGGCAGGGGATATTGTCACGCTTTCTCCTGCATGCGCATCGTTTGATATGTTTGAAAACTTCGCCGCGCGCGGCGACCGTTTCCGTGAGCTTGTAAACAAGCTGTGATAAAGGGAAATATTAATCTTCTTTTCTAAGTATCGGCGAGATGGTATAGGTGCTGCCTTGCTCAATTGGATTATTCATAAAGAGTGAATATATATCATCACATTTTCGCTCAAGAGAAAGCAATTCGTTACATGTACAGTCGAGATACTTTACAGATGATGGGCGAGTGATAATTGGTATTTTGGATGCCTTCTTTGCCATACGCATAATGCCTTTGCCCGTTTCGTTCAGGGCAAGAAGCCTGGCATATGGGACGCTGCCGGAGGAAAAGCTGTTTTTTATGCCGAGAAAGGCGTTCAAATAAATTCGGCGTATGCGTGAGTGTGCATATCTTTTTGTCTTTGCAAGCGCGATTGCCTCAGAGAGTGTTGTGCTTTTTGAAATTGCATTTTCGAGGCGGAACTGCAGGCCTTCGGAAACATCGCCGTAACTTAGAAAATCATCTGCCGATAGCTTTTTTAAAGAAGAAAGCATCGCGGTGTCGGCAACAGATGAGAATACGGGGGCATGACCGAGCTTAATCTCCCGTTTGAGTATTTCATCAGAGCAGGCGGGAATGAGCTGTGAAATGTCAGCATTTTTTGCGATAAGCCCCCTGACTGCGGATGCGCTTGCAAAACCGTCAGATATTTTAGTGTCATCATGACACGAACCGGACCGTGTAATACATATCGGGGATATATCTGACGAAAGTTTTGAAAGTGCTTTAAGGTATTCTATAGCAAGTATGTTATTTGGAGTGGATAAAAGACCCGAAAGTTTTTTGTCAAACTTTGCGACGGCAAGCTCACGGGCTTTTGCAAAAGAAATTCCCTTCGAATATTCCTCAAGAACAGCTTCGCCAAAGTCCTCACGCAGAAGGAGCTCTGTAATGCGGAGAAGCCCGTCTTGACTGTCGGCTTCACAACCGAATGAAATATCAGTAACGACACCGAGAGCGTCAAGAAGCGATACAGCACCAAAGGCAAAGCACTCTGCAGAAGCAATTGACCAGGGAACAGGAAGTTCAAGAACAACATCTGCTCCGGCGCGGATTGCGCATTCTGCTCTCGCGTGCTTACGCATTACGGCAAAGTCCGCTCGTTGCACGAAGTTTCCGCTCATAACGCAGATTATTGCCTCCGCACCTCGTTTTTTTGTTTCTTCTATATGGTAAAGATGCCCGTTGTGAAACGGATTGTATTCACAGATTATGCCGCATATCCTCATAATACAGGAAATCCTTTCGTGAAATGTAAAAAAACTTGCAAATGGCTGTCAAATAAGATATAATGAATATTGCTGTTTTTTGACAGATAAAATTTTCTATCTATATTTTATCTTTTATGTAACATTTTTTCAAGGATAATCAAAGATTTTATTTACGGAGGTAAAAAATGAAGATTTTAGTTATTAATGCAGGCAGTTCATCTCTTAAATTTCAGCTTCTTAACACGAGCGACGGATTTGTGCTTGCAAAAGGTCTGTGTGAAAGAATAGGAATAGACGGACGTATTAAATATTTCCCCGCCGGCGGCGAAGAGTATATACGTGATATTGACATGCCGAAGCACAGCAATGCAATCCGCGAGGTTATATCCCTTCTCGTATCTGAAGAGCGCGGCGTAGTGGCAGATGCAAGTGAAATTGAGGCAGTAGGACATAGAATCGTTCATGGCGGCGAGCATTTTATAAAATCAATGCTCGTTACCGAAGATGTAATAAACGGAATCGAAGATGTTGTCCCGCTCGCACCGTTGCATAACCCGGCAAGTCTTATGGGTATCCGTGCATGTCTCGAAGTTATGCCTGATGTTCCGCATGTTGTTGTATTTGATACTTCGTTCCATCAGAGCATGCCGGCTTCTTCATACCTGTATGCGCTTCCGTATGAGTACTATGAGAAATATAAAATCCGCAGGTACGGCGCTCACGGAACATCACATCGTTATGTTTCTGCAAGAGCGGCAAAGATGCTCGGACGCGATATAAAGGATTTAAAGCTTATTACATGTCACCTTGGCAATGGTTCATCAATTACGGCAGTGCAGGGCGGCAAGGTTCTTGATACAAGCATGGGATTTACTCCGCTTGCGGGTCTTCCGATGGGTACGCGTACCGGAGACCTTGACCCTGCGATTGTAACACATATTATGAAATATGAAAAAGTTTCTCCGGAAGAAATGGACACAATTCTTAATAAAAAATCCGGCGTTCTCGGAATCTCGGGAATCTCGTCTGATTTCAGAGACCTTGCGGAAGAGGCAAAGAAGGGCAATGAGAGGGCAGAGGTAGCGCTCGATATATTCGACTATCAGGTTACAAAATTCATCGGTGCATACGCGGCTGCAATGGGTGGCGTAGATGCTATCGTATTTACTGCCGGAATAGGCGAGAACAATTCAACGCTCAGAAAGAATGTTGTTGCAAAGCTTGGGTTTATGGGTGCAACAATTGATGATGAGAAAAACGGTATCAGGGGAGAGGAAATCGACATTTCCGGAAAGGATGCAAAAGTTAAGGTGCTTGTTATCCCGACAAATGAAGAGCTTCTTATAGCTCAGGATACTGAGGAAATTGCAAAAAGCATTAAAAAATAAAGCAAAATGCCCGCTTTTAAAAGAGCGGGTATTTCTTTATAGGGAATGAGGTGTCTGTTGTGCTTCGGGATATGACATTAGATGAGTTTTTTAAACGGCAGCCTGTGCTTATTCCGCTGTTTTTGACATTAAAGGATGCTGCACGGGAAAAGTTTCCGGACCTTCGTATCAGGATAGAGGAGCATCAATTAACATTTTTTGATATTCGCCCATATTGTAAAGTTACTCTGCCGTGTCAAAGTGATATCAAAACTGAGGATAGGAACAGCCTTATTTTATCCTTTGAGGTTCCGATGGAGTGTATTTCAAACCGGTTTGCGAAAATAACAATGCTTGCAAAGGATAAATTCCTTCACTGTGTTGTGATAAACAGCAGTGAGCAAGTGGATGAAGAGCTTATATCCTGGCTTGAGATGTCTCGTGAGTGGAATAATCTGTATGCATGCAGAAAGTGAGTCTGTGTAAAAAAATTAAGAGGAACAGACGAATTTATTGCCTGTTCCTCTTTTTTGTACGCTTAGACAGAATCGGTTTGATTGAGCGACGTTACGGCATCATCTCTGAAGAAAAGTGATATACACCAAATACCTGCGAGGGCAACGAGTGCATACACAATTCTGCTGATGACTGCACCCTGTCCGCCGAATATCGCAGCGACGATGTCAAATTGAAAGATACCTATTGAGCCCCAGTTCACTGCTCCGATTATAACCAATAGAAGGGCTATTCTGTCAAACATTTTATCAACTCCCTATAAAATAGATTTGACGTACAGCATAAGTATTCCACATAATCAGTTGTTAATGCATATAAATACCGAAAAAAAGATGCTGCCAATTAGTGTTAAAAATTTTTTATAGTAAATGAAAAATTTGGTGTTTCTTATTGACATGCAGGTTTTTATAGGGTATAATAAATTAATTTTGGACGAAGGAGGCGTGAATACTTTGAGTTTTTTGATTTCCGGTGCAAATGTTTACCGTAACGGTGAGTTCAAAAAACTTGATATTTTGGTTTCTGACGGTCGTTTTATTGATGTTTTTCCTTCTGTTTCTTGTGCTGAATGTGATAGTGTTTTTAAATTTAATAATTGCTTTGTCTTTCCGGGTCTCGTTGATGTTCACGTTCATCTCAGAGAACCGGGATTTTTATATAAAGAGAGCATAGAAAGCGGAACTATGGCAGCTGCGCGTGGCGGATATACCGATGTGTGCGCCATGCCGAACTTAAACCCCGTTCCTGATTGTGCGGCGAACTTGCGCGTGCAGACTGAGCTTATAGAAAAAAATGCCTTGGTGCATGTATATCCGTATGCATCGATTACGGTTGGACAGCGCGGAGAGAAGCTGTCAGCTCTTGAAGAAATGCAAGGTGATGTTTGCGGCTTTACCGATGACGGAAAGGGCGTTCAAAGTGAAGAAATGATGCGTCGTGCGATGTTGGTCGCAAAAAAATGCGAAAAAATAGTCGCTGCACATTGTGAGGACGAAGCGCTTCTTGGAGGGTCATGTATACATGATGGAGAATTTGCGAGAAAACTCGGACACAAAGGTATATCATCGGAAAGCGAATGGAAGCAGATTGAACGCGATTTGAGACTTGTCCGTGAGACGGGCTGTAAATATCATGTGTGCCATATTTCAACGGCTGAGGGTGTTGAGCTTATCAGGAGAGCAAAGAAAGAGGGGCTTTCGGTAACCTGCGAAACTGCGCCGCATTATCTTGTGCTTGATGATTCTATGCTTAGTGATGACGGAAGGTTTAAAATGAACCCTCCCATAAGAACAAAAAGTGACAGAGAGGCGCTTGTCAGAGGAATATGCGATGGGACGATAGATATGATAGCAACTGACCATGCGCCACATTCCGAAGAGGAAAAAAGCCGTGGAATTCTTGGAAGTACTATGGGTGTTACCGGGCTTGAGTCCGCATTCCCCGTGCTTTATACAGAGCTTGTTAAAACAGGGGTCATAACGCTTGAAAAGCTTGTTGCCTTGATGAGTGACAATCCACGCAAAATATTCGGTATAGGTAATGAAATAGAAAAAAATTGTAATGCGAACTTCTGCGTGTTTGACCTTGATAAGAATTATAATATAGATGCAGGAACTTTTTTGTCAAAAGGACACAGTACGCCGTTTAACGGCAGAAATGTGTTTTCAAAATGTATTATGACAGTAGTAGACGGGAGGATAATATGGCAAGAGAATTTGACAGAAAGATAGTATTCGAGGACGGAAGCGAATACTTGGGTTACGGCTTTGGTGCAAGGCGTGATGCGATATGTGAGGCTGTTTTTAATACCTCAATGGTCGGGTATCAG
Organism: Eubacteriales bacterium; assembly: GCA_045649105.1. Taxonomy (GTDB): domain Bacteria; phylum Bacillota; class Clostridia; order Oscillospirales; family JAAYXM01; genus JAZRPG01. Next base: position 19,838 of record JAZRPG010000027.1, read on the forward strand.
GAGATTCTATCTGATCCGACATATGCTTACCGTATGGTAACAATGACATATCCGGTTATAGGGAATTACGGCATAGCGGATGATGATTTTGAGACAAAGACACCGTCAATCGGGGGCCTTATAGTCCGCGAATATAACGATATACCGAGTAATTTCAGGTATATTGAAACACTGTCGGAGATTCTTGAAGAAAGCGACATACCTGCAATCTCCGGAGTTGATACTAGAATGATAACGCGCAGCATTCGCGATCTTGGAAGCCGTAAGGTGATGATTACGGATATATCCACAACAAAAGAAGCAGCTCTGGAAGCTATGAGTAAATATGAAATTCCGCGAGATGCCGTTGATAAGGTGAGTTGCAAGAAAAAATGGTATTCAAGAACTTCGAATCCGCGCTTCAACGTTGTTGCAGTGGACTGCGGAGTTAAGCTCAATATCATAAGAAGCCTTAATGCGCGCGGATGCAACGTTACTGTTGTTCCGTATAATACAAGTGCGGAAGAGATAAGTGCACTTAAGCCTGATGGAGTATTAATTTCGAACGGACCTGGAAACCCGGAGGATGTAAAGTCTGTAATTGAGCTTGTAAAGAAGCTTTTAGGTCGCTTCCCGATTTTCGGAATAAGCCTCGGCCATCAGATTATTTCACTTGCGTACGGTGCTCGTACATATAAACTTAAGTTCGGACGGGCCGGTAGCCATCCCATAAGGAAAACGGATACGGGCAAAATAGAAATGGCAAGCCAGAATTACTACTATGCAGTAGATAAAGAGTCTTTAAAAGGAACAAAGCTTAAGATAACGCATGAGAATGTTCTTGACGGTACGGTTGAGGGCTTATCTTGTGAGAGTGACAGGGTATTTTGTGTACAGTATAACCCTGAAAGCGCACCCGGTCCACAGGACAGCACATATTTGTTTGATGACTTTATAAAGCTTATGGAGGGCTGCAAAAATGCCTAAGAGAAAAGATATAAAAAAGGTACTTGTAATCGGTTCAGGTCCGATAGTTATAGGACAGGCTGCGGAGTTTGACTACGCAGGAACGCAGGCATGCCTTGCTCTTAAGGAGGAAGGTTATGAAGTAATACTCATGAATTCAAATCCGGCAACGATAATGACAGATACAACGATTGCCGATAAAGTGTATATGGAGCCGCTCACACTTGAGTATGCGGCGAAGATTCTTCGTTACGAGCGTCCTGATGCAATTGTTCCGGGTATAGGTGGCCAGACGGGGCTTAACTTGGCTATGCAGCTTGCCAAAAAAGGAGTGCTTGATGAATGCCGTGTAGAGATGCTCGGAACGAGCTGTGAAAGTATTGAGCGTGCAGAGGACAGAGAGCTTTTTAAAAAGCTGTGTGAAGAAATAGGAGAGCCTGTTCTGCCGTCTATAATAACGCACAGCATCGAAGAGGCAATTGCTGCAGCGGAGGAAATCGGATACCCTGTTGTGCTTCGCCCGGCATTTACACTCGGCGGCACAGGTGGCGGTTTTGCGGATAATGAGGAAGAGCTTTGCGACATAATGAAAAATGCGCTTAAGCTTTCTCCGACAAAACAGGTGCTTGTTGAAAAGAGCATAAAGGGCTATAAAGAGATAGAGTACGAAGTAATACGCGACTCAAATGATACGGCGATTACCGTATGTAATATGGAAAATATAGATCCGGTAGGTATACATACGGGCGACTCAATTGTAGTTGCACCTAGTCAGACGCTGACAAACAAGGAGGTCCAGCTCCTTCGCGACAGCGCACTGAAAATTATAAGAGCGCTTAAGGTGGAAGGTGGCTGCAATGTTCAGTTTGCGCTTGACCCGCAGTCGTTTAAGTACTATCTTATAGAGGTAAATCCGCGTGTGTCGCGTTCATCTGCTCTCGCCTCCAAGGCGAGCGGATACCCGATAGCGAGGGTGTCTGCAAAGATAGCTGTAGGCATGCATTTGGATGAAATCATGATAGCAGATACACCTGCAAGCGCCGAACCAACGCTTGACTATGTCGTTACAAAGGTGCCGCGTTTTCCGTTTGATAAATTCACCGCTGCTTCCAATAAGCTGAGCACGCAGATGAAGGCAACGGGAGAGGTTATGAGCATTGGAAGAACGATTGAAGAGAGTCTTCTTAAAGCAATAAGGTCTCTTGAGACAGGTGTCTGCCATTTGTATATGTCAAAATTTGACAAGATTTCAACACATGAACTTATGGACTATATAAAAGACGGAACAGACGACAGAATCTTTGCAATTTCAGAGCTTATTAGACGCAAGGTTGATATCGGAATGATCTGGAGCGCAACTCAGATCGATATGCTGTTCCTGGACAAAATCAAGAATATAGTAGACTTTGAATCTGAAATCAGGGACAACGCGGGCGACCTCAAAGTTTTGTACGAGGCGAAGCGCATGGGCTTCTGCGACGAGTTTATAGCAAAGCTTTGGAATATGTCTGAGCGTGAAATATACGAGATAAGAAAGAAAAACAATATGTTCCCTGTATATAAAATGATAGACAGATGCGCAGGGGCGCTTGAAGGATATGTTCCGTATTTTTACTCTACATATGAAACTGAAAATGAGTCTGTAATAGGGAAAAGGAAAAAGATAATCGTTCTTGGTTCAGGTCCGATACGCATCGGTCAGGGTGTCGAATTCGATTATTCGACTGTCCATGCTGTATCTACAATCAGAGAATACGGTTATGAAGCAATTATAATAAACAACAACCCTGAAACAGTTTCGACGGACTATACAACAAGTGATAAGTTGTACTTTGAACCGCTGACTGTAGAGGATGTAATGAATATTATTGAGCTTGAAAAGCCTGAGGGTGTTATAGCATTCCTCGGTGGACAGACGGCAATAAACCTTGCTGCACCTCTTAAGGAGCTTGGTGTAAAGCTCATTGGAACGGACGTAGACGCTATAGAAAAGGCTGAAAATCGCGATTCGTTTGAAAAGATTATGCATAAGCTCGGGATTCCCGAGCCGCCCGGACGCGCTGTTACAAATATTGATGACGGAGTACGCGCGGCAACAGAGATTGGTTATCCTGTTCTTGTGCGTCCGAGCTATGTTCTCGGCGGACGGGCAATGCAGATTGTCGCAAGCGAGGAAGCACTCAAGAAATATTTAAAGACGGCAGTTGCAATTAATGAGGATCAGCCCGTGCTTGTTGATAAATATATAGTCGGTAAAGAGCTTGAAGTTGACGCTGTATGTGACGGCAAGGATGTATTCATTCCGGGCATTATGGAGCATGTCGAGAAGACAGGAATACACTCGGGAGACAGCATAAGCGTTTATCCGACATTCAGCATAAGCGAGAAGGTTAAAGAGACGATAATTGACTATACAATAAAGCTTGGTATGGGCATAGGTATCGTAGGCCTTTATAATATTCAGTTTATCGTGGATAAAAACGAGGATGTTTATGTAATAGAGGTAAATCCGCGCTCATCAAGAACGGTGCCGTTCCTTTCAAAAGCAACGGGTTATTCAATTGCGGATATTGCTACACTTGCAGTTCTCGGAAAGTCGCTTCGTGAACAGGGATTTTCGGAGGTTTATCCGAAGGAAAAGGAAAAGTGGTATGTAAAAGCGCCTGCATTTTCCTTCTCAAAGCTCCGTGGACTTGATGCATATCTCTCGCCGGAGATGAAGTCTACCGGTGAGTCCATAGGCTATGACAAAAAGCTCACAAGAGCTCTTTATAAGGCCCTTCAGTCATCGGGGATGAATGTCGCAAACTACGGCACAATACTCGTTACAATAGCTGATAAGGATAAAGAAGAGGCCCTGCCTCTGATACGGAGATTCTACAATCTCGGTTTCAATATAGAGGCAACAATAGGTACGGCACAATATCTCCGTGAGCATGGAATACGTACGCGTGCAAGAGCAAAGATAAGCGAGGGCAATGAGGAAATACTCGATTCATTAAGACGCGGATATGTAAGCTATGTTATAAATACTCGTGACATAGACGCATCTGTAAATGCGGAAAGTGACGGATATCAAATCCGACGCTGTGCCGTTGAAAATAATATAACGATGTTTACGGCACTTGATACAGTGCGCGTGCTCCTTGATGTGCTCGAGGAAATAACAATAACCGTTTCTACGATTGATTCGTGAGGTGACAGATGTATAAAAAGGGCATATTCGAAATAGGCGAAAATGTAAACATTGCTAAAAATACTTACAGAATGGTGCTTTTAGGAAATACTAATGATATAACGGCACCCGGACAGTTTATAAATATTATGATTGACGGTTTTTATCTTCGCAGACCGATTTCCGTATGCGATTATGACGATAAGTCTGTCACAATAATATACAAGACAATAGGTAAGGGAACTGAGGCTATGAGCAGGCTTTCATCCGGTGTAAAGCTTGACATACTTACAGGTCTTGGTAACGGCTTTCATGCGGCAAAGAGCGGGGACAGACCGCTTCTTGTAGGCGGCGGACTCGGTGTTGCTCCGATGTATGCTATGGCGAAAGCGTTAATGCGTGAGGGAAAGCGTGTTTCGGTCATACTGGGATTCAACACAAAAGACGAGGTTGTGCTCGAGCATGAGCTATTGAAGCTTGGTGCTGAAGTTTTAGTAGTCACAGCTGATGGGAGTTACGGTAAAAAAGGCTTTCCGACAGATGCAATGGGTGATTTTCAATATACATATTTCTATGCATGCGGACCGCTGCCGATGCTTCGTGCAGTGAGTGATGCATCAATTACGAGCGGTGAGCTGAGCTTTGAGGAGCGCATGGGCTGCGGCTTCGGTGCATGCATGGGCTGCAGTTGCAAGACAAAGTACGGAAACAAGCGCATTTGCAGAGACGGTCCTGTCCTTGAAAAGGAGGAAGTTATATGGTAGATATGACAGTTGAGTTAGCAGGACTTAAGCTTGATAATCCGATAATACCTGCGAGCGGGACGTTTGGATACGGGTATGAATTCAACGAGTTTTATGACATAAACATGCTTGGTTCCTTTTCGTTTAAAGGCACAACTCGTGAGCCGAGATTCGGCAACAATACGCCGAGAATAGCTGAGTGTGCATCGGGACTTCTTAATGCGGTCGGGTTGCAGAATCCGGGTATCGATGCTGTGATTAACAGTGAGCTTCCGCGCATGCGCGAGGTGTTTAAGAAGCCTGTAATTGCAAATATAAGCGGTTTTTCAAAAGATGAGTATGTATATTGCTGCAAGCGCATAGACAAAGAGGAACAGGTCGGAGCGATTGAGGTTAATATAAGCTGTCCTAATGTGCATAATGGCGGTATGAGCTTCGGAACATCACCTGAATCAGCATTTGAAATTACAAAAGCTGTAAAGGAAGTTACAAGCAAGCCTGTATTTATGAAGCTTTCTCCGAATGTAACCGATATTGCAGCGATTGCATCTGCCTGTGAAAGTGCCGGGGCGGACGGAATCAGCCTTATAAATACACTTCTCGGCATGCGGATAGATATAGCAAAAAGAAAGCCTCTGCTTAATAATAAGACGGGCGGTATGTCAGGGCCTGCAGTTTTCCCGATTGCAGTCAGGATGGTATATCAGGTTTACGAGGCTGTAAATATCCCGATAATAGGCATGGGAGGAGTTTCAAGTGCGGAGGATGTGCTTGAGATGATGCTTGCCGGTGCAAGCGCAGTTCAGGTCGGAGCGGCAAATCTTGTAAATCCGTATATCTGTAAAGAGATTATCGATGCTCTACCCGATGTTATGAAAAAATATAATATAACAAGCTTAAAGGATTTAGTTGGGGGTGCACATAAATGAATAAGGATGTCATTATAGCATGTGATTTTAAAAGTGGCGCAGAGACACTTGAATTTCTCGACAAGTTCAAAGAGGAAAGGCTGTTTCTTAAAATCGGTATGGAGTTGTTTTATGCAGAGGGTCCTGACATCGTTCGTCAGATAAAGGCACGCGGGCATAAGATATTCCTCGATTTGAAGCTGCATGATATTCCGAATACAGTGAAACGCGCAATGGCATCGCTCTCAAAGCTTGATGTTGATATGTGCAATGTTCATGCTGCCGGCACTATTGAGATGATGCGTGCAGCAAAGGAAGGACTTACGCGTGAGGACGGTTCGCGACCGCTTCTTATAGCTGTAACACAGCTTACATCAACGAGTGAGGAGCGCATGAGAGAGGAACTTTTAATTGACCGGCCGTTAGATGAGGTTGTCATGAGCTATGCAGAGAACGCAAAGACAGCGGGACTTGACGGAATTGTATGTTCTCCGCTTGAAGCAAAAAAGGTTAAGGACAGATGCGGAGCGGGATTTTTAACCGTTACTCCCGGCGTCAGGTTTGAAAGTGATGACAAGGGTGACCAGGTCCGTGTTACTACACCTGCAGATGCGAGAAAAATTGGTTCGGATTTTATCGTAGTCGGACGTCCGATTACGCGTGCGGAGAATCAGGTGGATGCATACAGAAGATGTGTTGCTGATTTTTTAGGAGGTAAATAAGATGAATAAGAAAATAGCAAAGGCGCTTTTGTCGATAGGAGCAGTGTTTTTAAGACCGGAACAACCGTTTACATGGGCAAGTGGTATTAAAAGCCCGGTATACTGTGACAACAGACTCACGCTGACGGCTCCTGAAGTAAGAAATGAGATAGAGAATGCAATAGCAGAAACGATTAGAAAAGAGTATCCCGAGTGCGAGGTTATAATGGGTACAAGTACGGCAGGTATTGCCCATGCCGCAATAGCGGGACATATCCTCGGACTTCCGGTGGGATATGTGCGTTCAGGGGCTAAGGACCATGGACGCGCAAACAGGATAGAAGGCAAGCTTGAGAAAGGACAGAAGGTAGTCGTTGTTGAGGATTTAATATCCACAGGCGGCAGTGTTATAGATGTTGTTGACGCGCTTCGCGAGGCCGGTGCTACAGTTCTGGGCGTTGTCAGCATATTCACATATAATATGAAAAAGGGGGTAAAGAGACTTGAGGCAGCAGGTGTAAAGAATATTAGCCTTACAGATTTTGACACAATATGTGAAGTTGCAGCAGAGTGTGATTATATCAAGAGTGAGGACATTTCGAGGCTTATGGCATTCAGAAATAATCCGGACGATGAAAGCTGGATAGAAAAATAAGCGGAGGAATAAAAATGAGGCATTTAATCAATATTACGGATCTCTCGGTCGAAGAAATTGAAAAGCTTCTTAAAACAGCGGAGGATATAATAGAAAACGGAGCAGCATACAGCGAAAAATGCAAAGGGAAAAAGCTCGGTTCTCTGTTCTTTGAGCCAAGTACGAGGACGAGGCTCAGTTTTGAGGCTGCTATGCTTGAGCTCGGGGGCAGCGTTATCGGATTTTCCGATGCGGGCAATAGCAGTACTGCGAAAGGTGAGAGTGTATCTGATACTGTTCAGACGGTAAGTTGCTATGCAGACATAATCGCCATGCGCCACCCGAAGGAAGGTGCGCCGATGGCGGCTACGCTGAGGTCAGGTGTTCCGATAATAAATGCAGGTGACGGCGGTCATAATCACCCGACACAAACGCTTGCAGACCTTCTGACAATCCGTCGTGAACGTGGAAAGTTTTCCGGATTGACTATCGGACTTTGCGGTGATTTAAAGTTTGGCAGAACTGTACACTCATTGATAATTGCGATGTCACGATATGAAAATGTGCGGTTTGTCCTTATCTCACCGGAGGAGCTCCGCGTGCCTAATTATATAAAACAGGATGTTCTTATAAAGAATGGGATGCAGTGGCGAGAGACGACGAGTATGGAAGATGCAATGCCCGAACTCGATGTTTTGTATATGACGCGTGTACAGCGCGAGCGCTTCTTCAATGAGGCGGATTATGTAAGACTTAAGGATAGCTATATATTGACGCCGGATAAGCTTGAGTGTGCAAAGAAAGATCTCTGCATAATGCATCCGCTTCCGCGTGTTAATGAGATATCGACGAGCGTTGATGATGACCCGCGTGCATGTTATTTCAAGCAGGTGCTTTATGGAAAATATATGCGTATGGCGCTTATTATGATGCTTTTGGAGGTCAGATAGAAATGAATGTAGACAGCATAAAAAACGGTATAGTTCTTGACCATATAAAAGCAGGTACAGCTATGGATATATACCACTATCTTGATCTTGATACTCGGGACTGCACGATTGCGATTATAAAAAATGTTTCAAGTAAGAATTGTGGTAAAAAAGATATAATCAAAATCGATGAGGAGATAGATATAAATCTTGAGCTTCTCGGATATATCGATAATGAGATTACGGTAAATATCATAAAAGATGGGCAGATTGTAAAGAAATTTCATCCGGAGCTTCCGGAAAAAGTAGAAAATTTCTTGACGTGTAAGAATCCGCGCTGTATAACATCAACTGAACGTGGCATCAAGCAGATTTTTAAGCTGACGGATAGGGATGCGCGTGTATATCGATGCGCTTATTGTGAGAGCCCGGCTAAAGGGGAATAAGATATGAGGATTCTTGCTCAGATTGTGGGCATAATTGCGCTTGCGTGTGCTGTTATATCATTTCAGCAGAATGCCCACAGGCGGATATTGGTGTTTCAACTGATTTCCGGAGTAATATTCGTTATACATTTTCTTATGCTTAATGCATATACCGGAGCGATACTTAATTTAGTCGCTGTAGTGCGAAGTGTTGTATTCGTAAACAAAGGTAAAAGCTGGGCGGATAATAAAATCTGGCTCGTTATATTCTGTGTATTATCTGTAGCTGTAGGTTTTTTCACTTGGAATGGTGTTGCAACACTTTTGCCGATTTGCGGAATGATTTGTACGACGGTGGCGTTCTGGGTTAAATCACCCAAACATGTCCGCCTGATAGCGTTTCCGAGCTCTCCGCTCTGGCTTGTGTATAATGTTTTGAACAATTCATTTGCAGGGGTAGTAACTGAAGTTATAAACATGTGTTCGATAATAATTGCAATGCTGAGATTTGATTACAAAAAAGCAGCGAAATAGAAAAAAGGACTTCATTGTTTTACAATGAAGTCCTTTTTAAAAACTAAAAATCAGACAGAGCGCTTTAACTCATCAGCCTTATCAAGGCGCTCCCAGGGAAGGTCAAGCTCGGGCCGTCCGAAATGGCCGTATGATGCCGTTTGCAAATATATCGGGCGGCGAAGATCAAACTGCTCAATTATTTTTGCGGGGCGCATATCAAAGTGCTCAGTGACTATCCTTGAAAGAGTTTCGTCAGAAATAATTCCTGTGCCGAATGTATCAACAAATACAGAAACGGGATTTGCCACTCCGATAGCATACGCAAGCTCAATTTCGCAACGCTCGGCAAGGCCTGCAGCGACAATGTTTTTTGCAATGTATCTCGCCATATAAGCAGCGGACCTGTCGACCTTTGTTGGGTCCTTACCTGAGAAGCAGCCGCCGCCGTGACGTGCAAAACCGCCATAGGTATCTACGATGATTTTGCGTCCGGTAAGACCGGAATCTCCTCGGGGACCGCCGACAACGAATCTTCCGGTCGGATTTATAAGGAATTTCGTTTCCGAATCTATGTAGCGCTCCGGTATGACAGGAAGAATGACATGCTTTTTGACAGCATCACGAAGTGCAGAAAGTGAAATTGTGTCATAATGCTGTGTGGAAACGACAATCGTATCACAGCGCTTTACTTTGTTGTTTTCATATTCAAAGGTTACCTGTGCCTTGCCGTCAGGGCAGAGAAAGTCAAGTTCACCGGATTTTCTGACACTTGCAAGTCTCTTCGTAAGGTTGTGCGCAAAGGTAATTGGCGCCGGCATAAGCTCCTTTGTTTCATTACACGCATAGCCGAACATCATACCCTGGTCTCCTGCGCCGATTTTGTCAGCAAAATCGTGGGGCTTGTCCTTGAACTCGGAAGAGTTGTCAACGCCGAGAGCGATATCAGGTGACTGCTCATCAATAGATGTTATGACGGAGCAAGTCTGGGAATCAAATCCCATGGCAGGATTGTTATATCCGATATCGAATATTGTTTTGCGAACGGTAGCAGGGATATCTACATAACAATCAGTTGTGATTTCACCCATTACAAGAGCCATGCCTGTTGTTACTATGCTCTCGCACGCTACTCTTGCGTTCGGGTCATGCTCAATGATTGCATCAAGAATAGAATCGGAAATCTGGTCACATACCTTATCGGGATGTCCCTCGGTTACCGATTCGGAAGTAAATTTAAATAAAGACATAATTCTATCTCCAAACATTTGTTTTTCTATATAATATAACATATAGAACGAAAAAGTCAACATACGCGAGAGATTTAAAGATTTGGTTAGTGCGATTTATTTTTAATGTTTCGACATTTTTTTAATGGAAAACTATGTTGAAAAAAGGTGTTTATTCTTTATTTGGTTGAATATAGTACGGAGATGTGCTATAATAAATATACAATTAAAGGGAAGGATTTGTGGCTAACTATAATTTTTTTAATGATTTATTGTAGATTTTGTTGGCAGTAAATTCTATGATACACGAAATGTCAGGGATAATAAAATCTCTATGGAGGTAAAAAAATGAACGTGCTTGTTTTGGCAGGAGGGTTTCCGCAGATAGCGCTTATAAAGGAATTGAAAAACAGGGGCTACAGAGTAATACTTGCAGATTATAATAAAGAACCGGTTGCAAAGAAGTATGCAGATGTTTTTTATCAGATTTCCACTCTTGATATTGATGCAGTAGAAGGTGTTGCGAAAAAAGAAAAAGTCAAGTTTTTAGTTACTGCCTGCACGGATCAGGCTTTGCACACTGTTGCAAAAGTGTCTGAAAACCTGGGTCTTCCATGCTATATAGATTATAAAACTGCCTTAAATGTAACCAATAAGGCATATATGAAAAAAGTTTTTAATGAATACGATATTTCTACCGCAAAGCACATAATTCTCGGTGAACTGGATTTGGACATGATTAAAGATATGAAATATCCGCTTATAGTTAAACCTGTGGATTGTAACAGTTCAAAAGGGGTTAAAAAGGTTGAAAACGAGAAAGAGCTCAAAGATGCTTTTTCTGATGCTGTCAGATTCAGTCGTACAGATACTGCTGTAATAGAAGAATTTGTGTCAGGAACAGAGGTTAGTGTTGATGTATATATAGAAGATGGAAAAGCGCATATACTTTCCACATCCAGACTGGATAAAATAAAAGATAAGGATAAGTTTGTAATATACAGAGGATGTTTTCCTGCAGCTGAAGCTGAATCGGTTATGGATAAAATTCAGGATACCGCACAGAAAATAGCAGATGCATTTAAACTTAAAAATTCCCCTATGTTAATTCAACTTATAACCGATGGAAAGGAAGTTTATGTTCTTGAATTCAGTGCGAGGACAGGTGGAGGGATTAAGTTTCTGCTTATAAATAAAGCCTGCGGATTTGATGTTATAAAGGCTGTTGTAGACCTTACCGAAGGAAAAAAACCTCATGTAGAAAAGAGTTTACCTGAAGATAAGATTATGATAAACACTTTTGTATACTGTAAAAAAGGAATATTTGACCATCTCGAAGGCTTTGATGAAATGATTAAAGCGGGTGCCATGAAAGAATACTATATATTTAAATGGAAGGGCGCTGAATTTGATGATGTAAAAAGCAGTGGAGATAGAGTTGCCGGATATCTTGTGGCCGGAAACTCAATGGATGAGATAAAAGAAAAATACAGGAAGGTAGCTGAAAATATAAAGGTAATTGATGTGGCAGGGAATGATATTTTGCGTCATGACCTTATAGAAAATATTGATTAAAAGAAAAAGGGACTGTAAAGTCCCCTTTTTTTGTAAGTATTAGCTTTTTAAAATATCAATTGCATATTTCGCATATTCCGATAAATACTGACCGCGACGTGTTATGATTGCAGGTTGGCGTACATTTAAATCACACTTTGGAATAAATAGCCTTGTTGTATTGTTGTTTTCTACGCTGTTTATAAACTGCAACGGTAATAAGGTTGCTCCAATTCCGGCGCGAGTCATTGCCCATGCAGTAGCGAGTCCGATAACCTCTGTTGCTATACGGGGGCGTATATCTGATTCACGGCAAATTTTTTCAAAGAGGATACGCATTTCTTGTGTTTTGCTTGCGACAACAAATGGAAGATTTTCGCAATGCTTAAAATCTATTTCGGATAAATTATTTCCGGTTTTACAATTTAACAGTGAAAGCATGTTTTCAGGAACTGCAAGAACAAGTTTATCCTGTTCAATAGGGTCTGCAGACAGAATTGATTCATCTACAGGCAGATTTGCTATTGCAAAATCGAATTTTCCGTCTGCAGCCATTTTTCTTAAATTATCGCTTGAATCTTCATGCAGAACGATTTTGACATCAGGATATTTATTCCTGATTTTTTTTAAAAGCTCCGGCATTAAATATAATGCACGAAATGGAGAAATTCCTATTGTGAGGTTGCCGAATTTACCGGAAGCAAAATTCTCCATAGAACTGTACAGCTGTTTTTCTTTATATAATAACTCTTTTGCTTCTTTAAAAAAATATTCTCCGGCGGCAGTCAGCTTTATAGGTGTCTGATTTCTGTCAAACAGTATAGCGCCTATATTTTTTTCAAGATTTGAAATCTGTTTACTTAATGCAGGCTGAGAAATTCCAAACTTTTCAGCTACATTCGAAAAATTAAGAGACTCAGAAAGCTCAATGGCATATTCTAATTGTTTGTTATTCACTTTTTCACATCCTCTACTATGGTTATATAATACTCCTTGAAAGGGATTTTTTCAAGAATTTTTTATCAATAAAAAGTATTGACAAATTTTATAATGAGTGTATAATAAAACCAAAAGGATATCGAGATTATAACCTTTTGGTTAAATGAATGATAGGGATTTTTGTGAAAGGAGAATAACGATGCCAACATCACTTATGTATCTTGCAATTATGCTGGTTGTGATAATAATTTGGTTTATTTTTGTCAAAAGACCTGTATATGAAGCGGTATTGTTAAGTTTCTTTATACTTTTGACTATTTCGGGCAACTGGGGAAATATATGGATTTACATAAATGATGCACTGTCAACATCGCTTTTGTATTCAATGGTTGCATTTGTTGCTATGTCAGTATTGCTTACAAAAACAAAAGTGGTTGACAGCTGTATTTCCGTGATTTTATCGTTAATAGGAAGATTAAGAGGCGGTGCCGGTTATGCCGCAATTGTTGCAAGTGCCTTTATGGGTGCGTTATCAGGTTCGGGACCCGGAAATGTAATGGCAACCGGGGCTATCACTATTCCTGCAATGAAACGTTCGGGATTTCCGCCTGAACTTGCTGCGAATATTGAAAGTAATGCGAGTTATATGGGCAATATGATACCTCCTTCGTCAAATATAGTTGCGGCTCTTGGTGCATATTTAGCTTTATATCCCGATTCAAATATGACCACAGGTCAGTTCTGGATTGTTCTTTGGGGAATATCTATTTGGTTTATTGTTCAGAGAGTGGCTATGGTTTGGGGTTTTTGTAAATATTATAATGTTCAGCCTATGAAAAAAGAAGAGGTTCCTTCTGTTAAGGAAACTATTAAGAACGGCTGGCAGGGAATGTTTTTACCGATTATAATTTTATTACCTTTTTTACTTGACTATCTTTTTAAAGATAATTTCTTTACTGCACGTCTTGGAGAGCAGGGGGCAAAATACTTATCAAGCTCGCTTCTTATTTTTGTTGGTGGCATTTCGTCTATTTATGCCTGTCTTATCGCAAAAGATAAAAAACAGGTATCAATTAATAATCTTGCCAAAATGTTCAGTGGTGCAATAAAATCCATTGCCCCGACGATTGGAGTTTGCGTGTTTGGCTATATGATTGGTTCGCTTTTTGCCGAACTTAATGTAGCTGAAGAATTAGGTGGAATTATCGCAAGTTGGAATTTTGGAAAATTGGGAACCGTAACTGCAGTTTGTGCAATAACCTGTTTTATGGGGATGGTTATTCCGGGTTCATCCCTTGTTGTAATTTTTGGGTCAGCATTTATTGTGGTACTTACAAGTGTTGGTTGTAATCCTGTATTAGTTGCGGCAATGCTTCCTTGTATTTGCGGAGTTATGTGTGGTATTACACCGCCGCTTGGTTTAGGTATGTATGCCGGTATGACTTTAGCTGAATCTGATTTTACCAAAACCTTCAATAATAATTTGTGGTGGGTTGCTGCTCAATTCGTTTTAGAGGTAATTGTTCTTATGGGTTGGCTTCCTATATTGGGACTTTAATGGGTGGTATAAATATGAAAAATATTTTAAAAAAAATATCATCATTTCTCCGTACAGTTTTCGGGTACGGGATTATGATTTCATTGTTTCTTGGTGCAGCGGGCTTTTTTGGATATGTGGCAGCACTTATCGTAGGCGGAGATACTGCAGCAGAAATATGTAAATTTATATATAAATCATTTTATCCTTTAGTTATTAAATTATCAGTTGTTATGGTATTGTTGGGCCTTGTTGCAATGTATTTAAACGGAGAAGTTTCGCTGACTGTCAGCAACAAAAATAAAAAATAACAATAACTTAATACACATTAAAAACAGTAACAAAAGCAAGTTGCATTTGTTGCTGTTTTATATTAGAATGATTTTATAAATAGCAAAAAGGAAAGAACGGTAATGTCGAAAAAGAGAGAAAGAAATACAAAAGGCAGAATTATCAATGCGGCGTGGGATTTGTTTTATGAGCAGGGGTACGAATACACGACCGTAGAGGAGATTATTGAAAAATCAGGAACCTCGAAAGGTTCGTTTTATCATTATTTCGAGGGTAAGGATGAGCTTCTCAGCTCTCTCTCGTATATGTTTGATGAAAAATACGAGGAGCTTATGAAGCAATTGCGGCCCGAAATGCACAGCTTTGATAAGCTTATGTTTTTAAACAGGGAGCTGTTTTTTATGATAGAAAACAGTATTTCGCTTGACCTGCTTGCAAAGCTTTACTCATCCCAGCTTACCACAAAGAGAGAGAGGCATCTTCTGGACCATAACAGGATATATTATAAGCTTTTGCGCACTATTTTTTCTGAGGGACAAGAGAAAGGCGAAATTACAAAAGAGCTTTCCGTAAATGAATTGGTGCGGGTGTATGCTCTTTGTGAACGAGCGTTTTTATATGACTGGTGTTTGAGTAACGGTGATTACTCGCTTACTAAGTATGCGGGCGAAATGTTTCCTAAATTTTTAGAAAAATTTAAGAATTAATTTTGTTATATATTTTCGTTTCCAAAACAGTACATATAGAAAATACATTATTAACAAAGATAACACGGCATATACAAGAACAAAGTACAGAATATATTCTGTACTTTGTTCTGTATTGCGTTCCGGTAAAAAGTATGTTATAATTCCTCATAAATTAACAAAAAATCGGAAAGGAGAATATTCTTCATGGATATTTTGGCATTTTCACTTTATTTTGTAGCAATGATCGCGATAGGTATTTACTTTTTCTGCAAATCAAAAGCTCAAAATGAGAAGGACTATTTCCTTGGCGGACGCGCTATGGGTCCTTGGGTAACTGCGATGAGTGCGCAGGCATCGGATATGAGTGCCTGGCTTTTGATGGGTCTTCCCGGAAGTATTCTTGCATTTGGCTTCGGGCAGGCGTGGATTGGTATCGGACTTGCAATCGGTACGGCGGCTAACTGGATTTTAGTTGCAAAAAGACTTCGCAAGTTTTCAAAAGCAGCGGGGGATGCTATTACACTGCCTCAGTACCTTTCTAACAGGTTTCTGACAAAGAGTCATGCTGTAAGTATTATTTGTGCAGCTGTATTCCTTGTGTGCTTTACAATTTATGTTGCATCTGCTTTTGTTGCAGGTGCTGATGTGTTCACAACACTGGTTCCCGCGCTTTCGAGAACAACGGCAATGATTATTTTTGCAGCAATTGTTTTGTTGTATACATTCCTTGGCGGCTTTAATGCTGTTTGCTGGACGGACTTCTTCCAGGGACTTCTGATGCTCGCTGCACTTTTGATTGTCCCTATTGTTATTGCCTTTACAAAAAAATTAGATGTTGCGGCTCTTTCTACTGTTTACACAGGGCCTTCCGGTGAAGAGTTTAAGTTTGTGGCAAGCTTTATGAATGCAAGCTGGAAAGATGTGATTTCAGGTCTTGGCTGGGGACTGGGCTATTTCGGCATGCCGCACATCATTGTAAGGTTTATGGCTATTGAGAAACCATCTATGGTTAAAAGGTCCGCAACAGTCGCGATAATATGGGTTGTTCTTTCTCTTGGTGCTGCAATTGTAATTTCGTATCTCGGAAGAATGTTTGTGTACGCAGACGGAACGGACCTTTCTGCAGTGCTTTTGAGTCAGGGTAAGCAGTCGCTTATATTTGTCGAGCTTGCTCGTGATGTTTTCCCTGCGTTTATAGCCGGTCTGTTGCTTGCAGCTATTATTGCGGCAAGTATGTCAACGGCAGATTCTCAGCTTCTGGTTGCGGCATCATCTTTTGCAAGTGACCTTTACAAGCCTATTATAAGAAAAAATGCATCCAATAAGGAAATGCTTTGGATAAGCCGTTTGGTTGTAATCGTTATTGCAGTCATAGCCTTCTTTATTGCAAACAGTAAGGGTAAGGCAGCACAGGCGATTATGGATCTGGTATCCAATGCGTGGGGTATTTTCGGTGCGGCGTTTGGTCCTGCGGTATTAATGTCGCTCTTCTGGAAACGCTTTACATACAAGGGTGCCGTTGCAGGCATTATAGTAGGTGCTTTGGTTGATATGCTCTGGCTGTGGTTGCCTGTTGCAAATGGCATGGCTCTTACGGCGATAACAGGTATATATGAAATTATTCCGGGCTTTATCCTTGGTGGGCTGGCAGCTATTATAGTAACTCTTGCTGATAAGGCTCCTTCTGCAGAGGTCGAGGCTATTTTCATTAAGGCAACAGATAACAGTATTGATGATTAATTACTTGTAAAAATTTATATAAGAAAAATGACAATTTATGAAAATTAAATTGTCATTTTTCTTTTTTTATAGTATAATATTTTTTATTGAGTCGGACTTGGCTGAGTTGAGTAAACTCAGCAATTAAAAAAGATTTTTCCGAAAGGATGATATATTATGAAACTATGGGGCGGAAGATTTAATAAAGAGGTCGACAGCAGGGTAAATGACTTCAATTCATCAATAGCTTTTGACGGGCGTATGTACTATGAGGATATAGAAGGAAGCATTGCCCATGCGACGATGCTTGGCCGTCAGGGGATAATACCTGCCGAAGATGCCGAGAAAATTGCAGAAGAGCTTAGAAGAATACGTGACGATATAGAAAACGGAAAGCTTGAGCTCACTGATGATAATGAGGATATTCATATGAATGTCGAGCGCTTTCTTACCGAAAGACTCGGCGAGACGGGCAAGAGACTTCATACAGCGAGAAGCAGAAATGACCAGGTCGCTCTCGATATCCGCATGAATATAAAGAAAGAAATTTGTGAGGTAAAAGAGCTTGTATTGTCGCTCATGAGTGCCATTGCAAAGAAAGCCTCTGAAAACACGAAAAATGTTATGCCGGGATATACACACCTGCAAAGAGCGCAACCGATTACCGCGGCACATCACTTTATGGCATATGCCGAGATGTTCAAGCGCGATGTAACGCGCCTTGAGGATTGCTATGAGCGCATGAATGTCTCGCCGCTCGGCTCCGGAGCTCTTGCAGGTACTACATACAATATTGACAGAGAGTTTGTTGCAAAAGCCCTTGGTTTTTCAGGCGTTACAGATAATTCGCTTGACGGTGTTTCGGACAGGGATTTTCTTATAGAGCTTTCTTCTGCGCTGTCTATTATTATGATGCACCTTTCCCGCTTTTCCGAGGAAATAATAATGTGGTGCTCTTGGGAGTTCCGTTTTATTGAGCTTGATGACGCATATTCGACAGGTTCCTCAATAATGCCACAGAAGAAAAATCCTGATGTTGCAGAGCTTGTACGAGGCAAAACGGGCAGAGTGTACGGTTCGCTGATTACTTTGCTGACAATGATGAAGGGTATTCCTCTTGCATATAACAAAGATATGCAGGAGGATAAGGAAGCTATTTTTGACGCTATTGATACTGTGAAGCAGTGCCTTGATGTATTCCGCCCGATGTTTGAAACAATGACGGTGCTTGCAGACAATATGCGACTTGCCGCATCACGGGGCTTCATAAATGCAACTGACTGTGCAGATTATCTTGTAAAAAAAGGAATGGCATTCAGGGATGCATACACAGTTGTCGGAAGACTCGTAAGGGTATGCTCAGATAGCGGAAAAACGCTTGAAACAATGCCATTGGATGAGCTTAAGAAAATATCAGAAGCGTTTGATGAGGATGTATATGACGCCCTCGACATGAACACCTGCGTTGACGGCCGTTCCGTAAAAGGCGGACCTGCAACCGTTGAGGTAGAGCGACAGATAAAAAAACTTCTTGAATTTATAGCAGAGCATAAATAATAAAAGCTTGGAGGGGATTCCGATGGATATAAACATCGGCGATATTCTTGAGCTAAAAAAGACACACCCGTGCGGAAATAGCAAATGGAAGGTTCTGCGCGTAGGCATGGATTTTAAGTTGAAATGCTGTGGATGTGAGCATGAGATTATGGTTGAGCGCCATAAGATTGAGAAGAGAATAAAGCGGGTTATAAAAGAGGAAGAGTGATTTTAAATGCTGTCTCAGAATAACAAGCAGAAATATCATCTGGGTTGCAGTCCGGGTGATGTTGGAAAATATTGCATTCTTCCGGGAGACCCCGGCAGGTGTGAAAAAATAGCAAAGCATTTCGATAACGCGGTGTTTGTGTCGCAAAACCGCGAGTATGTAATATATACAGGCACACTTTCAGGCGTTAAGGTTTCGGCGGTATCCTCGGGGATTGGAGGGCCGTCTGCCGCAATTGCAATCGAAGAGCTTGCGCAGCTCGGCGTCCACACAATAATACGAGTGGGGACATGCGGAGGGATGCAGGAGAATGTGCGAGCCGGCGATGTAGTTATTGCAAATGCATCTGTGCGATGTGACGGAACAACGAGAGAATATGCACCGGAAGTTTTTCCTGCCGTTGCCGACTTTGAGGCAACATCTGCACTTGTTGCATGCGCGCGTGAGCTATCACTTCCGTATCATGTAGGCGTAGTGCACAGTAAAGATGCCTTTTATGGGCAAACAATGCCTCAGGATATGCCGATGTCTGACTATCTTATGCAAAGATGGGAGACATGGAAACGGCTCGGTACATTGGCAAGTGAAATGGAATCATCTACATTGTTTGTAGTTGGTGCAGCGCGCAGATTGCGTTGCGGTGCATGCTTTAATGTTGTATGGAATCAGGAACGCGAAAATCTTGGTTATGAGACTGAGGAGTGCACAGATACAGAAAGCTCTGTGCGTCTTGCCGTATCTGCACTTAAGCGGCTTATACAAAGTGATTTAGAGAAGGGAGAAAATTAAATGTCTGAAAACTTTTTAGAGCTTGCAAACAGAATACGAGAGCTTCGAGAGGTCTGCGGTTACACAGTCGAACAGCTTGCATCTGAGCTGGGAATAAATATTGAAACATATCTCGGATACGAAAAAAACGGAGAGGACATACCGATAAGCATAATCTATGCCATTTCCCAGAAGTTCGGTGTTGACTTTGCGGAGATTGTAACGGGAACAACGGCAAAGCTCGACACTTATCAGATTGTAAAACGCGGGCAGGGAAAAGAAATTGACAGATATGAAGGGTATAGATTTGAGGACCTTGCGTACAGATTTGGCGGAAAAATAATGCAGCCGCTTCTTGTAACGATAGACCCGTCGGAAAAAGAGCCTGAGCTTGTATCGCATAAGGGACAGGAGTTTAATATGATACTCGAAGGCGAGGTTGCTGTTGTTTTCGGAAATAAAGAGATTATACTCAGTCCCGGAGATGCTATATACTTCAACCCCGAGCTTCCGCATGCACAGCGTTGTGTTGGAAATACAAAGGCTCGGTTTTTAACGGTGATTTCCGAATAGAAGGGAAGATAGATGTTGTTATTAAAACGTTTTTTACCACGAATTGAGTTTGATTCGTATGAAGATTTTAAAGAAAATTACAAGGTAAATGTGCCTGAAAATTTTAATTTCGGATTTGATGTTGTTGATGCCTGGGCGGATGCGGAGCCTGAAAAACGTGCACTTCTGTGGTGCAATGACGCAGACGAAGAGCGTGTGTTTTCTTTTTCGGATATTAAAAAATTATCTAATAAGGCGGCAAATCTTTTTAAAAAGTGTGGGGTAAAGAAGGGAAGCGTTGTTCTGCTTATCCTTCGCAGACGGTGGGAATACTGGGTTTGTGCAACGGCGTTGCATAAAATAGGAGCAATTTTAATCCCCGGTTCGCTTCAGCTCACTAAAAAAGACATTGTTTACAGAGCTAATTCTGCAAATATAAGCGCCATTGTTTGCGTTGATGACAATTTTGTAATAGGTCAGGCAGAGCAGGCGTTTCCGGAGGCAGAGAGCATAAAGACAAAAATAGTAGTTGCCGGAAAGCGTGACGGCTGGATAGATTTTGAAAAGGGGCTTGAAGAGGAGTCTGATGTGTTTTTGCGTCCGACGGGTGACGAGGCAAACCGTACCGAGGACACCATGCTTATATATTTTACATCAGGCACAACAGGTATGCCCAAAATGGTTCGCCATAATTTTTCATATCCGCTCGGACATATAGTAACTGCAAAGTATTGGCAGCAGGTAGAGGAAAATAAGCTTCATATGAGTATTTCTGACTCCGGCTGGGCGAAGTTTGGCTGGGGAAAGATATACGGGCAATGGATATGCGGTGCAACAATATTTGCTTATGATATGGACAAGTTCATCCCCAAAAAGCTGCTTGAAAAAATATCAAAATATCGCCTCACAACACTTTGTGCACCTCCCACAATGTTCAGATTCATGCTTCAGGAAGATGTAAAGCAGTATGACTTGTCATCGATAAAACACTGTTGTATCGCCGGTGAGCCTCTTAATCCGGAGGTGTTTAAAAGATGGTATGATGTAACAGGCCTGAAGCTTTATGAGGGGTTCGGGCAGAGTGAATCCTCGGTTTTGATTGCCAATTTCCAGTGGTTTGAACCTATTCCGGGCTCTACGGGAAAACCCTCGCCATTGTATAATATCGAGCTTCTTAATTCAAACGGTGAGACTTGTGAAAGCGGCGAAGAGGGAACAATAACTATTACAAATCTCGATAAAAGCTATCCTGTCGGTCTTTTCCGCGGTTATTATAATGGTGAAGGAAATAAAGACACAGGAATTGAAGCCGGTGCATACGATACGGGAGATATTGCCTGGTGCGATAGCAATGGGTATTATTGGTTTGTGGGAAGAAATGATGATGTTATTAAGTGCTCCGGATACAGGATTGGTCCGTTTGAGGTTGAAAGTGCGCTTCTGGAGCATAAGGCTGTTGTAGAATGTGCAATAACGGCGGTACCCGACCCGATACGCGGACAGGTTGTTAAGGCAACGGTTGTGCTTGCTGCGGGATACGAAGGCTCTGATGAGCTCGTTTCCGAACTTCAGAATCATGTAAAGAGAGTTACAGCTCCATACAAATATCCAAGAATTATCGAATTTGTAGATGAGCTTCCGAAGACACTTGGAGGTAAAATCAAGAGGGCTGAAATACGCAATAAGGACAGTAAATAAGTTGCTGTTTATAAAGCGTTATTTAGGCTGCCTGAAAGGAATCTGAATGAAGAAGGAAACTGTACTCGGAAAACTTGCGCTGTTTGCGGCCGCACTTATATGGGGAACTTCTTTTGTGGCAGTAAAAGACGCTGTGAATGTAATATCTCCGAATTATCTTATGGCAATTCGGTTTACTTCTGCTTGTGTTTTGCTTGCAGGTATCTTTTGGAAAAGACTTTTAAAAATTACTTTTAAAATGCTTTTTGAAAGCGCGATAATAGGTCTTTTTCTCTTCCTTGCATATTGTATACAGACACTTGGTATTGTACATACAACGCCCGGAAAGAATGCCTTTTTGACTGCGGTATATTGCATAATTGTCCCGTTTTTGTTCTGGCTCGTAAAGGGGACAAGGCCAAATTGCTGGAATGTAGCAGCCGCAATTTTGTGCATTTCAGGTATCGGGCTTGTGTCGCTGCGGTACAACTTATCAATATGTATCGGTGATGTGCTGACTCTTGCGGGAGGTTTTTTCTTCGCGGCTCACATGGTTTCAATATCAGTATTTCTGAAAGATAACGACCCTGTTGTGATGACAATTTTGCAGTTTGCAACAACTGCTGTTCTGTTCTGGATAGCTACTTTTATATTTGACGGAGTTCCGGCGCCGATACCCGTTGATGCAGTTTTCGGCATCGTTTATTTGTGTGTTGCATGTACGGCGGCAGCGCTTTTGTTTCAGAATTTCGGGCAGAGACATACGAGACCGGCATCTGCTGCACTTATTTTAAGTCTTGAGTCCTTTTTTGGTGTTATGTTTTCGATACTTCTGGGCAGAGAGGTGCTTGAGTTTAAAGTTATCTGCGGCTTTGTAATGATTTTTTTGGCGATAATTATTTCGGAAACAAAGCTGTCGTTTTTGAGAAGAAGGGAAGATATTATACAGTGAGTTTAGTAACTGTTTTTGACCGGGCTGTATCTGATTTTATTCACTCTAATATATCTTCACCTTTCATCGATTCTGTTATGGTATTTATAACAAAACTCGGAGACGGTGGTTTTGTCTGGCTTCTGGCAATTGCTGTTATGCTTTTTACAAAGAAATACAGAAAAACCGGTCTTATTGCGCTAATATCTCTTGCAATATGTTTTTTTGGGGGGAATTACCTTATAAAACCCCTTATAGGGCGAGTACGGCCATGCAATGTTGATATGGACCTTGTAATGCTGGTGCCGAGACTGATTGATTTTTCTTTTCCGTCTATGCACACTGCGACTGCCTTTTCTTGTGCCGTGGTGTTTCTGAAAGGCAATAAGTCAATAGGTATTGTATCTGTATTGCTCGCGACCTTTGTGGGGATTTCGCGTATATATTTGCATCTGCACTATGCGTCAGATGTGCTGTTTGGCATTTTCTTCGGCACAATGATAGCGATACTGACCTTAAAGGTTTCATATTCTATTATGCAAAGGATGCCCGGGAAAAATCAATAGGTTTAAAAGCAAAGCGTTTATTTAATATGTGTTTGTATAACTATTGAATTTATTTCAAAAAGGTTATATAATATATAAAATGCAAAAAAATTAAGGAGAGTGTCCAATGATCGTAGAAAACATGGAGTTTCTTAAAAACTACGACCCCGAGCTTGGGAATGCTATTGAATCTGAGTATAAGAGACAGCGCGGAAATATTGAGCTTATTGCTTCTGAAAACTTTGTAAGCCCTGCTGTCCTTGCGGCTGTAGGTACAGTTCTTACAAATAAGTACGCCGAGGGTCTTCCCGGGAAGCGCTACTACGGCGGATGTGAGTGTGTTGATGTTGTAGAAAGACTTGCAATTGAACGTGTGAAGGAGCTTTTCGGTGCTGAGCACGCAAATGTACAGCCTCACAGTGGCGCTTCGGCTAATATGGCGGTATATTTTGCGCTCGTAAAGCCCGGTGATACGGTAATGGGTATGAATCTCAGCGAGGGCGGACATCTTACACACGGAAGCCCTGTTAATATATCCGGTTCGTATTACAACATAGTGTCATACGGAGTGGACCCTGAAACACATCTTATAGATTATGATAAGGTTGAGGCACTTGCAAATGAGTGCAAGCCGAAGATGATAATTGCCGGCGCATCTGCATATCCGAGAGTCATTGATTTTGAGCGATTTGCAAATATTGCAAAATCTGTAGGTGCATATTTTGTTGTAGATATGGCGCACATAGCAGGTCTTGTTGCGGCAGGTCTTCATCCGAGTCCTGTGCCGTATGCTGATGTTGTGACGACTACAACACATAAGACGCTTCGCGGTCCTCGCGGCGGTATAATTCTTTGCAAAGAGGAGCTTGCAAAAAAGATTGACAAAGCGGTATTCCCGGGTACTATGGGCGGACCGCTTATGCATGTCATTGCAGGAAAGGCGGTTTGCTTCGGCGAGGCGCTGAAGCCTGAATTCGTTACATATCAGAAGCAAGTGCTCAGCAATGCTTCCGTTCTTGCAAACTCTCTCATGCAGTGTGGTTTTGACCTTGTATCCGGCGGTACGGATAATCACCTTATGCTTGTTGATTTAAGAAAGTTTTCACTCACGGGCAAGGAGCTTGAGCATAGACTCGATGAGGTTGGAATTACACTTAATAAGAATACAATTCCGAATGACCCTGAGAGTCCGTTCGTTACAAGTGGCGTCAGAATCGGTACTCCTGCTGTTACGAGCCGTGGTCTTGGTGAGACTGATATGGCAGAAATTGCAAGACTTATACACCTTACAGCAACGGCGTTTGATACGAAGAAGGATTATATTTGCAGTTGCGTAAAGGCACTTTGCGATAAGTACCCGCTCTATTAAAAACAGGAGGCGCTGTATGTATAGACCGCTTGCAGACAGAATTCGCCCCGAGACTATTGATGATGTTTTTGGGCAAAGGCATATACTGGGCGAGAATGGAATACTGCGCCGAATAATTCTTACCGGCCAAATACCGAACATGCTGTTTTTTGGCCCCAGCGGCGTTGGGAAAACGACTGTTGCAGGGATAATTGCAAAACATACATCGCGTGAATTTTATAAGCTCAATGCTACGACGGCATCAATCAGCGATATTAAGGACATTGTTGCAAGGCTTGATACACTGATGACTCCTAACGGGATTCTGCTGTATATTGATGAGATTCAGTATTTCAACAAGAAGCAGCAGCAATCTTTGCTTGAGTTTATGGAGAACGGTAAGCTGACGATAATTGCTTCCACCACGGAAAATCCGTATTTTTATGTGTATAATGCGATTTTGTCACGTTCTACCGTGTTTGAATTCAAGCCGATTGAGCCTGGAGATGTAAAACTTGCGGTTTTGCGTGCTATTGATAAAATAGACAGAAATGTCGATATTGAGGATGGCGTTTGTTCGCACATTGCGAGTGCCTGTGGCGGAGATATCAGAAAAGCCCTTAATGCTGTTGAAATACTGTTTGACAGTGCAAAGATAGTCGATGGCAAGGCGCGCATTTCGCTTGAAGACACAAAAGCCGTAACACAGCGAAGTGTAATGCGTGCAGACAGAGACGGCGATTTTCATTTTGATGCTATGTCTGCGCTTCAGAAGTCAATACGCGGCTCAGACCCTGACGCTGCAGTATATTATCTTGCTCGGCTTCTCGAGGGAGGAGGCATGCTGTCGGCGTGTAGGCGTATACTTGTCACAGCATGTGAGGATATAGGGCTTGCGTATCCGCAGGCAATATCTATAGTGAAAGCCTGTGTTGACAGCGCTCTGCAGCTTGGTATGCCCGAGGCCAGAATACCGCTTGCTGAAGCTGTGATACTTCTTGCTACTGCGCCAAAATCAAATTCTGCGATATGCGCTATTGATGCGGCAATGTCTGATATCAAAAACGGTGTCGACGGTGACGTTCCTGCACATCTGCGAGATGCGCATTACTCAGGAGCTGAAAAATTAGGGCGCGGATTGACATATAAATATCCTCACTCTTTTGAAAACAACTGGGTAAAACAGCAGTATTTGCCAAATGAACTTAAAAATAAGAGGTATTATATTCCGGGTAAGAATAAGCTGGAATCAGCTACCGAAAAATATTGGGAAGAAATAAAGAAATAATAAACAAGAGACCTTCGGAGTATCTGTACAGAAACTTCGAAGGTTTCTTGATGTTAGAAACTAACAAAAATACAAAATTAAGGATTGCAAAAAAGATTTTGTTGTTATATAATAATACCGTATAGGTGTAATTTTGTGAATGATTAACTTTTGATTTGTTAGAAACTAACATATGAGGATGCGGATATGAACTCAAGACAACGTATTATAAAAGAGTTTATTGAGGAAAGAAGAGAGGTTTCTCTTGCATCTCTTCGTAAACTTGTTCCCGATGTTTCGGAAATGACAATCAGGCGTGACCTTGAGGCACTTGAGCTTGCAGGCTCTATCGTGCGTGTCCATGGTGGGGCAAGGTCGGTAAAAGCCATCAACATGCTGGTTGAAGATGTGTTCTCAAAGCGTCTCGGGAAAAATGTTGAGAAAAAACATAAGATCTGCAAAAAAGCCATGCAGTACATAGAAAACAATAAGTCTATCTACATTGATGCGGGCAGTACGACTATGATGCTTGCAGAGAATATGCCTGATAAAAAGCTTTTAATATCAACATGCGGACTTAATGTGGCTGCTGAGCTTTTGAAGCTTGAGAATTGCAGAGTAAATCTTCTCGGAGGAGAAGTGAATAAAGGCAGTATTTCAACTTCCGGGCCGAGTGCTCGTGCTGCAATTGAAAATTTAAATATTGATGTTGCTTTTATTGCATCAACTGCTTTTTCGGAAAAACAGGGTTTTTCCTGCGGTAATGTTCACGATTGTGAGCTTAAAAGGGAAGTGCTTCGCCGTGCGGCACTGCGTATCGTTCTCATGGACAGCAGTAAAATAGGAAGAACGATGCCGTATACATTTGCGCGGCCGAATGATATAGATATCCTCATCTGTGATGATGATGCGCCGGAAGGGCTTCGCGAATTTTTTGAGGACTGCGGAGCTCAGGTACTGTAAAATCAGAAAGGAGAAATAACGTGAAAACAAAAGCATTGAGACTTTACGGAAAGCAGGATTTAAGGCTTGAGGAATTCGAGCTTCCTGAAATTGGAAAGGATGAGATACTTGCTGAAATAGTTACTGACAGCGTTTGTATGTCAAGCTATAAGGCAGCTCTTCAGGGAGGAGACCATAAGCGCGTTCCTGATAATGTATCTGAGAACCCGATAATCATTGGCCACGAATTCTGCGGTATTATCCGCGAAGTTGGTGCAAACTGGAAAAACAAGTTCAAGGAAGGACAAAAGTTTTCTATCCAGCCTGCTATAAACTGGAAAGGAAGTCTTGGCGCTCCGGGATACTCTTATCCGCATTGCGGCGGTTGCGCTACATACGCAATCATTCCTGCTGAGGTTATGCTTTCCGATGCTCTTCTCGACTATAACGGAGAGGCATACTTCTACGGTTCTCTTGCTGAGCCGATGTCCTGCATAGTCGGAGGATATCACGCATTTTTCCACACAAAGGCAGGCTCATATGCGCATGAGATGGACATCCGTGAGGGTGGAAACGTAATTATAATGGCAGGTGCAGGCCCGATGGGCCTCGGTGCTGTTGACTATGCTGTCCACGCTGACAGAAAGCCGGCACTCGTTGTTTGCACAGATATTGATGACGCTCGTCTTGAACGTGCAAAGGCTCTCCTCACACCTGAGGATGCAGCAAAGAACGGAGTTAAGCTTGTATATGTAAACACGAATAACTGCGAAGATGCAAAGCAGTATCTTATGGATCTCACAGACGGCCACGGTTATGACGATGTTATGATTATGGCTCCGGTTAAGCCTGTTTGCGAGCTTGCAGATGCTGTGCTTGCATACGATGGCTGCGCAAACTTTTTTGCAGGCCCGACTAATCACGAGTTTTCAGCAATGGTTAACTTCTATAATATTCACTATAACGCAACTCATTATATCGGTACATCCGGTGGCAATACAGACGATATGAGAGAGTCCCTTGCTCTTATGGAAGCAGGAAGAATAAATCCGGCTGTTATGATTACTCACGTTGGCGGTATCGACAGTGCAAAGGATACAACTCTCAACCTTCCGAACATCAAGGGCGGAAAGAAACTTATTTATACACATATCAATATGCCGATGACAGCTATTGACGATTTTGCAGAGCTCGGAAAGGAAGATCCGTTCTTTGCAAAGCTTGCTGAGATTACAGCACGCAACAACGGTCTCTGGTGTGCAGAGGCAGAAAAGTTTTTACTTGAAAACAGATAATGAAAGGGGAAAATGAATTATGGCAACTCCGGTCATAATGCCGCGTCAGGGACAGTCAGTAGAAAGCTGCATCATATCAAAGTGGCATAAAAAGGTAGGAGACACGGTCGCGGAAGGCGATATGCTCTTCTCATATGAAACGGACAAGGCAAGCTTTGATGAGGTTTCAAAGGTCTCCGGCAAGATGCTCGACATCTTCTTTGAGGAGGGAGACGATGTAGAATGCCTTTTAAACGTTTGTGTTATCGGTAACGACGGTGAAAGCACAGCTGAGTTTAATCCGAAGGGTGCATCAGCAGAAGCGGTCCCTGCACCTACTACAGCTCCGGCCGCTGCAGCAGCATCTGCACCGGTCGCAACAGCTCCTGTAGCTCCGGTTGATCCCGGCAACTGTGCTCCGGTCATAATGCCGCGTCAGGGACAGTCAGTAGAAAGCTGTATTATTTCAAAGTGGCATAAAAAGGTAGGCGACACGGTCGCAGAGGGAGATACGCTCTTCTCCTACGAAACAGACAAGGCAAGCTTTGACGAGGTTTCAAAGCTTTCAGGCAAGATGCTCGCAATCTTCTTTGAAGAGGGCGATGATGTTGAATGTCTTTTAAACGTTTGCGTTATCGGCGAAGAAGGCGCAAATCCGCAGGCATTCTCACCCGTTGCAGCACAGGAAGCTCCGGTTGCGGCAGCACCGGCAGCAACTCCGACAGTGGCGGCAGCGGTAACGGAGGTTGTTGCTTCAACAGCAAGCGCTGATGGCAAACTTAAGATTTCTCCGCGTGCAAAAAATCTTGCAAATAAGACATTTGCAGATATTTCTCTTGCAACGCCTACAGGCCCGAACGGCAGAATTATTGAACGCGATGTTGAGCGTCTTATATCTGAAGGTAAGGTAGTAACTCCTGCAGCAGCAGAGGCTCTTGGCAAAGGCATTGCAGGAACAGGACTTGGAGGCAGAGTTACAACTGCTGACATTGCTGCAGCTGCAACAGCAGAGGCTCCTGTCACAACTTCAGAAGCAACTGCAGCACAGTCAGCCCCGGTTGCAGACTTCGAGGAAGTCCCGATGACAAATATCCGTAAGGTTATTGCAAAGTCAATGTCTGCATCACTTACAGAGATGGCTCAGCTCACTCTCAATACATCCTTTGATGCAACATCTATCCTCAAATATCGCAAGATATTAAAGGAAAAGGGCGAAAGCTTCGGTATGGAGAAGGTAACGCTTAACGATATGATTCTCTATGCCGTATCTCGTGTAATTCTTAAACACAGAGATATCAATGCTCACCTTATCGACAATAAGATGAAACTTTTCAACAATGTTCATCTCGGTGTTGCTTGTGATACACCTCGCGGACTTATGGTTCCGACTGTCTTTAACGCAAATAAGATGTCACTTAAAGAGATTTCTGCTGAATCAAAGCGCATTACGGGTATGTGCCGTGACGGTGCTTGCAGTCCTGATCTTTTAAAGGGTGCATCCTTCACAATTACAAATCTCGGAAGCCTCGGAATTGAGAGCTTCACGCCGGTAATCAACCCGCCCCAGACGGCAATTCTCGGTGTTTGTGCAACTGAAACAAAGGTACGCGCAAAAGGCGGAGAGATCACAACTTACCAGGCAATGGGACTTTCACTCACCTTCGACCATAGAGCAGTTGACGGAGCACCTGCTGCAAGATTCCTTAAAGATTTGTGCGAAGCACTTGAAAACTTTGAGATGCTCTTGGGTGCATAATAGGAAAGGGGATTTAAAATATGTATGATTTAGTTGTTTTGGGAGGCGGTCCTGCGGGTTATCTCGCAGCTGAGCGCGCTGCTGCAGAGGGAATGACCGTAGCTCTTATTGAGAAGCGATTCCTCGGCGGTGTTTGCCTTAATGAGGGTTGCATTCCTACTAAGACATTTTTGAACTCTGCAAAGATTTATGACCACACAAAGCACGGCGACAAGTTCGGCATAAATGCAAAGAATGTGACGTTGGACCACAAGGCGGTTGTTGCACGTAAGAACGAAGTTCGTTCAAAGCTTGTAGCAGGTATTAAGTCAGCTCTTAATGCAGGCAAGGTTAAGATTGTTGAAGGCGAAGGCGTTATAGAGGGAAAAACTGACGGATTTAATGTTCGCGTTGGTGATGAAGTTTATACGGGTAAAAAACTCCTTGTAGCGACAGGCTCACGTCCGACAATTCCGCCGATTCCAGGTCTCTCCGAGGCGCTTTTGTCAGGTTTTGCACTTACAAACCGTGAGATACTTGATATGGAGGAAGTTCCTGAACGTCTTGCTGTCATCGGCGGTGGTGTGATCGGTCTTGAGATGGCATCATACTTTAATTCAATAGGAAGCAAGGTAACTGTTATTGAAATGCTTCCGAGCATTGCAGGTCCTACTGACCGTGAGATTTCAACAGTTCTTTTAAAGAGATATACAAGTATGGGTGTAACTTTTGAGCTTGGAGCAAAGGTTACAGCGCTCGGCGACGGAACAGTCGTATATGAAAAAGACGGAAAGAGCATTATACTCGAAGCTGATAAGGTTCTCGTTTCAATAGGCAGAGCTGCTTCTACAAAGGGAATCGGCCTTGAGTCTATCGGAGTTGAAACCGTTCGCGGTGCAATTGTGACAGATGATTATGGCCGTACAAATGTTCCTGATGTTTACGCAGCAGGCGATGTCAACGGAAAATCAATGCTTGCACATACAGCATATCGCGAGGCTGAGGTATGCGTAAATCATATGGTCGGAAAGCGTGACCATATGCGTTACAATGCAATTCCTGCTGTTATATACACAAATCCTGAGGTTGCCGGAGTAGGTGAAACTGAGGAGAGTGCAAAAGCAAAGGGAATAGCTTATAAGAAATCTACCGTCAGCATGATGTATAGCGGAAGGTACATGGCAGAAAACACTGATTATGACGGCATATGCAAAGTTATTGTTGAGGAGAAAACCGGTAAAATAATCGGAATTCACATGATAGGCTCATACGTTTCGGAGATAATTTTCTCTGCGGCAATGATGATTGAATGTGAACTGCGCGTATCTGATGTTAAGGAACTCGTATTCCCGCACCCGACAGTATGTGAAATTGTACGTGAAGCAATATTCAAAATGAAGTAAGAAAGAAGGAGTAAAAACAATGCCTAAATCACAATTTCTTGATCCGAATGAAGTCAGAAAAAGCAGTTTTATAAGCTTTACTGACATTCCGGTAAACCAGTACAACAAAACAATTAAGGAAGAGAGCAAGATCTACTCTAAGGCTGATTTTATGCGTATTTACCGCGATATGGCAATCATCCGTGAGTTTGAAACCATGCTCTACCAAATCAAGACAACGAACCACTACAACGGCGTTGATTATTCAAACCCCGGCCCGGCTCACCTTTCTACAGGTCAGGAAGCATCAGCTGTAGGTCAGGCATACCTTCTCGGTGTTGATGACTACATCTTTGGTTCACACAGAAGCCACGGCGAAATTCTTGCAAAAGGTCTTTCTTGCATAGAGAAGCTTTCTGATGATGAGCTTTACAAGATTATGTCTGAGTTCTTTGATGGCGACATTCTCCGTGTTGTTGAGGGAAGAAAGTATGACAAGAAAGACGTAAAGTCTCTCGCTATCGACTTCCTTGTATACGGTGCTCTTGCTGAAATTTTTGCACGTACAACAGGATTTAACCGCGGACTTGGCGGTTCGATGCACGCATTTTTCACTCCGTTCGGCATTTACCCGAACAACGCTATCGTTGGCGGTTCTGCAACAATCGCTCTCGGTGGTTCGCTCTACAAGAAAGTAAATGATAAGAAGGGTATCGTTGTATGTAACATCGGTGACGCTTCTCTCGGTTGCGGACCTGTTCTTGAAGCACTCAATATGTCTGCTATGGACCAGATCAAGCAGCTCTGGGATGAAAGCCACAACAGCGGTCTCCCGGTTCTCTTTAATATCTTTGACAATATGTATGGTATGGGCGGTCAGACCTTCGGCGAAACAATGGCATACGGTATGCCGGCTCGCCTTGGTGCAGGATTCAGCCCGACACAGATGCACGCAGAGCGTGTTGACGGTTACAATCCGCTTGCAGTTATTGATGCAATGCGCAGAAAGAAAGAAATTCTTGAGAACGGCGATGGTCCGGTTCTTCTTGATGTTCTTACATATCGTGTCACGGGTCACTCTCCGTCTGATGCATCAAGCTATCGTACACAGGAAGAAATCGATGCATGGATTGAGCAGGATGTTCTCAAGGCATACAGTGCAAAGCTCATTGATGCAAAGATTGCAACAAAGGAAGAGTTTGATGCAATTCTTGCCGATGTTAAGGACCTCATTACACGCGCTTGTGCTCTTGCTGTTGATGACAGCGTATCTCCGCGCATGGACCTTAAGAAAGAGCCCGATATGATTGAAAAGCTTATGTTCTCTAACCTCAAGGTAGAGAAGATGGAGGACAGAAAGCCTGATGTTCTTATGCCGAAGGAAGAAAATCCGCGTGTAATGCAGATTGCAAAGAAAGAGCGTTTTGCTTTTGATGCAAATGGCAAGCCTGTTTCAAAGAATAAGGTTTACCAGCTTCGTGATGGTCTCTTCGAGGCTATTATCGATAAGTTCTATGAAGATCCGACTCTCGTTGCATACGGTGAAGACAACCGTGACTGGGGTGGCGCATTTGCTGTATACCGTGGTCTTACAGAAGCTATTCCGTATCACCGTTTCTTCAACTCACCAATTTCCGAAGCTGCTATTGTTGGTAGTGCAGTAGGTTACGCAATGTCCGGCGGCCGTGCTATCGTTGAGCTTATGTACTGCGACTTCCTCGGACGTGCAGGCGATGAAGTGTTTAACCAGCTTGCAAAGTGGCAGTCAATGAGCGCAGGAATCCTCAAAATGCCGGTTGTTCTCCGTATTTCTGTCGGTTCAAAGAATGGCGCACAGCACTCTCAGGACTGGTCTTCAATGATTGCGCATGTACCCGGTCTTAAGTGCGTATTCCCGACAACACCGTACGATGCAAAGGGACTCATGAACGCAGCGTTAAACGGAACAGATCCGGTTATCTTCTTTGAAAGCCAGAGAATTTATGATGTCGGCGAGCAGTTCCACGAAGGCGGAGTTCCGGAGGGCTACTATGAGATTCCGATTGGTGAGCCGGATGTCAAGATTACAGGTAGTGATGTTACAATTCTCACGATCGGAGCTACACTTTACCGTGCAATTGAGGCTGCAAAGATACTCAAGGAGAAGTATAACATTTCTGCTGAAGTTATTGATGCACGAAGCATAGTTCCGTTTAACTATGATAAGGTAATCGAGTCTGTAAAGAAGACGGGCAGGCTTGTTATAGCAAGTGATGCTTGTGCACGCGGCTCTATCATCAAGGATATGGCACAGACAATCACATCAACATGCTTTGATTATCTTGATGCTCCGGTTGCAACAGTCGGCGCACGCAACTGGATAACTCCGTGCTATGAGCTTGATGCAGACTTCTTCCCGCAGGCTGACTGGATAATTGATGCAATCCACCAGCGCATCATGCCTATCGCAGGATATACACCGAAGGGCAACTTCTCTGAAAATGAGGAACTCCGCCGTTCAAAACTCGGAGTATGATTTTTGTAGTAAGCAAAAGTTTCGACTGTTACTTTAATCTCGCTCTAGAAGAGCATTTCCTGAAGGACAGAACAGACGATGTATTTATGCTCTGGCAAAACGATAATACGATTGTTGTCGGAAAAAACCAGAATACATTATCTGAGATTGATGTTGATTTTGTAAAGGAAAATGATATACGCGTCGTCCGCCGGATTACCGGCGGCGGCGCAGTATACCATGATATGGGAAATGTCAATTTCACATATATCACAAATGCCTCAGATAAATGGGAGTGTGATTTCTCGCGGTTCGCAGAGCCGGTGATTAATGCACTTCATACTTTAGGTCTTCGAGCTGAGATGTCGGGCAGAAATGATATTGTATCAGCCGGAAGGAAAATATCCGGAAATGCGCAGACTGTAGTTGACGGAAGACTGCTTCACCATGGAACGCTTCTTTTTAATGCTGATATGACGATTCTCGGAAAGGCTCTCAAGCCTGATCCGACAAAGATTCAAAGCAAGGGCATAAAGTCAGTTGTATCGCGGGTCGCAAATGTCAGTGAGCTTTTGGGACGCGACATATGCGTTGATGAACTTATTCATCTTATTGGCAAAGAAATTAAGAAAATTTACGGGGCATGTAATTATGAGCCTTCTGATAATGATATAAAATGTGCTGCCGTGCTTGCGGATGGAAAATACAGAACATGGGAGTGGAATTTCGGATACTCTCCCAAATACACATTTACCAAGAAAAAGCGTTTCGTATGCGGAATGATAGAGGCCTGCCTTTCTGTCAGTGACGGAATTATCACCGATGCTCATTTCTACGGTGATTTTTTTGGTGTGGCCGATACTACTTTATTGACCAAGGCTTTATGTGGCAAACGCCACAGATATGAGGATATTATAAGCGTTATTGATACCTTTGATTTAAGCACTTTTTTTGGCAATTTGACTTCTTCTGAGTTTATTGAAATCTTGTTATAAGGAGAAAAAGACAAATGAAAGCGATAATGTACGGAGCAGGGAATATAGGTCGAGGTTTTATCGGACAACTGTTTTCGCAGTCAGGATATGCTGTATCGTTTATAGATGTAAATAAGGAAATCATCGGTGAATTAAATAATCGCCGTGAATATACAGTTGAGATTCTTTCAAATGAAAAGAATGAAGAAGTAATAGTTAAAAATGTCTGCGGAATTGACGGAATGGATATAGATGCGGTAACGGATGCTATCGCATGTGCAGATGTAATGGCAACAGCCGTAGGAGTAAATATACTGCCTCGAATAGTCTCAAATATTGCTGCAGGTTTGCAGAAACGTTGGAAAAACGGCAATATGGTCCCGTTTAACATAATAATATGTGAAAATATGATTGATGCGGACAAATTCCTCGCAAAGTCGGTAAAAGAGCTTCTTGAAGAAGATGAAAAAAAGCTTTTTGATGAACTTATCGGAACGGTCGAGGCTTCTATCGGACGCATGGTTCCGATTCAGACACCTGAGATGACAAAGAATGATATTTTGCGTGTTTGTGTTGAGCCGTTCTGCAATCTTATTGTTGACAGAGACGGATTCAAAGGCGAGCTTCCGAAAATTTCAAATATGTCAGCATATGCGCCTTTCGGACTCTATATTGAAAGAAAGCTTTTTATACATAATATGGGGCATTCTCTGACGGCTTATCTCGGAAATCTTAAGGGCTATGAGTATATTTGGCAAGCGATTGAGGACCCGGAAACTGAGGTTCTTGCATTGCGCGCGATGACAGAATCCGCTCTCGCGCTTTCTATCAGATACGGTGTACCTTTTAAAGAGCTTTACGAGCATGTTGAGGACCTTCTTTACAGATTTACGAATAAGAAGTTAGGAGATACGGTCTTCAGGGTTGGCCGTGACTTGCGCCGCAAGCTCTCTCCGGGAGACCGGGTGGTGGGAGCTATCCGATCATGTCTCGAAGCCGGTGTAAAGCCGATTGCCTTGTATGCTGCATATGCAGCGGCACTGAAGTTTGCGGATGACGGAATTGCGGGAATGTCTGCAAAAGAGGTAATGACGGAGATTTCAAAGCTTGAGGAAAACTCTGTTGAATATAAGGAAATATCAGAGTTTTCAGAATTATTGGAGAGCGGAGCAAAAATCTCAGATGTTATTCGTCTTGTAAAGTCAAAATTTGATGCAACTAAAAAATAAATAAGCATAAAAACACCGTATATCTGCACTATAGAAAGCGGATATACGGTGTTTTTTCAGTAATTTAATTTTAATCCTTTATTAAATCGCGGATTACTTCGCCGGCAAGCATCAGGCCTGCGCAACCAACTGTCCAGACAGCGCTTCCGGGAGTTCTGGTTTTTACAACAGGTAATTCGTCCGAATACACAGTTTTTAAGCTGTAAATGCCGCGGGACTTAAGTTCTTTTCTTATGACGCGTGCCAGAGGACAGGTGGTTGTTTTAGAAATGTCTGCAACCTTAAAGGCGCCACCGTCAAGCTTGTTTCCGGCGCCCATTGCAGAAATAATCGGAATGTTTCGCTTCTTTGCCTCGCAAATCAAATCTACCTTATCTGTCACAGTGTCTATAGCATCAATTATGTAATGCGGATTTTTTGAGAAAAACATCTCGCTGTTTTCGTGGGTATATCGCTCACACATAGGGAAAACATTAAGATTCGGGTTTATGTCAAGAAGCCGCTGCGCGGTGACGAGCGCCTTCTCTTTTCCTAAAGTGCTAGATAATGCACAAAGTTGTCTGTTTATATTTGTGTCCTGCACAAAATCAAAATCAACAACCGTTATGGTGCCCACTCCGGAGCGCACAACAGCTTCAGCGGCATATCCTCCGACGCCTCCGACACCAAAAATCATTATGTGCTTGCCGGACAGCTTTTTTAAAGCGTCTTCTCCGATAAGCATTTCAAGTCGTTTAAAAATCATTTTTATAAAAATTTCCCCGCATCTGCCGTGTGTGCCAATTTATAACCTGCACATGTGCAGGTGGGTTTCCTCTCCCAAAATTCACAGCTTCCAACATCCGGTACGCAGAAAACATGCCGGGAGGCCTGCTATCCTTTTGAGAAGTTAGAGTCCCGTATTAATAATGTGGGTTTAAAAAGACACATCACGCACAGCGCAGGGAAGTCCCCTTACTTAAACTTTGAATAGATTATAACATACTCGTTTTATCAATTACAATACGGAGCATGTCCGCAAAAGACTATTCGTCTTCCTCGAGAGCTTCTTCCATAAAGGCGTTGTATACGGTTTCGAGCTCTTCTTCATTATCCAGTGTGGATAATATTTCCTCTCCGTTTTCATCCTTATCGAGGCGCAAAATTATAATCTCTGTAGCCTCCTCAGAATCTTCAGGAATTCCTGCCTCGACAAATGCGAGATAAATGTTTGAATTAAGCTCTATAGTATCAAGATGCTCAAATTCATGCTCAATATTCTCTTCATCTGTAAGTGTTACGATATTTGCGCTAAAATCTTTGTCCATTATTATCACACCTTTCTTTATATAATTAGGATACCTCTTTAATTTGAATAAATCAATAGAAAAATTTTTATAAAAAAATATTTTTGTAAAAATTCATATAATAGCTATATTTTGGTTGACTTTTAGAAATTTAAGTGATATACTATTATACGTTAGAATAAAGCAGGGCACATCCCGCCCTCACCTCCAGCTATGTAAAGAGGTAAACATTGTCTTTTTTGTTTTCGGCGTATTGCCGATTGCATTTCAGAATTGTTGAGCGCGGGCATTTGTTGCTTGCGCTCTTTAGTTTTGGAGGTGCTTTAGTATCAGCAAGTTAGAACATCAAATCAATGAGGAAATCCGCGACAAAGAGGTTCGTCTTATCGATGCCGAAGGACAGCAGGTAGGCGTGGTTCCTATCGGAGAAGCCAACAGAATGGCGGAGGAGAGTGGTCTTGACCTTGTAAAAATCGCTCCGCAGGCAGTTCCTCCGGTGTGCCGAATCATGGACTATGGAAAGTTTAAATTCGAGCAGGATAAGAGAGAAAAGGAAGCGCGGAAAAATCAGCGCGTCATAGATGTTAAGGAAGTACGAATGACGCCGAGCATTGATGTACACGACTTTGAAGTCAAAATGAATAATGCAATTCGTTTTTTGAAATCAGGCTGCAAGGTAAAAGTTGTTGTCCGTTTCAAAGGACGCGAGCTTGCACACACCAACTTGGGAACAGATCTTTTGAAGCGTTTTTCTGAGGGTTGTGCAGAGTTTTGCAATGTTGAGAAAATACCAAAGCTCGAAGGTCGCCAGATGATAATGTTCTTGTCTTCTAAAGTTCCACCAAAAACGAACTGATAAACAATAAACGAGAGGAGAATTAATCATGCCTAAAATCAAAACACACAGCGGTGCATCAAAGAGATTTAAGGTAACAAAGAACGGTAAGGTAAAAATAAACCGCGCAAATCGCCGTCATATCTTAAATAAGAAGAGCACAAAACTCAAAAGAGGTCTGCGTCATTCTGCGTATGCTTCTGCAGCAAATGAGGCAACACTCAAGCGTTTAGTACCTTATAAATAAAATTTACGGAAATGGAGGCTGTTTAGAATGGCTAGAGTTAAAGGCGCAATGATGACGCGCAAAAGAAGAAAAAAGATATTAAAGCTCGCAAAGGGCTATTGGGGTGCAAAATCCAAACACTTTAAGATGGCTAATCAGGCTGTTATGAAGTCACTGACATATGCATATGTCGGACGTAAGCTTAAAAAGCGTGATTTCCGCCGTATTTGGATAACAAGAATTTCTGCAGCAGCAAAGCAGAATGATATCAATTATTCTCGCTTTATGAACGGTTTAAAGAAATGTAACATAAGCATTAACAGAAAAATGCTTGCAGATATGGCTCACAATGATCCGGTAGCATTTACAGCACTTGTTGAGTTGGTAAAAACAAAAATATAACGCAATGAGTCTGTAATAAGCTCTAATAAATATAATATGGGGTATGTTTGATATGAAAAAAAGAAAAGCTAAGGTAGCTATAATTGGTGCCGGATTTGTTGGTGCAGCATCTGCATATGCAATAGCGCTGAAAAAGGTTTGCTCTGAGCTTGTCCTTATTGATGTAAATCTCGATAAAGCTATTGGTGAGGCAGATGATATTTCACACGGTCTTCCGTTTGTAGGCTCCATGAGTGTCTATGCAGGAGATTATTCATGTGTTAAGGATTGCGATGTAATAGTAATTACAGCGGGTGCAAACAGAAAAGTAGGCGAGACTCGTCTTGACCTTGCGAAAAAGAACACAGCTATTGCAAAGGATATTACCGATAATATTATGAAATATTATAACGGCGGTGTAATCCTTGTCGTTGCAAACCCTGTTGATATTTTGACATATATGATTACGAAGTGGACAGGGCTTCCGTCCGGAATGGTTTTAGGATCCGGAACTACGCTTGACTCAATTCGCTTCCGTAGTGCTCTTACAACACTTACGGGCATTGATTCCATCAATATACACGGTTATATCATAGGTGAACACGGAGACTCTCAGGTTCCGATATGGAGTAACACTCATATTGCGGGAATACGTATTGAGGATTACTGCAACGCTAATGGCATTAAACTTGATGCTCAGGTAAAAGCTGATATTCTTGAGCAGATTAAGGTTGGAGGTGCCCAGATAATAAAAAGAAAGGGTGCCACATATTACGGAATCGCTGTTTGTGTCGCAACACTTGTTGAGTCGCTTCTTCGCGACAGTAACACTATAAGAACAGTAAGTACTGTTTTAAACGGTGAGTTTGGCGTCAGTGATGTAGCGTTGTCTCTTCCGACAGTAATAGGTTCCGGCGGTGCCGAGAAGGTGCTTGTACCTAATATAACAGCTGAAGAGGCTGATTTGTTCCGCAAATCCGCAGAAGCATGCAAGGCAGTTCTTGATGCTTGCAGATAATTAAATGTTTTTAAAGATAGTTCACACATCTGTGTGTGAACTATCTTTTTTTATTTCATTAGTGCTGTATTTAGAGGTTTGCTTCGGGACATAATGAATACAGCTTGAATCCGATGCAGTACCGTTTGAACCTGCTTTTTCCAATGAGCATGAACCTTCTTTTTGGTATTTGCAATCGCTCGTGCACGCGATATAACTCATGAAAAACACCTCATATTTAAATTTTATAACAGTTTTTCCGTTAAGCTGATAAATATTCTATACAAGGGAGCGAGGCTGACAAATGAAACGTAGTTTGCTGTTGATTATATCTACAATTATAGTAATAGCTTTTATGTGGGTTTATTCATATAATACACAGCAGGCAGAGCCGTTTGCAGTCTGCTGCGTTGAGGCGGGTACAAAAAATGTTTATGATTTTATCAACGCAAGAGGCAAAATTAAAGAGGGCAATAAAAAAGATATTTATACAAACGGAGCTTCGGTAATTAAAAAAGTACATGTGAAAATAGGCGACTATGTAGAAAAAGGGGAGACCATTATTGAGGTCGAGCCAATTTTCATCGATAAAAGTGCGTTTTCTGATTACCAAATGGATACAAGTGGCATTGAGAGAGTTCTCAAAGATTATGGAATTAATACCGGAATATTATCGGGCGACGACACAACAGCAGTAAGAACGGATAAAAAACTTATAAAAAGCCCGATAGACGGAATTCTAACAGACATCAGAGTGACACCGGGAGACGAAATTACACCCATAAAAAAGCTTGCAAGTGTTTCTGATTTTAACTCACTTTATGCATTGGTGATGGTACCGGAGGAGCACTCTTCTAAAATATCAGAAGGGCAACAGGTTAAGGTTAGCGCAGATGCTTTCGGCGGAAAAACTTTAGCAGGAAAAGTGAGCAGAATAAATCC
The DNA here is from genome assembly GCA_045649105.1 of Eubacteriales bacterium. Classification (GTDB taxonomy): domain Bacteria; phylum Bacillota; class Clostridia; order Oscillospirales; family JAAYXM01; genus JAZRPG01. The sequence goes on from JAZRPG010000027.1 coordinate 60,319, forward strand.
TGTTGCTAAACAGGCTTTTTCAATTAATGGGGATGGAGAGACATATGTAGAGGCTGTAGTTGAATTTGAAACTAGCGACAAAGTCTTGCGTCCGGAACTTACAGTTAATGCCAAAATAACATCAAAAACAGTTGAAAATGCAATTACAATTCCATATGAATGTATAAGGCAGGATGATAATAACAGAGAATATGTTTTTGTAGTTAAAGGCAATAATGTTGCTATTAAGTATATATCTGTAGGGTATGAGCTTGAGGACGAAGTCGAGGTAAAATCAGGCTTAATGAAGAACGATAAAGTAGTGTTAAATCCGCCGGAAACTCTTAAAGACGGAGATAAAATTAAAATTTCGGAGTAGCGCATAATGCTTATAAAAGATATTTTAAAAATTTCTTTATTAAATGCTCTTAGAGGGAGAATAAGGACAGCTCTTACCGCGCTTTCGATTATGATAGGAGTCGCTTCCGTATTACTTGTAGAATCGATTGGCTCAGGCGGTGAACAGGTTATAATAGGGGAAATTGAAAAGCTCGGATTAAGCGGTATTGCAATATCTCAAAATTTCAATGAGGAGACAACTCCTCTGTGCGCGGAGGATGCAGAGGCGTTAGAAAGAACTTTCAGTGAAATATCTGATGCCATGCCCATAGTTATGCAATACGGAGCGATAAAGTTTAATAAAGTAATATCGGATTCCGTCATTCTTGGTGTTGGTGCAAGGGCTGACAAGATTTATAATGTGAATCTTTTATATGGAAGAGTTCCGAATGAGGTTGACATAAGAAGCAATAGAAAAGTTGCAGTAATTGATAATGAACTCGCAGAGAAAAGCTACAAAAGAGTAAATGTAGTAGGTAAGCAAATAGTTGTAAATTTTAGTGGTAAAAAGGAAAAATATGAGATTATAGGTGTGATAAAGTCACAAAAAGATGGAATTAACCAAATGCTCGGCGGAGGAATTCCTGATTTTATATATATACCATATACGACTGTAAATGAGACGAGAAATGAGAATTCAGTAAGTCAGATAGCAGTAAAATGCATAGGTGATGATGAGGAAAGCGGAGAAAAATTTGCAGATTTCCTTTCAAGGAGAAAAGGGTTTGATAACGCATATATTTCGGAAAATATGACATCAAAAATTGGAGAAATAAAGACGATTACAAACCTTGTATCGTTAATTATAAGCGCTATTGCAGCAATTTCGCTTTGTGTTGCCGGAATAGGGATAATGAATACAATGTTTTCCTCAACAGCGGAAAGATACAGGGAAATCGGAATCTGTATGGCGGTGGGAGCTTCCTCAAGAGACATTTCTCTTTGTTTCTTAGCAGAATCAATTATAATATCATTAATAGGGGGGACAGCAGGAGCATTATTTGGATGGATAGGAATTCTTGCAATTTCAAATTTAATCGGTGTTAAATCGATATACAGTATTTGGACATTTATCGGTGCAGAAGTAATTTCAATTTTATGCGGTGCAATTTTTTCTGTAATACCGGCTGTTAAAGCATCAAAACTGGATCCAATAATTACATTGAGAAATGATTAGGCATTTTCTAGTTGTTTTATTTTGTATATTTTAACTTAGGGGAGCGGTATCATTTGTTCGTAACTTATCTTATTTCATATTAACCTAATTGAACAAAATAAAAATTTTGTTCAATTAGGGGTAGTGAATTGCGGTGGGAAAATGTTATTAAGACCACAATATATCTGTGATACCATTGAGACATATTTTGAGACTATGTTTTTTCTCTACACATTTAGATAAAAATATGTTATCATATTATTATAATAGATTGTGTGGTGAAAAAATTGAATCGTGAAGAATTATTAAAGATGCCGACACTTGTTCGGGAGTTTGCAAATTATATGGTTACGATAAACGACAAGTCACCCGGAACAATTAATGAATATATGCTTGATTTGCGCACATTTTTTAAATATATGAAAGTTCTTTACGGATTAGCTCAGATGTCCCCCGATGACGGTATTGCATCCATAGATATCAGTGACATTGATATTGAGTTTATAAGGAAAATCAAGCTAACAGATGTATATGACTATTTTAACTATCTCTCTAACGATAAAAAGAAGTTCTATAATAGCGAAATTAATGAATATGGGCTTACAGCGTCCTCGCGTGCGAGAAAAGTTTCATCGCTCCGTTCCTTTTTTAAATACCTTTTAAAAACGCATGCTATTGAGGAAAATCCGATGGTTGAGCTTGAGTTTCCGAAATCACATAAGACGCTTCCGCATTATTTGACATATGATGAAAGCGTAAAATTGCTCGAAAGTATAGTTGGCGAAAATAAGATTCGTGATTACTGTATTATTATGCTTTTTTTAAACTGCGGATTGCGTGTTTCTGAGCTTACCGGAATAAATATCGGAGACATCAAGGGCGATATGCTCAGAGTTATAGGAAAAGGACGAAAAGAACGCGTAGTCTATTTAAATGATGCATGTATCGAGGCTGTGAATGACTATCTTGATGAACGGAAAAAGATAACTAATATTCCTGCTTCTGACGAAAAAGCTCTGTTTATCAGTAAAAAAAAGAACCGAATCAGCTCGTCAACCGTCAAATGGCTTGTTAAAAAATATTGCAGTTACGCAGCTCTTGACCCGAAAATATCCGTACATAAACTCCGCCATACCTCTGCGACATTAATGTACAGGAGCGGAGTTGATGTAAAGGTTCTGCAAGAGGTTTTAGGACATGAGCACTTAAATACTACAGAGATATACACACATACAGACAGTGAGGCACTCAGGACGGCTGCAAGGGCAAATCCCCTATCCCGCATGAAACCTAAAAAAGATTCTGAAGATTAAATAAAAGGCGATATATTTTGATTTTAAGTCAAATATATCGCCTTTTTTGTACTAAAAATAAATAAAAATCAATTTTTTGTTACTTGTTCAAGCATGTATTTCTTTATGATTCCATATGTCGAAAACGATACCGAGAAGCGACACAAGGAGAAAAAGAGCGCGACTACTAAAACGACATCAATTTTGGGTGTGGATGTAAACGAAATGGTTATTACAAATATTATAAGTAACGCAACAATGTTTCTGAAAAAGCCTAAAACGCAAAATATAAGAGAATTTTTTAGTATATCTTTAAGCTTTAATTCAAAGGTGACGGAAATTGTATAAGTATAAAAACGCATACAGAAGTATATTACAAATGCAATTATTGCTACAATTTTGATGAATTTGTAAAAGATAATGCTTCCGCCTTCTAAGACTGAAAAATCTGATGCAAGATACATTAGAAAGCACAGTAGAGCAACAATATCTAAAATTCCAAGAGCGAGGCCCTGCTTAAAATTAGACTTACATCTTGTAAACAGGTCAGTAAACCATACATGCTTTTCGTCTGCTAAATTTCTTGATACATATGTTAGTCCTGCTGTCAACGGTCCGTAAACAATTGCCGAAATCACGAAAAGAACAATGAATACCGGAGGTGTCAGTGTGTTTATAAGCCACAGAGCTGCGCGTATAAAAAATACACTTTCAACAACTTGCGCAGATATATTAAAGAAACTGCAAGCCAAGTAAATGAATCCGCAAACAAGGGGGAAAACACATGCTAAATACATGATATTAAACATAACCAGTTTGCTGAATTTGCGATATAATAACTCGAAATATCTGAAAAAAGCTCGTTTTTTTCTTGGTTCACTATCGCTGCTTATCTTAACATCGGAAAATTTGTTTAGGAACGACATATTTTTTCTCCATTCTTTTGTGAAATTATGCGCGTGGGTGAAATTTTATATATGAACTCTTGAGGTTGTTTTTTATGAGCTGGGCATATACTAATGTCGATGAAATATCAGAGTGCCCCATCATTTCCTTAATTGAGTTTAAATCTGCACCATTTTCTAAAAGATGCGCAGCAAACGAGTGTCTTAGTATATGCGGTGTTATATCTGTGGTGATTTTTGCGGTTTCTTGATAATGCTTGATGATTTTCCAAAATCCCTGTCTTGTCATTCGTTCACCATTAAGATTCACAAACAGAGACTTTTCTGAGGAGTTTGTTAACAAAAGCGGGCGGACGGATTTCAGATATTCATCTATGGCGGAAACAGCGGCCTGATAAATTGGGATCATGCGCTCCCCTGCTCCGGCTCCGCATCTTATAAACCCAAGCGTTGTGTTGACATCGGTAACATTAAGCGCTATAAGCTCGCTCACGCGAATTCCGGTGGCATACAGGACCTCAAGCATTGCCTTATCACGACATCCTTTTAATGTGTCGGATTTCGGTTGATTGAGGAACAAATCAACCTCACGATTTGTGAGAACGCGTGGAAGCCTTTTTTCTTTTTTAACTGATTTTACATTGTGCATGGGATTTTGAGTTATTGCCTGCTCGGCCAATAAATAAGTGTAAAATGAACGTAATGAGGCGAGAACTCTTGTTATGGTTGCACATGACTTTCTACTCTCAACCAATGCATCAATGTATCCTGTAATATCATTTGTGCTGCATTTTGAAATGTCAGAAATTCCGCGTAAGTACATAAATTCGTTGAACTTGATTACATCGCGTAAATATGACACAGTTGTGTTATCTGAGGCGCGTTTATTCTTTTTTAAGTATAATTCAAAATCTCTTATGTAATCGCTCATAAAAAACCTCTGTGGATTTATTTTACAATATTTATAGACAGATTAATTAAAAACGGAGTTAGCAGCATATCTGCAAGAGAGGCAAAAAAGAATATGATAATACATGCAGAAAAAAGAATAATATAAGACTTAATGCTTATCGGATATGCGGCGCCTCCATGTGGGCTTCGACGGAGAACGTTTGCAAAAACTTTTGAAAAATCAAAAGCAATAGAAGAAATTATAAGAATACACGGCAATGTGATAAATGTCTGCACTCCAAACATAGAAAGAGCAACCCAAATTCCCTTAGCACTCATAGTGCGAACAATCGCAGAAACGGACATTGAAATAAAGAAACCTTTTAGAAAAACGACGCACGGTATGCACAGCAATCCGAGTGCGGTGAAGCTTAAAAGAAAAATTAATGTTGGATATTTACACATATTAAAAAGTGTTTTTAAATATGAGTATCCTTCGATACCGTTCCGGGAAATTTTATCGTATTGTTGTATATAACTATCGAGAAACAGTATGGATTCGTCGTTTGAGTATATCATTGCGACGCATCCGGAAACAATTCCGCAAAGAAGAAAAATAACCATTATCGCTATGGCAGGCGATGCTTTTTGCAGCGGATTCCGTACTGTTTTTTTGAAAGCATTTTTCACTTTCTACATCCCCCTCATATAAAAATCCTTGTAAAAAAATATGAAGGGAAACTTGCGTATATGACTATTTGGACAAATTGTTTCCGAGCTCATAAGCGCGGTCTATACAGCGTTTTACAAATTCGTCCGTGAATGCTTCAAAGCCAAATTCATCAAAAGCACTAAGCGCGGCAACTGTTGTTCCGCCAGGAGAAGAAACCTGCTGTATAAGCTCCTGAGGCGTTCTGTCACCTTTAAGAACGATTTTAGAAGCGCCCTCCATAGCAACAGCGGAAAGCTTTAATGCGTCAGAATACGGTATGCCGAATCGCTCACCGGACAATGCCATTGCATTTAACATCCTAAAAAAGAATGCTGGACTTGAGCTGGACATTGGTATTGCCTCATTAATTTTATCTTCAGGAAGAACGAGAACTTCACCGGCTGCTTTAAATATGGAGAGTACGAGGTTAAACATTTCATCAGGAACTTCATCAGATGATGCCACAACTGTCATTCCGCTAAGTATAAGCATTGGTGTATTCGGAAGAGTTCGTATTACAGGAACCGGGGCCTGAATTTTTGATTTGATATCCTCTGTTGAAATGCCGGCAGCTATAGACACGATACAATCGCTTTTTATGTGACCTGAAATTTCGGATAACACGGAATTGACAATTTGAGGTTTAACCGCAAGAAAAAGAAGTCCGCCCTTTTGAGCAAGTTCAATGTTGGAGCTGCATACATTAATGCCTTTTGACAAAAACAGAGCTTGGGATTTTTCACTCGGGTCATATACGGATATGTTGTTTTTTGGAACAATCCCTGCGGCGATAATCGCATCGATTATGGCGCCTGCCATATTGCCGCCGCCTATAAAAGAAATGTATGGCTCGTTTGTCACTATTATTTCCTCCATGCTGATTTACATAATTCAATATAAATAAAATATACTCCAAAAACGCCTCAAATGCAAGTGTAACTTATGGTTACGCGACTTTTTTGTTAACATGCACAGAAAGTTATGTAAACAAGATTATGTAAACTTTGTAAAATGGACAAGTAAAAAGCACACCTGTTGTATGTGTGCTTTTTTTTAATACTATATTTTGTTTTTTGTGTACGGACTTAAAATGTCAATATAAAAAACTAATAAAACGAAAATTTAGCAAATTACACAAATTTAATCAGAGATTTACATAACGGGCGACAAGCTCGTTCATACTGTACTTCCCTGCCCTCTTAATCTCTGAAAGAAAGATAGCAGCCTTAACGGCACCGGAAGCAAACACTTCTCTAGATTGTGCAGTGTGTTTTATTTCAATAACCTCGTCGCGGCCTGCAAAGACAACCTCGTGTTCACCAACAATTGTGCCGCCGCGTAATGAATGCATTCCTATCTCGTTATAAGCACGCTTTGCACGCGTTGAGTGCCTGTCATATACCCTTTCAGACTGATAAGGAAGAGCTTCTTCAAGGGCTTCAGCTATCATAATAGCAGTGCCGCTGGGGGCATCAAGCTTCTGGTTGTGGTGACGCTCTATAATTTCCACATCAAAGTTTTCGCCAAGTATTTGTGCTGCTCGTTTTGCGAGCATCATAAGAACATTTATGCCAAGAGACATATTTCCGGAGCGAAATACGGGAATATGTCCGGAGGCTTCGTCAACAAGCTTTAAGTCTTCATCAGAAAGGCCGGTTGTGCAAATGACGACAGGAAGCTTTCTTGAGGTGCAGAATTTGATTAGCCCCGGAAGTGCTTTGGGATTTGAGAAATCTATAACTACATCAATATCCTCGTTTACACTGTCAAAGCTGTCGTACACAGGGTAATCAAATTTACACTCCGTAGAGATATCAACACCTGCGACGACTTTTGTTTCAGGGTTCTTGAGGCATATTTCGGAAATTACACGGCCCATGCGCCCATTACAACCTGAAAGAAGCAGTTTTATCATTGGTTTTCACATCCTAATCAGCCAGCTTTATGCCGACTTTTTCCATAGATTTTTTAAGAAGCTGAACATTTTCAGGAGCCATCTCACAGAGAGGCATGCGTAAATACCCGTTATCAATACCCATAAGCTTCATAGCGGCTTTTACAGGTATCGGATTAACCTCTTTAAAGAGCATATTTGTTACATCCAGATGCTCAAGCTGAAGTTTTGTAGCAGCCTTAAAATCACCGTCAAGGCAAAGCTTGCACAGCTTTGATACAATATTGGGCAATATATTTGCCAACACGGAAATAACTCCCATTCCGCCCATTGCCATAAGCGGAACTACCTGGTCATCATTACCTGACCATACAAAGAGACTGTCTCCGCACTTATTTAAAGTTTCAGCAATCAGTGAAAAATCACCGCTGGCCTCCTTCACACCGTTAATATTTTCGTGCTTGGCAAGCTCAGCATAGGTGTCGGCCTTAAACGAAACACCGGTCCTTGACGGAACATTATACAGTATAATCGGAGTTTTTACTCTGTCTGCAATATATGTGTAGTGTTTGATGAGACCACTTTGCGTTGTTTTGTTATAGTACGGTGTCACCATAAGAAGTCCGTCAACACCGGCACTTTCGGCAAATTTACAGAGCTCAAGAGCATAGGCTGTATCGTTACTGCCTGTGCCGGCAAGAATCGGGACGCGCCCTGCAGCCTTTTTAACACTATACTCTATTACACGACAATGCTCCTCATGTGAAAGCGTTGCGGACTCACCTGTAGTTCCGCAAACTGTTATTGCACTTATACCGTTGTTTATTTGGAATTCGATTAGCTCACCAAGCTTAGGCAGGTTAACCCCATCCTCTGTAAGTGGCGTAACTATAGCAACGTTTGCGCCTTTAAAAATAGGTTTCTTCATGGCAGCTTTTCCTCCCTGTTTCTGATTAATCAATATACCCCTCTGCGCACAGAAGTTCCGCGAGTAATACGGCTCCTCCCGCAGCGCCTCTGAGAGTGTTGTGTGCAAGGCATATAAACTTTACATCATACTGGCTGTCCGGACGGAGTCTGCCTATAGAAACGCCCATACCATTTTCTAAATTGCGTTCAAACTTGGTCTGAGGTCTGTCATTCTCAGCGAAATAATGTAAAAACTGCTTAGGAGCAGTAGGCAATTTGAGTTCCTGCGGACGCCCGCTGTAGTTAGTCCAACGGTTAATGATCTCATCAATATCTGCTTTTTTCTCGAATGATGCAAATACTGCAGCCATGTGACCGTCCGTAACCGGGACGCGTATGCATTGGGCGGTGATAGACGGAGATGTTGCCGTCTCTATAATACCGTTTTTTACGGTTCCCCAGATCTTAAGAGGTTCGCGCTCGGACTTTTCTTCCTCGCCACCAATATACGGAATCACGTTATCTACCATTTCAGGCCAGCGCTCAAAAGTCTTTCCGGCACCTGATATTGCCTGATAGGTGCAGGCTAAAACCTTGGTAATTCCTAAATCCTTTATTGCGTTAAGAGCAGGAACATATCCCTGAATTGAGCAATTTGATTTGACAGCAATGAAGCCACGCTTTGTACCGAGACGCTTCCTTTGCGATGAGATGACCTCCAGGTGTTCAGGGTTAACCTCCGGTATAATCATCGGTACATCGGGAGTCCACCTGTGAGCACTGTTGTTTGATACAACAGGGCACTCTGCCTTTGCATAGAGCTCCTCGAGTGCGCGGAGCTCATCCTTCGGCATATCTACAGCACAAAAAACAAAATCGACCATGGAGGCAATTTTTGAAACATCCTCTTTGGCATCAAGAACAACGAGCTTTTTCATTTTTTCCGGAATAGGAGCTGTCATTGCCCATCTTCCGCCGAGAGCTTCTTCATATGTTTTATTTGCGGAGCGACCGCTTGCGGCGATTGCTTTTACTTCAAACCACGGATGGTTTTCAAGCAAAGTTGCAAAACGCTGCCCTACCATACCGGTACATCCTATGATACCTACATTATACTTTTTCATAACAACCTCCGAAATATTGCCTTTACCTTATATTTTATGCAGAGCGTTTTTGTGTGTTTACTGCAAATAATTGCATATTGAAAAAAACGCCATGCTGTAATATAATTAAAAGAAACTACTTTAATAAATAATAACACGCAGCAACATGTAATGTCAACAATTTAGCTGTGAAAAAACGACATAATACAAAGGAAAATAGTATGAAAAAGTCAGATTTTAGTTTTGAGTTACCGGAGGAACTTATTGCGCAGACTCCTGTTAAAAAGCGCGATTCTTCAAGACTCCTTGCTTTAAAGAAAGATACAGGTGTTGTATCGCATCATCACTTTTGCGATGTTTTGGATTTCCTTAAACCGGGTGATTGTCTTGTACTTAATGATTCAAAGGTAATCCCTGCCCGCTTATTCGGCGAGAGAAAAACCGGTGGTGCGGTGGAGGTTCTTCTTCTTAAAAACATATCGGGAAACTTATGGGAAACGTTGACGCGTCCCGGCAGAAAAACAAAGCCGGGCGAGGAAATATATTTTAATAACGGGCTTCTTCGTGCTGTCGTCCGTGAAGAAGCTGAAGACGGAAAACGTATTGTTGAGTTTTTCTATGACGGGGTTTTTCTCGAGATTCTGGAAAAAATCGGTCAGATGCCTCTACCTCCATACATACACGAGAGGCTTGAAAATCCGGATCGCTACCAAACTGTTTACTCAAAAAATATCGGCTCTTCTGCGGCACCTACTGCAGGTCTGCATTTTACTGATGATCTTCTTGATGCAATAAGAAAAAAAGGTATAAATATTGCATTTGTAACGCTTCATGTAGGGCTTGGTACATTCAGGCCGGTAAAGGCAGATGATATCAGGGACCATATAATGCATTCGGAGTATTATGAAATCCCGGAAGAGTCTAAAAAAATAATAGAAAAAACGAAGCGCGCAGGCGGAAGGGTTATAGCAGTCGGAACAACTTCATGCAGAACTCTTGAGTCAGCATTTTCAGAAAGCGGAGAAATTGAAAAGCCGTTTGGTGATACAAGTATATTTATTTATCCGGGCTATAAATTCAAAGCTGTCGATGCATTGATTACAAATTTCCATCTCCCCGAAAGTACGCTTATAATGCTCGTCTCTGCACTTGCCGGGCGCACTAATGTTTTGAATGCATACAAAATTGCAATAGAAGAAAAATATCGTTTTTTCAGCTTCGGCGATGCAATGTTCATATATTAAGTGAGGTAAAATCCATGTTTGAAATAAAACTAAAATCCCAAAAAGCACGGCGAGGTGTTTTCAAAACACCTCACGGTGAGATACAGACGCCTGTTTTTATGAATGTTGCAACTCAAGGAGCAATAAAAGGCGGACTCTCGGCACTTGATTTAAAAAATATATCTTGCAAAACCGCGCTTTCCAATACATATCATCTTCACCTTCGTCCCGGCGAGGATATTGTAAAGAAAATGGGCGGGCTTCACAAGTTTATGATGTGGGACGGTCCGATTCTTACTGACAGTGGCGGGTTCCAGGTGTTTTCACTGGCATCTCTTCGCAATATTGAAGAAGAAGGTGTTACATTTGCGTCTCATATAGACGGACGGAAAATATTTATGTCTCCTGAAATATCAATGCAGATACAGTCGGCTCTCGGTTCTGATATTGCAATGGCCTTTGACGAGTGTGTGGAAAATCCGTCACCGTATGAATATGTAAAAAATTCCTGCGAGAGAACAACGCGTTGGCTTGCGCGATGCAAAACTGAGCTTGAAAGACTAAACAGCGCAGATGACTGCGTTAACCCCGGTCAGATGCTCTTTGGAATCAATCAGGGCGGAACATATGAGGACTTAAGAATAAAGCATATGCTCGAGATCAGCAAGCTTGATTTACCGGGTTATGCAATAGGCGGACTTGCTGTAGGAGAAAGTACCGAAGATATGTACAGGATTATAGATGCAGTTGAGCCATACATGCCCGAGGACAAGCCGAGATATCTTATGGGTGTCGGCACACCTACAAATATAATTGAAGGTGTGGCGCGCGGTATTGACTTTTTTGATTGCGTCCTCCCTGCCAGAAATGCACGACACGGACATCTTTTTACGGAATGTGGCTGTATTAATATAAATAATGAAAAATATAAAGATGACCCGCTCCCGATTGATCCTGAATGCGACTGCCCTGTCTGCAGGACATATTCACGCGCTTATATAAGACATCTTATACGCGCAAAGGAAATGCTTGCTATGCGCCTGTGCGTAATGCATAATCTTTATTTCTATAATAAGCTCGCAGAGAGAATTAGAACTGCCCTTGATAAGGGAGAGTTTGATGCGTTCAGAGAAACTTACTCAGGAAAATTCGACAAAAGAATATAAATTTCATAAAGAAAGGATATGTGCAAGTTGAAAAAGCTATTAATCGCTTTTGTTATATCTACATTTTTTATTCTTGCGGCACATGCAGCGCCTGATGCAAACCCGACAGTTCGTGTCGGTCTTTATTACAACAAAAATGCGCTCCCGTCCGCAAATTTGCAAAATATTGACGGGCTCGGCTATAGATTTGGCTTTTTTGACTCTACGCATAACTTTATTTCACAGTTTTCCATATCCGACAAAAATCGCATAAGCATGCTTAAGGATATGAATATGTACTATTATGATGGTGTTTTTTACGAGTCCGGACAGCCTTCCGGTAGCAAATTTATCGGTGCATATCATCTCCAGCTTGACACATCGTACAGCACGCAGGACGAGGCAAAATCTATGGCCTCTTCTCTGAAAATGCAAGGTATTCCGGCGTTTGTCGCCGTTTCGGCAAATACATACAGAATCCGTATCGGTTCGTACGCCTCATTGACAGAGGCTCTTCCTGACACAATGAAGTATCTCAGTGTAGGAACGACAAGTGTTGTCGGTGCTTCTGCACAGTGTGTAACGGTTGTTGATACCTCTGACGGAACAATTTTCTTTGAATACGACAACAAGACAAGCCTTGGTGTGTACCCGTCTCTCGGCGAGGTCTCTATGCCTCTTACTTGGTTTAAGGGCTATAAATATTACGGTGGTTTTCAGTATATACGCGACACGGGAAACATATCTGTCATAAACTTCGTTCCCATGCAGCAGTATGTAATGGGTGTAATTCCGTATGAAATGTCGCCCAAATGGCCTATTGAGGCACTTAAGGCACAGGCAATGTGCGCGAGAACATATGCACTTTATAATTACGGAAAACACGGGAAGGATTTTGATGTATGCGCTACTACCGACTGTCAGGTCTATAGCGGCGCAGGCTCTGCTACGGAAAACTCAAACCGTGCAGTAGACGAAACATACGGAGCATATATACTGTATGACGGAAAGCCGATAAATGCAGTTTTTCACTCATCCGACGGCGGTGCCACGGAGGATTCCGAAAATGTATGGTCTGCAGCACTCCCCTACCTCAGAGGTGTTTATGACTCGAATGAGGATTTGGACAGCTCAATAAACGGAAGATGGTCATATGATTATTCTCCGCAGGAGCTCACATATATACTTAATTCAAAAGGATATGAGTGTGGCCTTATTGCAGACATGTATGTAAAAGAATTTACTGCAATGGGTAATGTAAAGACACTTACAGTTGTAGATATCAACGGAAAGGTGATGAATTTTTCCAAAGAACGCGCAAGAACAATACTTTACAGCTCAACATATAAAAAGTATACACACAGCCAGAGATATACCGTAACAAAAACAGGAGCGGGCTCTGACGCTTCAAAAAAACTGTATATTAATGGCGGTGGCAGTGTAGACCTTATGTTTGATACGGTATTTGCCGTCGGAAATGGTGGCATAGTATCGCGCCTTACTGATAAAAACATCTCGATAATAACGGCAACGGGTAAAACCACCTTTGGTGAGGATTCAAGAACATCCGCGACGTCCGGCCCCACTGTATTCAGAGTATCCGGAACAGGCTGGGGACATAATGTCGGTATGAGTCAGAACGGTGCAAAGGCACTTGCACTGGCGGGAAAAACGGCAGAAGAGATAATCAATTTTTATTACACCGATGTAGATATTTATAAGGCAACTTATTAAATTGTAAATTTCTTCTTGGCTATTGCATTTTAACCTAAATACTGGTAATATATATGTATGTGATTTTGTATGTCATATCACACGAAAAATATTGACATTGAGAGGATGTACCCAATGAACAAAAAACGTATTCTTTCATTTATTGCAGTAGTTATGGTTCTTTTGTCAATGCTTCCAATGGCTTTTGCAGCTCCGGAGGTTGCCGGTGACGCAGCTAATGGTGAACCTCTTCCCTGGTATGCGGCTTCCGGTATTATACAGTTTGCGCCGATAGTTATCATGGTGCTTGTGTTTTACTTTTTCCTCATTCGTCCTGAGAATAAGAGAAAAAAGGAAACCGCTCAGATGCGTGATTCTCTGAAGGTCGGCGACAAGGTTGTTACAATCGGAGGTATCATAGGTCGCATTGTCAAGGTTAAGGACGATGAGATTTTCCTCGAGACAAGCACAGACAAAAATAAATTGGTATTTAAAAAATGGGCAATAAGCAGTGTTGAAAAAGCTGCTGAAAAAGCTCCGGAGAAGGAATCTGAAGACGCCGAATAATCATTCTGATTAATTTCGCATTAATCTTACCCCTGCCGAATATTAATATAACAGATATTTTTCGGGGGTGGATTAAAAATGAACAAAAAAGAGGATTCCGTCAGAGCTACATCACCTGCACCGATTTTATTTTTGGTATATTGTGCATTCGGCCTCATTTTAAGCATTGTGTTGTCCTTTGTGACAGCTATGCTTATTTCTGCCGAGACGCTCCCCGCTTCCGCTGTTGAAGCTGTTGCGTACATCAGTGCATTTATTGGTGCATTTTTTGCAAGTTTTATTTCTGCCAAAAAATTCGGGAGAGCTATTCTTTCTGCATTACTTCAAGGCTTAATCTTTTTTGCGGCACTTTATCTTACGGGTGCTATATTTTTTGGAAGATTAATGCCGGGCAGCGCTTCCCTAGGGGTATTTCTTGCGTGCTTGTTTGGCTCTGTATTTTCAGGTATGCTCGCTGCCTGCGGTAAAAAACGCAGGCGCTGAGATAAAAACATCTTATCTACGAAAGGAAAATTTACAATGGAACACATTAAGACAATCAGTAAAGCTGTTTTAAAGAAGAGCGCAGCTCATGGCGGTTGCGGAGAGTGCCAGACATCATGCCAGTCTGCATGCAAAACATCTTGCACGGTTGCGAACCAGAAATGTGAGCGGAATAAAGACTAATTTTCTGTTCAGACATGAAACGGATTGTTGCTTTGCGACAGTCCGTTTTAATTAGTCTTATATCATGGAGGATTTTTAATGATACATACATACTCTCTTGGCGGTTACAATATCGCCGTTGATGTAAACAGCGGAGCTGTACATGCCCTCTCAAACTGTGCATATGATGTGTTGAACATATTAGAGCCGCCTCTTGATTCGGCCTGTCCTGAAAATATTTTCAAAAAACTGACATCATACAGCCATGATGAGATAAAAAGTGCTTATGATGAGCTATATAACCTCTATAAAGAAGGAATGCTGTTTGCGGACGATGACTATATCGATATAAAAGGAGCACTTCCTGAAAATGCCCCGCTTAAGGCTCTTTGTCTCCATATTGCGCATGACTGCAATCTGAGATGCAAGTATTGCTTTGCCTCTACGGGTGACTTCGGAACCGGCAGAAAACTCATGCCATTTGAGGTTGCAAAGGCGGCAATTGACTTTGTTATAAAGCGCTCAATGTCACGTCGTAATATAGAGATTGACTTTTTTGGTGGCGAGCCGCTCATGGGCTTTGAAACCGTTCGTAAAACTGTCGAATATGCAAAGGAACAGGCAAAAATACATGGAAAGCATTTTCGCTTTACACTTACAACCAACGGTGTGCTTTTAAATGATGAGATTATAGAATACATCAATCGCGAAATGTCAAATGTCGTTCTCTCTCTCGATGGCAGACCTGAGGTAAACGACGCTGTAAGACCTGCGGCAAACGGCAAAGGAAGCTATGACATTATAGTTCCTAAGTTTAAAAAATTGGTCGATAACAGAGACAAGTCGCGCGATTACTATGTCAGAGGGACTTTTACAAGAGATAATATTGATTTCACAAATGATGTTCTTCACATTGCAGACCTTGGATTTTCCGAGCTTTCCATAGAGCCGGTTGTCGCCGAGGCAGAATCTCCATATTCTCTGCGTGAAGAAGATTTCGATAAAATTTGCGCTGAGTATGATAAGCTTTCTGAAATTATGAAGGAGCGCAAGGATTTCAGATTCTTCCACTTCCTTGTTGACCTTGATCAGGGTCCATGCATAATAAAGCGAGTGCGCGGATGCGGAGCCGGATATGAGTATGCGGCAATCTCTCCGGAGGGAGATGTTTATCCATGCCATCAGTTTGTCGGAAAACCTGAGTACCTTATGGGAAATGTGCTTGAAGATACACTGGATAAAGACATTTCAAAGAAGTTTATGGGTCAGAATGTGTTTACGCGCAAAGAATGCCGGAATTGTTGGGCAAAATACTACTGCAGTGGCGGATGCAGCGCGGCAAACCTTAATATGAACAATGATTTGAGCGTACCGTATGAATACGCTTGCCGTTTAGAGCGCAAACGCCTTGAGTGTGCAATAATACTGAAAGTTCATGAGTCGCTAAATTCATAAATACTTATTCCGGAGAGTGTTTTGTATGAAGGAACTTAACATCTCAATACCTCAATATGTTGCGGAAATTATTTCACTGCTCGAATCCGGTGGTTTTGAAGCATATGTTGTAGGGGGATGCGTGCGTGATAGCCTGCTTGGAGTTTTAGCACATGACTGGGATGTATGTTCTTCTGCACTGCCAGAGGAGGTGCAAAGACAACTCTGCGGATTTAAAGTAATAGAAACGGGAATTGCACACGGAACGGTTACTGCTGTAAAAAACGGAGAAATATGCGAGATAACCACATTTCGTAACGATGGTGATTATACTGACCACCGGCGGCCGGATTCGGTTTCTTACACAAAAAATATAGAAAATGACTTAAAGCGTCGTGACTTTACAATAAATGCTATGGCCTACTCCCCTGTCAGAGGTATGATAGATTTATTCGATGGTGAAAAAGACCTGAGCAAGCGCGTCATAAGATGCGTCGGCGACCCTGAAAAGCGCTTTGACGAGGACGCTCTTCGCATTATGCGTGCGCTTAGATTTTCTTCTACGCTCGGTTTTTCTATAGAAGAAAAAACAGCCGATGCAATGCTTGCCGGCGCAGGACTTCTGCAATATATTGCAAGGGAGCGAATCAACAGTGAACTGTCCGGGATTCTTTGCGGAGCTAATGTTTCGGATATATTGATTAAATGTAGGCAGATTTTTAAGGAGCTGTTCGGTGATTTCTTAGTATCTGACTCATGGAATGTTATTGCAGAAACGGTAGGCCGTGCTCATCCGAATTTAATACTGCGCCTTTCTCTCCTTCTTGATTTGGTACCACTACCCGATGCGATAAATTTTTTGCACGAGCTCAGATTTGATAAAAAAACAATTTCAGGCGTATCATTTTTGCTCAAAAACCGGGATTTTACTCCTGCTTGCAATGATATATCTCTGAAAAAAATGTTGTCTGAATTCGGAATTGAAAACTCAAGGATGCTTGTTCAATCCAAAATTGCAAAAGAACCAAAAAACATAGATTTAAAATCAATATGCGATACAATGGAGACGATAATTAAAAATCCGCCACCGCTAAGAATCGAGGAGCTTGAAATCAACGGCAACGATTTGATGAAGCTGGGAATTCCCGAAGGTAAAAAGATAAGAGAAATTCTCATGTTTGCACTTGATTCTGTGCTTTCCGGAAAGGTGCCAAATGACAGGACAGAATTGCTTCAATATTTAGTTACAAATAAAAACAAAAACATTTTTAAAGATATATAATTTTTACCCCGTTTTTCTTTTGAAATACGGGGTAAATTACTGTTGATTTAAACTTTTTACTTATAAGAGCTTGACAAAAAGGTTACAATAGGTTACAATAACAACAATGTGTGAAACAATTTTGGGAGTTATTGTAATCCTGATACAAATTTTGACATATACTTGTAACAGCTTGTTTTCACACATTTACAAGGAGGCAATTTATGTCAGCAAAAGTTCGAAGTATACCACATATGTTTATATCTCTGCTTTCACGCAGACCGGTTATTATTTCCCTCGTTTGTGTAATTACTGTGTTTTGTATAGCAGCTTCCCTTTCGTCTATGAACACATTTATTGTTTATGACGGTGACAATGTTTCTGTTTTAAACAGCAGTGTTACATGCTGCAGCGATGCTCTTAATGAAATGGGAATCTCGCTTGACGCAAATGACTATGTCGAAATGCCGGATAAGCCTGTAGGCGGTATTGCAAAAATACGCATACACCGTAAAAAGGAAGTCACCGTAAACATCGGAACATCTTCCAAAGTTCTCCTTGCCGAAAATGAAAGAGATGTTTCATCATTACTTTTAAATAACGGTATAGAGCTATCGGAGCACGATGTTCTTTCACTCCCCGCAGATTCACCTGTAACAGATGGCATGTCAGTCAGTATAACCCGTGTTTCCTATTCCACATCAGAGGAGCATAAGGATATTGACTTTAAAAAGACACGGCGTGCATCAGCTTCTCTTGAAGCAGGTAAAGAACGAGTAGTTCAAAAGGGCGTAAAAGGCAAAAATAAGCTCGTATATAAGATAAAAACTGAAAACGGCAATGTAACAGGCAAGGAGCTTGTTAGTGAGACCGTTGTCAAGGAACCTGTAAATCAAATCGTTGAGTATGGAACAAAAAAGGTTTCAAACCCCGGAACGGTCACGACATTTTCAGGAGAAAAGCTTAAGTACAAAAGAGTCTTAAATGTTACAGCCACTGCATACACAACCGAGCGCAGTTCCGACAAGATAACGGCAACAGGAAAAGTCGCGCGCGTTGGACTTGTCGCTGTAGACCCGAAAGTTATTCCCCTTGGTTCAAAGCTTTATATAGTCTCGGCCGACGGAAAGAGCTGGTCTTACGGTACCGCAGTTGCCGCTGATACGGGCGTCAAAGGAAATAAGATAGATTTGTTTTATAACACTTATAATGAATGTATAAGCTTTGGCAGACGGAAAGCAAAGGTTTATGTTCTTGAATAGTGAATAATTAAGGCGGGTGTCTCCTTCTTAGAGATGCCCGCCTTAATTTAAATCAGTTGCGAAAGGTAAAAAAACAGGTTATAATATAAAAAGATTAAAAATTTCGGAGAAGGATAAAATGGATTTATTTTCGGTAAAGAGTATTCGCGAAATACTTTCAAGGCATGGCTTTAAGTTTTCAAAATCACTCGGTCAGAATTTTCTTACTGAGAGATATGTTTGTGAGCAGATTGCGGAGCTTTCAGGGCTGTCTGATAAAGAATGCGTGTTGGAGATAGGTCCCGGCCTCGGAAGCCTGACAAGTGAGCTTGCAAAGCGTTCAGGCAAGGTTGTAACTGTAGAGATTGACCGCGCCCTTCTCCCCGTACTTAACGAAACCCTTGCCGAGTATGAGAATATAACGGTAATAAGCGGTGACATTTTAAAGTGTGATTTGCCGCAGCTTATCGAGCGGGAGTTCGGGAGTTTAAAGCCAAAAGTATGTGCAAACCTTCCCTATTATATAACAACACCGGTCATTTCACGGCTTATTGATTCAAAGCTTTTTTCCTCTATAACAACAATGATACAGAAAGAGGTTGCTGACCGTATTTGCGCAAAACCGGGTACATCTGATTACGGTGCATTTTCAGTTTATGTACAGTATTATACTGAACCTGAGTTTTTATTTGATGTTCCTGCAACCTGCTTTGAGCCGCAACCAAAGGTGAACTCTGCTGTAGTAATGCTCAAAATGCGGGATGTCCCCCCTGTTTTGCCAAAATCAGAGGAACTGTTTTTTAAAGTCGTCAAAGCATCCTTCGCACAGCGGAGAAAACAGCTTGTAAACGGTCTTTTTTCGGCATTCAGCTCTCTTGTTTCAAAAGAGGAAATACTTGATATCCTCGTCTCATCAGGGCAAAAGATTACGGTAAGAGGCGAAGAACTCGGACTGGCTCAATTCTGTAATATTTCCGACAGGCTTTATGACATTATATATAAATAATAAAATATTGCATTAAAAAACAGCGCAAGACTTAAATATCTTGCGCTGTTTTTATCATTAATTAGTCAGAAACAACTACTCGATGATATGTTTTTTTGCCTTTCTTTATCATTATTCCACCGTCTTTAACATCATCAAGTGAAACGCTTGCTGTAATGTCGCATACCTTTACATCATTAATTTCCAATCCACCCTGTGTAATTACTCTTTTTGCCTCTGAACGCGACGGAGTAAGTGAGCAACGGACAAGAAGCTCAGCTACAGGGATACCTTCCGAAAGCTCTGATGAGGGGATTTCCGTCTGCGGCATATTTCCGCCGCCTGACTGTGATTTAAAGAGCGCAACTGCCGCTTCTTGTGATTTTTTTGCTTCTTCTTCACCGTGTACCATCTGAGTCATCTCAAAAGCAAGACGCTCTTTTGCAGTGTTAAGCTCGCTTCCTGACAGCTTCTCGTATTCGGCAATTTCATCAAGCGGTACAAACGTCAACATCTTCATGCATCTGATGACATCATCATCGCGTACATTGCGCCAATACTGATAAAATTCATACGGAGATGTTTTTTCAGGGTCAAGCCACACGGCACCCTTTTCTGTTTTTCCCATTTTTTTGCCTTCAGTTGTTGTGAGCAGCGTAAATGTCATACCGTATGAATCCTCTGCGTGAATACGCCTGATAAGCTCCGTGCCGCCGAGAATGTTTGCCCACTGGTCGTCTCCGCCACACTCGAGTCTGCAACCATATTTTTCAAAGAGGTTGAGATAGTCATAGCTTTGCATAAGCATATAGTTAAATTCAATGAATGTAAGACCACGCTCAAGACGACTCTTGAAGCATTCAGCGGTAAGCATACGGTTTACAGAAAAGTGAACGCCGATTTTGCGTAAGAATTCAAGATAATTCAATTTGAGTAACCAGTCAGCATTATTAACCATTATAGCATCATCGTCGCCGAATTTTATGAAACGGCTCATCTGCTTCTTAAAACGCTCTGCGTTTGCCTGAATTTGCTCCAAGGTGAGCATTTTACGCATATCCGTCTTTCCTGTCGGGTCTCCAACGAGAGTAGTTCCGCCTCCAAGCAGAGCAATAGGTCTGTGCCCTGCCATCTGCAGGCGCTTCATGACAGTAAGGACAAGAAAATGTCCCACTGTAAGGCTGTCTGCTGTAGGGTCAAAACCTATATAAAAGGTTACCCGCTCGTTTTCGAGCATGTCCTTAATTTTTTCTTCATTTGTCATCTGGGCAATGAGCCCTCGTGCCTTCAGTTCTTCAAAAATTGTCATCTTCTGCATTCCTTTCAAGATATTATATTGATAATTTTCTTTTCATTTCATCTGCAAAATCAAGCATTTCGGATGCGTTTTTAAGAGTAGTTTCACTGATTGTCATTCCACCCGTTATACGCGCAAGCTCGTCTGCCCTGCCTTTGCGGTCAAGGGATGTGACATTTGTATAGGTGCGGCCGTCATGCTCTGTTTTTTCAATTTTAAAGTGCATATCTGACATTGCGGAAATCTGAGCGAGATGCGTAACGCAAATCACCTGCTTTGACAGAGATAACTTATAGAGCTTTTCTGCTATTTTCTGTGCGGCACGCCCGCTTACACCTGTATCGATTTCATCAAATATAAGTGTGTTTACATAATCATTTTCAGCAAGTACATTCTTCATTGCGAGCATAATCCTCGACAGCTCTCCGCCCGAGGCGATTCGCTCCAGAGGCTTCTGCGCTTCCCCAAGATTCGGTGCAAGCAGAAATTCGATATTATCTATTCCGCGCATATCAAGTATATCGCGTTTTTTAATATCTGCTGTGAATTTTGCATTTGGCATATCAAGCTCTGCAAGCTCTTTCTGAATCTGTGTCTCAAATCTATTAGCTGCGCCTTTTCTGATTTTAAAGAGGGTTTCAGCAAGGCTGTATGCTTCATCACTCAGCGCATTTATTTCAGTATCAAGTTGAGCTGTGAGCTCATCTGAAAACTCAATCTGCTTAAGCTCTTCCTCTGCTTTTTTTAAATATTCCAGCATCTCAGAAACAGAGTTTCCGTATTTTCTCTTAAGTTTGTGGATAGTATCAAGACGCGCTTCGATCGCATCTGCATCCGATTGTGAAAAATCAAGACTATCCAGTACAGACCTTATTTCTGCCGAAATGTCTTCTGCAGAATAATACAACTCAGAAACCCGGTCCGAAAGCCGTGAAAGGTTATCTGATATATCGGAAACGGACGCTAATGCCTTTAAAGCAATGGAAAGGGCACTACATATACCCATACTGTCATCGGTACCGAAAAATGCTGAATAAGCATTTGAAACGCGCTCCGTTATCTTTGCACTGCTCCGGATAATACGCCTGCGCTCTGTGAGCTCTTCATCTTCATTTTCCTTTAAATCGGCGGAATAAAGCTCGTCAATTTGGAAATTAAGCATCTCTATCTGCCGGGCTTTCATAGCATCGTCAATGTCGAGCTTTTTTCGCTCTGATAATTTTTGTACAAGCTCGGAATACACAGCTTTGTATTTTTCAAAACATGAATCATACTCTTTTCCTGCACAAAAGCGGTCTATAAATACAGGGTGTGATTCGGGATTTAAGAGCTGCTGACTGTCATGCTGCCCAAGAATATTTATCAGTAAAATACCAAATGACTTTAACATTGCTGCAGTAACGGGTCTTCCGTTGATGCGCGCAGAGCTTTTTCCATCAGCGAGGATTTCGCGCTGGATAATGACCGTTCTTTCCGAATCTCCGGAATCAGTATATCCGTTTTCGGAAAGCCAGTCGCACGCCTCATCCGTACAATCTTCAAAAACGGCGCTTACGCAGGCTTTTTTCTCACCGCTCCTTACTATATCACGAGTTGTTCTGCTGCCAAGCACTGCGCCTATTGCATCAATCAAAATAGATTTACCGGCGCCTGTCTCTCCCGTAAGAACATTAAACCCACGCTGAAATTCAATATCACAGCGCTCAATAACCGCAATATTTTCTATGTGGAGAAGCTTTAACATATAACACCACTCCGTTTATCTATAAAAGCATTTCACCCAGTTTTTTGCAGAACTTACATGCAGTTTCGGTATCACGCATAAGCAAAAAACCTGTATCATCGCCCGCAAGAGTCCCGACTATATCTTCCGCGTTCATTGAATCTATTGCATAACATGCCGCAGAGGCAAGCCCGGGCATTGTTTTTATAACAACAATGTTTTGCGCATTATCATATGAGATTACGCTCTCTTTGAATATCGTAAGAAGGCGCTCTGAAAAGCCGGTTTCCGCAACCGTGTTTGAAACGGAATATTTACTCTTTCCGTTTTTTGCGATTGTTTTTATAAGACGAAGCTCCTTGATATCTCTCGAAATCGTAGCCTGAGTAGCGTTGAATCCGTATTTGTTAAGATGTTCTGTTAACTCTGCTTGCGTGGAAATATCATACTGGTCTATAAGCTTCAGCAAAGTTGATTGGCGCTTGAGCTTCATTTAATCAAACCTCCTGTCGGAAAGCTTTGTATATAATACATCGTAAAAGTTTGTCTTTTTTACACGTATGAGTTTTGTAACAAGCTCTGATTTTTTGAGAGTAAGTTTATCGCCTTCCATAAGATTAAAGCCCGGCGCTCCGTCAACACTTACCGCGATAGCACCATTTTCTCTGCTTTGTGGAACAACATTTATAACTCTTTTATATGAAAGTATAACAGGCTTTGCAGATAAAGCGTGTGTGCATACAGGTGTGATTGTTATATTTCTTGACAAAGGGTCAATTATGGGGCCGCCTGCGGAAAGAGAATACGCAGTTGACCCTGTCGGGGTTGCAACGATAACGCCGTCACCGCTGTAATGGGAGATAAACATATCATCTGCGTATATATCCATATCAACCGTCCAGAGAAGGCCTGTCTTAAGAATTACAGCATCATTAAGCCCCGTCTGTTTGTATACAACATCGCCGTTTCTGTGCACAATAACATCGAGCATCATGCGTTCCTCGACTTTATAGTCCCCTCTTAATATCCGCGAAAGGTATTCGAGCTCATTAGCCTCAAGCTCCGCCATGTAGCCGATTCTTCCTATGTTTATACCAAGAACAGGAACACCGAGATGCGCTACCTGATTTGCTGTATGTAAAAGCGTACCGTCGCCTCCGAGAGATATTATCATATCTGCATCCCTTGCGGCATCGTCAAAATCGACAAGTGGTATGTTTGTCAGTTCTGCACCTTCAATAGTGTTCGGCAGAACAGCATCAACACCATTCTTGTCTAAAAAATTATAAACCTTTTTCGTACAACGAAGCTCAATATCCCGTGATGTATTAGGATTTAACACTACTTTTTTCATGCAGTAACTATCCTTTCAACGACTTGTGCGCATCAAGCACTATAGCTTCGATATCAATATCAGAATCCAATGCAGCTTCACATGACAAGTTCCCTAAAAATTCAATATTTCCTTCAGGCCCTGTAATCGGTGAAAAAGTTATACCTTTTACAAAAAAGCCTGCGTCCTTTGCGTTTTTAATAAAATTACTTAATACCTCAGCATGAACCTCCGGGTCACGGACAACACCCTTTTTCCCAACCTTTTCACGACCGGCCTCAAACTGTGGTTTTATAAGGCAGAAAGCCTCTCCATTATCACCCATAAGAGCGCGAATGGCCGGAAGGACAATTCGCAGAGAAATAAAAGATACATCAATAACTGCAAGCTCAATTATGTCAGGAACCTGTTCATGTGTAACATAGCGTATATTTGTGCGCTCCATGCAGACAACACGAGGGTCACACCTCACTGACCATGCAAGCTGACCGTAACCGACATCTATGCAATACAGTTTTTTTACGCCACGCTTTAAAAGGCAATCTGAAAAACCGCCCGTAGATGCGCCTGCATCCAAAGCAATCTTGTTTTCTACATCTGCGCCGAAAAAATCCAGCGCTTTTTCAAGCTTTAATCCGCCACGGCTGACATAAGCGTTATCATTCCCGCGGACCTCAATCTCAACATCATCCGAGAATGTTTCGCCGGCTTTGTCCGATTTTTGTGAGTAAACAAAAACATTTCCGCTCATTATAACGGCTTTTGCACGTTCACGGCTGCTAACGAGTCCACGTTCTACAAGCAGTATATCAAGTCTCTTCTTTTCACTCAATTTCCAACAGCCTCCGTAATGGTTTTGTAAATACCCTCGGCATCAATTCCAAGCATCTTGTATAACATGGAAATTTCACCATGCGTTATGAATTTATCGCCTGTGTTAAGTAATTTAACTTCACACAACAATCCTTGTTGCAACAGCTGTGCAGAAAGTTTTTCACCTACGGAGCCATTGCTTACAACATCTTCTACGACTATAAGTTTACCTGTCTTTTTAACAGATTCAACAACACTTTCATAATCGAGCGGTTTTATGGAGTTAAGCTTTATAACATCGCATGAAATACCGCCTTTTTCTGCAAGTTTGCAAGCATTTATAACATTGTTTATAAGCTTGCCGTAAGAAACTACAGTTACTTCATTACCGTGCATAACTTTGGCACTCAGCTTGTCCTTTTCAAATAAATTCCCTTTAAACTCGCCTTCTCCGCCACGATTGTACCTTATTGCTACAGGTCCGGTATGTATCATCGTGGCGTATCGTAACATGTCACGAAGTTCGCCAAAGCTTGAGGGTGCGAGTATTGTCATGCCGGGGATATCCGATAAATAGGCGACATCAAAAACTCCATGGTGCGTTTCGCCGTCTTCACCGACAAGACCTGCCCTATCAACTGCGAAAACAACATGCTGACCTGATATGGCAATGTCATGAATCATCATGTCATAAGAGCGTTGAAGAAATGTTGAATATATTGCGCATACCGGAATCATGCCCTGAGCGGCAAGCCCGGCTGACATGGCTACTGCGTGCCCCTCAGCAATTGCAACATCAAAAAATCTGTTGCTGTATTTGTCCGCAAATTCCGTGAGTCCAACGCCTGAAGTCATAGCAGCTGTTATGGCGCAAATTCTGTCATCTTCGGATGCAAGTTTTGTAAGTTCTTTGCCGAAAACCGAAGAAAAAGTCTCGCTATGGGCAGAAAGAGGCTTGCCTGTTTTTATATCAAACTTGCCGACACCGTGAAAATCCTGCGGACGGTTTTCTGAAAATTCATATCCTTTTCCCTTTACGGTAGTCAGGTGAATTACAACCGGGCGACGAAGGTCACGGGCAAGCTCCAAAAGATATATCATATACCTAATATCATGTCCGCTTGCAGGGCCAAGATATGTAAAGCCCATATCTTCAAACCAGAGTGAAGGAATAAACATATTTTTAAAAGCGTTTTTAATTCCGTGTATTCCGTTGTCAAAAGCAATTCCGGGCTTTGTTTTTTTTATAATTTTACGGTAAATTCCCTTAAACCGTAAATAACGCGGTTTAAGGCGGAGACGTGCAAGATACTTTGACATAGCCCCGACATTTTTCATAATGGACATTTCGTTGTCATTTATTATGACAATAAGCGGTTCCTTGCTCTGACCGGCATCGCTTAAGCCCTCATATGCCATGCCACCGGTAAGTGCCCCATCCCCTATTATTGAAATTACTGAGTAATCCTTCTTTTGTAATGTTCTTGCGCGTGCCATACCAAGGGCGACCGAAACAGAGTTTGAGGCATGACCTGAAACGCATGCGTCATGCTTACTCTCGTCCGGTCGTGAAAAACCGGACATGCCGCCGAATTGCCGCAAATTTTCAAAGCCTGCACGGCGCTCTGTAAGGAGTTTGTGGACATAGCACTGATGTCCTACATCAAAGATAAGCCTATCGCTTTCAGTTTTAAAAACCTTATGTACTGCAAGCGTAAGCTCCACCAGGCCAAGATTTGATGCAAGGTGCCCCCCGGTCTTTGAGATGTTCTCTATTAAAAACTCACGTATTTCAGCCGCAAGCACCTCAAGTTCACTTACGGATAGTTTTTTTACATCTTCTGAATTTCTTATGTTATCAAGTAAACTCATCTTACAGATCTCCGCTTATATAAAACTTAATCGTTGCGACTGAACACATTCATAATCCGCGCCATAAAAAACACAATGTCGTTACTGTGAGAAATTGCAAAACCTTTGCCAAACGCTTTGCCGCCTACGGTAATGCCCGCCACTACTCCCGTTATAATAAGAGGAATAACAGCAGATGACAAGTCCGAAGCAAATCTTATTCCTGCTATAATTATAGCGGCAGTAGAACCACTTAAAATTCCGCAGATATCGCCCACGACATCATTGCAGAAACTTGAAACCTTTTCGGCATTGCGCACAAGCCATAAGGCCTGCTTTGCTCCGCGTACACGTCTTGATGACATGGCGTGAAACGGCTTTTCAGAAGCTGTAGCCGCTGCAATTCCGAATATGTCAAATACGATATTTATAAGAACAATGGTGCCAAGAATCAGAAAGGCAGGTAAAAGACTTACTTCTTTAAGCGCAGTTTCAGAAATGGCATTAAATAATACAGATAGAACAAAACTCCACAAAAGTATTGTCAAAGACCACTTAACGGCAGAGTTTTTAGAAGATTTTGTATGTTTTGTTTGCGGTTTTGGAACATCAGAAGACGCAGGGTCACTTTTCTTCAAAGTTTATTACCTCCGAATTTTATATATATGGGCAGCAGAAGAAGGTAATCTTGCGGCTTAGGTCCGGTATGTTTTCCATACGGCTTACCTTTTGTTGCCAATAAAGGCGGTTTCCCTTTAAACTCCGCACCGATACGTTACCGACAATCGGCACCGGATCGCCACTTAGTCCGCACTGCAAATCTTCATCTGCACGACAGCCTAGATGATTTCCATAACAGTCACACCAATTCTTAGCCTCTTTTGCAGTCAGGGTTTCAAAAGGCAATGTACAAATATGCTTGGCCGAGCGTATTTGTACTCGTTCCTTTATTCACCACAGACCACTCAAGGCAGGCTACTCTGCACACAGCACAGGGCTTATGCCAAGCACCGCATTGCAGGTTTCACCCCGATTCGTACACTGTCCGTCACCCCCGAAGGGTGTATAGGCAAATGCACGAGAGCGGGTCTCCACGGCAGTAGGGTCGAAAATACATGCCATTGTAAACCGCCCTAAAGCCTTAACCCCCAGCACCCACCCCAATCTGGGCGAGAGAGGCAAGCACAAGGGACTTCATCGATATGCCCTTCAACGGATTTTTAGGCCCGTCCTGGGAATTGGTAGAACTGACTAGGATACTGCACCCATTATAAAACTTCAAATATTTATCAAATATTATATCATATTTCTTATGAAAATTCAAATATACCTATTTTTCACGCGAACAAAGCGCATGTGCAAGCCACACAAGAAATTCATTATCAGGAATATCTGAAAGCGCGGATACTGCAGCATTCGTAAGCTCAGCGAGCTGTTTCTTGCATGCATCAAGACCTAAAAGCTTTACAAAGGTTGACTTTCCGCTCCGCTCATCGTTGCCGGTATCTTTTCCTACTATATCCGGGTCGCCTTCGATATTTAAAATATCGTCCTTCATCTGGAAAGCAAGCCCAAGAAAATCTGCGTATTTTGCGGCAGCTTCTTTTCTTTTATCAGCTGCTTCGGCTATTATACAGCCCAGCAAAGCTCCGGCCCTGATTATCGCGCCGGTTTTCAATGCCTGGAGATTTTTTATTTCAGAGATGCTTAAATCGCGATTTTCGCCCTCTATATCAATTACCTGACCACCTATCATACCATCGGCACCGGATGCCTCTGCAAGGCATTTCATGGCTTTCAGCACTGAATCTGATGGCAAATTACCGGAGTTTTTAAGAATATGCTCAAATGCGCCGTTGAGCAATGCATCTCCGGCGAGCACGGCAATCGCTTCACCGAAGATTTTATGGTTTGTAGGTCTGCCGCGGCGCATATCGTCATTATCCATGCACGGCAGATCATCATGAATGAGAGAATATGTGTGAATCATCTCAAGAGCCACAGCAAATGGCATGGCTGCTTCCTGCGATGCTCCGAGTATTCTTGCAAATTCAAGGACAAGTATTGGACGAATACGCTTTCCGCCTGCGTTAAGGCTATAGCGCATTGCTTTGAAAATTTCACCGTGAGCACAATCTTTTTCTTCAATAGCTTTCTCAAGCGCAAGGTTTACTGCGTCCTGATAAGCTGAAAATCTCTCGCTATTTGTCATTCTTCTTCCTCCGCATTAAACGGGCTCTCAGTTGGGGTATCGCCTTTTGAAAGAAGTGTGACCTTCTGTTCTGCATCATCAAGCATTTTTGAAAGGCTCTTGATAAGTGATGTCCCCTCCTCAAAAAGCTCCATTGATTTATCGAGCGGAGCATCACCACGCTCTAATAACTTAACAACTTCATCAAGTCTTGACATTGAGTTTTCAAAAGTATTTACTTCAGCCATTCTAACACCATACCTTTCTCTAATCCACCGTGCACTCAATAGTTCCGTCACATACGCGGATGCCTATCTTTTCTCCGGAGGATACGTCATTTTTCTTTTTAACAATCCTGCCGTCAGAGGTTGAGGCAATTGTATATCCGCGGGATATAACCTTTAAAGGACTCATTGCATCAAGCGCGGCAGTAAGCCGTGAAAAGTGCTCGCGTGTCTTAACGATTTTTAAACCGGCATTGCTGACAAGCTTTTCAGATAAAAAGTCCAGAAGCAGTCGCTTTTCCTGAATGTAAGCCTCAGGAGAGCGCATAACCTTCTTTTCTGAAGCATTTCTTAAATATTCCCTGTAGATTTTAAGCTTTGCGGACATGGCAGAAGAGATTCGTATGTCCATATCTTTTATACTTCTTATAAGTGCTGAAATATCAGGGACTGCAAATTCTGCGGCATTTGAAGGTGTTGATGCCCTTACATCGGCAACAAAATCTGCTATTGTCACATCAGGCTCGTGACCTACTGCCGAAATCACCGGAATTTCAGATGCAAAAATTGCACGGGCAACATTTTCGTCGTTAAATGCCCACAAATCCTCTATTGAACCGCCGCCGCGTCCGGTAATTATGAGGTCTGAAAGCCTGTGCTTATTGACATATTCAATCATGGAGCATATATCACCGGGGGCATCGGGGCCCTGCACAAGCACGGGACAAACGATAACCTCTGCTATCGGATATCTGCTTTTTAGTATGCGCAATATATCGCGTATCGCAGCGCCTGTCGGAGAAGTTACAACTGCAATTTTTCCGGGAAAGCGCGGAAGCGGCTTCTTTTTCTCTTCTGCAAACAGCCCTTCCTCGCCCAGCTTTTTCTTGAGCTGTTCAAAAGCAACATACAGAGCGCCTACACCGTCCGGAATCATATCATTAATATAAAGCTGGTATTGTCCGTCGCGTGGAAATACGCTCACGCGGCCTTTTGCTATTATTTTCATACCGCTTTCAGGCCGGAAACGAAGCTTTCCTGCATCGTACTTAAACATAACTGCGCGTAATACGGCAGAGGCATCCTTTATTGTCATATAGTGATGCCCTGATGAATGAAGCTTATAATTCGATATCTCGCCCTTAATATAGACATTTGACAATGCAGCATCTTCATCAAGAACAGCTTTTATATAATTATTCAGCTCACTTACAGTATAAATGTGTCCTTTCATAAATACCGCCTATTCTGCCCGGACGATGCTCCCGAGTATTCCGTTTATAAACGAAACCGTTTCCGCAGTGTCGTATTTTTTTGCAATTTCAACAGCTTCGTTTATAGCTATTCGCTCAGACACATCGTCGACATATTTTGTCTCATATATTGCTACGCGCATTATGGCAATAGCTATGCGTGAAATTCTGTTAATGTTCCAGCCTACGGAATATTTGCGTATTTCCTCGTCGATTTCTTCGCTTTTTTCGGAAACGCCGCTGACAATGGCCTTGATGTATTCGTGTTGCTCCTTGCCTGCTTTTGAGTAAATATCCGTATCTTTTGAGACGCTTTCTGCAAACTCATCGCTTAAAAAATGCTGTAGCGACTCGTCTCCGATTTCGTTACTGAATCCATAATCATATACAATATGTACGGCGACCTCGCGTGCAGCTTTTCTGCTCATGTGACTTCCTCCAAATTTCAATTAACATACAAAAACCCATTATAGATATATAATAGCCCGATTGAGCAATAAAGTCAATCGGGCTATGCAAAAATTTTGTATTAAAATACAATTTCTGTGATTTTACCATCATTGAGGCTTTTCTTTACATCTATTATGCGTTGATTTCTGCTTCCGACAAATGGTTTATCAAGCGTTTTCTCCGCTTTTTCGAATCTGCCGTCAATCAACACATCAGTAAGGCTGAGAAGTTTCTTCCATGACGGATTTTCAGAGCTTAATATCTGTTCATATTTATAACCTGTATATGTCCATACATTAAGCCCGTTCGATTTTGCAATCTCTGCAAGCTTCGATGCACCCTCAGCCTGCATAAAAGGCTCTCCCCCTGTTAATGTTATACCATCAAGTATTACATTTTTCAAAACCGGGGCCATTATCTCATCAACAGACATTTCACTCCCGCCCATCGGGTCATGCGTCTGAGGATTGTGACAGCCTTCGCAGCCGTGCGGACAGCCCTGAAGAAAAATCGCAGTCCGCATTCCCTTGCCGTCAACTATGGATTCCTTTACTATTCCTGAAACCCTGACACGCATTTTATTCACCAAGCGAGTGCTTTACTCTGTCTTCAACCTCTGCACGCTTTGCATTGTTGAATCGGTCAATTGTTCCTACAAGGTATCCGGTTATACGGCGAATACGATGGAATTTGATGCCGTCTGCCTCTGTTCTTCCGCACTTCGGACACTCATCTCCGATTACGCCACGGTAGCCGCATACAGGGTCGCGGTCAAGTGGGTGGTTTACAGAGCCGTAGCCAATGCCTTTTTCATACATGCAACGGATTATTTTTTCAAATGCTTCAAGGTTATTTACAGGAGATCCGTCCATTTCAACATATGTAATATGGCCCGCGTTTGTAAGCGCGTGATACGGTGCTTCTATTGAAATTTTATCTACTGCACCTATCTGATAATACACAGGAACATGGAAGCTGTTTGTGTAATATTCTCGGTCGGTTATTCCGGGAAGTTCTCCGAAACGCTCCTTATCCATTCTGACAAAACGCCCGGACAGTCCCTCGGCAGGTGTTGCAAGCAGTGTTACGTTCATATTACGCTCAATGCTTATCTTGTCAAGTCTCTCACGCATATGAGCGACTATATCAAGGCCGAGGTTCTGCGCGCTCTTGCTCTCTCCGTGATGCTTTCCGGTAAGTGCAACAAGAGTTTCGGCAAGCCCGATAAAGCCTACGGACAGAGTGCCGTGTTTAAGTATCTCACGGATCTCCTCATCCGGAGTAAGATTTTCACTGTCAATCCAAACCCCTGCACCCATAAGGAACGGGAAGTTACGCATAGTTTTCCGTGCCTGAATTTCAAAGCGCTCAAAAAGCTGGTCAACAACAAGGTCAATCTTCCTGTCGAGCTCGTCAAAGAACCAGGACAAGTTTTTATTTGCCATTATTGCAATTCTCGGCAAGTTAATTGAGGTAAAGCTCAAGTTTCCGCGTCCGTTTGAAACTGCCTTTTTGGGGTCATACACATTGCCTATAACACGTGTACGGCAACCCATATAAGCAATTTCCGTCTCAGGAGTGCCCTTATAGTACTGTGCATTATACGGCGCGTCCTGGAAAGAAAAGTTCGGGAAAAGGCGCTTTGCACTTACACGGCACGCAAGCTTGAACAAGTCATAGTTCACATCGCCCGGCTCATAGTTTATTCCTTTTTTCACTCTGAATATCTGTATCGGGAAAATAGGCGTCTCACCGTGTCCAAGCCCCTGCTCTGTTGCAAGGAGTACATTTTTGACGACCATTCTTCCCTCTTCTGAAGTATCCATTCCGTAGTTTATGGATGAGAACGGAGTCTGTGCTCCGGCGCGTGAATGCATGGTATTGAGATTGTGGATAAATGCCTCCATCGCCTGATATGTAGCTTTGTCTGTCTCAGCAAGCGCTTTCTCAAGGGAGAATTTCTGAGCTTTCTTAATAAGCTCTGCATCAATACCGAGAGCCTCAAGCTCCTTCTTTTCTTCGGCAATATATTTCTTGCTGTCGGACATTCTGAGCGTTATGCCCTTTTCTGAGAGCTTGGTGTTTATCTCCTTAAGCTCTTCTGAAAGGTTTTTGCCGGTAGAAAACTCAATATTTGTACACATCTGTGTAAGATATCTCTTAACATATGTTTTTTTTACACCCTCGGCAAGACTGTAGTCAAAATTAACTACGGACTGACCGCCGTGCTGATCATTCTGATTTGACTGAATAGCGATACACGCAAGCGCTGAATAGCTTGCAATGTCGTTTGGTTCACGAAGAACACCGTGCCCCGTAGAAAAACCGTCACGGAACAGCTTTTTCAAATCAATCTGGCAACATGTGGTTGTAAGTGTGTAGAAGTCCATATCATGGATATGAATATCTCCCTCGCGATGAGCCTTCGCAAACTCAGGCTTCAATACAAACATCTCATAAAACTGCTTTGAGCCCTCAGAGCCGTATTTAAGCATGGTTCCCATCGCGGTATTGCCGTCAATATTTGCATTCTCGCGCTTGATATTGCTGTCCTTTGCGTCCTTGTATGTGATGTCTTCGTATGTACGCATAAGGCGCGTATTCATCTCACGTGTGCGTGTACGCTCAGCTCTGTAAAGAATATATGCCTTTGCAGTTCTGACATATCCGTTCTCAATAAGCACGCGCTCAACGGTATCCTGTATGTGTTCAACCGTCGGCTCTATCTGCTCAGCATCAATTATGCGCACTACTTCATCTGCAAGCTGAAGAGTAAGCTCTTCAGAGTGCAAAACCTTTGTTGCATCAAATGCTTTTTCTATTGCGCGCTGTATCTTTGTGACATCGAAATCAACGCTTCGTCCATCACGCTTTATTATTTTGGCTACCATAACTTCCTCCCACAAACACAAGATATAGTAATGCTTCGTTTCAAAAAACTATAAATATTGTATATCTTATTTTTTTTATTGTCAATAGAAAAAAATAAATTTAATAATTTCAAGATGAAAACACTGTTCTTTAAAGCTATATTTTATTGAATGTTAAAGCATACTATGATATAATTTCAGCGAAAGCACTGTCCGTTTTTACGCCTCATAAAAAGAAAACCAAGCGGGTAAATATGACCATGGACCGGAAATTGAGATTGTCGACAGGAGATGGCGAAAATCAATCACAGAATACGGTTTTTTCAGTTTTTGAATAATGTTGTTATAGAATGAGGTGAATATATGAAAAAGCCATATTTTATTATACCGATCATACTTTGCATACTGCTTTGCGCTTGCGGAAATGATACTTATAAGGCAGAAACGGATAAAGGAGATAACACTATGTATGAGCAGATTACGGCAGAAGAAGCAAAAAAGATAATGGATTCAAGCCGGGATTTAATCATCCTTGATGTGCGCGAACAGGACGAGTTTGACGCAGGTCATATCCCCGGTGCGATACTTCTCTCCTACACCGAAATAGAAAGCAAGGCAGAGGAATTGCTGCCTGATAAGGATAAACAGATTTTAGTATATTGCCGAAGCGGCAGAAGAAGCAAAATTGCAGCTGTGGCTTTTGTGAAACTGGGCTACACAAATATAAAAGAATTTGGCGGTATTATTGACTGGCCGTATGAGGTGGTAAAATGAGCAACTTAAAAAAGATAGTATTATCAATTGTCGGAGTGGTTGCAAGCATTACATTACTTGTTATAACCGCAATGCTCGCAGAGGATGCGATTATAAGTGCATCACTTGCAGTAGTTCTTACGATTACTTCTGTGATTTTAGTGTTCGTTGCAATTTTCTTTGCAGCAAAGGTTGATTATGAAACAGGCGTTTATGAGTGCAGAAAATGCGGACATACTTTTAAACCGACATTCAAAGCATATATTTTCGGTATGCATTCTTTGACAACGAGATACCTTAAATGCCCTGAATGCGGCAAATTAACCTGGTGCAAAAGAAGAACCACAGAAAGCAGATAAATTTCGTTTTAAGAAAGCGAATGTAGTATCTGATATTAACAGGAGGTTAACATGGCAAAAAGTAAATGGGTAGCATTTTTCTTATGTTTATTTCTCGGATACTTAGGAATACACAAATTCTACGAAGGTAGAGTTTTGCTTGGAATCCTATATCTCTGCACCTGTGGGCTTTTCGGAATCGGCATAATTTTCGACTTGATTTCGCTATTCTTTAAGCCCAATCCATACTATCCCGGATAATTAACTTCCAAAATACTGTACATAGCAAATGCCCGTTACTCACTTCTTTATGAGTAACGGGCATTTATAATATATTATCTTATAACGCTGTCAAACAGCTCTCCAAGCCAATCGCCGTCGAACAGTTCAATAAGCCCCGCGTCACATCCTGCGGCAAGTTTCGGGTCAATCGGAATTTTTGCACACGAGGAAATTCCGTAGCGCTCTGCTATGTCCTCTATATGACCGTCACCGAAAATACGTATTTCCTTATTGCAGTCAGGGCATTTGAAATAGCTCATGTTTTCAACAAGCGCAAGCACCGGTATATTCATCATATTCGCCATTTTAACTGCCTTTTCAACAATCATGCCGACAAGATCCTGCGGTGATGCAACTATAACTATACCGTCTACCGGAATTGACTGGAACACCGTGAGCGGGACATCGCCTGTTCCGGGAGGCATATCAATAAACATATAATCGACATCGTCCCAGATAACATCTGTCCAGAATTGCTTGACAACGCCTGCAATCATCGGTCCGCGCCATACTACCGGGTCCGTTTCATTATCAGTAAGCAGATTGAGTGACATTATATTAATCCCTGTTTTTGTTGAAACCGGAAGAATGCCTCCCTCAATACCGGTTGCATGCTCTGATATACCAAACATTTTCGGAATGGACGGTCCGGTTATATCCGCATCCAGAATTGCGGTTTTATACCCCTCTCTTCGGGACATAACGGAGAGCAAAGATGTTACAAGGCTCTTACCTACGCCACCTTTTCCGCTTACGACTCCGATAACTTTCTTTATATTGCTTCCCTCATGCGGCTTTTCAAGAAAGCTCTCCCTTGACCTCTCACTGCATTTTTCGCTGCAACTTTCACAGTTATGCGAACAGTTCTCACTCATTTTTTATCCTCCTGTTTTAATATATTATTATGCTATATAAGTGCTGATATTGCTTCTTTTAAATTTCTTGCGAACATGACATCAAGCCCGTCGGGAACTGTTATGTCGCCGGAATTCTGACGCGGCATAATGCACCGTGTAAAGCCGAGACGCTTTATCTCGGAAAGACGCTGTTGAGGCTTTGAAACTGCACGTATTTCGCCTGTCAGTCCTATCTCCCCGAACGATGCAAGCTCCGGCGGTATAGGCTTGTCCTTGCAGGCCGATGCAACAGCTAAAAGCGTCGGAAGGTCTGCAGCGGTTTCCTCTATCTTAAGTCCTCCGATTACATTTATATAAGCGTCATAATTGCCGATTTTAAAACCTGCCCGTTTTTCGAGCACAGCAAGCAACAGCGCCGTTCTGTTATAATCGACGCCTGAACTCATACGCCTCGGTGTACCGTAGCTTGTCGCGGTAACAAGTGCCTGTATTTCTGCAAGTATCGGGCGTGAGCCCTCCATTATACATGCAACACATGTACCCGATACATTCTCAGGTCTTCCGTCAAGAAGGGCTGCAGATGGGTTTTTCACTTCTATAAGACCCTTGTCACGCATTTCGAAGACTCCTATTTCGTTTGTTGAGCCGTATCTGTTCTTTGCCGCACGCAAAATGCGGTATGACATGTTTTTATCTCCCTCAAAGTACAGCACGCAGCCAACCATATGCTCAAGAACTTTGGGGCCTGCTATAAATCCGTCTTTATTCACATGGCCGACTACAAAGACAGTTATATTCTTTCCTTTTGCAAGCTCCATAAATGCCATCGTGCATTCCTTCACCTGTGTAACGCTTCCCGGTGTGGACGGTAACGCACTGTTATATATCGTCTGCACAGAATCAACTATCATTATATCAGGGGAGCTTTGCTCAGCCGTAGCAATAATATCATCAATATCTGTGCCGGAATATATATACAGCTCTGACGGGTTTACTCCAAGCCGCTCCGCTCTGAGCTTAAGCTGACGCGGAGACTCCTCGCCTGATATGTAAAGTACTTTTGATTTACGGCACAGATTTGTGCATATCTGCAACAGAATTGTTGACTTACCTATTCCCGGCTCGCCGCCGACGAGAATGAGTGAGCCATGGACGGCTCCGCCACCGAGAACACGGTTTAATTCGTCCATTCCCGTATCAAATCTTAATTCATCCTGTACATCTATATTGGTTATTGAAGAAATTTCTCCGCGTCTTGTGCGCGATGCGTGCTCCGGCGCCGCTTTCTTGGCAGATATATTCATTTCCTGCATGGTATTCCACGCTCCGCATGCAGGGCATTTTCCGCTCCATTTCGGGCTTTCATTTCCGCAGTCATTGCAGACAAATACAGTTTTTGCTTTCATAGCGTCGCCCCGGCCCCCTTTTTATTTTTGTACTGCATATACCCCGATGTGATACATGCGGCAAGTTTCAGTCTGTATTCTTCTGTCATGAGAAGCTTTGACTCACTGCTGTTAGTTATGAATCCGCATTCTACCAAAACCGCCGGACAGTTTATGTTTTTCAGAAGATATATTCTATCTTCTGCCTGCTTAACAACGCGCTTGTTTTCATCATTAAGTCCGCTTTGGATTGAGTTCAGCACGCACTCTGCAAGCGGTTTGCTCAAAATATTATTTTTCGCAAAAAACACCTGTGCGCCTTTGCAATTTTCACTTGGGAACGAGTTCTGATGAATGCTTATCAATACTGCATTCGGCGTATCCGTTATCTGCTTAACGCGATTTTGCGCATCAGACAGCTTTCGCTTTCCCTGTCGTTTGCTCTCCTCTGTGTGCAGGGAAATATCTTCACTGCGCGTCATCTTTGTATTAACGCCGTAAAAACCTAAAAGTGCGTTCACTTTTTCTGATATACTGAGGTTTATTTCCTTTTCAAGTATCCCGTTTATTCCTACTGCTCCCCCGTCCTCGCCTCCATGCCCTGCATCAATGATGACGGTATCGCCCGGGAAGTTTTCTGAAACGCCCATGGCTTCTTCATTATATTCAACTTTTACTGTAATCGCTGCTGCCAAAAAAGTTGCAAAAAACACAAAGCTAAATAAAACAAGACGTGATTTCATTATCAGCACCCCCATAAATTCATATGGAAATGTGCCGAGAAGTATTCACGGTTTATTTTGTGTCATCTCTTGAATACACAAATATCTGACGAAGTGAGCACCCGTTAACACCGAGGTAATATCCGATTTCCGAGACTATCGGCAAAAAAAACGGAAATGCAAGATTAAGAAGCGGATTCTCATTTACTCCGGTAAAAAACACGTTAAACGGAAGCTGCCAGAAGCGGTTTATAAAAAGCGTTATATCGCTTTCAAAAACTTTATAAATCGATATTATACCCGACTCTGCAAAAAAAGCAAGAACAGAAATAATTAACCCCGGAACGGCTGCAATCAATCCTGCAAGCGCACCTCTCAGTTTATTTCCGCTGAGCATTCCGAGCTTTATCTTATTGATGTCGGAAAAGCCTTTATTCCATGCATCTACATAACAAATTATAAAATAGACAGATATGCAAAGGACCAAGTTTACAGGCGGCATGCCGCGCGGAGAAACAATACTGATAAGTGTTGTAATCACGAACGAAGCCATAACAGCGAGAAACTGGTCAACAATAAGGCTTCCCGCAAAACTCATGATTCCGAAATTGTTATTGCTTTTTTTCATACTTTCTCATTCCTTAAATATATCATTCGCATAAATAACAAGAGCACGGCCTGAACTCAGCTCTATATATGCATTTTCGCCTATATGCTCATTGCTTATGGCAAGCGGATTGTTTCTGAAAAGCATGGCATTGTCTAAAGAATACTTCATTCCGGCAATTGTTATCGGGCCGACTTTTGCATCAAGCGCAATAAGTGATATATATTTATACCCTTCTGCATCTACATTGAGCCTTCCTGTCGGGTGTAAGAAGATTTTGTTCTGCTCGTCAAGTATTACCCCGATACCGCCATTCTCAAAAATCAGCTCAAGCATTGCGAGATTTGCAAGA
Source organism: Eubacteriales bacterium (assembly GCA_045649105.1). Lineage (GTDB taxonomy): Bacteria > Bacillota > Clostridia > Oscillospirales > JAAYXM01 > JAZRPG01. The sequence continues at coordinate 99,074 of JAZRPG010000027.1, forward strand.
TAATGGTCAGCGCGCCCGTTTGTGCATGCTGTCATAACAATGTCATTCATTCCACGGGAAAGAGCATGAAGAATCGCCGCCTGCATATCGCTTACGTCTTTTTCACAAGGGAGAGATATGACATCGATACCGTCTGCGCTCTCTGAATCCGAAGAATCAAAATCACCTATAAACAGGTCCGCCTTTACGCCTGCACGCCTCGCCGTCTTTATCCCGCCATCAGTGCATATTACAAACCTTCCTTTGCAGACCCGGCTTATATACTCAACATCCTCACACGGTGCAGAGCCAACTATAACACATTTATCGAACATCTGAAAATCCCCTATTTGTATTTCGGAATTGCGTCAATTGCCTCATACATCTTTTTATAGCTCTCATACCTTGTCCGTTCAATCTCACCAGTCTCTACGGCATGTAAAATGGCACATCCCGCACTTGATATGTGAGAACATCCGGTAAAACGGCAGTTATTGCTATATTCTTCAAATTCCGGAAAAAGCTTTGAAAGCTCTTCACATGTAATCTCGTCATCACGGCTTACATCAAATGCAGAAAAGCCCGGAGTATCAGCTATCCATGTATCCTTTCTAAGCTTCAGTATCTCCACTTGTCTGGTAGTATGGCGCCCACGGCCTATTTTGTCGTTGATTTCGCCGGTTTTCAGCATGGCATCAGGCATCAGTGCATTTATCAGCGTCGACTTTCCAACGCCGGAATTACCTGTAAAGGCAGTTAGCTTTCCGGATAATTTTTCCTTAAGAAGCTCAATCCCGTCTCCTGTTTTTGCGCTGACACGAAGTATTTCTACTCCTGTGTTTTTATATGCACGATACAGCTCTTCTGCCATATTTTCATCGCACTTATTAATAATTACAAGAACATTTATTTCTTTTTTTGTTGCAATAACGGAAATTCTGTCTATGAAGAATGTATCGGTTTCGGGCGCTGCCTTTGACGCAACTATCGCTATTGTATCAATATTTGCGATGGGAGGCCTTGCCATATGATTTTTTCTCTCGCATATGTTAAGCAAGAAGCCATCTCCATCGTCCAGGATGCTTATCTCTGCAATATCCCCAACGCATGGAGTTATGCCCATTTTGCGAAATTTACCGCGCGCACGACAGGTCACAATCCTATCACCCGTATCTACATAGTAAAATCCGCCTATTCCTTTTAATATCCGGCCTTTATTGTTTTCTGTCATATCAATCACTTAAAATCAATAGAGATTTCCTGACGAAGTACATTGTTTATATAGACGCACACAACTGATTTTCCGTTGCCGCGAAGTGTGACATCTACAGACCCGTCTGTTCCTTTATGTGTCTTCTCATACTGTACTGTACCGTTAACCGTAATCTTTGCGACAAAGCTTTCAGGTTCAGACGGAAGCCTTATTGTCCTGGTAACAGAAACTGACTTGTCTCCCGTGGCAGGCTTATCGGCATTTCCCGTCCCTGATGTTGTTGAAGCGGGCTTTGATGCAGGCTTATCCGATGTGGAATCTGAAGCATCCTTTTTACCCGTGCTAACGGTAAAGTTTATGCTTGTGCCCTCGCCACATGTCTCACCCGATTCGACAGACTGGAATATTACTTTTCCCTTTGGCTCAGCGCTTGACTCATATGACACAGTGCCTTTTGTTAGCTTTGCAGCATTCAATGCCGCAAGTGCCTTTTCCTCCGTAAGTCCGACTATTTGCGGAACAATTGTATCCTTTACAAGCTTGCCGAGACTTATATATACAGTGACAGAGTCGCCGCTCTTTACATTACTACCCTTTTCTGGTACTGTTCGTATTACGGTACCCTCAGCAATATCCTCGGAGTTTTCACGCTCTGTTATCATAACAAGACCCTCACGGTTAAGAACAATGCGAGCCTGCTCTTCACTCATGTTCACAAGCTCTGTCAGCTCAATCTCGCGGCTGTTTTTGCCTCGGCTCAGTGTAACATAAATTGTCCCTGTAGTATTTTTACTTTCAGCCTTCGGGGTTTGCTTTATTATCTCGCCCTCATCATACTCGTCGCTGTATTCTCTCATGTCAATATCGGTCTCGATTATTTCAAAGGTGTCAAACTTCTCACTTGCCTCTTGTATGGTCATGCCAAGAATATCGGGGGTTTTTATAACATCTGAACCGCCACCCCAACTGAAAAGTGTTCCCAAGAGAGTGATGACACCGGCTAAAAATACAACACCTGTTAAAATACCCGCTATGAGAGGCAGCTTGGATTTCACCTTGCCGTCATCATCATAATCGTCTTCTTCAAAATCAATTTCATCTGCAATTTTAAGTGGCTTGGTTGCCTCGTCATCAGCACTTATAACCGGATTGTCATACTCAATATTAATTTCAGGATTTCTGCGGAATTCGTCGAGGTCCTTTAACATTTCGTCCGTAGAAGAATATCTTTTTGAGAGTGATGGCGACATTGCCTTCATTGTAATCTTTTCAAGCGCCTCGGGGATTTCCGGATTGATTTCCCTCGGGGACAGCGGAAGCGAGTTTATATGCTGAATTGCAATGGATACAGGCGTATCACCCTCGTAAGGAAGCCTGCCTGTAAGCATTTCATAAAGAACAACGCCCGTTGAATATATATCAGCTCTGCAATCTATATGACTGCCCTTTGCCTGCTCCGGTGCTATATAGTGAACCGAGCCGAACGCCTCACGCGTGACCGTTCTCTGAGAAGCTTCAAATCTTGCAATGCCAAAATCTGCAACTCTTACAGTACTGTCACGAAGAAGCATAATATTATGCGGCTTAATATCCCGATGTATTATGCCCTTTGAGTGTGCATGCGACAGCGCCCTCAGAATCTGCGTTACAAAGTGCACCGCCTCTTTTTGGGAAAGCGCACCCCTTCTCTCCATATACTGTTTGAGCGTCATTCCGTCTATCAGTTCCATAACTATATACTCAATCGAGTTTGAGCGTGACACGTCATACACCGCAACAATATTGGGGTGTGAAAGCATTGCAACAGCATGGCTCTCAGCATGGAATCTGTTTCTGAACTCCTCGTCCTTTGCATACTCATCTTTTAATATTTTAACGGCAACATGCCTGTTCAGTCTGTGGCAAAGCGCCTTATAAACTACTGCCATTCCCCCGGTGCCGATAACCTGCAGAATCTCATATCTGTTATCAAGTAACTTACCTATGTACTTATCAGCCATCTTAAAATCCCCCTCCTAAACCGAAAGCAAAACTGCCGTTATATTGTCATATCCGCCACGGCTGTTTGCTATATCAATAAGCCTTTTGCAACAATCAGAGTTTTTTCCGCCATATAAAACTTCATAAAGTATTTCGTGCTCGGTGACGAGGTTTGAAAGTCCGTCTGTACAAAGAAGTATATATTCTCCGCTCTTTATATCGGGAAAATAAACATCACCCGATACATTCCTGTCAGTTCCGACTGCTCTTGTTATAAGATTTTTTCCCGGGTGAACCTGAGCTTGTTTTTCAGTAAGCTCACCCATGAGAACCATGTCCTCTACAAGCGAATGGTCACGCGTTATACGCACAATTCCCTCACCTGATATTTTATAGGCGCGGCTATCGCCGATATTTATTATACCGATGCGGGAGGAAGAAATAACAGCAGCAACAAGAGTTGTACCCATTCCATGAAGCTTCCTGTCCCTTCCTGCATGCTCATATACTGCAAGGTTTGCAGAATTTGCCGCCGTATTGAGAAGTGATTTAAGCTGCTCCTCCGAAGCTGCCTTATATTCTGAATTTTCTATCTGTTTTTTAAATTCCTCAAGCGCTATACGGCTTGCAATATTTCCTGCTGCCGCACCGCCCATACCGTCACAGACAATGGCAAATCCGCATTTTTTTGAACCGGATACATTAAACGCATACGAATCCTGATTCTCCCTGCGAACCTTACCTACGTCCGAATGACCCCAAGCAATCATACTTTCATCTCCATAACTTACACAAAAGTTCAGATATAACAATCCCGGTCGGTGATTCGACCGAAACATTTATTTTTCTATATAGTTTTGCTTAAGCTGACCGCACGCAGCATCTATATCTGCTCCAAGGCTCCTGCGCACGGTAACGGTAATTCCCCTCTTCTCAAGATAACTTTTAAATTCATCTATTGCTGCCGATGAGCTTGGCATAAGCTCACTGTCCTTAACCTTGTTAAGCGGTATCAGATTCACATGACACGAAAATCCGGAAAGAAGGTCAGCAAGCTGCTTTGCGCGGATTTCACCGTCTGTCTTGCCTGCTATCATTGTATATTCAAAAGACACCCGACGCGAAGTTGCATTAAAATAATTTCGGCACTCATCTATAAGTCTTTTTATCCCGTATGCCTTGTTTATCGGCATAATAAGACTTCTGTCTTCATCTGTGGGAGCATGCAATGAAACCGATAGTGTGATAGCAAGGTTTTCAGATGCAAGCTTTGATATTTTGTCACACAAACCGCATGTAGACAGGGATATGTGACGCATTCCTATATTGAGCCCGCGCTCATCATTTACAAGCCTCAAAAATTTTATAACATTGTCGTAATTATCCAGAGGCTCTCCTGTTCCCATAAGAACTATATTTGAAATCTGCTCGCCTGTATCGCGCATGATTGCGAAAAGCTCTCCGAGCATTTCTGACGGAAGAAGGCTCCTGATTAGTCCGCCTTTAGTAGATGCGCAAAACGCACAACCCATACGGCATCCGACCTGTGTTGAGATACAGACCGTATTTCCGTGCCTGTATTTCATGAATACAGCTTCTACACAATTTCCGTCAGAAAATTTAAGCAGATATTTGCGCGTACCGTCTTTCTTCGATTCTTGCCGTCTTATGCATTCCGCATTATTGAGTGCACATTCTTCTTTTAATTTTTCGCGTAATGCTTTCGGTATATTTGTCATTTCATCAAAGCTCTGCACTCCTTGATGCAACCACGCAAATATCTGACCTGAACGAAATTTCGGTTCGCCTAACTTCGTTAAGAATTCTTCAAGCTCTCCGATACTTAAAGAACGTATATCCGTCATTTTTTCCTCCTGAGACTGCACATATAAAATCCATCTGTTCCGCTTATATGCGGAAGAAGTGTTATTCCGAATTCATTTTTTATATGAGGAACATTTACCTTAAAAGCTTCTGCTTCAAATGCGTCATTTTTGCTCAGAAAATTTTTAACTACTTCGGAGTTTTCCTTCGGCAGAATTGTACAGGTTGAATAGACAAGTTTTCCTCCCGGCTTTACATATGAAGACACATTTTGAAGTATGCATGACTGTATTGACGGAAGCTCTTTTATTGAATCTTCATCTTTATACCGTATATCCGGCTTTTTTCTTATTATTCCGAGACCGGAACACGGAACATCTGCAAGAACCGCATCAAACAAACCTTTAAACGCGTCGTTAAATACAGAAGCGTCACAGAGCCTTGTCCTGATATTCTTTATACCAAGCCTTTCAGCCCCGCTTTCTATAAGACGCAGCTTATGCTCATAAATGTCACACGAAATTATTTCGCCGGCATTTTCCATGTCTGACGCAAGAAGAAAAGATTTCCCGCCCGGGGCCGCACATGCATCAAGCACTCGCATCCCCGGCCTTGCATCAACTATTGATGCCGCTATCTGGCTTGCCGTGTCCTGAATATAAAACAATCCGTCCCTAAAGCTTTTGAGATTCTCTATGTTGCCGGTATCTCTAAGTATAAGGGAATTTTTTATATTCCCCGGAGTTACTGAAATACCTTCATTATGCAAAATATCGCAAAGCTCTTCTTGTGTTGTTTTAAGCAGATTTACTCTTGCACAAATCGGTGCAGGCTCATTATTGCACGCAATAATTTTTTCAGTTTCCGTAACACCGTATATATCCGAGAGCATATGTATAAGCCAGCGTGGGTGGCTGTATTTTACGGATAAAACGCTTTCTCTGTCACCGGATATTTCAGGTAAGCTCCTTTTCGATACGGATATTTTGCGGAGTATTGCATTTACAAATCCAGCCGCCCTTGTGTTGCTTCGCTTTGCTCTTGAAACTGCATCATTTACAACAGCGGAATCAGGAACCCTGTCAAGGAAAAGAATCTGATACACGGAAATACGCAAGACATCAAGTATTCCCGGTGAAATTTTGTTGATTTTAATTGATGAGAACCGAGAAATATAATAGTCAATATACAGCATATTCTGCAATACACCGTTTGTGATTACAGTTGCAAGCGCTGCATCGCGTTCTGACAAGCCGCTTGCGCGTATTTCATTTCTCAGATACCCCTCTGACCATGATCCGCGCTTTCTAAACGCAGTTACAGCATCGGCGGCAACATCTCTTGCATCTCTCTTTTTCAATCCCGTCTTCTTCCTCCACCAAACAGAAGTATAAGGCGCAGAAGCTGCACAAGTGAAACTGCAAGCGCTGCGACATATGTCATAGCTGCCGCTCCGAGAACTTTTTTTGCCATCATATTTTCGTCCTGCGACAGTATACCTGAGCCCTCAAGAGCCGCAAGAGCACGGCGTGATGCATTAAACTCTACAGGAAGTGTAATAAGCTGAAAAAATGTCGCCAAAGCGAAAAAAGCTATACCCGCATTTACAAGAGCCTGGAATGTGAATATAAATCCAAGAAGAATTAACGGAACGGCCATTGAAGAACCGAATTGGCAAACAGGGATTATTAAATTCCTGAGCTTTATCGGCCCGTATCCCGCTGCATATTGCTTAGCATGGCCACACTCATGTGCGGCGACACCTGCGGCAGCTACCGAGACAGAATCATAAACCGATTCAGAAAGACGTATAACATTACTTCTCGGGTCAAAGTGGTCAGACAGCTTTCCGTTAACGCGCTCTATTCTGACATTGTGTACACCTGTTGCATTGAGCACTCTCTCGGCAACCTGCGCGCCCGTAAGCCCGTTTGCGTTTGCAACAGAGGAATACTTGTTAAAAATGCTGTTGACCCGCGATTGCATTATCAATGCAAAAATTATCGCAGGAAGCACCAAAACAATGTAGGTTATATCTATTCCGTAATAGTATCCCATTGTTATTCTCCTTTTTATTTAAAACAGGTCCCTGTTATTTCCGGGTGACCTCTGAAATACTCAACCGGCGCCATTCTCTTTGCGTTTTCAACCTGAAACATTGTAATAATAATGCTACTATCCCCGGTCGCCACCTCAAGTCCATCATTTGAAACGGCAAGCACCTCACCCGGCATGCCTTTTCGCAAGCCTTTTTTTGCATGGTAAATCTTTATTCTTCCAATTTCACTGTCTGTAAATGCAATCGGCCAGGAAAAGCTTCCTCTTATAAGATTAAGTATCTCCTGAGAGCTTGCACGCCATTCAATTTTTGCATCTTCTTTTTTTATTGGAGGTGCATAAGTCGCAAGACTTTCATCCTGCGGAATCGGCGTCAACTCCCCTGCTTCAAGTGCCGTTACGGTTTCTGACAAAAGCTTCGAGCCGACATCGGACAGTGTATCAAACAAGCTTTCAGAGGTATCCTCATCTGTTATTTCAACCTCACTGTATAAGAGAATATCTCCCGTATCCATGCCCTCGTCCATTAACATTGTAGTAACGCCCGATATTCTGTCCCCGTTCAACACAGCGCGCTGTATCGGTGCGGAGCCTCTGTATTTCGGAAGCAAAGAACCATGAAGATTTATGCAGCCGTACCTAGGATATTTAAGTATATACTCAGGAAGAATCTTCCCATATGCAACAACTACTATAATATCCGGCGAAAGCTCTTCTAAGAGTGCGGAAATAGCGCCGTCCTTTAAGGTAGTTGGTTGAAACACAGGCAAACCGCATGACAAGGCATATTCCTTTACTGGAGTAAATGCCATTTTCATGCCTCGACCCTTTGGTTTGTCCTCGCGAGTTATAACTCCTGCAATTTCGTGTCCGTCAGCTATAAGCGTTTTAAGAGGCAGAACGGCAAAATCAGGAGTACCCATATACAAAATTCTCATTATTAATCCTCTAATTCCAAATAGTCAATAACTTTATCAGTAAAAAGAATCCCGTCAAGATGGTCAATTTCATGGCAAAATGCGCGTGCGAGAAGACCCTCGCCTGTCGCCCTGAACTTTTTGCCGTTACGGTCCTCAGCCTCAACAGTTACTCTTAAAGGTCTGCTGACCGTGCCGCATACTCCCGGTATGCTGAGACAACCTTCGGGAGCCGTTTCCTCCCCCTCAGTTTCTACAATCTCAGGGTTAATCATCTCATAGAAATCATCATCGACACTAACGATGGCGACGCGTCTTAAAACACCGACCTGCGGAGCGGCAAGCCCGGCACCGTTTGCAAGTATCAATGTTTCATTCATATCGTCAAGCAGAGTGTGAAGCCTGTCGTCAAACTCTGTCACAGGTCTGCATTTCTTTCTCAAAAGAGGGTCACTGTCATTTAAAATATTCCTGATGGCCATGGTAAATTCTCCTGTTCGTTAAAAATCAGTTGTGTTTATATCCGGGATTATACTCAGTGTTTTGTTTTGCTTATCACACAAAAAGTCACGTATCAATCTCGAAACAAGCTCTCGCGTGCGCTTTGAGTTTTCGGCATACACAGACATCTTATACCTGTATTTTCCGTTCACCCTAACAATTGCCGCAGGCGCCGGGCCGAGTAGTTTTGCCTTTACATCCGGGTACTCGCTCTCAAGCGCTCGCTTTATCTTTCCGCTTAAACGCATACAACCTTTTAAAACATCAATCTCTGTCATTCCCGATATGAGAAATGAAAAGATATCTGTAAACGGAGGCAGATTTCTCATCTCACGGTATCTGATTTCAGATTCGTAAAAGCTGTCATAATCCTGAGCGGCAGCATAGTTTATGAGAAGATTATTCGGAGCATAAGTCTGTATAACTGCTCTGCCGCTTTTATTGCCTCTGCCCGCTCTTCCGACAACCTGAGTAATAAGCGAAAAAGCATTTTCCGAGGCTTTGTAGTTTTCGTTAAATATCGCCTGGTCTGCTGCAAGAACCCCAACAAGCGTAACATTTTCAAAATCCAGGCCCTTTGTTATCATCTGAGTCCCGAGCAGAATCGGAATTCTTTCATCCCGAAATCTTGAGAGAAGAAGCTCATGTGAGCGTTTTGCTGATGTTGTGTCCATATCCATGCGTATAATTTCCGTTTTCGGGAAAAGCTCATGCAATTCCTGCTCAACACGCTGAGTTCCAAATCCCACAAACCTCATTCTGCCGCCACACTTTGTGCACTCCGCCTGAATCGGCTGTGAAAATCCGCAATGGTGACACATAAGGCGTGAGTTTGTCGAGTGATAAACAAGCGGCACGCTGCAATTCGGGCACCCCGGGACCTCTTCACAGCTGTCACACACTGCATACTTACTCGCACCGCGTCTGTTTAAGAATAATATGCTTTGCTCACCGTTCTCTATATTTCTTTTAAGCTCATCAAAAAGCACAGAGCCTATTGCAGAGTTTCTCCCCGAGGAAAGCTCGCGCCGCATATCAGCAACAATAACCTCCGGAAGCGGACGTTCATTAAAACGATTTTGCAGACGCTCAAGTTTATATTTTCCGATTTTTGCACTGTGCATACTTTCAACAGACGGTGTCGCCGAGCCCAGCAGAAGCATTGCAGACTCAGAAACACATCGGAATTTAGCAACATCTCTCGCGTGATAGCGTGGATTTGACGAAGACTTATATGTACTCTCCTGCTCCTCATCGAGTATAATTATTCCTATATTCTCAAGCGGTGCAAAAATTGCCGAACGCGTACCTACGACAACATCCACCTCGCCGTTTTTTATCCTTTTCCATTCATCATACCGCTCGCCCGGAGACAATGCGCTGTGCATAACAGCGGTTCTTTCTCCGAAATATGAATAGACAAGCTCTAAAAGCTGCGGTGTAAGCGAAATTTCGGGGACAAGCATAATTGCTGTTTTCTTTTTGGAAATCACTTTTTCGATCAGCTTAAAATATATAGCCGTTTTTCCGCTACCTGTCACTCCGTACAGCAGAGCGCAGGAAGGCTTGTTGCAAATACCCGCGCTGAGTGATTCAAAGATTTTCTGCTGTTCTGTATTTAATGTAATCTCGAGACGCTCTGCATCTGTACAGGGCTTTGGCCTGCGATAGACTGTAGTCTCCTCAAATGAAATTACTCCGTTTTTTGATAAAGTCTTTAGCTGTGATGGTGTAATGCCCGTAAAATAACAAAGCTCTTTGACAGATGAAGTTCCTACATTACACAAAAGTTCAAGCGCCTCATGTACCGACGCACGAACCTTTTTTCTTTCTATATACTTCTCTGTTTCTGCCCGAGATATGTCAAGTCGGACAAGCCTTTCGGTCTTGTCCGATACATTTTTTGTTACACAATCGCAAATTTCCACATAACCGAGCTTCGACAGTGTCTTTATTGTCTTCTCTACATTTTTATCGCCAAAAGTCTTTGACAAATCAAGCTTCTTGCATGGCGACTTTGCATTGAATATCGCGCGTACTATCTCTTTTCCGTATTCACCTTCAGACACAGCCCCCTCTGCCGTGTCAATATCAACACCATGTAAAGGTGTTACGGCGCTGTCAAACTTATACCAAAGACCCGACGGAAGCATTGCCCTTAGTACATCAAAAAATGTACAGAAGCACTGCTCGCGTATCCAAAGTCCAAGCCTTATAAGCCCTTCGCTAATTACCGGTTCATCATCGATTACCGAAATAATTGGTTTAAGCGCACCCGTTTTTCCATCTCCGGACCTACGGACATCAAGAACAATGCCTTCAGTCCGCCTGTTGCCTCGCCCAAAGTTTACACGAACACGCACGCCCGCACGGATTTGCGGACGCAATGCTTCGGGAATCCGGTAATCGTATGGCTTATCAATGGCATACGTTGCCGCATCTACGGCAACGCGGGCGATAAATTCTCGGGTCACTTTATAAACCTCCGAGCTAAAATCAATCTTCTGTCTGTGTTGCTGTGAGTCTACCCTCTGCAATTTCATTAATTGCAAGGCTTACGGGCTTTTCGATAAGCTGCTCCTCACGCTCTTCTGCGGCCTCTGCAATTTCGCGGGCTCTGCGCGCCGTCAGATTAACCAACAGATATCTGCCGTTTACCTTTCTTAAAAGTTGTTTCATGGACGGGTAAAGCATCATTTAAATATTCCTCCAAAATATATTATTCATCGTCTTCTGTATTTTCATCAAAAGCTTCTGAGCCGGAGTCTTTTCCGTTTATACGGTTTGCAATGGAAACAGGAAGTATTGCCGATAGAATTATATGGTCACTATCCATAATAATTACCGCGCGCGTTTTTCTTCCGTATGAGGCATCAATCAGCATTGACCTCTCCTTTGCCTCCTGCACTATGCGTTTTATAGGCGCAGAGTCAGGACTGACAACTGTAATAATACGTTCGGATGATACCATGTTCCCAAATCCGATATTTATGAGTTTCAAGGAAATCCCTCCATATTATTCGATATTCTGCACCTGCTCACGGATTTTTTCTATCTCCGCCTTCATATCCACAACGATGGATGTAACCTCGAGGTCATTCGCTTTTGAGCCTATTGTATTAACCTCGCGATTGAGCTCCTGCACGAGAAAATCAAGCTTTCTTCCGACTGCGCCGCCTTTTTTCAGCATATCTTTAAACTGTGCGATATGGCTGCGGAGCCTGACGATTTCTTCAGTAACCGCTATTTTGTCAGCAAAAATGGCGGCTTCCGTAAGTATCCTTTGCGGCTCTATCGTAGTATCCTCAAGAATCTCCTTCATTCTCGACTCAAGCTTTTGCCTGTACTCATCAACACATTTAGGTGAGCGAATTTCTACCTGATTGGTGAAATCCGAAAGAAGGTCAAGCCTTGAAAGCATATCTTCCGCAAGCCTTGCCCCTTCTTTTTCGCGCATTTCGGAGTGGCTTGCAAGAGCGTCCTTTATTACCGTAAGTACATCAGCCGTAAGCTCATCCAAATCGTCCTCCTGTTTTTCAACGGTCAATACATCGGGGATTCTTATGAGCTCTGATACGGAGACATTGTTTTCTACACCATAATCTGAGTTAAGTTTTTCAAAAACATCGAGATAGCCTCGGAGCAACGGCTCATTAACGCGTACAGCAACATTATCTGATTCAGTCGTGTCTATTGTAATAAACACATCAGTCTTTCCTCGCATAATGCTTTTTGATACTTCTGCCTTTACGGGGTCATCCAAGAAATTAAATGCACGCCCTGTCTTCAATGTGCAGTCAAAATACCTATGATTTACCGAGCGCACCTCTGCAGTAATTCCTCGCATATGCAGGGTTTCTGACGCACGGCCGTATCCTGTCATGCTCTTCACCATATAATGGTACCTCTATTCTGATAATATTTACTTTCTAAGAGATAATAATACAACGATTATTACCATAGATATTATACCAACTTTTGAGCCTGTTTGTCAATCAGCTCTGTCGCCTGCCGTGGCGGTTTGACATATATATTCGCATAAGGCGGGTCATACATACATCATAAAGAACAAAGGCAATATTGAATATCAGATAAAACCCTGCCGCACCGTCTCCTGTAAACCTATTATACACCCCTATATAGGCAGAAAACAAAAAGTATATAACAGAAAACATTGTATTTGCGCATGCAAATTTAACAGCCCATGATATAAACGGCTTCCTGATGCGTTCAGCGGCAAACTTTATAACAGGATAATGTCCAAAAAGGAACACGTAAAATACGGTAGAGCTTCTGTCCGGCACCATAAAAAAGGACAGTATGGCAACCGCTGCATATACGAGAATCGCATACTTGCAGCCACACTCTATAAGCGCCGCTGCCGTAGCAAAAGCTGATATTGCAAGGATTGAGAGTGACATTGTCGGAAAGACTGATGACAAAAGGTTCAATATAACCGCAGTTGCGGTAAGCATTGCGCAGAGTGCAAGCTTTTTAATTTCTGAATTTTTCATTAACAGCAATCACACAGACAATCCGCACACATAAGACCCGTACAGCAATCACAAGGACTGAGCCCCATCATGTTCATTCCGCCCATACCCTGTGCTCCGCTCATTCGGTTTAACGCCTCAGCGTATTCAGGATTGTTCGGCTCCATATTGTGCGCCGTTAAAAAATAACTTCTTGCATTATCATACCAGCCGCGACGAAGCATCACGCTTCCCATAAGGAAATTCCACTCAGCATCATGTGTCGTAATTTGTGAGAGCATCTGTTCCGCATAAGCTATGTTATTCATTGAAATAGCACGGCGTATCTCAGCATATCGCGAACTGCCGTAAGAGTTACCGGAGGAATTATATGACGAGCTTTGAGAGGCGGATTTACCCTTGATTATTGCATCATATGCCTCGTTTATCTCCTTCATTTTTTCCTCAGCAAGGTCAGAAAGCGGATTATTTACATAATTATCCGGATGATACTTTCGTGCAAGCTCACGGTATGCTTGCTTTATTTCGTCTTTCGATGCGTTTCTTGCAACGCCTAATACCTCATACGGGTCTTTCATTCTTCATTTTCTCCCTTTTATCAATTACACGCTTTACGGTTGCAGGCATTCCGTACTCTATAATATTCCGAATAACACCTGCAGCATCTCCTATATCTATGAGCTCAAACGCCCGAAGCACGGAAACTCTGCTTTGTTCGAGCGTAATAAGTATCTCTTCTGTAACATTGTCCGGAAGCGTACCGGAATAAATCCCAAACCGTTCCGCAATCGGATTGTATTCCCCACAAGCACAGTCCTTCTCAAAATCATCCAATGCATCTACGATATAGACAAACCTGCCTATGTGATACAGCATCTGATGCAGTACACGCTCATTTTTACTGCCCCTGATTATAACATCAGACAGCATAAGTGCAAACTTATCCGCAGTCTCGTCAAGAGAAGGAACTCGGATTTTCTCAAGCCTGCAAAGTTCATCTAAAAGTTTACGAGCCCTGCTTGCATAGTCGGGAGAGTTTTTCACCGCTTTTTTGTATGCACTTTTGAGAAAAAATCTCGCAATCCGAGAAACAAGGGAATCTTTGATGGACTTACTGTCACGCATATCGTCTTCAAGCTTTAAATATGTCAGTATAACAGAAGCATCAGCCGCCGTTGAGAAGGCATTTGATTCTGCGCACCGGCGACCCTGAGGACATACAATGCACCGACGCTTCTTAAAGGATATATCATCACTGCTCTCCGTTGCCGCAGATATAACAAGTGCAAGAAATACAAAGTCGTAATTTACGATAAATCGCGCTTTTATACCGCAGCGCGCACGAAGCGCATTACAAAGGCCGCAGTATGCCGCGCGATAATAATCGTATTCACGCATTTTAAGCTCACATTTCAGGGGCTGTACATATCCGAACATTTATTACTCACCATTAACAACAGAAACAATATTTATCTCTGTTCCATTTTTTTGTGAAATACATTTATTTAACTTTTTTACAAGTAAAAATGCTACAGCAAAACCAAAAGCTCCCGATAGAATGCATATTCCTTCTCCGGCACCGAGCATATTTGCAAATATTGCAGCCGCCAGAAGAAAAATAAGCGGTAAAATATAAACTGCTGATACTATACCCAAAAATCTTTTCGTTGGCATTTCAACGCAAACCCTCGCACCTGCATCTGCACCGCACAGATTATTTGCCACAACAGTCACTACCTGTGATTTGGCACTGCATCCTGCACATGATGCGCATGACTTACCGCAGGACGATTCCCGTATAACAGAAATCAGCGCTCTATTTTCATCAATTATCTTTTTTACAGTTGCATATTGTATCATCGTTAGTTTACCTTAACATAAATTGTGTATCCCGATTCTGCATTTACGACAACCGTGTCAGGTACTCCGTCGACCTTTATGGATACATCTACCGGATGTGTCCCCCGGCTTAATACGATATACTGAAGGTCCGCCACAGCTCTCACATTTGCACTTGATACATTTGCGAGATCTTCCTCTGTGCCGAGAATATCCACATCAATACTCGTTGTAACGGGAGCTACTTTATAACCAAAAGGAAGGTTGAAAGTATTTACAATCTCTATGAGCGAAGTTTTAACGGTTTTTTTGCTCAGTCCCTCAAGTTCAATTTTTGCTGTGGCGGTCGTCTCACCACTCATGTTAATAATGCCGTCGGGTGGTGTAATGGTAAACGACTTTACACCATTGCCCCCAATTTCCGAAAGCTTGACCGTCCCTACCGCAAGGCTTGGAAGCTGGTCAATAACACTCTCATCACCTGCAACGGTAATTACCGCAGGTTCAACTATATAATTCACATGTTTTTTAAGAACATCGTTTCCTTGAACATCAACCGTAAGAGGAACTTCCTTTGTCTTCAAAATAGGAATTGACACATCTACAACATCATAGTCAGCTTCAATTGATTTCAGATTGACTATTTTCCCTTCGGAATCATAGAATTCATAATCCATTTTACCGGATATAGTCTCTTTTGCGTCTTTCTGAGGAACATTAATCTGTGCATATGCTATCCGTTCCACATCCTCCTGCAGCCCTGTTATCTTCAGCTCGCGCGGGGAAATACTGGTATTTGCCTTGTCTACTACAAAACCCTTGGCTGCCAAATCCTCCGCAGCAAGTTTAACGGGAATTGACCCGGTGTTCTCCTCATCAAACTTTACAAGGAGCTTGCCCGGCGTTTTTTTCTTCACAGTATATAACCCTGAAGGCATCGTAACCTTATACGGAAGCTCGTATGTGCCCGGGCTTGATATTTTAGAAACATCCACCTCAACTTTTATGTCTGCTTGATTAAGGTTGAGTATATCATGTCTGCTCGCAGATATCTCCAGACTTACTGAATAATCTCCGACAATAGAGAGGTTTTTAGATGTCATCAATTCTTCACTGCCTAAAAAAACGGGGGTAATATGCTTTAAATCCACATTTGAAACAGGATTACTCACGCTCACAACATAAACCCATAGCACAACCGCTATCAGTACAGACAGAGCCTTTGTGATTACATCATATTTTTTAAGCCATGCTGCCACTTGAGTCCCCATCCTTTCCGTTTTCCTGCTCTTTTTTACGACCGAAAATTGCAGATAAAAGACCTATTTTCTTCTTCTCGTCACTGTTCTGCATAAGCTCATTGCGCAGAAGCTTCTCAAGTGTCTCCGGTGCGAGATGGCGTTTAAGCATACCGCCGATTGCTACCGATACGGAACCTGTCTCCTCTGACACTACAACTACTACTGCATCTGAGTTCTCGCTCATTCCGACGCCTGCGCGATGGCGCATACCGAGCTGTTTACTTAAATTTGTATTCCCCGACAACGGAAGCATGCATCCCGCAGAGGCAACACGCCCGTTCTGGATTATAAGCGCTCCATCATGAAGCGGAGCTTTTGGGTAAAAAATATTCTTCATCAGCTCGGAGCTTACCTCGGAATCTATAAGTGTACCCGTCCTGACTATATTTGTAAGACGGATTTCGCGTTCAAAAACAATAAGCGCACCAAATCTTGACCACGAAAGACTTTTACACGCATCTACTGTCTGAATGATTGCATGCTCGATTGTGGATTCATCTGCTTCTTTATCAAGCGTAAACTGCGTAAAACGCTTACTTCCGACCCTTTCAAGAGCTTTTCTAAGTTCAGGCTGAAACACAATAACAACGGCAAGAAGACCGAGCTGCATTGTATTCACAAGCAGGAAATTCAATAAATTCAAACCGAGAAAACTGGAAATCTGCATAACTACAAGAAGGAGTAAAATCCCCTTTACTACTTGTCCTGCGTTTGTGCGGCGCGAAAATGTTATTAATTTGTATGCCAAATAAGAGACGATAATTATATCGACCGCATCCCAAATTCCGAAGATGGTCATATATTTGACAATATAATTGAATGTATCCATGCGATGCACCTTCCTGATTTTCTCTTTAATTTATAATAACACATTCCTGCCCTAATTGAAAATACTTTTTTATAATTAACAAAAAATTTTCAATTTTTATTACCTTAAATCGTTCATCTGATAATTTTTCGCACTGCCTTCACAAAACCCGTTATATCGTTTTCCGTCGTAAAATCGCTGACGCTGATTCTGACCGTTCCGTTTTTTGTGCCGACTGTTCCGTGCGCAATCGGCGAGCAATGTATACCGCTCCTCACCGCAACGCCTTCTTCAGAAAGATGATACGCCATTTTATCAGCACTCATTTTCTCGCAGAAGAACGACAGAACTCCACCCTGAATTTCATTGTCTTTAGCAGCAAAGACCATTGTTCCGTTTAACCTGACCAGCTCATTCACCGCATATTTTATCAGCTTGCGCTCATGAGCAAGTATGGCTTCCGGGGTTCGCCTTATAACATAATCCATACCTGCGGAAAGCCCTGAAATACCGGGTACATTTTGCGTTCCGCTTTCGTGCCTGTCAGGCATAAAATCAGGCTGAACGGTCTCTGCAGAAACGCTCCCTGTTCCTCCCTCCATCAGGGTTTTCAGTGTCTCCCCTTCTCGGCATATAATGAGGCCTGTACCCTGAGGTCCGTATAAACCTTTGTGTCCGGGCGCGCAGATGCATACTGTCGCGCGAAGCTCGCGCATTTTTATATCAACGCTCCCGGCAGACTGTGATGCATCAATAATCAGAGGTATTCCTTTTTTAAAGCACACCTCATCAATTTCCTTTATCGGCAATATATATCCGAAAACATTTGACTCATGCGTGCAAACTGCAAAACTTGTGTCCTTATTAATCTTATCCTCAAATGCTTTAACTGCCCCTTCTGCGTCAAACAGCCGCGACTCCGCAACGGAATACGTTACCCCTTGCCGCTCCAAAGCCGCAAGAGGACGCACAACCGAGTTGTGCTCATACCCTGAAACAACACAATTACCGCGAGTTGCAGTTCCTTTTATGGCAAGATTTAATGAATGTGTAGCGTTAGAAGTAAAAATAACCTGTCCGGGGTCATTAATACCAAAAAGCCCGGCAGCTCTTTCCCTCGCATTATAAATACATTCCGCCGCCGTCATTGCTTCTCCGTATGCCCCGCGTCCGGCATTTGCATAATTGTCAAAAGCCCGAAGCATCGCTCGGCGCACTTCCGGGGGCTTCTTAAGTGTCGTTGCAGCATTATCTAAATATATCAAAAACTCAGCTCCCTATAGTTCCCATCGCCTTCCGCCAATATAATTTTTGTCGGCACAGCCCCTTCTCTCTGTAAAATTTCCATCGCCTCAGGCAGATAGTTTTGAGATATCATTACTGCATTTGTGCAGCCTTGTTTTGTAATTTGCATATCCGGTCGGACAATTGTCGCCGACACTCTGTTTCGTGTAAGCGCCCGCATTATTTTCTGCGCATGTGTCATTGAACGGCACATCAACAATAGGCCTGTCATTTTTTATCTCCCCCTTCCAACCCATCTTATGCAGAATTATAAAATGCGTACATATCAACTTTACGGAACGACATATATTTACGGCTTTGTGCATATGTTCATAACAAATCCAATGTATTTTCCGGAGGTGTAAAGCTTGAAAAAAGCAATTTCATTTATTTTGGCATTCCTTCTTCTAACATCTTTTGCATTTGCAGCACCGGTTCCGCCCGAACTCGGTGTACCTTCAGCCGTACTTATGGAGCGCAACACAGGCAAAGTACTCTTTGAGAAAAATCCACACGACAAAATGCCGCCCGCCAGCGTAACAAAAGTTATGACTCTGCTCCTTGTTATGGAGGCTCTGGATTCAGGGAAAATATCAATGGACGATATGGTAACCGTCAGCGAATATGCCGCCGGAATGGGAGGCTCTCAGGTCTTTTTATCACCCGGTGAACAAATGAGCATGAATGATATGCTCAAAGCAACCGTCATAGCCTCCGGAAACGACTCAGCCGTCGCACTGGCAGAACATATTGCAGGAAGCGAGGAAGGGTTTGTTGCACTTATGAATTCAAGGGCAAAAGAACTCGGAATGAACGATACCACATTTAAAAACTGCACCGGACTTGATGCAGAGGGACATATGACAAGCGCATATGACATAGCACTTATGTCCCGTGAGCTGATACGTCACCCTAAAATAAAAGAATATACAACAATCTGGATGGACACCTTGCGCAACGGTGCATTCCAGCTTGCAAATACCAATAAGCTTATACGCAGCTACAAAGGAATTACCGGACTTAAAACAGGCTCCACATCTGTCGCCAAATACTGCCTGTCCGCAACTGCGGAGCGGGACGGAATGGAGCTTATAGCAACTATTATGGCAGCACCGTCAAGCAATGAACGCTTTTCAAACGCAGCAAAGCTTTTGGACTTCGGATTTGCAAATTATGCCCTTTATGACGGCACGCGTGATATTGAGCTTGAAAATATGACGGTTATACTTGGAGAAAACGGTACCGTTCCCATAAAGTTCGGCGACTCCATGTCAGTCCTTTCCGAAAAAAGTACCATTTCAAATATAAATACGGAAATTGAGCTTCCGTCCGATGTAAAAGCACCCGTAGAAGCAGGTCAGCAACTCGGGGTTGCAAAAATCAAAAACGGCGAAAATGTACTGTCGGAAGTGCCTATTGTAGCATCGGAAAGCGTTCCACGCCTCGGCATTAGCGGTGTATTTACAAGAATTGCAGAAATTTTGTTCCTAAAATAAAATTAATGTAAACTATATTGTATAGACATTTGCCATTTTTTGTGTTATACTTTATAAGAATAAAAGAGGAGAAAAAAGAAGTAAAAAAAGAAAGGAAAGGTAGAAATGAGCAAAAAATTTGTTTATTTGTTCTCAGAAGGCAACGGTTCCATGAGAGAGCTTCTCGGCGGAAAAGGTGCTAATCTTGCTGAAATGACAAAGCTTGGGCTTCCCGTTCCTCAAGGTTTCACTATTTCGACTGAAGCCTGCACGCAGTATTACGAAGACGGACGCAAAATCAATTCTGAAATCGAAGCAGAAATCATGTCAGCCATTGCGAAAATGGAAGAAATCTGCGACAAGAAGTTCGGAGATTCGGAAAACCCGCTTCTCGTCTCCGTCCGTTCCGGTGCCAGAGCCTCTATGCCCGGTATGATGGATACAATACTTAACCTTGGTTTAAACGAAGAAGTTGTTGAGGTTATGGCAACTAAATCAGGAAACCCGAGATGGGCTTACGACTGCTACAGAAGATTTATTCAGATGTATTCCGACGTTGTTATGGAGGTCGGTAAAAAATACTTTGAGCAGCTTATTGACAAAATGAAAGAGGAGAAAGGCATCACTCTTGATGTAGAGCTTACCGCTGATGACCTTAAAACTCTTGCAGAGCAGTTTAAAGCTGAATACAAAGATAAACTCGGCGAAGATTTCCCGTCCGACCCGAAGGAACAGTTAATGGGCGCTATCAAAGCCGTTTTCCGCTCATGGGATAACCCGAGAGCAAATGTATATCGTCGCGACAATGATATTCCCTATTCCTGGGGCACTGCTGTCAATGTCCAGATGATGGTTTTCGGAAACATGGGCGAAACCTCAGGCACAGGCGTTGCTTTCACCCGTGACCCTGCAACCGGAGAAAATCACCTTATGGGCGAATTCCTTATGAATGCTCAGGGTGAAGACGTCGTTGCCGGCGTTCGCACACCTAAGAAAATCAATCAGTTAAAAGAAGTTATGCCTGAAGTTTATGATGATTTTGTTGCTATTTGCAATAAGCTTGAAAATCATTACAGAGACATGCAGGATATGGAGTTCACAATCGAAGACAAGAAGCTTTATATGCTTCAGACAAGAAACGGCAAAAGAACCGCTCAGGCTGCTCTTAAGATTGCCTGCGATTTAGTTGACGAAAAAATGATTTCCGAAAAAGAAGCCGTTCTTATGATTGACCCGAGAAATCTTGACACTCTTCTCCATCCCCAGTTTGATACAGCTGCTCTTAAAGAGGCTAAGCCCGTTGCCAAAGCACTTGCTGCTTCTCCGGGCGCCGCCTGCGGTAAGGTTGTATTCACCGCTGAGGATGCTAAGGCTTGGAATGCAAAAGGCGAAAAAGTCCTGCTTGTGCGTCTTGAAACATCTCCGGAAGACATTGAGGGTATGAAGGCTGCTCAGGGTATACTGACTGTCCGAGGCGGTATGACATCTCACGCTGCTGTTGTCGCGCGTGGCATGGGTACTTGCTGTGTATCCGGCTGTGCTGACATTAATATGGACGAAGAAAACAAAACCTTCACCCTTGCAGGCAAGAAGTATGTTGAAGGCGATTTCTTATCAATCGACGGTTCAACAGGTAATGTTTACGACGGAATCATCCCCACAGTTGATGCAACAATCAGCGGTGATTTCGGCAGACTTATGGCTTGGGCCGATAAATACAGAGACCTTAAGGTAAGAACAAATGCTGACACTCCTGCCGATGCAAGAAAAGCACGCGAGCTCGGCGCTGAGGGTATCGGTCTTTGCCGCACAGAGCATATGTTCTTTGAAGGCGACAGAATTGCCGCTTTCCGCGAAATGATTTGCTCTGATACGGTTGAAGAAAGAGAAAAGGCTCTTGAAAAAATTCTCCCGATTCAGCAAAAGGACTTTGAAGCTTTATACGAAGCTCTTGAGGGTCACCCTGTTACTATCAGATTTCTCGACCCGCCTCTTCACGAGTTTGTCCCCACAGAGGAAGCCGATATTGCAGCTTTAGCGAAAGCTCAGGGCAAGTCTGTTGAAACAATCAAGGCTATTATAAATTCTCTCCATGAGTTTAACCCGATGATGGGACATCGCGGATGCCGTCTCGCTGTTACTTATCCTGAAATCGCAAAAATGCAGACAAGAGCAGTTATCCGTGCCGCTATCAACGTTAAGAAGGCTCATGCTGATTGGAACATCAAGCCGGAAATCATGATTCCTCTGATTGGCGATGTTAAGGAGCTTAAGTACGTTAAGGATTTCGTCGTCGAAATTGCTGATGAAGAGATTAAGAATGCAGGTGCAAATCTTGAATACGAGGTTGGTACCATGATTGAAATTCCGCGTGCTGCTCTTACAGCTGACGAAATAGCAAAGGAAGCTGAATTCTTCTGCTTCGGTACTAATGACTTGACCCAGATGACATACGGTTTCTCTCGAGATGATGCAGGCAAGTTCTTAAATGCTTACTATGACGCAAAAATCTTCGAGAACGATCCGTTTGTCAAGCTTGACCAGACCGGTGTCGGCAGCTTAATGAAAACTGCTACCACCCTCGGTAAGGCAACTCGTCCTGAGTTGCATGTCGGTATCTGCGGTGAGCACGGCGGAGACCCGACTTCTGTTGAGTTCTGCCACAACTTAGGTTTGACCTATGTTTCCTGTTCTCCGTTCAGAGTCCCGATTGCACGCCTTGCAGCAGCACAGGCAGCAATCAAAAACCCGAGAAATTAGCTTTTAAAAAAAATAAGCCTTGTGTGTTTCCGCACACAAGGCTTATTTTTACAGAGAGAAACCCACGGGCTTCCACCCGTGGGTTTTGTCTTTGCAAATCACACTGATACTTTATTTTTCGTCTTCCTCGAGATATGCCTTTCTTTCATCGATTATCTTCTGCTGAACATTTGCAGGAGCATCCTCATATCTCACAAACTCAAACTCAAATGAGCCTCTTCCCTGTGTCATTGAGCGCAGATCAATTGTGTATGAATTCATCTCAGCCATAGGAACCTCAGCCTCAACAACAGTAGTTCCGGACTCTGCCGGATTCATTCCGAGGACACGGCCGCGTCTCTTATTAAGGTCTCCCATAATATCGCCCGTATAGCTGTCCGGAATATACACCCTCAAGCTTCCTATCGGCTCAAGAAGCACCGGATTTGCCTGCGGAAGTCCTGCCTTATATGCAAGACCTGCCGCAACCTTAAATGCCATTTCAGACGAGTCAACATCGTGATATGAGCCATCAACAAGTGTTGCCTTCAAGTAAACGACCGGGAAACCTGCCAGAACGCCCTTTGTAATTGATTCGCGAAGACCTTTTTCTACTGCCGGGAAGAAGTTCTTCGGAACTGCTCCGCCTACTATCTTCTCCTCAAACACGAGCTCCTCAACGTCTCCGGGCTGGAACTCAATCCAGACATCACCGAACTGCCCGTGTCCGCCTGACTGCTTTTTGTGTCTTCCCTGAACCTTTACAGGCTTGCGAATCTTTTCGCGGTAAGGAACTCTCGGCTCCTGAAGCTCAACATCAGCGCCAAAGCGGCTCTTAAGCTTTGAACACAGAACATCAATATGAATATCTCCGTATCCCGTAACGACGAACTGATGTGTCTCTGCATTATTATTTGTTTTGAATGTGAGGTCTTCCTCGTTCATACGAATAAGACCTGAGGCAATTTTTTCTTCTCCGCCCTTTACCTTAGGGGCAACTGCAAGCGAATAAGTCGGTGCCGGGAATTCTATAGGCGGCAGCTTTACAATGCTTCCGGCAGCGCAAAGTGTATCGCCCGTGCGTGTAACTGCAAGCTTTGAAACAGCTCCGATATCTCCTGCCGTTACTTCTTTTACATCAATGTGCTTTTTACCGATTACAGTGTATAAATGCCCCATCTTTTCAGCCTGACCGCTCCGGGCATTTGTAAGCGTCATATCGCTTGAAACCTTTCCTGAAACCACCTTAAAGAAAGAAAGCTTTCCATACTGGTCAGATACGGTTTTAAAGACAAATGCCGCTGAAGGACCGTTCTCATTTACGCTGATTTCAACCTGCTCACCCTTTGAATCCTCACCAACAACTGCAGGCGCATCAAGCGGTGACGGTGCGTATCCTATAAGCCCGCGCAGCAGAGCAAGCGTACCGATTCCCGTTGCTGCGGAGCCACAGAAAACAGGAGCGATAGTTCCGTCCATAACACCGCGTTTAATTCCAATCTGGTATTCCTCAACCGTAAATTCTTCTCCGGCGAAGAATTTTTCCATATATTCTTCACTCGTTTCCGCAACGCTCTCGGCGATATGCGAACGGATTTCATCAACATCAGCTTTCATCGACTCAGGAATTGGCATTTCAACGGCCGCACCATTCTTCAGTTCATATGCCTTAAGCGGAATCAAGTCAACAATTCCTATAATTTTATTATCGACAATAGCAGGAATGACCATCGGGCATACGGAAACTCCGAACTTTTCGCGAAGACTTTCATACGCTTTGTGATAATCAGCATTTTCCTCATCTATTTTTGATATGTAGAAGGCACGCGGCATTTTTCTTTTATTTACATTTTTCCACGCAATCTCCGTACCAACCTCTACACCGCTCTTTGCAGTGCAGACTATAACTGCCGTATCGGCAACACACAGTGCCTGATATACCTCGCCGGCAAAATCAAAGTATCCGGGAGTGTCTATAAAATTAAACTTATGATTCTGAAACTCAAGAGGCACTATTGAAGCTGAAATACTGATTTTACGCTTAATTTCTTCAGCATCAAAATCACTGACCGTATTTCCGTCAGAAATTTTTCCGAGGCGGTCCGTGCTTTTCGTCATAAACAGGAGACTTTCCGCAAGCGACGTCTTTCCGTCGCCACCGTGGCCCAAGAGGCATACGTTTCTGATGTTCGAAGCGGGATATGCATTCATTTGATTCTACTCTCCTTTAACTACTTTAATTTGAGTGCCTTGTGAAAATGTTTCACAATTATTAACTATTATTAATTATATTACAAAATCAGATGAAATACAAGTCAATTTTTGTGTAAGTTGCATTTATTTTTTAAAAAATCTACGGCGCAGACATTTAGTCCGCGCCGCAGAAAATATTAACTGTTTTTAAGTTTTGCAATGCTTTCGTCGATATTTGCGAGTAATGCCTGAGCTTTTGCAAGTTTTTCTCTTTCGCCTTCTACGACACTTGCCGGAGCTTTTGCAACAAAGCCTTCATTTGAAAGCTTTCCGTTTATAATCTTAAGCTCCTTTTCGCATTTTTCACGCTCGCGTCCAAGGCGCAAAAGCTCCGCCTCGGTATCAATCAACTCATTCATCGGAATGAACAGCTTCGCCGATTGCGTTACTACAGATACCATCTTTGTCGCATCCGCTACCTCTTCTGCAACAATTATGTCAGACACAGAAGCAAGTTTTGTGAAGAACACCTCTCCAACACTGAAAATCCGCTTTGCATCATCATTATCAGGAATTATAATCAGCTGTGCTTTCTTTGAAGGCGGTACATTCATTTCCGCACGGCGGTTTCTGATACTTCGAATTGCCTGCATCAGAATCTCCATATCACGCTCATCTGAAGAGAAATTAAGCTTCTTATCCGCAACAGGCCAATCTGAAATCATGATAGACTCGCCATCATGCGGCAGTGTCTGCCATATTTCCTCGGTTATAAACGGCATAAACGGATGCAAGAGTTTCAGTGTATTGGACAAGACATAACACAGTACCTTTTCTGCCGTTTCCCTGCTACCTTTTTCAGCACTCTCCGAAAGCCGCGGTTTTACAAGCTCAATATACCAGTCACAATAATTATCGCGAATGAATTCCTGAAGCTTCTGCGCCGCAATTCCAAGCTCGTACTTGTCTATATTATCCGTAATTTCAGATATGAGACTGTTGTATTTTGAAATAATCCATTTATCCTCAAGCTGCAGGTCTTTTGCATCAGGAAGCTCGCATTTATCTATGCTCAGATTCATAAGAACGAATCTTGATGCATTCCATATCTTGTTTGCAAAGTTCCTGTTGGACTCAACGCGCTCAATATTGAACCTCGTGTCATTTCCGGGAGAATTTCCCGTTACAAGTGTCAGCCTTAAAGCGTCTGCGCCGTAATCCCTTATCACCTCAAGCGGGTCAATTCCGTTATTAAGTGATTTTGACATTTTTCTTCCGAGCGCATCACGCACGATACCGTGTATAAATATTGTCTTAAACGGCTCTTTTTTCAGGTGCTCCATTCCGGAGAAAATCATTCTGGCAACCCAGAAGAATATTATGTCATACCCCGTTACGAGAACAGATGTGGGGTAGAAATAATCAAGCTCCGGTGTCTTATCCGGCCAGCCGAGCGTTGAGAACGGCCAAAGCGCCGAAGAGAACCATGTATCAAGAACATCCTCCTCTTGTCTTAGCTTCTCACTCCCGCACTTTTCGCACTTTGTCGGGTCTTCACGCGATACATTGATATGTCCGCATTCCTCGCAGTAGAAGGCGGGTATTCTATGTCCCCACCAAAGCTGGCGTGATATACACCAGTCATGTACGTTTTCCATCCAGTTTGTATATATTTTAGAAAACCTGTCAGGCACAAACTTTACCGTTCCGTCATTTACAACACGCAGAGCATCTTCTGCAAGCGGACCCATCTTTACAAACCACTGTGCAGAGGTAATCGGCTCAACAACAGTATTACATCTGTAGCACTGACCGACATTGTGCTTATGGTCACGAATCTCAATAAGATATCCGCCGGCCTCAAGGTCAGAAACAATCTTCTCGCGCGCCTCGTACCTGTCAAGACCCTTATACTTGCCGCCGTTTTCATTTATGCAGCCATGCTCGTCAATAACAAGGATTTCCTCAAGATTATGACGCTTTCCAACCTCGAAGTCATTCGGGTCGTGGCACGGCGTAATTTTTACGCAACCTGTACCGAACTCGCGCTCAACATACTCATCTGCAATTATCGGTATTTCACGGTCAACAAGCGGCAAAATAAGCATTTTTCCGACCAGATGCTGATATCTTTCATCATCAGGATGGACGGCAACCGCCGTGTCTCCGAGCATTGTTTCAGGTCTCGTTGTTGCTATTGTAAGAAATTCGTCCGTCCCTTTAATCGGATATCTGATGTGCCAGAACTTTCCGTCTTTTTCAGAATACTCAACCTCGGCATCGGACAATGCAGTAGTACAATTCGGGCACCAGTTTATGATGCGGTTTCCGCGATATATGAGTCCTTTCTCATAAAGGCGCACAAAAACCTCTCTGACGGCACGCGCACATACATCGTCCATAGTAAAGCGCGAGCGTTCCCAGTCACACGAGGTACCCATAGTCTTCTGCTGCTCTACTATTTTGTTTCCGAACTTCTCTTTCCAATCCCAGACTCGCTCAAGAAACTTTTCACGGCCGAGATCGTGGCGTGTAAGCCCTTCTTCACGCAAGGAAGCCTCAACCTTTATCTGTGTTGCGATTCCTGCATGGTCAGTTCCGGGAAGCCACAGCGCAGAGTAACCCTGCATTCTCTTTGTGCGTATAAGAATGTCCTGCAGAGTACAGTCAAGAGCATGGCCGAGATGCAGCTGCCCCGTTACATTAGGAGGCGGCATTACTATTGAAAATGCTTTTTTACTCTCATCTGCTTCGGCATGAAAGTATCCCTTTTCCTCCCATTCTTTATAAAGGCGCGACTCAACATCGCGCGGGTTGTAAATTTTATCAAGCTGTTTTGCCATATTATACCCTCCTAAAAATAAACGCCCCATGCCTTACAGACATGGGGCGAAAAGCACATACTTTCGCGGTACCACCCAAATTTGACGCAGTGCGTCATCTCAACTGCGTATAACGGCGCTTCCCGGCAATGCTTACTTGCGCAACAGGCTTTTGGCATTGCAGCTACGGAGTGACACCTCTGCCCCCCGCCTGCCATGCTCACACCATACACACAGCTCTCTTAAGGCTTTATAGGACAGCATTATCTCCATCATTGCTTTTTTAAATAAGAATACATTAATCAAGAAAGATTGTCAAGTATTTTTATTATTTGCATTAAATTCATAGGGTTTGCTATCGATAAACCTTTATCCCTGATACCGACTTGGTGCAACGCCGAAAAATTTTGAGAATTCGCGGCTGAAATGACAGGGCTCGGCATAACCGCAAAGCTCTGCAATCTTTGAAACCGTAAATTGCCCGGACGCAAGAAGTGATTTTGCATACTTCATTCGCATACGGATAAGGTAGTCTTTTGGAGAAAGGTTAAACTGAGCCTCAAAAAGCTTACGGAAATACACCTCGCTCATTCCGCAGAGCGACGCAAGCTCTGCCACAGTCAGAGAATTATCTGCAAACCGCTCCTTGATAGCTTCAAGTGCAGGGGCAAGCTTTTCAGAGTTCTTGCTCGGATGATATCCGCGATCGTTCTCTGCAATCATCCGTATAACTATATCATAAAGCGAGCGCATCGCTACAATTTCCCGGACATCGGAAAACACTTCCCACCTCTTTGTCGCATTATGAAATGCTTTTCGTATACTCTCAACATCTCTAAGCCGCATTACAAACGGTTCATCTGAAAAGTCAGCATCAAAATTTAACGCATAACACGAACCGCCCTCCCATATCTTTACCTGATAAGTAGAGCCTTTGGGAAGATATACAAGCTCATCGCCTTCATTATGAAGAACCTTTCCGTCAGAAAAGATATAATCTTTATTTGCAAACGAATCGTTGAGAACCAGGCCGTGAGCCGGGCGATTCTGATGAAAGGTCTTCCCTCCGGTTGCCGGCACATGCATTGCAAGGGTAATTTTTGTTGCAACCAATTTTCTCCATTCTCTGTTCATTTTTTACCCCCTTAAATTCATCATACCATAAGTATATGCTTTTGTTATGATTCCGTCAAGTGTTATGTTTTTTTCATAGACATTTTCTTTTCCTTTGTTATAATGAAGGCACAAACCGCAAGGAGATGTTATTATGAAATATATTACTCAAGAAAATTACGATTACATCAAGAACAAATACCACGATGCATCAAAACCGTGGGACGGCATGTCCAGATTCATCCGCCGCGATGAACTTTTTGACCCCGCAACCGGAATGGATGCCGACGATATCTGCAAGGGCATACTTGTTCAGGATGAGGAATTAAAGCATCTGTCCCACCCCGTCCGCAAGGCAAGGGCTCTTTCCTATGTTTTGGAAAATACAAGAATTTCTTGCGACCCGCGCGATTTTTTCCCCGCAATAAATGCCTGTGACCGCCCGTTACAGAAGACTCTTATTAATAACTGGAAGAGCGAAGTTTTTGATGAGATAATTCCCGAAATAGGCAAAAAGCGTCTTGAGCTTGAAAAATCAGGCCTCGTTACTATCTGGCCGGATTATGACCACAGTACGCCAATCTGGGAAAGAGTGCTTTCACTCGGTTTTCCGGGACTTCTCCGCGAAAGCGAAGAGGCGCGGCACAGCAAGGAACTCACAAAAGAACAGGATGAATTCTTCGAGGGAATCAAGATAACCTACGAAGCAATCATCAGATTAGTAGGCAGACTTGCTGCTCTTGCCGAAAAAACAGAAGGCTCTGAAAAAATGGCAAAAGCTCTCCGCACCCTTGAAACAGGCGCTCCTACCTCCTTATATGAGGCACTTCTGATTAACTATCTCTATTTCTATATCAGTGAGCATTTAGACTATCTGCAGGTTCGCTCGCTCGGTAATTTTGACAGAATCTTTTTCCCGTTCTATCAGGCGGATATTGAGAGCGGAAGAAGTGAAGAAGAAATCCGCACGGATATTGCGTATTTCCTTATGCAGTTTACCGCTATCGGAAACTATTACAATCAGCCTGTATATCTCGGAGGAGAAAAGGCGGACGGAACTACCGAAATAAACGCACTTTCCTATATATTCCTTGATGTATATAACGAGATGAAGCTCTATAACCCAAAAATTCAGATTAAAGTTTCAGAGTCAACCCCGAAGGAGCTTTTGTGCAAAGCGCTTGATATGATCCGCCGCGGGAATAACTCTATCGTTTTTGTCAATGATGACACAATGAGAAAGGCACTTGTCGGCGCAGGCAACCCTGAAGAAGAGGCCCGTCTCTGTCATGTTACGGGCTGTTACGAATACGGACTGCGCGGCTCTTATCTCACGGGGATGAATTATTTTAACCTCCTTAAGCCGCTTGAGTATACACTCCATGAGGGGCGCGATGCTGTTACGGGAGAGCTCGCAGGTCTTCCCTGTCCCCCGCCATCGGAGTTTAAGACCTTTGATGAGTTTTATGGAGAATATAAGCGCCAGCTCCGCAATGTTATTGATCAGACAATCGAAGTTGTAAACGGATTTGAAGATTATCTTTCATATATAAACCCGCTTTCCATGCTTTCTGCGACTTTCCCGACATGTCTTGAGCGCGGGCGTGATGCAATTCA
Organism: Eubacteriales bacterium; assembly: GCA_045649105.1. GTDB lineage: Bacteria > Bacillota > Clostridia > Oscillospirales > JAAYXM01 > JAZRPG01. Next base: position 129,230 of record JAZRPG010000027.1, read on the forward strand.
CGGCGGCGCCCGCCGCAATGATACGGACTTATCACTCGGCGGACTTGCAGATCTCGGCGATTCACTCCTGATGGTTAAAAAATATGTCTATGAGAAGAAGAAGCTTACGCTGTCTGAATTTGTCGCCATGCTTGACCGTAACTATGAGGGCGATGAGGAGTTTCGTCAGATGCTCCTGCACGACCCCGAGAAATACGGGAACAATATAGACCGCGCTGACGAAATGACGGTATCAATCGTTGATTTCTGTAACAAAAACATTTGCGGTCGCCCCACATCAAAGGAGCGCGGCGGTATCTGGAAGTGTTGCTTCCATGTTGCACGCTTTTCATTCCGCTGGGCAGATAAAACTGCCGCCTGCCCCAACGGAAGAAAATTCGGCGAGGAGCTTTCGAAAAATCTTTCTCCGACCCTCGGTCAGGCACGTCAGGGAATCACGGCGACCGTGCTGTCCTTTACGAAGGTTGATAACACGGCAGTCGCAACAAACTATTCGCTCGACCTTGCGTTTCTCCCGTCATCCGTCCGCGGAGATGACGGACTTGAAGCGATGTACGGCCTCCTCATGACATTCAACCGCCGCGGTGGTCACGCAGTGCACTTCAATGTCTTCGATTCGGAAACACTGCGCGAAGCTCAGGAAAACCCCGAAAAATACTCTGACCTTCAGATACGAGTAAGCGGATGGAATGTTCTCTGGAATAACATTGTAAAAGAAGAGCAGGACGCTTTCATACGCCAGGCGGAGGTGCTGTAACCTGAAATCATTTTTAATGCTTGGACAGTCAAACATGGCAGGACGCGGAGATTTTGGCGAAGTTGAAGAAATAAATAATCCGTTATGCTTTATGCTCCGCAACGGAAGATGGTAGCCAATGAGCGAGCCTATAAACATTGACAGACAGATTTTCGGATACTTTCATAGCGGGGTTGGTCTTGCGGCATCTTTTGCTGACGAATATGCAAAATACTACGGCGAGGAAATTGGCTTGATTCCCTGCGCTGAGGGCAATACCTCAGTCAGCGAATGGCAACCCGGCGAAATTCTTTTTGAAAATGCAGTGGTGCAAGCAAAATTAGCACAAAGAACATCTGAAATCGCCGGTATTTTATGGCATCAGGGAGAAAACGACAGCATCAATCCCGAAGATTCCAAAAAGTACCACGACAGATTTTTAAATGTTATCACTACTTTAAAAAAAGAGCTTTCGCTCCCTTGCGATATTCCCGTTGTCATCGGAGAGCTCGGCGAATTTGTCGGCACTTTTGCTGACGGAAGATGCTGCAATTATAAAGAAGTCAACAATGTTTTGAAAACTCTGAGTGATGAACTGCCATATGTTGCTTTGGCCATCGCTGCCGGGCTTTCTTGCAGAAGCGACGGAATCCATTTTGATTCAGCTTCCTACCGCATCTTCGGCAAACGATATTTCGAGTCTTATCTTTCTCTTAAAAATAATTTAAGGAGATTGGCTGAATGAAGATTTTAAAGAAAAATCGGTGCATCATCGGAGAAGGTCCGATATGGAATGACAATGAAGGACTTCTGTATTTTGTTGACGGGATGAAAAAAGAAATTTTCACCTATAATCCGGAAACCGAAGCTCTCATAACTTATCCGCAGGAGATTTGCGTGGCAGCAATAGCTTTCGCAAAGGACGGGCGCATGCTTGTCTCGCGCAGTGACGGCGCTTTTTTTCTTGACCTCAAGTCAGGAATTGCGAAGCCAATGTACGGTGGAGATATAAAAATCTCTCACGGAAACGATGCAAAGGTCGGCCCCGACGGCGCATTTTACGTCGGTACGCAAAGCGGATACCGCCTTGGCATTTCCCAAAACATTGACGGAAAGCTCTATCGCATCGATTCCGACGGAAATGTCAAAGCCCTGCTTGATGACCTGATTCTTCCAAACGGCTTGGATTGGTCCCCGGATGAGCGCTTTTTTTATCTCGTTGACAGCGGAACGCACATGGTCCGTAAATATAATTTTGATGCAGATACCGGAAATCTGACATTTACGGGACTTGAGGTGCAGGTTCAGGGAGCAGACGGCATTACCGTCAATCAGAAAGGCGATATTCTTGTAGCTTGTTGGGGAAAGAGATGTATAGCTGTTATTGACCCCGAAACAATGTCGGTAACCCGGCTGATTGATGTTCCTACAAGAGCTCCTGCAAGCTGCGGATTTTTCGGCAAAGAAATGAATTTACTCGCCATTACCACCGCAAGCTTAAGTACAGATATCGAGAGTGACACCGATGCAGGGTTCCTTTTTATTAAAGAGATGGAGATTCCGGGACGCTTACCATATCTTTTCGGATAGTAAAGAAGGAATGTTAAAAATGGATACAAAAGCAAGAATTTTTGAAATTAAAAGGTTTGCCGTGCATGACGGTGACGGAATAAGAACAACCGTATTTTTTAAAGGCTGCCCTCTGAGATGCATTTGGTGTCATAATCCCGAAGGAATATCCTTCGAACCGCAAATTGCTTTTTATGAGCATAAATGCATCGGATGCGGTTCTTGCAGAAAAGATGGTTTCACGGTTTGTGATTGTTTGGGTGAAGCCCGTGTTCAATACGGCAGAGATATAGACCTTAACGAGTTGCTCCCGCTTTTGCTTGAGGATAAAGAATTTTATGAAGCCTCAGGCGGCGGCATAACTCTTTCAGGCGGTGAATGCCTGCTTCAGGCATCCTTTTGCGCAAATCTTCTGAAGGCATTAAAGGAAAACGGAATACATACTGCTGTCGATACCTGCGGATTTGTTCCCAGAGAGCAGCTCGACAAAGTTATCCCATATACCGATATATTTCTCTATGATATAAAAGCCTATGATGAGGATGTGCATATAAGATGCACGAAAAAATCAAACAAGCAGATTCTTGAAAACCTTCTCTATCTTGATTCGCTCGGAAAACACATTGAAATCCGCATTCCTTATGTTCCCGATTTCAACGATAATCAGATAGAAAAAATTGCGCATTTTCTCGCGCCTTTGAAAAACATTTCCAAAATCCGCATTCTCCCGTATCATAATTACGCAGGTTCAAAGTATAAAGCGCTGAATCTACCCTGCGAATTACCTCCACGCCTTCCGACAGCAGAGGAAATTGAAAAAGCAAAGCGGATAATGACGGATATTACGAATTTTATTGTACTTTCCTGAACACATCTATTTTTAAAACAGTATAAAAGGAGGAAACTTTTATGAAGATTAAAGCAATAAAAACCGTAAAAGGACAAAAACCCATGCAGGAGTCCGCAGATTTTTCAATCAGCTCTGATAAAAATCGCGAACATGCTCTGATTAATATTTTTCCTGATGTTGAATACCAGGAAATAAAGGGCTTCGGCGGAGCATTTTCAGAAGCCGCATCAACAACTCTTGATAAGCTAAGTCCCAAAAACAGAGAAAAAATAATGAAGTTATATTTCGATACAGCAGACGGTATCGGATATAATTTCGGCAGGGTTCACATAAACAGCTGCGACTTTTCTCTTGGTAATTACGCTTTTGTTGAGGATGGCGACGAGACACTTGAAACCTTTGACATAAGCCATGATGAAAAGTCCATTATCCCGATGATTCGTGATGCAATGAAGTATAATGATATCTTTCTTTTCGCCTCACCCTGGAGCCCGCCTGCATATATGAAAACGAACGGACAGATGAATCGCGGCGGTAAGCTCATGGAGAAATATTTTGAGCTTTGGTCTTCCTATTATGCAAAATTCATTGAGGAATATAAAAAGCGCGGTATTGATATCGGCATGATAACGGTGCAGAACGAGCCTGCAGCAACACAGACCTGGGATTCCTGCGTTTACACCGCCGAAGAGGAACGTGATTTTGTAAAGAACTATCTCGGCAAAAAGATGCAGGATATCGGGGTTAAGATATTATTCTGGGATCATAACAAAGAGAGAATGGTTGAAAGAGCAAAGGTTATGCTCAGCGATGCCGATGCCGCAAAATACATCCATGGTATCGCATTGCATTGGTATAGCGGCGACCATTTTGAGCAGCTCGAAATCTTTAACAAGCTCTTCCCCGAAAAAGATATTGTCTTCTCAGAGGGATGCGTTATCCGCAACCGCTCACTCACTGATCCCACGGGAATTGCAGAAAAATATGCCCATGACATGATAGGAAATTTCAATAATTACTGCAATGCTTACTGTGATTGGAACTTAATTCTCGACGAAGAAGGCGGACCAAACCATGTCAAAAACTTCTGCTATTCGCCGATTATTGCAGACACAAAGAACGATGAGGTTATTGTAAGCGATTCCTATTATTATATCGGCCATTTCAGCAAGTTCATCAAAAAGGGCGCCAAAAGAATAGGGAGCAGCAAATGGACCTCTGATGTTGACACGGTTTCCTTCAAAAACCCCGACGGGAGCATTGTTTCAATAGTGCTCAACAGAACCGATTCAGATCTTGAATTCTGCTTCCGTATCGACGGTGAAATGGTTGAAGGGAAAGCTGATGCTCATTCAATAGCAACATATATCTTCACGAAATAAAAAATATTTATCAAACTTTTCAAAACACAAAAAGCAAAAAAAGCGGGAATCGAATTTAGTTTTAAGAATCCGACTCCCGCTTTTTTATTTACCCAAGATGCATGAGCGTAAAATATTTTCTTTTTTTATTGATAAATTATGGTAAAAAAGGTATAATATATACAATCGGAGCATAAAGGGGTGGATTTTCTTGTATAGTATAGGCGATAAAATCGTGCACCCGAAGCACGGCGCCGGCGTTATTGACAGCATAGTTACACAAAACTTAAGCGGCAAATCACGCGAGTACTATATTCTTAAACTCCCGACAAATAACATGACTATTATGCTCCCGGTGGAATCATGCGATAGCATCGGCGTCCGCGAAATTATTGACAGCGAGCGCGCAGATGAAGTCATCACTCTTCTTTCCACACTTGAAACAGACACTACACAGAACTGGAACAAGCGTTTTCGCGAAAACGCGCAACGCATTATGAGCGGTGATCTTGACGAAATTGCCCGCGTTATAAAAGCGCTCATTCTCCGTGATCATAAAAGCGGGCTTTCAACCAGCGAGCGCAAAATGCTCCACTCCGCAAAACAAATCCTCATATCCGAGCTTGTTTTTGCCAAAGAATCGACATATCAAGAAATTGAAGCCGAGATAGAGCGCGCCATTTCCGGCGTTCTTATATAAAACTGACTGTAATATAATTTCTAATACGAGCTGTTCTCCCTTCCGTTTTTCGGATATCGGCGGACAGCTTTTATGAAACAGGTTAACGGCGGTGTTTTTTATGTTATCGTTTTTAAAAAAGAACAAACCTTCAGAAAACTTAAAGTCGTGCGTTGCCATTGTTCCCGCTGCCGGTTCATCAAGCCGCATGCAGGGCCGCGGCGATAAGCTTTTTGCCGAAATAAACGGCATTCCCGTTATTGCACGCACCCTTCTTTTGCTTCAGAGCTCACCCTATATCAATGAAATTATCATTCCTACAAAAGATGATTTTATTGTTTCTGTTTATGATATTTGCAAGGAATTTTCCATATCAAAGGTTTCTTCGGTAATACGCGGAGGTGCAACGCGCACCGAGTCAGTTCTCAACGGAATTTCTCATGCAGGAAATAAATTCGACCTCATTGCCGTTCATGACGCGGCAAGACCGTTTGTAAGCCTTGAGCTTATAGAAAAAGTCATATTATCCGCCGCAAAGTATAATGCTGCAGCGCCTGCCGTTCCTGTAAAAGACACCATCAAGCGCGCAGAGGGCGGCATAGTAAAAGAAACTGTGCCCAGAGATACACTCTTTGCCGTGCAGACTCCGCAGGTGTTTGACACCGCTCTTATTACAGCTGCACTGCACAAGTCGATTGACGAAGGGGCATCAATTACTGATGATTGCTCCGCCGTCGAAGCGCTTGGTATGCGCGTTGTACTTACAGACGGCGACTATTTTAACATAAAAATCACTACTCCCGAAGACTTGGTCCTTGCCGAAGCCATTGCTTCCCAAAAGGACAGAAATGAGGTATTTTAATGCGTATCGGTCACGGTTATGATGTCCACAGACTTACAGAAGGCCGCAAACTGATTCTCGGCGGCGTTGATATCCCTTATGAAAAGGGGCTTTTGGGTCACAGTGACGCAGATGTTTTGCTTCATGCTATTGCAGACGCACTGCTTGGTGCTGCCGCACTCGGCGATATCGGGCAACACTTCCCCCCCAACGACCCGCAATATCTCAATGCAGACAGCAAAGTTCTGCTGAAAAAGGCATATGCACTTCTGCAGGAGAAAGGATACCATGTACAAAATGTAGATGCAACAATTATTGCAGAAAAGCCAAAGCTCTTGCATTTTATAGATAATATGCGAAGAAACATTGCCGATACTCTCGGAATAGATATCAGTTTTGTCAGCGTAAAGGCGACAACCGAGGAGGGGCTCGGCTTTTCCGGAAGCGGCGACGGAATCGCCGCACACGCAGTTGTTCTTATTGATTAAACACAACATAAAACATCGCTTCGGCGGTGTTTTTTTGTAAAGAAAAAAGTTGCAAGTCCGAGTTATTGATAGGACTTGCAACTTTTTTAATTTGACTGCGTAATATGATAGATATAAAAGGGACGGTGATATGTATTTTAATCTTTTCAACACTTGCAACCTTGCTATCCGGCTGCCTGTATTTTATACTCAGCCTCACATCAGGCTCATTTCCGAAACCGTTATCCGAAAAGGAGGAGACGGAATATCTTGAGAAATTCGCCGCCGGCAGTATTGAGGCGCGGAATATTTTAATCGAGCGAAACTTAAGACTTGTCGCACATATTATAAAAAAGTATTACACATCGGCACAGGAACAGGATGATATGATTTCCATAGGCTCTATCGGCCTGATTAAAGCAATAAACACCTTTAAGCCCTGTAAAGGAACTCGGCTTGCCACATATGCGGCCCGTTGCATTGAAAACGAAATACTGATGTATTTCCGGGCATCAAAAAAGACTTCTGCCGAGGTGTCGCTTTCAGACTCCATCGATACCGATACTGACGGAAACTCCCTCGCGCTCATGGATGTTATAAGCACAAACGACATACGACTCGACCGCGTCGATAATATGGACACCGAGCTTGCTCTTCATAAATTAATACACAAATGCCTTGACCCGCGTGAACGCGAAATTATAATAATGCGTTATGGTTTATACGATGTTACACCGAAAACGCAGCATGAAATTGCCGAAAAGTGCAAAATTTCCCGCTCATATGTAAGTCGCATTGAAAAAAAGGCACTCCAAAAGCTTAAAGCGAGTTTTGAAAACAAATGAAAACTATGTCATTGAAAACTCACAACCGCAATAAATCTGGCGGTATAAATCATACATTTTTGAGAGCTCAATTGAGCGCTTATACCCCTCGCGTTTTTTAAAATCCGAAATAAGAAATCTGACGCTGTACTTTTTCTCAAGTTCACACCCGATGCTGTTTAAAAGTTCCGCATTCTTATGCGGACTGACAGAGAGCGTGGTTGTAAAATAATCAAAGCCGCTTTCTTTTGCAAGCTCTGCCGTTTTTTCAAGGCGCAGTCGGAAACATTCTGTACAGCGCTTTCCTCCCTCCTGCTCTGCCTCATAGCCACGGGAGCGTGTTAAAAACTCCTCATGCGAATATTCGCACTCCATAATATTAACTTTGCCCGAAAACGGCATTTTCGATATTATTTCCCTTTGCGTTTCCAGCCTTTTAAAATATTCCTCATCAGGATAAATATTAGGGTTAAAAAACAGCACAGTTATATCGAAATACCGAGATAAGTATTCAAGCACATAGCTGCTGCACGGTCCGCAACAGCTATGAAGCAGGAGCCTCGGCCGTATATCGCGCGTTTTTATATCCTCAAGCTCTTTATCACAGAGTAACTGAAAATTGTTCTTCATAATCTTTACCTATTCCGTTATTTCATATTCAGTTCCGCTCTCTGAAAAAACGACAACGGCATTTCCGCTCGCGTTAATATAAAAGCTCATTTTCTCAGCAAAGGAGACATCAGTTTCCGCTACGGGCACATTTCTTGCAGATGCATTTGCTCCTTTTTTATTCATGCTTCTATCTACTTTTTCAGCATAGTCTTTCCCGAGAAAGTCTTCAAGTGTTATATCGGACGCGTCAGAGGTTCTTATATTATAATAAAACATGTCTCTGCCAGATGAATCCCACGACTTATCTATTGACACTATAAACGAGACAATATCATCACTTTCATAGCATATGCAATAATCTGCAATAACACTTATATTTTCCGAATTTAACTCGTCTGCCTCATCATAACCTTGCCTTGCATTCGCAACTTGTTCTGACAGAGCCTCGTTTATTCTGACATTTACAACGGCGTTAGTATGCGCACTTCGCATTGTCTTTGGCATCACCGCATCCGGCATGCTTCGGCCATATTTTACATCTGTGTTATTATTGTCGGATAAATTATATAAGGGATTAAAAGTATTAAGCACACCCAAAAGCGCAAACACAGCACATGCCGCAACAGAGATTTTACCGATTACAGAGAATCGGCCTGACTTTTTCTTTTTGCGTGTCTCTTCTGTACCTGCTTCTATGGCTTCTCTTACAACCTTTTCAAGCTCATCCGGAATCTCTGTGGTATTATATATTTTTTTCGCGTCTGAAAAAGCGTTCATTCCGCCACCTCCATAACAAACCTTTTAAGCTTTTTAAGCGCGGTATACAGCCGCGTTTTCACCGTGTTCAGATTTGTGTTTGTCACCTTTGAAATTTCCTCAAGCGACATATCCTCATAAAATCTCAGAATAATTACGGTTTTTAGTGTTTCCGGGAGCATATCAATCTTCTTATAAAGCTCCTCGCCCGGCTCAAATGCCTTTTCAATATACACCTGCTCCGGCATTTTTTCGTCACCGACCGAAATCTCCTTATGATTTTTCCTGATATGGGAACATGCCTCATTCACAAGAACGCGGTAAAACCACGAATTTATGCTGCTTTCATCGCGTATGGTGTCATGCTTTTCAAGCGCCTTTAATATTGCATTCTGAACGATGTCAAGTGCAGCCTCGCGTTCATGAGCATAGCTGTATGCAAGCCGGTAAAACTTCTCCCGGTTTTTCAATATGTATTCCGTTATTTTATCATACACATTACCGTTCAACTGCCCCACTCCTCTGCGCTGTAATAACGCGCCTTATAATTTAAGACATTTTACATTTCTAAAAAGTTTGGACAGAGAAAAACCCCTGTCCAAACTATAATATTGCCTGCCGGATTTCCGTTCTGAATTTAATTAAAACTTGTAAAAAAAAGTATCTTATAGTATTATAAATACTGACTAAATTTATAATAAATCAATCCGGAGGGTTTGTCAATGAGAATTGTAGGAATAGACTATGGTGACAGGCGTATTGGCGTGTCTTTTTCGGATATAAGCGGAACTCTTGCCGGAGAGAGCTTCACTATAAATGTGACAAACCCGGAGCGCAGTATTAACGAGCTTTGTGACGCAATTATATCCCGCGGCGTCGACGAAATAGTACTTGGATACCCAAAGCACATGAATGCTGACATCGGCGACCGTGCAAAAAAAAGCGAGGAGATTGCCGAAATATTGCGCGCACGCACAAACCTTCCTGTAATTTTATGGGACGAGAGATGCACTACAATTGATGCACACCGCATTCTGTCCGCAACGGGAAATCACGGCAAAAAGCGCCGTGCAATGGTCGATTCCGTTGCTGCGGCGCTTATATTGCAAAACTATCTCGACTATAAGTCAAACAAATAAAGTCTATTTCTGCGTTTCCTGCTCTGCACTGTCGGATTCAGCGGCACTCTCTTTCTCCGTATTTTCGGAAAGTCCGTGCATAAACCCGCCGAGCTTAGGTGAGCATATATCTCCACCTATGAGTTTGTTCCGATAAACAATTATATTCGCGACTACGCCCTCCTCTTTGCTCGGGTGATTTGTCACTTTGTATGTATATCTCATAGCACGCTTTCCGCAGTACTTCTGCAGGTCAAGCCCCTGTTTCTTCTGAATATCGTTATATTCGTTATATACCCCGTCAAATTCATCAGGTATTCTGACTTCAATAAATTCGAGCGGCTCTCTGTCGACAGTCCAGCCATATCCCTCAAGCATCGCAACTCTGTCATCATTTGTTTTCAGCTTCTTTTCTTCAATCCGGATAACCTGTTCATACGGTTTCGTGCTGTCGTCCGCCTGCATATTACGCACGCCGACAATAGTCGCACATACTATTACGCCAAGTGCGAGAAAGCACGTAACAACCTTCCTTTTTGTGAGCTTAGCAGTAAAAACTACCATAATGCATATTCCCCTTCCGAAACTTGTATATAATATGTCTATTCCGTCTCAGATGTAATTATGACAAGACTGTAAATTGAAGCGGTTTTTATTGACGCATTGCGGTTTTTATGGTATTATTATATATTAATGCAGAATAAAGGAAATTTGATAATATGTGGATTACAAAAGGCTTTAACGACTACAGCTTAATAGACTGCGGAGATGGCGAAAAGCTTGAGCGCTGGGGCGATTATTTTCTTGTTCGTCCAGAGCCGCAGGCAATATGGTCCTCCGAGCGAAAAAACCCTCGTTGGGAGAAATACGACGCATTGTACTCCCGCTCAAAGAGTGGCGGCGGAAGCTGGAACAACAGGTCACTCCCACCGTCCTGGAAAATTTCCTACAAGTCGCTTACATTCAACATTAAACCAATGAATTTTAAGCACACCGGAATTTTCCCCGAACAGGCATCAAACTGGGATTTCATAGAAAAAACGATTGCTTCTGCGGGGCGTCCGATTAATGTACTCAACCTTTTTGCATATACCGGCGCCGCTACAATAGCTGCAGCAAAGGCAGGTGCATCTGTTTGCCATGTTGATGCTGCAAAGGGCATGGTCGCCTGGGCGCGTGAGAACGCAGCCTCCTCGGGACTTTCCGATGCACCTATTCGCTGGATTGTAGATGACTGCTCAAAGTTTGTCGAGCGCGAGATACGCCGAGGCCGCAGGTATGATGCAATCATTATGGATCCCCCGTCATACGGACGCGGACCTACAGGCGAAATATGGAAACTTGAGGAAAATCTTTTTGATTTTGTCAAGCTCTGCAGCGGTGTGCTGTCCGACGCCCCTCTGTTTGTGCTTATAAGCTCCTATACAACAGGACTTGCACCCTCTGTTTTGAAATATATATCAGACATGATTTTTGTGAAGCGCTTTGGCGGCAAAAGCGAATGCGACGAGCTCGGGCTTCCGGTCCTCGAAAGCGGACTTTGCCTGCCTGCCGGAAGCGCATTAAGATGGACATGCATTTGACAATAAAAGGACTTTTTTAAGATGAACAATATTATCAAGACACAGGATTTGACTTTCAGGTATAATATTGACGGTGACACTCCGAAAGTTGCTCTTTCCGAGGTGAATATCGATGTTCGCACGGGCGAATATCTCGTTATCCTCGGTCATAACGGCTCAGGAAAATCCTCACTTGCAAAACACTTTAACGGTGTTCTTCTTCCCTGCGGCGGTACAGTATATGTCGACGGTATGGATACTTCTGACGAGGCTCTGCTGTACGAAATACGGCGAACCTGCGGCATGGTTTTCCAAAACCCTGACAACCAGATTGTAGCCACGATAACTGAGGAAGATGTCGCATTCGGCCCCGAAAATCTCGGAATCCCACGCGAGGAAATACGGCTGCGCGTTGATGACGCTCTTAAAACTGTCGGAATGTATGATCTCCGCAAACAGGCACCTCATCTTTTGTCCGGCGGCCAGAAGCAGCGGATTGCCATTGCCGGAGTTATCGCAATGCGGCCAAAATGCATAGTCCTCGATGAGCCGACATCCATGCTTGACCCTATCGGCCGGCGAGATGTTCTCTCAATACTTGATGACCTTAATAAAAAACACGGTATCACCGTAATTTTAATTACGCATCATATGGACGAGGCAATAAATGCCGACCGCGTAATTGTTATGGACAGCGGAAATATTGTTATGGAGGGCACACCGGGAGAAGTATTCACGCAAGTCGAATACCTTTACAGCTATGGACTTGCCGTTCCTCAAACCGTTGAACTCCTATATACCCTCAATAAGCACGGCTATAACCTCCCGCTCGACAAACTCACGACAGATGAATGCGCAGACGCAATCATCGCTGCAATCCAGAAATAACTTGGAGGTATCCATACAGGTGAATGCTATTATCAGCGTGCGCGGGCTTTCTCACACCTACAGTCCAAAAACTCCGTTTGAATGCTCTGCAATAAGCGATATAAATCTTGATATATACGGCGGTGAAACTCTCGGCATTATCGGTCACACAGGTTCGGGAAAGTCAACTCTTATCTCCCACCTCAACGGACTTATTAGGCCCACAGCCGGCACTATAACATACAATGGCGAGGATATATTCAAATCCAAAGAATTTACGCGCGACATCAGATTTAACATCGGGCTTGTTCTTCAATATCCGGAATATCAGCTGTTTGAAGAAACGGTCTATAAAGATATTGCATTCGGCCCGACTAATATGGGCTTATCCCCTGTCGAAATTAAAAGCCGCGTTTTAGAAGCGGCAAGCTTTGTTGGCATTGACGAGGAGGTTCTTAACCTGTCTCCGTTTGAACTATCCGGCGGTCAGAAGCGGCGAGTTGCCATTGCCGGAGTTATTGCCATGCGCCCCAAAGTACTTATTTTAGACGAGCCTACAGCAGGGCTTGACCCTTTAGGCCGCGACAACATACTCTCTCAGATACACGACTACAGAGAGCGCACAGGCGCGGCAATAGTCATCGTCACGCACAGCATGGACGATATTGCCTGCGTAGCGGACAGACTTGCAGTTATGAGCGGCGGTCGCCTAATCCTTACCGGCACTGCGGCTGAGGTTTTTTCGCATACAGATGAACTCATCGGAGCAGGTCTTGATATCCCCCAAATTGCACATATTGCAAATGCTCTGAGAGAGCGCGGGCTTGACCTTCCGCCTTCAATATATACTGTCCGGCAAGCGACTGATGCCATTTTACATCTCGGAGGTGGCGCACATGCTTAAGGATATAACACTGGGACAGTTTTTCCCGGGCAACAGCATCGTCCACAGACTTGACCCGCGTACAAAGCTTATTTTGACGGTGTTTTTTATCACTGTGCTTTTTATATGCCGCGGTTTTATACCGTATGCAATTATGTCTCTGTTTCTGTTTGCAGTTATAGCTGTAACGGGGATAAATATCGGCTTGATTTTTAAAAGCATACGGCCTATACTTATTCTTCTTGTTTTTACGGCAGTGCTGAATGTATTTTATACCGGCAGCGGCTCAGAGTTATACAGGCTGGGGCCTTTCGTAATTACAACAGGCGGACTTTATACCGCAGCTTTCATGGTTGCAAGAATAGTCCTGCTTGTCACGGGGACATTTGTTATTCTCACATATACAACATCTCCGATTGTGCTCACAGACGGGCTTGAATCGCTCTTAAACCCGCTTAAGAAACTGAAATTCCCCGTTCATGAGCTCTCTATGATGATGTCCATAGCATTGCGGTTTATCCCTACACTTATAGAAGAAACCGATAAAATAATGTCTGCACAAAAGTCACGCGGTGCAAGTTTTGACACCGGAAGCTTTATAGCTCGCGCAAAGGCATTAATCCCGGTCCTTGTCCCCTTATTTATAAGTGCTTTCCGCCGTGCAGAGGACTTGGCTCTTGCCATGGAATGCAGATGCTATCGCGGCGGTGAGGGCCGCGTACGGCTTAATGTCTTAAAGTTTTCGAGGCTTGACGCATATGTAATGAGCGCATCTGTAATTATTTTTGCAATATGCATTTTTATATCATACACCGTAACATGGGGTGCTCCGATATGAGCAGGAATATTGCTGTAGTAATGTCATATAACGGCGAGGGCTATCACGGCTGGCAGATACAAAAAAACGCAGTTTCAGTTCAGGAAACGCTCACAAAAGCAGCCTCATCACTTTTTGCAAGCCCTGCCAAAGTTATCGGCTGCGGACGCACTGATACAGGCGTTTCTGCAAGCAGTTATGTGGCAAGCATCTGCACAGAGTCAGAATTCCCTGATGAAAAGATTCCGAAGGCTCTTAATGCCCTTCTCCCAAATGACATTGCCGTATATGCGGCAAAAAGCGTCGATAATTCTTTTCACCCTGTTTTTTCCTGCTTAAAAAAAGAATATACATACTATATTCATACTTCAAAAATCCGTAATCCTTTTTACGAGAACAGAATCCTGCACTACCCTCATACGCTCGATACGGAAAAACTCCGCATTGCTGCAAAGCACTTTGTCGGGACGCATGATTTTGCATCTATGCGAACACTGGGCACTGATGTAAAATCAACAGTACGGTCAGTTTTCTGCTGTGATGTGACTGAGGAAGCTGACATTGTCTCAATCCGCATCTGTGCTGACGGTTTTTTATACAACATGGCAAGAACCATTGTAGGAACATTGCTGCTGGCAGGGTCGGGTAAAATTTCTCCTGATTCCATCCCTGATATTTTAGAAAGCCGCGACCGCAGCCGTGCCGGAGCGACAGCTCCCGCCTGTGGTCTGTATATGACAGATGTTACTTACCCCGATTGCTTCGGAATACCGAAATGCCGCACTGGAGGAATGTTTAATGTCCGCTAAGCAAAAAAAACGACGCCTTTCCGGCCGATTTGCCGTTTTTATAACTATTCTCCTCTTCGTCTGCACAATTTTATTTCTCAACAGCCGCGTTAGTTCAGGCTCGCTCAGGCGTGTAGCATACTGGATTTTTAACGGCGTCAGCGGTGATGCGACAGAGGCATCAATAAATTTCGATGCAGGTCAGTACAACAGATTCGTCATTAACCGCGGCAGCCTGTGTGTACTCGCTCCGGAGGAGCTTTCAGTATATAAGGTATCGGGAAAAAAGTCTCTTTCCGTGCCTGTTCTTCTCCGCTCACCCGCCATTTCATCCAACAACTCATGCTTTATTGCGTACGACCTCGGCGGACTTAACTTCTATGTTGCAAACAACCGCAAGCTTCTCTATTCAGGAGCGACGGAAGCGATAATAACAAACGCCAACATGAGCAAGTCCGGCGCCTTTACAGTCATCACCTCAGGCCCTGACTGTAAATCACTCGTGACCGTATACAACACTTCTTTTGAGCCGATATACCGCTTTCATTCCTCTGAAAAGTTCGTTTTCGATTCAGCAGTTACACCGAATGGCAAAACCGTAGCTATGCTTACTTACGGCACGGTCGAAGGTAAGTTTGAAAGCACGCTTGCGCTCTGCAAAACAAACTCTGACAAATTTTACAGCACCGTTTCACTCGGTGATTCCATGCCTGTAAAAATTGAATTTTTCAACGACAGCAAAATTCTTATTGTTTGCGACGACAGAATGCTTATCGTCGATATAAGCGGAAACATTATTTCCGAATTTTCTTACAACGGATTAGAACTGAAATCCTTTTCACGCGGCAACCACATCTCCCTCCTGCTTGACAATTATCAGAATGGCGGCAACTCAAAACTTATACTTATCAAAAGTAATGGCGAGGTGCTCGGAAACATAGATTGTTCTGAAGATATCTATTCTGTTTCAAGCGCAGGCAACTACACGGCAGTTCAGTTTTCAGACAGGTGTGTTGTATACAGTAACACTCTTGATGTTCACTGTGAATTTAAAATCCCTTCTTCCATAATGCGGTGTTTTGTTAACAGCGACGGCTCCGTTATTTCAATCGGTGATAATTTTGCAACGCTTTATGTATCATAATAAAAAACCGGAGGTAACGCTATGACCAATACTATTTTGCCGATAATTTTAGATATTGCAGCTGTTCTTATACTTTTGCTTTCCGCTTTACGCGGAAGAAAGCGCGGCCTCATCAAAACACTTTCCGGCATAATAGTCATTGTCCTTGCCTTTACACTTGCAGGACGCATATCAAGCCTCACAACACCGTACATATCCGAAAAATATGTATCGCCAAGGATAATATCCGCAATCCTCCCGGAAGCCGAATCCGTTTCCGGAAACAATGAGGCAAATCCCGATACTGTCGGTAACATATTTCTCAAACTCGGGATTCCGAAAAATGTGGTTACTGATTCTATAAATGAATTTTCCGGTGAATTGAGCCGCGATATAAACAACGCGGCATCAAACATTTCCCGCAGCATTTCATATAAGGTTACATATGCAGTATCATTTTTGATATACTTTGTTGTATTACTGCTTCTGCTGTCTCTGATTTTTAAAATCATTAATCTTGCGGCAAAAATACCGGGCATTAACTTTGTAAATAAAGCTTTCGGACTTCTGCTCGGATTTCTCCTTGGTTACCTGTTCATAATCTTTGCATCATACATTTTGCTTAAACTCGGACTTTTCATAACGGAGGACGCCGTATCAAAAACATATGTTCTCAGATTGATAACAAACTTCAGCCCCGCATCGTTAATTACAGGTGTATAAAACCGGCCAAACGCTTGACACTAATGACAGCTTGAATTTTTCATGTAAGGAAGATTAAGATGAATTTGCCAAATTTACTATCAATATTCAGAATGTGTCTTGTACCTGTCTTTGTCGTTGTCTTCTTTTCAGACAGCGCTCATGCTTATGCATACGCTGCCGCAGTTTATGCAATTGCAGGTATCACCGATGTACTCGACGGAATTATTGCAAGAAGATATAATCTGATTACAAAGCTCGGCAAAATTCTTGACCCGCTTGCTGATAAAATGATGACTATCACAGTTTTTGTCTGTATATCTACCGCAGAGCTTATTCCGTGGTGGATAATAGCTCTTATTTTTGCAAAGGATGCACTCCTCGTTGCAGGCGGAATGAAGCTTTATCACGAAATGTCCGGCGTTTTTAAGTCTAATATTCTCGGCAAGCTTGCAACAGTTTTTCTTGTTATCGGAGGAATTCTTATTCTCCTGTTTCAGCGCTTTCTTCCACCCGTTTTTGAAACAATATTCTCCTGGGGCGCTGTGCTGTTGTCTTTTCTCGCTTTCTTCAGCTATCTTTACCAATATTATAAATTTAAGAAAAATCACGATACTACATCGTTTTAAATCAAAAAAAGGACTGGTACGTTATGCAATCAAACTTATGCAGCAGATGTAAAAAAAACATCGCCGTTGTTTATATAACACGTGTCGAAGGTGACAAGCAAATAAATGAAAGAATATGCCTTAAGTGCGCTCACGAGCTTGGGATTAAACCGATTGATGACTTTATGCAAAAAATGGGAATATCCGAAGATGACCTTGATTCCATGACTAATGAAATGATGGGATTCCTCGGCGAGATGAATGAGGGTGAGCTTCCCGCCGCGTCTGACGATGAAGATGATGACCCGGAAGGAAAAACAGCCACATTCCCTTTCTTGAACAAACTTTTCGGCGCAATGCCGGGCGGTGCCCCTGCCCCCGCAGATGCCAAGAATGAATCTTCAAAACAAAAGCGGGAAAAAAGGGAACAGAAATATAAATATCTCGATAACTATTGCATATCGCTGACTGACCGCGCTCGTAACGGAAAGCTTGACGGAATAGTCGGGCGTGATACGGAAATTGAGCGTGTCATCCAGATCCTTAACCGCAGACAGAAGAACAACCCCTGTCTTATCGGCGAGCCCGGCGTCGGAAAAACAGCCATTGCAGAAGGGCTTGCTATCAGAGTATCTGAAGGCAATGTCCCCCCGAAGCTTGCCGAAAAAGAAATTTACCTTCTTGACCTTACTTCGCTCGTCGCCGGAACGCAATTCCGAGGCCAGTTTGAGAGCAGAATGAAAGGGCTTATAGACGATATTAAAAAACACGGCAATGTTATTCTCGTCATTGATGAAGTGCATAATTTAGTCGGCGCAGGTGACGCAGAGGGTTCAATGAACGCGGCAAATATTTTAAAACCTGCTCTGTCACGCGGCGAAATTCAGGTTATAGGGGCAACTACATTTACAGAGTACCGCAAGCATATAGAAAAAGACAGCGCTCTTGAGAGGCGTTTCCAAACGGTTATTGTAAATGAGCCCTCAATAGAGGAAACTATCGAGATTATTAAAGGCATTGCGCACTATTATGAGGAATATCATGGCGTCAAAATAACGGATAAAATTGCCCGACTTGCCGTAATCTTATCCGAGCGATATATCACAGACCGTTTTTTGCCTGACAAAGCCATCGACCTCATAGATGAGGCATGCTCTGACTTAAACCTTAAAAGCGAGTTAATTTCCGCAAAAAGCGATGTAAAAAAGCAATTAGATGCAATTTCAAAAGAGCGTGAAAGTCTTTTAGAAGACACCTCAGAGCAGGCTTTTGAACGCCTTGCACTCTTAAAGAGCGATGAGTGCCGTCTGCTTGACAAGCTCTCTGCCCTTGATTCAGAACCCACTCCGGAACTTTCAGAGGAGCATCTTGCACATGTCATTGAGCTCTGGACCAAAATTCCGGCTTCTGCTATTCAGGAAACTGAGTTTAAGCGTCTGCATGAGCTTGAAGCGCGCCTTAAACTCCGAATTGTGGGTCAGGATGACGCAATTTCCGCCGTTGCCGCCGCTATCAAGCGCAACCGTGTCGGAATTTCACCGAAGAGGAAGCCTGTATCCTTCCTCTTTACTGGCTCTACTGGAGTCGGAAAAACCGAGCTTGTAAAATGCCTCGCGGCGGATCTCTTCAACTCACCCGAATCTCTCATACGACTGGACATGTCCGAATTTATGGAAAAGCACGCCGTATCAAAGCTTATCGGCGCACCTCCCGGATATGTTGGATATGATGAGGCCGGCCAGCTTACTGAAAAAATACGCCGTAAACCGTATTCAGTTGTTTTGTTCGATGAAATAGAAAAAGCACATCCCGATGTCCTTAATATATTGCTTCAGATTCTTGATGACGGCCGCATTACCGATGCACAAGGCCGCGAGATAAACTTTGAAAACGCAGTTATTGTCATGACATCAAATGCCGGCAGCCATCTGTCGGGAGGAATGGCAGGATTTAACCACAGTATAGCACAGAACAGCCGCGAAAAAACCATGAAAGCACTTTCTGATTTCCTGCGTCCCGAGTTTTTAAACAGAATTGATGCAATTATTACCTTTAATTCTCTTTCAAAAGAAAACTTCATGGAAATTGCAAAAATTATGCTTTCCGATCTTAAGGTTTCCCTCTCCGACAAGAATATAACCTTTAATTATGATGATGCACTTCTTGCATATCTTGTTGAGAAGTCTTTCTCCGAGAAATACGGCGCAAGAAACCTCAGTCGAACCATACAGAAGGAAATCGAGGACAGTATTGCAAACACTATGATAGAAAAATATGAAAACGGTATATCGGAGATATTTGTCACTGCAACTGAAGATAATATATCAGTAACTGCAAAATAGCAAATACGAATAAAATTCAGCCCACATCAATACAAGGAAACGGAGATTTTAAAAACCGCAATTACCTGTATTAATGTGGGTATAGTTTTTGCTCTGCTGTTTCGCGCAAATACTCTGATTCACTTGACTTTTTCGACTGATTTTGATAGCATATTATAAAACAGAAACAAGAGGTATGGCGTAATGAACATTCAGATATACGGCGCTAAAGGCTGTTTTGATACAAAAAAGGCTGAGCGTTATTTTAAAGAACGCCGAATAAAATATCAGTTTATTGACCTTCCGAAATACGGGCTTTCCCCACGCGAATTTGAACTTGTCCTTTCCTCAGTCGGCCTTGATGAAATAATAAATAAAAAGGCAAAAGGCTACGAGGCGAGCTTTATTGAACACCTCGCGCGGCGGGAGGATATTATTGAAAAGCTTTTTGATAATCCCTCACTTATTAAAACTCCCATAGTCAGAAACGGGAGACAGATTTCAATCGGCAACTGCCCGGAAATATGGAAAACATGGGAATAACCCCCTAATTAATTATATAAAAAGAACGGAGTATAAAACATGAAAATCAGTTGTTGCATTTTTGATTTGGACGGAACTCTCTTAAATTCGGACCATGTAATATCCGAGCGTGATAAAGAAACAATAAAGAAGCTCAGCCAAGACGGTGTCAGAATGGTTATCGCCACAGGACGCACCGACCTTCAAATCGCACAATTCCTCTATGAGCTTGATATTTCCGACCCGGTTATTGCATGTAACGGAGGTCTTATCTCAAACCCTGTAACAAAAGAGATTATTCACCGCGGCCTTCTTAACCCGGAAGATGTAGAGGCAATTGTAAACGCCATGCTTGAGGAAGGACGCGACTTCCTTCTCTATTCTCCCGAATATGTCTATCACGCACCTGACAGCCGCAGAATCAAATTTTTCATCGATTACAACAAAACTGCTCGTCCCGAATTTAAAGTCCCGATATTACCCCTCTCGGAGCTCCCGAAAGAGAATCCTTACTCCGAGATATTAAAGGTTCTTATTCACGACGACATATCCCTTATTCCCGAGGTTGAGCGCCGCTTCAACAAAAATAATACATTAACGGTAGTTTCCTCAGGCAAGAACCTCGTAGATATCATGCCCGCAAACACCACAAAAGGACGCGCAGTAGAGATGCTCACAGAGTATCTTAATATTCCGATTTCGGAGGTTGTCGCCTTTGGAGACAGCCCGAATGACGAGTCAATGCTCCGTGCCGCCGGTTTCTCTGTTGCTATGGGTAATGCTGACCAGAGTATAAAAGACATTTGCGACTTTGTCACAAAGACAAACGACGACTACGGAATCACCTTCGCACTTAATCACATTATAAACGAGCTGTAGTTACATAAATACAACAAAAAGAGCATCAATCTTAATGATTGATGCTCTTTTCTGCATTTATGTATTAGAAAAATTTACGGATTGTGTCTGTAGCACTCTTCTCATCAGCGCTGATTGTGATGATGAAATCGATTGAGTGCTCTTTTCCAAAGCTCTCCGCCCAGAGCAGGAACTTTTCCGTTTCGTCGATAGAATCAGATTTTGAAACCTTATAAAGGCTATCAATAAATATTTTCGACAAATCAAAATTTCCTGAGTGAAGACCGCAGATAAATGTTTTAAGATGCTCATAACTCTCAATAAAATATCCGGAAACATCTACAAGTCTTGCTTTGTGGCTTATATCGTAGGTGAGTTTTGTACCACGCTCAATGCACGCTACAGTTAAATCGTCAGCAACTGCACTGTTGGTAAGCTCAATAATATGTTTTGTCTTCCCGTGTCCCTGAAGTCCCATAATTACACGAACCATGTTGCACTCCTAACTCCGCAAAAACTTTGCGGTCCCCACTGTTTCCACGGCACAGCGGA
Organism: Eubacteriales bacterium; assembly: GCA_045649105.1. GTDB lineage: Bacteria > Bacillota > Clostridia > Oscillospirales > JAAYXM01 > JAZRPG01. Next base: position 150,646 of record JAZRPG010000027.1, read on the forward strand.
CTGCCGAATTTCAGCTTAAAAGCTGATTTCTTTCCCTGTAATTATTCTAACACAGTTGATGAAAAATCACAATAATTTTTCTTTATAATTTACTACTTTTTTAAAATCTCTTTTCTGCGGTCCTCAAACCCGGGCTTTCCGAGCAGGGCGAACATGTTTTTCTTATACGCCTCAACACCCGGCTGGTCAAACGGATTTACTCCGAGCACATATCCCGACAGACCGCATGCAAACTCAAAAAAGTATACGAGATATCCAAAGCTTTCAGCATCGGCCTTTGAAACGGATATGCTTATATTCGGTACGCCTCCGTCCTCGTGTGCTATTGTTGTTCCCTGATATGCGCTCTGATTTACAAAATCGACGCTCTTGCCCGCAAGGTAATTTAATCCGTCAAAATCCTCACTGTCTTCCGGAATTATTATTTCACACTTTGGCTTTCCGAGCATTACAACAGTCTCCTGAAGAAATCGCTCGCCCTCCTGAATGTACTGCCCCATCGAGTGCAGGTCAGCAGTAAGCTCTACTGATGCGGGGAAGATTCCCTTTCCGTCTTTACCTTCGCTTTCGCCGAACAACTGCTTCCACCACTCTGCCATGTACTTAAACTTCGGCTCAAAGGATGCCAGAATTTCAACCTTTTTTCCCTTGCAGTACATAGCATTTCTCGCCCCTGCGTATACCCACGCCGGATTTGTGTAATCTGTTGTTCCGGTAAGCTTATCCATAGCTTTCTTTGCGCCGTGCAGCACCGTGTCAATATCTATTCCGGCAACTGCCATAGGCAGCAGGCCGACCGGAGTAAGCACAGAATATCTGCCTCCGATATCATCAGGCACTATGAATGTCTCATATCCTTCTTTGTCCGAAAGACCTCTGAGCGCTCCCCTCGCCTTATCGGTTGTTACATAAATTCTTTTTTTTGCGGCTTCCTTTCCGTACTTCTTCTCAATCAGCTCCTTAAACAGGCGAAAAGCTACTGCAGGCTCTGTCGTTGTCCCTGATTTCGATATAACATTTATCGAGAAGTCACGCTCACCGATGATTTCAACAAGCTCATTAAAATAATCTGTGCTGAGATTATTTCCTGCAAAATATACATCAGGAGTATCTTTTTTTATCTGATTATATGCGCTTCCGCACACAAAATCAATCGCCGCTCGGGCACCGAGATATGACCCGCCAATACCTATAACCACAAGGACATCAGAATCCGAACGTATTTTTTCAGCACAGCTTTTTATTCTTGAAACCTCTTCTGAATCTATTTTCTCCGGAAGCCTTATCCAACCAAGAAAATCTTTTCCCGCACCGTCACCATTAAGTAATGTTTTGTGCGCAGACTCAAGTTTCGGTAAAAAAGCATTCATTTCCGACTCTGAAATAACATTCTTTGTCCTTGATATATCAATATTAATCATTTTTATCACTCCGGTTCAGTATAACTATATAATATCAATTTTTTCTGTGAAATCAATAAAAAAATGTCGTTTAAAAATTATTTATTGCTTTCTATAATCAAGAAGCCCGCAGAGCCTTTCTTCTCTGAGGCTTCTTTAAACTTACACACTATTAGGAAAGCATTTGCTTTCTTCTTGAAAGATTAAGAGTTCCGTCCTGCATAGAAGGAATATCGTCAAGTGCCTTACCTGTACCATACACAACACATGACACTGCCTCATCAGCAACGCGCGTGTCTATTCCGGTCTTTGACTGAATGAGCTCTGCAAATCCCCAGATGAGAGAGCCTCCGCCTGTCATAACTATTCCGTTCGTTGAAATATCGCCGACAAGCTCAGGCGGTGTGCGCTCAAGTACATTGTGTATCATTTCAACAATGCGTGATGCCGGCTCATCAAGCGCCTCAAGCATCTCGCTTGATGTAACGGTAAAAATTCTCGGAAGGCCTGTCATAAGACAACGACCCTTGATTTCCATAGAAATTTCCTCCGGACGCGGGAAAACGCATCCGATATTAATTTTAAGCTCCTCTGCTGTACGCTCGCCTATCAGGACATTGTGCTTGCGGCGTATGTATTTGATGATGTATTCATCAAAATGATCGCCGGCAATTTTGATTGATGATGACTCAACTATATTGGAAAGTGAAATTACGGCAATATCGGTCGTTCCTCCGCCAATATCAATTACCATGTTACCGTCAGCCTGTGCAATATCGATACCTGCACCTATTGCAGCGGCTATAGGCTCTTCAATAAGATACACACTTCTGGCTCCTGCCTGACGCCCTGCATCGATAACTGCGCGCTCCTCAACCTCTGTAATTCCGCTGGGGACGCAGATTATTACACGCGGTTTCACAAGGCTGAATCCGCCCATAACGCGTCTTATAAAATTCTTTACCATATGCTCTGTCATCTCATAGTCAGAAATGACACCTCCGCGAAGCGGACGTATTGCAATAATGTTTCCCGGTGTACGACCAAGCATCTTCTGTGCTTCAAGACCAACTTTAAGAACCTTATCTGTTGTCTTATCAACTGCGACAACTGACGGTTCACGAAGAACTATTCCCTTTCCTTTTACATAAACGAGGATAGACGCCGTTCCAAGGTCAATGCCTATGTCTCTGCTGAACATCATTTGAAATACCACCTCTTATTTATTTATAAATACTATTATACCCTAATTTTCTGATTTTTCAATTACTTTTTTCTCGGACGCGTTTTTGCAACAGTTACGACAAAAACTTCTGCCGCTCCTGCTGTCTTTAAAACCCTTGCGCACTCTGACACCGTACTTCCGGTAGTAAGAATATCGTCAATAAGAATTATACGCTTTCCTTCAACTGACACATTTCCGGGCACATACGCACCTATAATATTTGCTATTCGCCTTGACTTATCCCCCTGCCTTGATTGCGGGGCTGCATCTATGCATTTCCTGAGCGTTCGCACCGGCGGGTCCAAATCAAGCTTCCGGCAAACTTCCTCGGCCAGAAGTTTCGCTTGGTCGTACCCTCTGTGCCTCAGCCTTTTTGTACTGAGCGGAACCCACGAAATGATATCATAGCGCCCGCTGAGATTTATGTTTATACACTCCTCCAGATATTCCGCAAAATCGACTGAGTATTTCTGCAATCCGCCAAACTTATATCTGAGCAGTGCATTTTTCACATCGCCTTCATAGTGAAAATACGAAAACGCGCCGTCTACAAACTGAATTTCGTCCGAAACCTCACAGCTCATCCTGTAAGGCAGATTTACTTCACACTTATCGCAAACCCCATCCGACTCCATGACGCGTCTGCAGAAAATGCATTTCGGCGGGAAAAGATATTTTTTTATTAATTCAAGAAGCTTCATACATTACCTCCCTCCCAAAAGGCTATGCCAAAAGCGCCACTATACGCGCTCTCAACGCGCTGTATCTGTTTCTTTGTTTATTATTTACAACCATGCGTTTTATAACACCATAATCGCCTACTATAACAAGAAGCTCCCGCGCGCGAGTCATAGCAGTATACAATACGCTTCTGTGCAAAAGCACGGGTGCTCCCTCAGACGCCACAAGCACAACTGCCCGAAACTCGCTGCCCTGAGATTTATGCACCGTCATTGCATATGCAAGCTCAAGCTCCTCAAGCTGTGAGAATGGATAATGCACAAGCTTTGAGTCAAAATTAACAGTCAGAGTTTCATCTCTTTCGTCTATCCCTATAACCTCGCCTATGTCGCCGTTAAAAATTCCGCAACCAACTTCCCCGCCGAACATTTCATACCAGTTTATCGTATAATTGTTCTTTACCTGCATTACACGATCGCCTACGCGAAAAAGCTTATCACCGATGCGCTTTTCATTTTTTGATTCCTCGCTCGGATTCAAAACACGCTGCAGCTCACGGTTAAGCTCAACTGTCCCTGTCGCGTTTTTTCTGCTCACAGAAAGCACCTGTATCTGTGAGGACGGAATGTTCATATTTTTTGGAAGCCTTGTCCTGCAAAGCTCAAGAACGGTCTGCAAAAGCTCCCCTTCATCAGTTTTCTTTATAAAAAACAAATCATTATCACGTTTTCTGAAATCAGGAATTTCGCCGTGATTTACAGCATGTGCACCTACAATTATATCGCTTTTGGCCGCCTGCCTGAAAATTTTATCAAGAATCACGGTGTCAAACATTTCAGAATTAAGCAAATCTTTGAATACATTCCCGGGTCCTACCGACGGCAATTGGTCTGCATCTCCGACAAGAATCAACTTACACTTCCCGGGAAGTGCGTGAAGCGCCGCGCTTATAAGATTTATATCAACCATAGACATCTCATCTATAATGAGTACATCAGTTTCGAGCGGGTTGCTTTCATCCCTTAAAAACACAGCCTCTCCCACGCCGACATCGTTATATGTCATCTCAAGAAGCCTGTGCAATGTCTTTGCCTCGACGCCGCAAAACTCGCTCATGCGCTTAGCCGCACGCCCCGTAGGAGCAGCGAGAAGCACCCGCATATGCATGCGCTCAAACGCGGCCAGCATGCCTTTTATAACAGTTGTCTTACCTGTGCCCGGCCCACCTGTCAAAAGAAGCACCGGGCTGTTTACAGCCATTTCAATTGCTTTCTTCTGCAAAGGTCCAAACACAATATCACAGTCAGATTCGACTTTTTTTATTATCTCCTCGCAATTTAATTTATTATCAGCATTTAAGAACAACATTTCAGACAACTTTTTAGCAACAAATCGCTCAGACTCGTAAAGCTCTGTAAGGTAACATGCATTTACACCGCATATCTCTTCCAAAACAATTTCTCCGTCACGCTCAAGCTCATTTACAATGCCATCCAGCTCCTCATATTCTACGCTTATAAGCTGTGCCGTCGCGGCGCATAGTTTTTCGCGCGGTATAAAACAGTGCCCTGCCTCAGAATTATATCTGAGCTCATATAGTAGCGCCCCGGCAAGCCGCTCTCTTGAGTTTCCGCCAAAGCCCATATTTATCGCAAGCTTGTCCACCTTATGAAACGGAACACCAAGCTCCGCGCCCGAGAGGATATACGGATTCTCCCTTATTATCTCATGCGCACGCCTTCCGTAAAGCTTAAAAAGCGTAACGGCGACGCCCGGCTCAAGCCCATTTTCACTCAAAAATTCCATAAGCAGAGACAGCGAATTCTGCATCTCAAACTCTGTTGCAATTTTCTCTGCCTTCTGCGCTGTAATCCCCGGTATCTCACAAAGCCGCTTCGGCTCATGTTCAATTATATATAGGCTGTCATCACCAAAGAGTGCCACTATTTTTTCTGCTGTCTTTTTCCCTATTCCGCGAATGGTGCCTGATGAAAGATACTCAAGAATCATTTCTGCAGAATTAGGCCTTACTCGGCGAAAGGCAGAAATTTTAAACTGCTCTCCATATGATGCGTGCGAGCCCCAAATCCCCGATGCTTCGATATACTCACCCACTCCGGCATAAGGTACGCACCCTACGGCAACCGTCTCTCCGCCGTCAGATGTGCGAAGCTTAAGCACCGCATATCCGTTTTTATCATTTTTAAATATAACAGATTCTATAACACCGGATATTACTAATTCTTCAACCATAATGAAACCTCATATACTGCTGCTTATATATTCCTCAAGCTTTGATAAACCGAGCAGAACACAATCCTCTGACATTTTTTCTGCATATTGGCGCTCGCTGTCGCTCATTCCGCAATCAGCGATAATTATTTCTGCACTTTTGCAGCTCTTTTTTGCTATGTATGCTGCGTTTTCTATATTTTTTGTATTTTCGTCCGCAACAAGCACGAGAAATTCTTTAGGCCGCGGGACTCCGCCATTTGTCATAAGACAGCAAAACCCACGCCTTAAAAGAAAAAGAATAAAAAGAGCAGTAAGAGATGCCGCAAGAGCATCTGCCGCAATTTCCAAATACATAAAAACACCTCGGTATATTTTATGTATTTGCCAAATATATGTTCAGAAATTTACAGGTTTCTTTAATTATAACAGTATTCGCCAAAATAAACAAGGGTAATATAAAAACGCTCCGACAGGCCCGAAACATCGGCCCGTCGGAGCTTACTCTTCACTATTTTTCTATAAATTTGTTTAACTCTCTATGTACATATTTGTATAAAACAGCAGTCAGAATTGAATTTAATCCCGCCTTAAATAAATTAAATGCAATTATATACGGCAGAAGCCCTACTACGACAGCTCTCGGAACGCCCATATGAATAGGAGTCATAACAAGATTCCAGATAACCATGACACCGGTCATGACAAGAGTTCCAAAAAGAAGCGCTGCATATCCGCGAACACGCGTCTTTTTCTTATTGTAGATAATACCTGCACAGATAACAAAGCTGCCCGTCGCTACTATATGCATTACTATGCCTATAATCCCGCTCTGTGCACTCACGGTAAAGCCTTGTATCACTGATACAACCACTGTCAGCAGAAGTCCGGGAACGGTACCGAATGCAAAGGTTGAGATAAAAATCGGTATATCTGCCGGGTCGTATTCAAGAAACTCGACTTGCGGAAATACGGAAAACCTGATGAGCATTATCCCGACTATTGATATTGCTGCAAAAATTCCGAGTGCGACTATTTTTTTCAGTTTCATATTCTTTTTCCCCCAAAAAATAACTGCCCCGACTATCAATAAAGATAATCGGGGCAGCAAAATTACAACACTATACCTATCTTCTCGTATCCGGACTATACCGTCGGCGTCGGAATCATACCGAACTCAACTGCAATGCAGCTCGCGGGCTTGTTAGAAATAATCTACATTACCGCCGGTGGGGATTTGCACCCCGCCCCGAAGATGTTACTAAACCTTATATAATGATTATATCACGTATATAAAAAAATGCAATACCCTTTTTAATATTATGCTGTTTTTAAACAAGCCTGACTTTTTATAACGTTTTACAAATTCTTAACCATTTCGTCTCAAAATGGTGTATAATATAAAAAAGCATAATAAAAGGAGGGTAAAGCACATGCCACTTCATGTCCTTATTATAGAGGATGACCCGAATATTGCAGAGCTTATACGACTATATCTTGAAAAAGAGGGTTTTACGGTTACCATTGCGGCGGACGGAAAACTCGGCGTATCTACCTTCTTTAAAATAAATCCCGCTATCGTTCTTTTAGATATAATGCTCCCCGGAATGGACGGCTGGGATGTTTGCCGCGAAATACGCAAGAGCAGCAGTACCCCTATAATTATGCTCACTGCAAAGGACGAGACTATAGACAAAGTAACCGGACTTGAGCTCGGCGCCGACGATTACATCTCAAAGCCATTTGAAATGAAAGAGGTAATCGCAAGGATACACGCTGTACTCAGGCGGTACGAGCCCGGCCAGGCAGCAGCTGACAATGCGGATGTTAAAACATTTGATAATCTTATAATTGACATATCCGCTTATGAAGTCCGCATCTGCGGCGAAAAGGTCGACATGCCTCCAAAAGAATTTGAGCTTCTTTATTATCTCGCCTCCCATCCAAACAAAGTTTTTACCAGAAACCAGCTCCTTGACGACGTTTGGGGGTTTGAGTATTTCGGCGACTCACGCACGGTAGATGTGCATGTAAAGCGCCTGAGAGAAAAAATAAACGGTGCGAGCGATAAATGGTCGTTAAAAACTGTCTGGGGCGTTGGTTATAAGTTTGAGTTAATACGAGACGGACAAGGGTGATTTTGTGAAGCTCCTATATAAGTATTTTCTGATGACAGCCGTGCCTCTTATCATCTGTCTTATCATCATCGGTATGGGGCTTTCTTTTCAGATGTATGACTATTCCGTATCTGAGAAGCACGAAACTCTCGGGCGGGCTGCCGAGCGCATCTCTGACCTTACGTATGACCTTTATCGCAACCATACCATAACGCGTGAGCAAATGCTCAAAAAAATACTTACTTCAATGACCGATAACGGAAAAATACATGTTATCATATGCGATTCCCGCGGTCAGATTTTTCTTACATCCGACATCTACGGAAATAAATATATGGGCAGTTATGTCAACGAAAGTATTCTCAAAAAGACAGAAAAGTCAGAAGAATTCACCTCTATCGGTACTCTTGACGGGCTATACTCGGGTAACAATTTTACTGTAGGGCTTGCCACCCGTACCGAAACCGGCTCAACCATTGCATATATTTATGTGACAACATCTGTCGAAAATGTCAGAACCCTTATGTCGTATGTAATAGACCTGTTTATGCTGATTTCCGTAATCGTCTTTCTTATGACAGCGGCGGCATCATATTTTATAGTACGCCGTATGACACGCCCTCTAAACCTTATTTCACAGGCATCGCGCAGCTTTGCAATGGGTGATTTCAAAAAGCGCGTGCCCGTACAGTCAAACGATGAAATAGGAGAGCTTTCCGCCGCGTTCAACAACATGGCAGACTCGCTTGAAAAGTCTGAGGAATTGCGCCGCAGCTTTGTTGCAAACGTGTCACATGAGCTTCGTTCACCAATGACATCAATAAGCGGTTTTGTCGACGGAATTCTGGACGGCACCATTCCGAAAGAGCGTGAGACGCATTATCTGAAAATAGTGTCCGACGAGGTTCACAGGCTCTCGCGTCTTGTCAGCAGAATGCTTGATATAACCGTCCTTCAGGGCACCGATATTACAGCACAAAGCATTGAGTTTGATTTCTGTGAGCTTTTACGGCGCGCGGCAATCAGCCTTGAGCAGAGGGTTGAAGAAAAAAATCTCACACTTAATATACAAATGCCCCCGGGAAGAATAATTGCCTTTGCAAATGAGGATTCTCTTTTCCAGGCTATTTATAATTTAATTGATAATGCAATAAAATTTTCAGAACCCGGCGCAGTTATAGATATCAACATCACTCTGCGCAGCGAAAAAATCAGCTTTTCTGTCAGAAACTACGGTGTGGAAATACCAAAAGAGCAGCTTATGTATGTGTTTGACAGATTCCACAAGGCTGATAACTCACGCTCAAAGGACAAGAGCGGACTCGGGCTCGGACTGTATATTACAAAAACGATTGTAAACCAGCATCGCGGTATAATCCAAGCCGCAAGTAAAGACGGATATACTGAGTTTTCCTTTACAATCCCGCTTCGTCAGCCTGAAAATAATTAATAAACACTTTACAAATAAGTCATAATATCTTATCTTTTTATTGATACACTATATTCAAGTATTTGACAAGGAGGAATCCTACAATGAACGATGATTTTTACACAAAAGACGAGCAGAATACCCAACCAAACCCGGCTGAGGAAAATGCGCGTCAGGCTGCACCTGAGATACCTGAAACGAATGCGGCAGACACGCAGGCTGCACCCGATAAAGCCGACACAGCAAACAAAAATGATTATACAGCTCCTCCCCCACCTCCACCGCAGCCGGAGCATAACACCGGGTCGTATTCAAGCCCGATTAACATGAACGTTAAGCGCCGCAGTATACCGACATGGGCAATAGTTCTCATATCTGTTCTTGCATCCGTATATCTTATAGTTTCAATCGCTTTAATCGTTGGTTTCTTCAGCAATTCAACCATCGGTTTTAACAATACACGGGGCGATTCCCAAATCATAACACCTTCTGATGATGTAGAAGTCGAGAGCCACCTGAACATATCTGAATCTCCAAAATCAGAAGGCGCGCCCACAAACAAGGATGCACTTACCGTCAAGCAGATATCGCAAAAAGTACGTGCATCTGTCGTTGGCGTTATCTCACAAGGCTCAGCCACATTTTCATCATCATCTGTCGGCTCCGGTATTATAATGTCAAGCGACGGATACATCATTACGAACAACCATGTCATTGAGGGTATGAAAACCATAAAGGTAGTTCTCGATGACGGTAAAACATATGACGCGCGTCTTATCGGCGCTGACTCACGCTCCGACCTCGCCGTTATCAAGATTAACGGAACAGGCCTCCCCGCTGCGGAATTCGGCGATTCTGACAAGCTCGAACAGGGCGACCCGGCAATTGCAATAGGAAACCCCGCAGGACTTCAGCTCCAAAACTCCGTAACATCAGGAATAATATCCGCAATCAACCGTGACATCGTAATTGAAGACCGCACGATGACGCTTATCCAGACTGATGCATCCATCAACCCGGGAAATTCAGGCGGCCCGCTTGTAAATGAGTTTGGCCAGGTTATCGGAATAAACACCGTAAAGGTCGGTATTTCCTACTATGAGGGTCTCGGTTTTGCAATACCAATCAATACCGCAAAGCCGATAATAGACGAGCTCATCTCCCGAGGATATGTCAAGGGACGCCCCTCTATAGGAATTAACGGTACGACGATTACAGAGAGAGAATCTGCGTATTTCGGACTCCCTGCCGGACTGTATATTGAATATGTTCACCCCAATTCCGATGCATTTAAAAAAGGCATCAGGCGCGGCGATGTCATTACAAAAATGAATGGCTCTGTCCTTACCTCTACTGCTGAGATAAAGAAAATACGCGATAACTTCACAGCGGGAGACACCGTCACCCTTACGATTTACCGCAACAATGAATATGTAGATATTGATGTTGTTCTGATGGACGAAGCCGTCCTTTCCGCAAGTCAGTCAACACCAAGTTAACAGAGAAAAAATACGCTGCGATTATTCGCCGCGTATTTTTTTATCATATTGTGCTATTGCTTTCTTTATTATCTTTATTGCTGCCTGACGGTTGTCTATTCTCTCAACTGCAGTCTCCATTCCTTCAAGAGCCTTATACACCATGAAAAAGTGCTGCATCTCTTTAAATATATGCAAAGGCAGCTCGCTTATATCAGTATACCCGTTATACATCGGGTCACCAAACGGTATTGCAATTATTTTTTCGTCATTTCTCCTGTTATCCACCATCGTTATCACGCCTATAGGATAACAGCGCACCATAACGAGCGGGTCAATCTCCTCACTGCAAAGCACGAGCACATCAAGCGGATCCCCATCATCTGCATATGTTTTGGGAATAAAACCATAGTTTGCCGGATAGTGCGTCGAGGTATAAAGCACTCTGTCCATAATAAGAACACCGGTCTCCTTATCAAGCTCATACTTTTTCTTGCTTCCGCGCCCGATTTCTATTACTGCAATGAAATCCTCAGTATTTATCCTCTCACTCGATATATCGTGCCATATATTACCCAATATAATCCCTCCGTGACCCCGAATATTTACAGTATATTCTCTCCAAAAGGGAGAGAATATATTTTTTTGCATCTAATTCCATTTTTTTACATTTATCGCATTGGAAGTGTAGTATTATCTAGAATGCTACAACAAATAAAAGGAGCGTATAACATTGAGGATTATTGCAAAGCGTAACGGCGGAGAGCTTTTAATATCGCTTGAGGGCGAGCTCGACCATCACGCCGCCAAAAATGCTATTAAAGAGACGGGAAAGCTCATTGACACAGAGCTTCCCATGCGCCTGACGCTCGACTTCGGAGGAGTCACTTTCATGGACAGCTCCGGCATCGCACTTATTATAGGCGCATATAAGAGAATTAATGCACTCGGGGGCGCGTTTTTCGTTACGAATGTGTCGAGGCAGGTTTATAAAGTATTATCTGCCGCAGCAATCACAAAGCTTGTAAATGTCTCGGAAAAAGACGAACTTCTCATAAAAAAACAATAAGGAGAATTGATATGAATATTATAAACGAAGTCACCATCACCTTTCCGAGCCGCTCGGCAAATGAAGGATATGCGCGCGCGGCGGTCTCGGCATTTGCGGCACAGCTCGACCCGACACTTGAGGAAATCAACGATATTAAAACAGCGGTAAGCGAAGCTGTTACAAACTGCATTGTACATGCATATCCGGACTGTGTTGACAAAATATACATACGCTTAAGAATCCTCGAAGATAACACTCTTGAAATAGTTATTCGTGACCGCGGACGCGGCATCAGTGACATTGAGCAGGCGAAAACACCGATGTTTACAACCGGCGGCGAAGAGCGTTCAGGAATGGGCTTTACAATTATGGAAAGCTTCATGGACAAGCTTAAAATTCGCTCAAAAGGCGGGCGCGGAACTATCGTAACAATGCGCAAAAGAATTTCTATGCGCGTCGGAGGCATGACCCGTGACAGACACAATTGAGCTGATTCGCGCCGCAAAGCACGGAGATGAGGCTGCCTTTGAGAAAATTATTACGGACAACTCCCCTCTTATCTGGAGTATTGTACGCCGTTTTCTCGGACGCGGTGCCGATGCGGAGGATTTGTATCAACTCGGATGTGTAGGCCTGCTGAAAGCCATACGCGGCTTTAATGAGGCACTTGGAAATCAGTTCTCGACATATGCCGTACCTAAAATTGCCGGAGAAATCAGAAGATTTTTGCGTGATGACGGTACAATAAAGGTCAGCCGGACAATAAAGGAACGTGCCACAAAAATCCGATATGCCGCAGAAAATCTGCGGACAGCGCTCAGTCGCGATCCGACCCTGTCAGAGCTGTCAGACGCAACAGGTTACACACCTGAAGAAATTGCTCAGGCAGAATGTGCAACCGCGCATACTGATTCACTCAGCCGGGAAATCAACACTGAGGGGCAAACACTTGAGGAAACGCTCGGAAACTCCGGTATTGAGGACAATGTACTTGAGTATGTGTCACTGTCACATGCGATTGAAAAACTGCCGAAGCGCGAACGCATAGTTATTATGCTGCGCTTCTTCCGCTCCCTGACTCAGGAACAGACAGCAAGGATTATGGACATATCCCAGGTTCAGGTTTCTCGCATTGAACGCGCCGCAATAGCTCACCTGCGCGAGAATTTATAAAAAAAGACCGTACAGCTCTCTGTACGGTCTTTTTTTACTTAAATTTTGAAATAATCAACTGCGCCCCGGAAAATCCGGCTCTCTTTATTTCCGTCAATGTTCTTGTAAAGATTATCTCCCTTTCGCTCACTGTGTGCCATCTTTCCGAACACGCGTCCGTCAGGAGACGTGATTCCTTCTATAGCGAGAACTGAGCCATTCGGGTTAACCTCAATATCAAGAGACGGCTCACCGTCAAGTCCGACATACTGTGTTGCAATCTGTCCGTTTTCACACAATTTATCAAGAAGCTCTACATGGCATACAAACCTTCCCTCACCATGTGAAATCGGCTCTGTCAACACATCGCCCACATTATAATGCATAAGCCACGGTGATTTGTTTGACGCAACGCGTGTGCGCACAATACGCGACTGGTGCCTGCCGATTGTATTAAATGTAAGCGTCGGATTCTCGCTCTCACCGTCAACAATCTTACCAAACGGCACAAGCCCAAGCTTTATAAGGGCCTGGAATCCGTTGCAGATTCCGCACATAAGTCCATCACGATTCTCCAGCAGTTCATTTACACTTTCTGCTATCCTGGGATTCCTGAAGAATGTCGCAATGAGCTTTGCAGAGCCTTCAGGCTCGTCGCCGCCTGAGAATCCGCCCGGTATAAATATGATTTGCGAATCATCAATAAGACCTGCGATTCTGTTTACCGACTCCTCTACATCCTTTGCCGTGAGGTTTTTAACGATGGAGATTATGGGCTCTGCTCCCGCCTTCTCAAGTGCCCTTGCCGTATCGTACTCACAGTTTGTTCCCGGGAATACCGGAATCAGCACCTTCGGGCGTGCAACTCCAACAGCGGGGCTAACGCGCTTTTGTGCGCTATATGATACGGACTGTGTTTTCTTTGTTTCCTCCGCTGTCTTATTCGGGTAAACGCTCTCCAGCACTCCCTCATATATACCCGAAATTTCTTGCCCGTCTATGCACTCATCGCCACATACCAGAGCGTAATCATCAGTTGTTTTTCCTAACAGACTTCCTATATCCTCGCATTTGTCGGAAAGCTCAAGAACAAAGCTTCCGTATTTGTACTCAAAGGCTGAGTTGATATCAAAAGCCGAATCATACTTAAATCCGATTCTGTTACCGAGCGACATTTTAAGAACAGCTTCGGCTATTCCGCCATAAGTCGGCGTGAATGCAGAAAGAATGAATCCACCTTTTATAAGCTCGTTTACCTTCTTGTAAAGCTTCTTGAGACTTTCAGTATCCGGAAGTCCGTTCGGAAGTGTATCCGGCTCAAGAAGAACAACGCGTGAGCCTGCTTTTTTAAATTCAGGCGATATAACATTGTCACTGTTGCATACCGATATTGCAAATGAAACAAGAGTCGGCGGCACATCTATATTTTCAAATGAACCGCTCATTGAGTCCTTGCCGCCAATCGCGCCTATTCCGAGCTCTACCTGTGCATCAAGCGCGCCGAGAAGCGCCGAGAACGGCTTGCCCCACCGCTTCGGGTCAGTTCCAAGCTTTTCAAAATACTCCTGGAATGTCAGGTAGCAGGAATCTGTATATGCACCGGTAGCAATAAGCTTTGAAATTGATTCAACAACAGCAAGATATGCACCGTGATACGGGCTCTTCTCCGTAATAAACGGATTGTATCCGTATGCCATAACGGAGCATGTCTTTGTCTCTCCTCCGAGCACGGGGATTTTTGCCGCCATAGCCTGTATCGGTGTCCGCTGATACTTTCCTCCGAAAGGCATAAGCACGGTATTTGCACCTATAGTCGAATCAAACCGCTCCGATAATCCTCGTTTTGAACAGATATTTAAATCAGACGCAAGCTCACGCATCTTTTCGCCAAACGACGCGCCCGCTGTCTTTTTCTGCTCAAACTTCATTTCAGGAACCTCAACCGAGGCTCTCTTTGGAGCTCCGTTGGAATTTAAGAATTCACGCGATATATCAACGATATTTTTGCCGCGCCAGCTCATTATAAGCCTCGGTGTCTCTGTCACCGCTGCGACAACTGTCGACTCAAGATTTTCCTCCGCTGCAAGCTCCATAAAGCGCAACACATCGCCTTTATCAAGCACAACAGCCATTCGCTCCTGAGACTCACTTATTGCAAGCTCAGTTCCGTCAAGGCCGTCGTATTTCTTAGGCACGGCATCAAGCGATATTGAAAGTCCGTCCGCAAGCTCTCCGATTGCAACGGATACGCCGCCTGCTCCGAAATCATTGCAACGCTTTATAAGTCTTGCGGCCTCCGGATTTCTGAAAAGGCGCTGAAGCTTACGCTCCTCAGGTGCATTACCCTTCTGAACCTCAGCTCCGCACTGTGTAAGAGAGCTGACGCTGTGCGATTTTGACGAGCCTGTAGCCCCTCCGCATCCGTCACGCCCTGTGCGACCGCCGAGAAGGACAACAACATCTCCGTCCTGCGGGACACTTCTTCTTACATTTCCCTCAGGTGCGGCACCGACTACGGCGCCTATTTCAAGGTGCTTTGCCATGTAACCGTCATGATAAATTTCGTCTACAAGACCTGTAGCAAGACCAATCTGATTTCCGTAGGAACTGTTTCCCGCGGCAGATGTGGTAAGAATCTGTCTTTGCGGCAATTTACCGGGTATTGTATCCTCGATTGGCTTTAATGGGTTTGAACCACCCGTAACGCGCATTGCCTGATATACATATGACCTACCGGACAGCGGGTCACGTATTGCTCCGCCGATACATGTAGCAGCACCGCCAAACGGCTCAATTTCCGTTGGGTGATTATGAGTTTCATTCTTAAATAAAAGAAGCCACTTTTCACTCTTGCCGTCAACATCTACATTGATTTTTACAGTACATGCATTTATCTCATCAGACTCGTCGAGATTTTTCAGCTCACCGGTCTTTTTGAGATGTTTTACCGCAATTGTTGCCATATTCATAAGCGTTACAGGCTTTGTTATGTTAAGCTCTTTTCGCATTGCATTATATCTTGCAAATGCATTTTTTACATCCTCGCACTTTATATCAGCACTTTCAAGCTCAGTAAGGAATGTTGTGTGTCTGCAGTGGTCAGACCAATATGTATCAATAACCCTTATCTCTGTAAGCGTCGGGTCGCGGTCCTCACTCTTAAAATAATCTCTGCAGAATTTTATGTCCTCAAAGTCCATAGCGAGTCTGTACTCATCTATTATCGAAGTAAGCTCCTCATCTGCCATATTTATAAAGCCGTTAACAACAGGTACATCCGCCGGCATATCGTACGGTATAAAAAGCGTCTCGGGCAGAGACAGCGAAGCCTCGCGGCTCTCTACCGGATTTATAATATACTTCTTTATCTCGGAAACCTCGCTTTCGCTGAGGTTCCCTTCCATAACATATACACGCGCTGTCCTGACGGTCGGTCTCTCCGTCCTTGAGATAAGCTGTATACACTGTGCCGCTGAATCTGCTCTCTGGTCAAACTGGCCCGGGAGATACTCTACAGCAAACACAACCCCGTTTTCCGCATCAAGCTCATCGTATATATTATCAAGCTGCGGTTCACTGAAAACGATGTTCTTACATTTTTCAAACAGAGCCTCATCTACGCCCTCAACATCATATCTGTTAATTATGCGGATATCCGAAAGCGCCTTTATTCCGAGAAATGAACGTATATTCTTTTTAAGCGCCTGTGCTTCAAGCGAATGTTCACTCTTTTTTTCGACATATATGCGATATACCATTTTTTAAAGCCTCCGTCAAAATGTTTTTTTGAAAGAAAGTGCCTTTTTACCGATATCCGATCTGTAGAATGAATCTGTAAAACTTATCTGCTTTACAGCTTCATAAGCCTTTTCTATTGCGGTCTCAAGCGTATCTGCAGTAGCTGTGACTCCGAGAACTCTGCCACCCGAAGTAACAAGCTTTCCGTCTTTCAGCGCTGTTCCGGAATGATAAAGATTGATGTCTGCAAGCTCTTTTGCCGACCCTAAATGCATTTCATAACCCTTGCCATACTTTACGGGATACCCGCCCGAAGCGAGCATTACGCAGCAGGCGGCACCGTTTTCAAACTCGACATTTACATCTGCAAGTGTTTCATTTTCTACTGCAAGCATGATTTCAAGCAAATCACTCTTCAGAAGCGAAAGTACGGACTGTGCCTCCGGGTCTCCGAATCTGCAGTTGTACTCAATTACCTTAGGACCGTCAGGAGTGAGCATAAGGCCAAAGTACAGACAGCCTTTAAATGTTCTCCCCTCAGCTCTCATTGCCTCAATAGTAGGCAGAAAAATCGTCTCCATGCATATATCCGCAATTTCCGCAGTGTAGCACGGGTTCGGCGCAATGGTTCCCATTCCTCCGGTATTAAGCCCCTCGTCACCATCATGTGCGCGCTTATGGTCCATTGAAGAAACCATCGGCCGGATTGTCTTTCCGTCCGTAAACGCCAGAACGGAAACCTCCGGACCTGTCAGAAATTCCTCTACTACTATGCTGTTACCGCTCTCGCCAAAAATTTTCCCTTCCATAATTGAGGTGACTGCATCTATAGATTCCCGGACACTGTTTGAGATTATTACACCTTTGCCAAGTGCAAGCCCGTCTGCCTTAATGACAATCGGATGCTTTGCAGCTTTAAGGTACTCTACTGCGCTGTCCTTGTTATCAAAAACTTCATAAGCTGCTGTCGGGATTTTATATTTCTTCATAAGCCCCTTTGAAAAAACCTTACTACCCTCGATCGCGGCAGCACGGCTGTCAGGGCCGAAGCATGCAATACCTGCTTCGTGCAATTTATCCACTGCACCGAGAACAAGCGGGTCATCAGGTGCTACAACTGCAAAATCGATATTGTTCCCGACTGCAAATTTCACAATCCCGTCAATATCACATGCAGCTATATCAACGCATTTTGCGTCCTCTGCTATGCCTCCGTTGCCCGGTAATGCGAAAATATCGGTTATTTTATCGCTTTTTTTAAGCGCTTTTATTATGGCGTGCTCTCGCCCACCGCCTCCGACTACAAGTATGCGCATATATTAAACTCCTTTTTAAATCAATGATGGAACAAGCGAATTCCCGTAAATGCCATGGTCACATTATGCTTATTGCATGCATCAATTACATCAGCATCTCTCTTTGAGCCGCCGGGCTGTGCAATATATGACACGCCGCTTCTGCATGCGCGCTCAATGTTATCGGAGAACGGGAAGAACGCATCGCTTCCGAGCGATACTCCGCTAACCTTTCCGAGCCACTCCTTTTTCTCCTCTGCAGTAAGTGCATCGGGTCGCACCTTGAAGAAGTTCTGCCATACTTCATCGCCTAAAACATCTTCACACTCATCTGAAATATATAAATCTATTGCATTATCACGCTCAGGCTTTCCTATTCCGTCTACAAACCGGAGTGAAAGAACCTTCGGGTGCTGTCTTAAATGCCATATATCAGCCTTATTTCCCGCAAGGCGTGTGCAATGTATGCGCGACTGCTGCCCTGCTCCGACGCCGATAACCTGTCCGCCCTCGGCATAGCACACTGAGTTTGACTGAGTGTATTTAAGGGTAATAAGAGCTATTATTAAGTCCTGCTTTGCGGAAAGAGGAAGCTCTTTATTCTCTGTTACGATATTTTCAAGTACAGACATGTTAAGCTCAACATCGTTTCTGCCCTGCTCAAATGTAATGCCGTATACCTGTTTGCGCTCAATCGGAGCAGGAACATATGACTCATCGATTTCTATTACGTTATATGCGCCTTTTCTCTTTGATTTAAGAATTTCAAGAGCTTTATCCGTATATCCCGGAGCTATTATACCGTCTGAAACCTCTTTTGCAATTATCGATGCTGTCGACTCATCGCATACATCACTGAGTGCAATGAAATCTCCGAATGACGACATTCTGTCTGCTCCGCGTGCACGCACATATGCGCACGCAATCGGCGAAAGCTCAACATCCTCTACAAAATACATTTTTTTAAGAGTATCATCAAGAGGGAGACCGATTGCCGCACCTGCAGGACTTACATGCTTAAATGATGCCGCGGCAGGAAGCGAAAGCGCCTCTTTTAACTCACGCACAAGCTGATAGCTGTTGAAAGCGTCAAGAAAATTTATATATCCTGGCCTTCCGTTTAACACCTTTATCGGTAATTCTCCGCCCTCAACATAGATTTTGGACGGGATCTGGTGCGGATTACAACCATACTTTAATTCTAATTCTTTCATTTGGCCTGCCTCCATTACTTATTTTTATTTATAATTCTTGTCTCGTCCTTGCCTCCGCAAAGGGATATGAAGCGAGTGACGAGAGATACCTTGTTTTCCGAATCCAGCGTTTCCCAAATTTCATTGGAAAACTCATCAATGTCGTTTCCGATGCATATTTCCTTCGGCTCGCCCTTATATGACGGAATCGGATTCCCATCGTGTTCATAAGTATGAATGATGTGTCCGATACCGGAAACAGGCTGTGAATACTCGAAGAAATTGCGGAGGCATGATTCCTTATTACCGTTTTGCGACTTAAGGATGCTAAGCTTATATGTAAAGCTGTTTTCATTTACAGATATAATACCGCTGATACGCGGTGTGTAATTGGGGCAATCCGGCTCAAACTCACGGGTTCTGAGCGCCTCCTCAAAGGTTTTGCCGTCAGCAATAAAATCATACACCGTATCGGTCTGGTCACCGTTTGTCACAATGGTTTTATTGTCAATGCTTCTGACTGCATTATATATTATAAGTGACGGGTCTGACAGCTTTGACGCGTCAAATGCCTCTGTCCTTATCAATCCGTTTTCTTCTACAAAAATACGGTTGCGGCTATTCTCGCTTCTGCCCATTATAAAGTACGCAATGACCGCATTTTTTCCGTCTTTTGTCTTCCCTATTGCTATTCCTCTGCCCGGATATGAATTTCCTTTTAACGCTTCAATGCTCATTTTTCTTCCCCTTTCACAATTTCATGACACACCATCTCTACAGCCTTCGGGAGGATTTTCCACTCTGCCTCCTCCATAATTCTTCGCTGTAATATCTCCGGCGTATCGCCGTCATGAATTTCAACAGCCTTTTGCAAGATAATCCTGCCGCCATCCGGCACCTCATTTACAAAATGCACGGTCGCACCACTGACCTTAACTCCGTAACCGAGAGCCGCCTCATGTACGCGAAGCCCGTAATATCCCTTTCCGCAGAATGAAGGGATAAGAGATGGATGCACATTGATTATCCTGTCTTCATACTTCTTAACAAAATCAGCGCTAAGAATCGACATAAAACCTGCAAGAACTATCAAATCGATATTATTCTCAGAAAGAATTCTTAAAACTTCACATTCAAACCCTTCCTGACCGAGGTCGGCGCTTTTTTCAACAACATGCGTCTTAATTCCGTTTTGCTCTGCCCTCTTGAGAGCATAGGCTTCCCTTTTATTAGACAACACAAGTGAAATACTGCCGCTTTTGATAATCCCGTTTTTCTCGGCGTCAATAAGCGCCTGAAGATTTGTTCCTCCACCGGAAACGAGGACTGCTATTTTCGCGCTCAGCATATTTCTACTCCGCAGTCGCCCTTTGTTACCTCGCCTATAATATACGCCTTTTCGCCATTTTCGTTTAAGATTTTCACGGCGCGGTCAGCCTCATCGGCTGAAACAACTATGCTCATGCCGACGCCCATATTAAATGTGTTGAACATATCGCGCTCAGGGATATTACCCTCACGCATTATGATATCAAAGAGCGGATTTTTCCTGAGCTTGTCCTTCTCAATACGCGCAACAAATCCGTCAGGCAGGCTGCGCGGAATATTTTCGTAAAAACCGCCGCCTGTAATGTGCGATACCGCCTTCGGGGCTACCTCTTTTGCAAGAGCAAGAACGGGTTTTACATATATCCGCGTCGGCTCAAGCAGCGCCTCACCCAGAGTTCTTCCGAGCTCGTCGTATTTCTTTTCTATAGCGTTTCCGCTTCCGATATTAAACACCTTGCGGACAAGCGAGAATCCGTTTGAGTGAACACCCGAAGACGGCAGGGCTATTATTGCATCCCCGCAGCATACCTTGGAGTTATCAAACACCTTTTCCTTATCTACAATTCCGACTGTGAAGCCGGCAAGGTCGTATTCATCCTCAGGATAAAAACCGGGCATTTCTGCCGTTTCTCCACCGATAAGCGCGCATTCAGACTGTACACAGCCCTCTGCAACACCGGAAACTATTTCCGCAACACGCTCAGGAACATTTTTACCGAGCGCTATGTAATCGAGAAAGAACATCGGTGCAGCGCCGCAACACACTACATCATTGACGCACATCGCGACACAGTCTATACCCACTGTATCGTGCTTATCAAGAAGAAATGCAAGCTTAAGCTTTGTCCCTACTCCGTCTGTTCCGCTTACCAACACAGGCTGTGACATGCCTGCAATATTCGGCAGAAACATTCCGCCGAATCCTCCAATATCGGAAACAACGCCCGGCGTCTGCGTTCTTGCAATGTGCTTTTTCATAAGCTTAACGGCAGAATATCCTGCTGTTATATCTACTCCCGCCGCCTTGTAGCTCTCGCTGTAGCTCTTCATTATTCTTCCCCCTCCGTATCTTTAGTATCTGATGTTCCTATTTTTTTGTAGTATTTATTCTCTGCTTTCTCTTTCGGTGGTGTGCACGGGTATTTCCCGGTAAAGCACGCCGTGCAGAAACCGCGTTTCCGGCACTCGGCAATCTGTTCGACATTCGCGGTGCTTAAAAATCCAAGTGAATCGACATCCATCATTTCACGCATTTCTTCAGTTGTATGATTCCATGCGATAAGGTTTTTCTGTGAGTCAATGTCCGTTCCGTAATAGCACGGATATAAAAACTTCGGAGCTGATGACCGCATATGCACTTCTGTCGCCCCTGCATCTCGGAGAAGCTTGACTATTCTGGCAGTTGTTGTCCCTCTGACTATAGAGTCGTCCACAAGAACAACACGCTTTCCCTTCACCGTCGCCGCAACAGTATTAAGCTTTATTCTGACCTTTTTTTCACGGTCTGCCTGCGTTGGCTGAATAAAGGTGCGCCCGATATATTTATTCTTTATAAATCCGATTCCGTACGGGATTCCCGACTGTTGGGAATATCCTATTGCGGCATCAAGACCGGAGTCCGGCACGCCGATTACAACATCCGCCTCGACAGGATGTTCAAGCGCGAGAAACGCCCCTGCTCTCTGCCTTGCAATATGTACAGAGCTCCCGTCTATGACTGAATCGGGACGCGCAAAATATATAAGCTCAAATATGCACATTGCAGAATCTTTTTTCTTGCAATGCTCAGTAATTGATGTGATACCGCGCTTGTCAATAACAACAACCTCGCCCGGCTCAACATCACGGACAAAAGTAGCGCCGATGCTGTCAAAAGCACAGGTTTCCGATGCGACCACATAGCTGTCATCAAGTTTTCCTATACACAGTGGATGAAATCCGTACGGGTCACGTGCCGCTATAAGCTTTTGAGGCGACATGATAACAAGAGAATACGCACCATCAAGACTGTCCATTGCACGGGTTACAGCGTTTTCAATCGAGTCTGACTTCAGCCTCTCACGGGTAATTATATAAGATATTACCTCAGCATCACTTGTTGTGTGAAAAATTGAACCATTAAGCTCAAGCTCACGTCTAAGCTCTGCCGCATTTGTAAGACTTCCGTTATTTGCAAGAGCTATGCAACCTTTGACATGGTTCACAACAAGTGGCTGGGCATTGAGCCTTGCGTCGCCCTTTGCCGTACCGTATCTTACGTGTCCAATAGCAATCTGACCATTGCCGAGTTTCTCAAGCACTCTATCCGTAAACACATCACTTACAAGACCGGAATCACGATATGAATTAATTACTCCATCATCATTGACGGCAATACCGCAGCTTTCCTGACCTCTGTGCTGCAATGCAAACAGTGCGTAATACGTAAGTGCGGAAATATCATGGTTATTGTTTGAAAAGATACCGAATACACCGCATTCCTCGTGCAATTTGTCAAACATCTTTTTTCCTCTTCTCATTATAATTAATACGCTTTAAGGCGTTTTTATCCAAAAATTAAAACTTATTGCACACTCTCTCATCAGCAGCGGCAACCGCATCTGACATGCTTTGGCGCATATCCGAAAGCTTTTTTGAAAGTTCCGCATCAGAAAGTGCAAGCATTTGTGCTGCAAGAATAGCGGCATTTTCCGCTCCGTCTATCGCAACGGTAGCCACCGGAATTCCGGACGGCATCTGAACTGTAGCAAGAAGTGCATCAAGCCCGTCAAGCACAGACGCCTTTACAGGTATACCTATGACAGGTAAAATTGTGTTTGCGGCAATCGCTCCGGCAAGGTGCGCAGCTTTTCCCGCCGCCGCTATTATAACGCCAAAACCTGCCTCTGCCGCATTTTTTGAAAATTCAGCCGCCGCCGCAGGAGTCCTGTGCGCAGACATTACGCGGACTTCAAAAGGAATTTCCAGTAACTTAAGCTTTGCAACGGCCTTCTCAACGACCGGCAAATCGCTCTCGCTACCCATAATAATCGCAACCTTTTTCATTTTCACAACTCCTAAAAAATGTTTCATAATCAAAAATCGGGCAACTCTAATAAAGAGTAGCCCAGGCGGTCGGCAAATAAAGGCGGAGGTTACACTGTGTTAATTCACATATCCGCCAGCAACATTCCACCGCAAAAATTGTATCATACAGACCCCTTCTGTGTCAAGCGCTAAAGCAGTTTTTTCGCCGTTTTTCTCGGGTCACAATCCAGTACCTCCCACCCCTTGAGCGGCAGTCTTTGCATCGCACTGAAAACCTTTCGTTCATATCCCGGATACCTTGAATTCATAAGTGAAATATGCTCCTTCATCTCCTGCCTTTTTGTATTCCCGTTTGCCGGACACGGATTCTTCACAACAGGTATCCCGAATCGCCTGATAACACCCCGTATGAGGGGCTCATTAACATAAAGCAGCGGCCTTATCTGCACGAGATTCTTCCTGTCCAGATATGTAACCGGCGAAAAGCACGAAATTCTCCCTTCAAATATCTGTGAAAGCAGGAACGTTTCAACCGCATCATTAAAATTATGACCGAGCGCAATCTTATTGCACCCAAGCCGCTTTGCTTCATCATGTAAAAGCCCGCGCCTCATCTTTGCACAAAGCGAACATGGGTTTTCTTCTTTTCTTATATTGAACACAACATCAAATATATTGCTTCTGACTATTGAATACTTAATTTTGTGTCTTTCACAAAACTCAGCGACCTCACTGTAATCAGAGTTTCCCGGCTCCGGGTCTACAGTGATGGCCACAATGTCAAATTTCACTGTATAGAATCTTCTGAGTTCGGAAAGCGCAAGGAGCATAAGCATTGAATCTTTGCCCCCCGAAACACCTACAGCAATTTTGTCGCCCTCATCAATCATTTTATATTCCGCTATACATTTGCGGGTAAGACTCAAAATACGTTGCATTTTTACACCCTGCTTTATAAAAAAATTTAAATTGCAAAACGAGTATACGAGAGAATACAAGAGATATATCAAGAAAACAAGAGTTTTTTAATTCTAAAATAAAAAAACCGAAAATAAGTGTTGACATATACTCTGCGTTTGTGGCATAATGTTAATGCTCGTTAATGAGATTATATACTAAGTAACAGCAAAAGGAAATGTTTTTTTACATTTGTTTTTGCCGGATACTTAGAAATCTCATACGAAGGAATATAAAACGGAGGTCATAAAATGTCAACATTAATGGCAAACGAGAATACTGTTACAAGAAAATGGTATATTCTCGATGCTGCGAATAAGCCTATGGGCGAGACAGCAGCTCAGGCTGCAGTCCTTCTTCGCGGCAAACATAAGACGGATTACACCCCGCATGTAGACTGCGGCGATTTTGTAATCATCATTAATGCTGCAAAGGCAGTTCTTACAGGAAACAAACTCGACCAGAAATACTACCGCACACATTCAGGTTATGTCGGCGGTCTTAAAGAGGTCAAATATCGCATTCTCATGAATGAGAAGCCTGAGCTTGCTATGGAGCTCGCTGTCAAGGGCATGATTCCGAGAAATGTACTCGGCAGAAAGGCACTCGGCCGTCTCAAGATTTTTGCAGGCGCAGAGCACAACCATGCCGCACAGAAGCCGGTCATGTTTACATCGTATAAAACCGAGGGGGTAGAATAATGTACACACCTAAGAAACCTTATTTTTATGGCACAGGAAGAAGAAAGTCCTCTGTGGCAAGAGTTCATGTTTATCCCAACGGTAGCGGAAACATAACAATTAACAAGCGCTCACTTGACAACTACTTCGGTCTTGACACACTCAAGCTCATTGTCCGTCAGCCGCTTGTTTCTACAAATATGACAGACAAGGTCGACATTGAAGCAACTGTTATCGGCGGCGGCTTCACAGGTCAGGCCGGTGCTATCCGTCACGGTATCGCACGCGCTCTTCTCAGCGTCAACGAGGAGTTCCGCCCCATCCTCAAGAAAGAGGGCTTCCTCACACGCGACCCGAGAATGAAGGAGCGCAAAAAGTACGGACTCAAAGCAGCTCGTCGTGCACCGCAGTTCTCCAAGAGATAATTACATCTCAAATGGGATATATCAAAAGCACTCACGAAAGTGGGTGCTTTTTTCATCATAAATTTTAAAAGAATAAGTCAGCACAATTAGCCTTGACAAATTTTTTCGATATTCTTCAACTTTTTAATGCTATTTCAATCAATATATGTTATAATATATTTGTGAAAAATTTCTACTTATACATCTCTAAGGAGGACATGCTGACTATGGATTTTTCGCAATATCTCACGCATTTAACGAATAATCCCTTGGCTATCATAACTGCGCTCCTGACACTCGGTGTAATTCTCGTAAATGGCTGGACCGATGCACCCAACGCCATAGCCACCTGTGTTTCAACGCGCTCAATCAAACCTCGCAATGCAATACTTATGGCTGCCTTTTTTGACTTCCTCGGCGTATTTGTAATGACGATTATAAACAACAAGGTTGCAGCCACAATAAGCAACATGGTTAATTTCGGCGTGAACACAAAAGAAGCAACGACCGCGCTCTGCGCTGCTTTGTTTTCAATCGTTGTATGGGCAACCGCTGCCTGGAAATTCGGCATTCCGACAAGCGAAAGCCACGCACTCATTGCCGGTCTCTCCGGCGCGGCAATCGCCATTCACGGCAGCTTTTCCGGAATTAACGGCAGTGAATGGATTAAAGTTATCTACGGACTCTTCCTTTCAACTCTGCTCGGTTTTGTTGTCGGTTTCCTTAGCCTCCGCGGAGTTGAAAAGCTCTTTGGCAGATGTGACCGAATGAAGGCTAACAAAGCGTTCCGAGTAGCGCAAAACTGTGGCGGTGCATTTATGGCATTCATGCACGGTGCACAGGACGGGCAGAAGTTTATGGGCGTTTTCCTTCTCGGCTCTGCCCTAAGCGCCGGTCAGGGCGGTGTCACTGAGTTTGTAATCCCCATTTGGCTTATGATTGTATGCTCAGTTGTTATGGCACTCGGAACATCTATGGGCGGATATAAAATCATAAAATCAGTCGGCATGGATATGGTACGGCTTAAAACTCATCAGGGCTTTGCCGCAGATATGGGCGCCGGTCTCTGTCTGTTGCTCGCGTCGCTTACGGGAATCCCCGTAAGCACAACACATACAAAAACATCTTCAATAATGGGTGTTGGCTTCTCAAAACGCGCATCAGCAGTTAACTGGAAAATTGTTAAAGAAATGGTTCTTACTTGGATTCTCACCTTCCCCGGATGCGGACTTTTGGCATATTTAATGGTTAAATTGTTCCTGTTAATTTTTTAATATATTTATAGAAGGAGATTTATTATGGCTAAAAGAAAATTTGATTACTTTAATTATTTCAGCGAGGTATCAGACATAATATGCAAAGCCGCAGAGCATCTATATAATACCCTCTCCGATTTTGACGAAAATGCGCTTCAGAAAAACCTTGATACAATGCATGAATTTGAACATCAGGCAGACTGTATTAAGCATGACATGATGCAGGTTCTGGCGCACGAATTTATCACCCCGATTGAACGCGAGGACATCGTAGCATTAGCTCAGCAGTCGGATGATGTCATAGACAAGATCGAAGATGTCCTTCTCCGTATATATATGTTCAACATAAAGGAAATCAAGCCCTACATCATCGAATTTGCAAAGAGTATAATTGGCTGTGCAAAGAAACTTAACATAGTCTTTGGTGAGTTTAAGAATTTCAAAAACTCTGACACAATCAGAGCAGGTATTGTCGAGGTTAATAAATACGAAAGCGACGGAGACAAGGTCCTCTGTGATGCAATCCGCCATTTATCAACATCCGACACATCAGACAGAGAGTTCTTCGTCTGGACAGCCATTCTTGAAAATCTTGAGGATTGTCTTGACGCGTGCGAGGATGTTGCAGATATTATCGAAGAAGTTATCATGAAAAACACCTGAGTTCAAAGGAAAACCCACTTCCCCATTCGCGCATCCGCAATGGCAACAATATTAAAAGGCTGAACGAAACAAATCGTTCAGCCTTTTTTGATATTAATATAACTTTGTAAATCCAAAAAGCATCGTCAATACTCCAATCTGCCGACAACCCAGTTTAGACTAATCATCACTTATGACACAAACTCGGTCACACTATGTTTTGTAGAAAAAAGAGTACCTTCTATCAGGTTCGGATTTCCATGTTGAGGACTTGTATGCAGTACCTCAAATTCTGTTTCAGACAACCACTCACACATACAGGTTCCGGTTGTAATTTTGTGCCACTTTGAAAACAATCCCTTTTCTTTTACAAAGTAGGCGCCATCGTACCCTGCTCCTCCTTCGTCTATCATAAAAGTGATAAGTTGATACTCATTGGTCGGAGAAGGCTCGATTTTAAAATAAATACACTCTTTTAAAAAAAGGAAAGCGGACAGAAAAAACACCAAAATTACCAATAAGACATATTTCCTTTTCTTTTTCACCAACATTATCACCTATAATCATTAATTGCGAGGCATAAGGTTTAGATGCAACATATATTGAAAAAAAGTTCATGTTAAGTTAGAGCCAAAATCAGAAATTTGACATCATAATTAAGAACGATATAACGGAACAAGCTAAACTGATTATTGTAAGTACAACAAAGAATTTAATCATTGCTTCTATGCTTTTTAATGTTTTTAACTGCTCATTCTGAATTTTTAAAAACGATATATCTTTCACTTTAGAACTATCACTTGTTTCCTCTGCAATAGGGAGTGAATCGCTTTCAATAGTAAAATCCGTTTCCTCATTACCACTATTATGGTCTTGTTTTCCATTTACTTCTTGATTTAAAATAAAGTCTTTTCTCTGAGCAATTCTATCAATCAAACCTTTTAATTCCTCGACAACTGATACATTATACAGTTCTTTGCTAACTGTGAGTATTTCCTCCTTGAGTCTTTTAAAGTTATTTGCATCTTTTGTTCTGTACAACTCATCTACCTTTACTTTTATCTGCATTGCACATTTGCTACACAGTATTTTATCAGAATTTAACAACAATGGATCTCCACTCACAAAACCACTTTTTTTACCACAATTCTCACAAAATTTAGCCATTTTAATTCCTCCTAAATATTTTTATCTTATTATTGTTTATATTTAATGTTGTATTTTTCGACAGCATTCGACATATCCATATTACTCACATCAAGTCAGAGATAAAAACATCCCACTGTCTGTTATGCATTAAACGCTTTTAAGCACTTCCCACTTTTCAATAAGCCTGTCCAGAGACCAGGCAGCATTTGCAGGAGATGTGGACGGCAGACATACCGCATCTCTGTTTATTTGAGCTTTTGTATACTTTTTAAAGTATTTTTCTGCAGTTTTTCCGTTAACGAAAATCCGCCTGATATTCGCTTCTCTCAAAATTTTCGAAAGGTCATTTATCTTCACATTCTTAATAGAGCTATCAGAGCTTCCCGTTATCTCGCACGATGCAATAACATCCCAAAGCGCGATCCCGTTTTCAAGCAAAAAACGCTTCTTTTCTTCAACAGTCTCAGGTTTATCACACTTAAACACAGCAGAGAGCACCTTCCAAAAACGATTTTGCGGATGTCCATAAAAAAACATCTCCTCCCGGGACTTTACCGACGGAAAGCTACCCAGAATCAGAATCTTGGAATCTTTATTATATAAAGGCGGAAACGGGTGCTCTGTCATTTTTACCATCTCACAAAATTCCTAAATTCAGAACTGCTCGTAAACTACCGTTTCTTCAAGTGGGCGAAATGTGTTATGCTTCTCAATAGGTGCTGAGGTATCTGCCGGATATCCCATTACCAGAAGAGCAAGCGGCTTGATATTGTCCGGAATGTTAAACTCTTTCTTCATGGCATAGGGGTCAAAGTGCATTACCCAGCAACTGCCTGCACCGACATTATGTGCAGAAAGCATCATATGAGTTGCGACAATCGCGGCATCAACCGGTGCAGAAAGAGCCCCGTCATATGCCCTTTTCCAGCTTTCATCCTCATTATAGCAAACAAGCATTGCCGTAGGCGCATTAAAGTGACACTTTGTGCATTTCTTTAGTCTTTCAAGACTTGCATCCGTATTCAGCACCAGAATCCTCTGTGGCTGAAAATTACAGCCTGTGGGTGCCTTATTAGCCGCCGCTAAAATTTTTGAAACATCTTCTTCCGTCAGACGCTCCGACTTAAAATCCCTTACGGAGTATCTTTCCGCAATTAATTTTTCATATTCCATAATTAAACCTCATTCCTGATATTTATAGATAAGTTATTATATGATTTTGTCAAGTTAGGGACAAAAAATTTAATGGTTTGTCGGCACTTTTTATCGGCACTTTTTATCGGCACTTTTTGTCGGCAGTTTTTGTCGGCAGTTTTTCAAAACCGCCGATAAATTCATACGATTAAAATGCCTTTCCAAAGGCTTCTCCTTGAGGAGAGGCTCCGCCGTAGGCGGTGGTGAGGTGTAGATTGCGTAGCAATCGTTATTTTTTTCACCTCATCCGTCAGCTATCGCTGACACCTTCCCCTCAAGGGGAAGGCTTTTTTGTCCCTTGTATATCAAACTTTATAAAGACTGTATAATATAAAAGCCGGGCTACTTCACTTTAAAATCTACCGCCATACTTAATACGTCCCATGTTTCTTCCAGCATTTCTTCCGTATACGTTTGAGGTTTACTGAATACCGCCTGCCCAAGAATATTCAACTTATCGTATAATTCTTTATTCATATCAATTTCGTACCAACCATCGCATCCAGAAGCCTGGTCAAGTAGCATTATAATATCATTAAATTTACTGTGTTTCAGGTATGAATTGTGCGGATATAGTTCACCTAAACGATAACCGTATTTTGTATTTTCAGTATCATATTTATGTATTGCAACTTCTTCGGTTTGTATACTCTTATTTAGCATACCAATTATTAAATTTCCATAGTCGCTGGCAAACTTTGTGTCGATATCTGCCTGAACCCGTTCATCCTTTAAATAGTTCGCATAAAGTATTCCTGAAACGACTAAAATTAAAGCAACAAGTATGCATATAAAACTTTTTCGATTAAACATTTGCAATTTCTCCTTTCGACTTTTTCAACATTCATCATAGCCTCATATCAAATAAGGGCAAAAAATTCATATTATTCTCCGATAAACTCTTCTAAAATTCCAACAGCTTCTTCTATGCATCCGTCGCAAGAGCAAAGCTTTTTGCTTTTAATCTCACTGCACATAACCGTACCAACTTTTGATACAAACCTTTCCATAAGTTCACGGGCAGAAGCATAGCTTGCTTTCTTATTTGTTTCAGGCATCTTGTCTGTTCCGAAACTTTTAATTCCGCCGACTACTAAAACCA
>JAZRPG010000028.1:0-27334 GCA_045649105.1 Eubacteriales bacterium
AAAAGCCGGGGTCGTTTTTTTTTACTTTTTTAATATCCTTTTACACCGTTTAAGAAAATTGCATTAACCTTCCATTTATAGCCTTTCTTTGAGGAAATTTTTAATCTTATAGGCTCGTCGCGCTCCTGTACAACAGGAAGCACCTTGCACTGATAACGGCCTTTTTCTATGACATCTCCGCCCGTCGCTCTTCCGTTGACGGCTTCAAGCCGTGTCACGCTTGCCTCAGCTTCATCTCCGGATATTACGAGCAACTCATACTGACCTCTCGGTGCTTCAATGATAAATTCAACATCACCGCTGCCCTCAAAGAAATCCCGTCTCAAAACGTCCGGCTGTCCGCGGTCTGCCATTGTGATACCCTTATTGTGTGAAAATCCGAAACCACGGGCATTTGTATACAGCATGTTATCCGGATTTATACGCTTATATGCGCATGTGGGCATTATGTATTCCTCAGCAGCGTTTGTCTGCGCCACTATATCGTCGGTGTACTTCTTGTCGTCTATAGCGCTGAAATCAAACTTATACATAGTATAGTTTTCCATGCGTGTATTTCCGAAATACCAACTGCGCATGAAGTTATCCAAGGTCTTATGATACGGCGTGTCTGCATTTTCGCCTATATAGATATTGCGCTTTGTATAGGTAAGATGCGACATGATATCTGTGTTGTACTCTTCATTCTCATTCCTCGGCACATATGCATCCGCGCTCTCTGCAACAAGATAGCTCTTCCCCGCCTCAGTTTCGAAGCACAGGCAACCGGCCTTAATTTCTGACGGTACAACACTGCCGTCACAGTAAACCTTCATGCTTTCTTTAAGGAACGGACTTGCAAGCTTTACAGCGCCGCCCTTCCGGCTGTTAAGAAGAATCCACTCAAGGCTTCCGGCTGCCATGGACGCACTCACCTCAAACGCGCCCTTTGCAAGAAGCCTGTCAAAGCGGACATCCTTCCACGCATCATATTTTGCAAAACGATAATCATATGAGTGCATTGAATACCCATGCAGATGCATACGGTACATCTCCGGGTCACCGTCAGGGATTGCCGGGAACACGCGGATAACTCCGTTGTGCGACTGGATAAGCATTTCGTTTACAGCGGCGAGCATCTCACCCGTAAACTCCATCATGCACGGATAGTAGAGCGGCTGACGGCAGACCATGCAGAAATTTATAAAATGGTCCGTCTCCTCCGCAGTCAATCCGTTTGAACGGAGCATATGGTCAATGCCTCTTTCATAGATTAAGCGCAGAGCCGTCTGTCCCTTGCCGAGCCTTGCAGCGCTTGCCGCAATCCAGCTTCCGCCGAAGATACCTATTTCACAGCGCTCCTCCAGGAAGCGGACAGTGTTAAGGAGAATTTCCTTTGTCTTTTCATCAGAATCAATGTCATACTCTCCAACCGGGAAGAGCGGCATAAGCATACCCGGGTGACGAATCCACATATTGTCCGGAGCCTCCGGAGAATCCTTTAAGTGCACGCCATATGAACCGTCCTCACTTATCGGATAGGGCGGCATTTTTGCAAGCACTTCTCTGCATTTATCCAGTATCGGGTTGTCATCATGCAGAATCTCCGCAGCCTCTAAAGTGAACTTCAGAAGATATTTTGTGCTGGCTACTGTGCTTATGGTATTATGTGCAAGCGGACCCTGCTCCGGCGAAATATCCGGATATACATCATACAAATCAGTATCGGGATTGTACTTGAAAAGACCTGTCAAAAATTGCGCAAGCTTTATGAACACGGGGTATGCATCATTGCGCAGATAATCCTCGTCAAGGCTGTACTCATATAAGAACCACAGATACTGTGCACACCACGGCCAGCAGCAGTGATAGAAAGAGTACGGATAGTCCGCAGCGATGCCCTCAAGACCATATACCTTTTCGGCAAATCCCTCGGCAAGCTTTACATATGTAAGAAGTCCGTCAGAGAAGACCTTCCCTAAATCAAGACGGTTGCTTGAGAATACTCCTGCAAACGCCGCCTGAATATTTACATCCCAGTACCACATGCTTCCCCAGATGTTCGGATGGCGGATGGCCCACAGGCCGTTAAGACCGCAGGCATGATGCTTCATAACACCGTCTTTACCGCTGCAGCAGTCAAGGGCGTACTGATTCACATAATAAACCTGCTCGAGGAATTTATCAGGAAGATTTAAAACAGCGCGGCTGAAGAAATCCTTCCAATATGCGCTGTGGTCACTGTATAATTTCGGAAGCGACGCCTCAAACTCCTCCATTTTTGCAAGGCCTTCCTGCAACGGATTTTTATACTTCCACTCGGTAAATATACCCGTCATAACGGTAAATTCCGCACCTGCATCTTTGAGAACAACAGACGCATTACCGTCCTTAACCTTAAGAACACCCTTTGCACCCTTAAGGGATATTATGCCGGAAAATACAAACGGTGCGTCCGGGTCGTTTTCAAGAAGAAGCGTTACAGTATATGCAAAGGTACTGTCGTCAATCTGTGTATACTCAATCTTGGGCATATTTTCAATGTAGCGGTATTGGAAAAAATCGATGCTGAATGACTTCAAAAGCCCTGTCCTTGACTGCTTAACCTTATTTATAATGCAGTCCTCGCGCGCGACAATTGTCTCCATCTCAAGCTTATCCTTATCATGTGTAAGCAAAAGCTCTGTCTTTGCATCATCAACATAAAGTGCGAGGCGGCTTTTCCCTTTATGCAGTTTTTTATCAAAAGAGAAGGTCAGCTCACCCGTAGCAGGATAAGTGTTTCCCCACTCGTCCGCTTCTCCGAAGCCGCTGCTGTCCTTGCTGCCCTGCCCGTAAAAATAATAGGTTTCATCGCCTGTTGCCGCGTTACGGTCTGCACGCGCACGCTGTCCTTCCTCTGTTACCCTCGGAACCCACTTACCGCTTTTATACTGATCCTCGGGAAGCACGGTTTTGCTGATGTTGTAATAAACCTCATAGTGGTTAATCGGCATGTGCAACTGCTTCTCATCATAAAACAGCATGCACCCCAGAACGCCGTTCCCTATAGGCAATGCGGCATCCCACTTATTACTGCAATTATCGTATATAACTGCATGTTTCATTGAAAATACCCTCCATTTATGCATTATATAAATATAAAAATGCTTTCGTTACACAAAAAAACTTAGTCCTCTATTTCCTTGCCAAATTTCTGGTTTTTTCCAAAAAATGCCCCAATGAGCATAATAAACGAAAATACTATTATATAAAAACCGGTTGACCATTTATGCGCGTAAATCGCCGCAAACACCATGAACAGTGAGCCTATAGTCGCAAGCGCCGGCATTACAAACCTCTTGAATATGGGAAGTTCCTTAAAGCTCATCATTTTTATAAATATCGGCAGATAAAACGCATATACCGTAACTATCGGAATTTCTGAGGAGTCAAAACCAAACCAGTTTACGGAAATCATGCCTGTCTCAGCATTTAACATACCTATCATTTTTATAAAACCGTTTGCTGTTTCCGCATCATACTGCGCTGTGAATGTTCCGCCAAGATTTGCGCAATAGAAATAGAGGAGCCATGCAGAAGTAACCAAAAGGCCGAAAACTGCCGAATTTGCAGGCATGTTGCTGGCGCTGTCAACAGTAGAATACATGTCCGGTCTCGGGCCTTTGTTTCGCGCCGCAAGCGCATATAATCCTCTCGTGCATCCTAGCATCAGTCCGTTTAAAGTTCCGATGCAGGACACCGCAACAAATACATTAAGCATTGTCCCGAATACATTGCCAAAGATGTTCTTAAACGCGACAGTTGCACCTTCTGCCTGAAGCGCCTCTACCGTTGCGCCTCCCGCAATTCCGATATAATACACTATATACACAACTGCCACTATCGCAGTTCCGACAATAAGCGCGATTGGCAGATTTTTCTTAGCATCCTTTATTTCCGCATTTATTGATGTTGCTATAATCCATCCCTCATATGCAAAAACAGTCGCTACAGTCGCTGCAAACAGTGCGACCATACCTCCGTTGCCTTTTGCTGCGAAATTGCTGATGAGGAGAGGCACTGAGCCTCCCTCCGGGATAAATACAAGGCCGCAAACCGTTCCCACTACCGCCATAAGTATAAGCGGAATAAGCTTAATTACGGTTGTCGAAACCTGAAACTTTCCCGCAATAATCGGAGAAAGAGCGTTCATACCGTAGCTCATGCAGAGATAAAAGCCTGCAAGCGCAAGGCACATGCCTGTTGCGGGGTCCATCTGGCCGAAAATAACAAGTGTATATCTCGCTGAGACCCAAGCGAGAACAGAGGTCATTGTCGGGTAATAAATCGTTGATACAAACCAACCTATATAGTAGGAATACTTGCTCCCGCATGCAGCTTCCGCATAGTCAACCAGACCGTTTACCTTTTCGTACTTCGTTGCCATTATTGCAAAACAGTACGCACATGCCATCATTATAAATCCGCCGATTATCCACGCAAGGATACCGACGAGCATATTTCCGCCCGTAATGTTCAGGATATTCTGCGCCTTAAAGAATACGCCGCTTCCTATTACAATACCGACAACCATCGCTATTGCCGTAAACAATCCATACTTTTTTGTCAGTTTACTCAACTTTATCATATTCCCCCATACTAAAATTAACAGAAATTCCCCCAGTATCAATACAGTTCGTATTATAAACCTAAGGAACAGTAAAAGTCAACAAATTTTGCAGCTTGTAAGCCGAAGATTCCTGTAAATCCAAGGTTATGGCAGATAAAAAGCATATACTTGCAGCAAATATCAAGAAAAGCCTTTGACCTTTAGTAAAAACAATGGTAATATAAATACAAATATTAAAAATGGAGGGGCTGCGTTTTGACTTCTGCACTGCGCTCAATAAAAAACTTTTTTGCACAAATAGATGCATACCTTCTCATATGCTCCATCGTTGCTTCTGCATTTGGTGCTCTGCTTATCGGAACCGCAACTCAGAGCATGGGCAGCGGCAGCTTTTTAAAAGTCCAGCTTGCCGCAACGGCTGTCGGCATAGTCATTTACCTCCTTTTGTCGTGGCTCGACCTTGACTCGTTGAGCTCGTGGTGGAAGTATATATATCTTGCAAATCTTCTGCTTATATGCTCCCTCATATTTTTCGGCACAGGTGCCGAGGAGACGGGAAACCGTGCATGGATACGTTTCGGTTCCGTCGGAATCCAGCCGGCAGAGCTTGGCAAGGTGCTTTTTATCGTTGCTCTCTCCGGTCATATTTCCGCACTCCGAGAACGGCTCGACTCGCCGCTTTCCATTCTCCTTCTAACAATCCATGCAATAATTCCCATAGCGCTCATATATCTTATATCATCTGACCTTGGTTCCGCGCTTGTGTATATTATTATCTTTGTTTCAATAATGTTCTGCGCCGGGATTAAACTCCGCTGGTTTGCCGGTGCTGCGACTTTTCTTGCCGCCGTTTTTCCTTTTATCTGGAAATTTGTTCTGCGCAATGACCAAAAAATGCGCGTTATGGTCGTCTTTAATCCCGAGCTTGATTCGCTCGGGCGCGGATATCACGCAATACAAAGTAAAATCGCCCTCGGTTCGGGTAAGCTTTTCGGGCGCGGGCTCGGCAACGGCACTCAGACACAGTTCGGATATCTCCCCGCAAAGCAGACCGACTTTATCTTCGCTGTCGCAGGAGAGGAGCTCGGACTTATCGGTTGTCTCGCCATTATGGCAATACTCGGAATCATCATCTGGCGATGCATATCCGTTGCGATGCGTTCCTCATCTTTTTCCTCGTATCTTATCTGCAGCGGAATTTCTGCCATGTTTATCTTCCAGACCATAGAAAACATAGGCATGTGCACAGGGCTCATGCCCGTTATCGGGCTTACACTTCCGCTTTTTTCATACGGCGGCTCGTCCGTGCTTTGCGTTTACATGGCGCTCGGCCTTATAAGCTCCGCGCGGATGCGCGCGCGGCCGAATCGGCTTTCCAATTAATTCGGGAGGTTTCTGATTTATGCTTAAGAAATACGATGTCATTCTTTTTGATTCGGACAACACCCTTTTTGATCACGAAAAACATGAAAGGGCCGCACTTTATGAAGCATTTTCCGAGTACGGCACTCCGCTTACGGATACACTTTATGAGCTTTACCGCGGCATAAACAACGATGTCTGGAAAGAATTCGAAAAAGGAATTGCACTCCCCGGCGGGCCGCTGATTGAGCGTTTCCGCAGACTCAACGCCCGCGCAGGCACAGAGCTTGACGAGGAGCGGATAAATTCTCTGTATGTTTCTTCTCTTGCAAACCAATGCTCGCCGTTCCCTGACTCATATGCGGTATGCAGTACGCTTTCAAAAATGCACAAACTCTACATAATCACAAACGGCACGCACGATGTGCAGACGCGGCGCTATGAAAGAAGCCCTCTCCGTCCGTTTTTCTCAGGTCTTTTTACCGCCGCGGATATCGGAGTTCCAAAGCCCTCACGGGAATATTTTGAGCGTGTTCTTTCCGCTCTTCATATAAAGGACAAAAGCCGCGCGGTCATTGTCGGCGATTCTCTTTCCTCCGACATACTGGGCGGCGTAAATTCAGGAATTGACACATGCTGGTTTAACCCACACAGCGAAAAAAACAACTCAGACATACTTCCGACATATGAAATATCCGACTTAAAACAGCTTATAGATTAAAAAAAGCGTCTCCCGACTAATCCTTGGGAGGCGCTTTTTTGCCCAATTCTTCTCTCGTTGTCTTTATTACAACATCTGAAAGTATAATAATTGCTATCAGATTCGGCACTGCCATAACGCCGTTTAATGTGTCGGCAATCTCCCATACGGCATCAACGCGGCTTATTGAACCCAGCATTACAAAGATAACAAACAGCGCTTTATACGCCACATTAAAACTCTTGTTGCCGCGCGTTATATATCTCATGCACTGCTCACCGTAATACGACCAGCCGAGTATCGTCGCAAGGGCAAAGAGTACCGTCGCAATGCCGACAAACACGCCGCCGAGGCTTCCGAGGCTTTTTTCAAACGCCGCAGTTGTAAGAGCCGCGCCGTCAAGCCCCGTTGTATGCAGTCCTGAGCCTATTACCACAATCGCGGTGACGGAGCATATAACGATAGTGTCCGCAAAAACCTCAAATATCCCCCAGAAGCCCTGTGTAACGGGGCTTCTTGCATTTGCCGCACTGTGTACAATCGGCGCACTTCCAAGCCCTGCCTCGTTCGTGAACACACCTCTTGCGACCCCGAAGCGCACGGCGCGCGCCGCCATATATCCCGCCGCGCCTCCGTATGCCGCGCGCGGAGAAAGCGCCTCCGTAAAAATTTGGTCAAAGGCGTTCTTTGTCGCCTCAATGTCCAACAGCATAACCGCTATTCCGCCGGCGACATAAAACACAGCCATTATCGGCACAAGCTTCTCTGCAAGCGCAGATATTCTCTTTATCCCGCCGCTTATAGCCACAGCAGTAATTGCGGCAAGCACAAGCCCCGAAACCCACGGCGTAATCCCGGCGCCGTGGCTCAGAACAGACGAAATGGCGTTTGCCTGGTTCATACCGCCCATGCCCGGACAGGCCAGCGCACCTGAAAGCGCAAAGAGCACCGCGAGCCATTTCCATTTAGCTCCGATGCCCTTTTCTATGTAGTACATAGGCCCGCCGTAAAATTCGCCGTTTTTGTTCCTGCAACGGTACTTTACCGCAAGCACAATTTCGGCATATTTGGTCGCCATGCCGAAGAATGCAGACACCCATATCCAGAAAACGGCGCCTGCGCCGCCTGCGACAATCGCAGTTGCAACGCCGACTACATTCCCCGTTCCGATAGTGGATGCAAGTGCAGAGGCGGCGGCGCGGTACGGCGAAATCCCGCCGCCGTCACCACCGCTCTGTTTTTTTCTGAAAAAAGTGCCGAAGGTCTCCCCCACCCAATCGCGAAGCCGCGTAAGCTGGATTGCCCTCAGGGACACCGTAAAATAAATTCCCGTTCCGACAAGCAGCAGGAGCATCGGCACGCCCCATACCACCTGATTTATCGCCTTGTTCATGTCTAAAATCCATTCAGGCATGAAAGGCAGGCCTCCATATTTTTTATTTGTCGAGCTTCTCAACCCAACCGAAGGTATCCGGAAGTTTTCCCCACTGGATTCCCGTGATGCTGTCATACAGCTCCTGTGTGAGTGCGCCGATTTTTCCGCCGTTTATTTCGACTCTGTCATCGCCCCATACAAGCTCACCTATCGGAGATACAACAGCCGCTGTACCGCTTCCGAACGCCTCTGTAAGCTGACCGTTGTGAGCCGCTTCAAACAGCTCGTCAACAGTTATTTTGCGCTCGCTGACCTTAATTCCCTTGCTTCTTAAAAGCTCTATGCAGGATTTTCTCGTAATTCCCGGAAGAATGCTTCCCTCAAGAGGAGGAGTGACAACCTCATCGCCGATTTTAAAGAGGACGTTCATTGTTCCGACCTCTTCTATATACTTGCGGTGAACGCCGTCAAGCCACAGAACCTGAGTAAATCCCTTGTCCTTTGCGCGGTGCTGTGCTCTGATTGTGGCAGAATAGTTAGCACCGACCTTTGCATAGCCCGTTCCGCCGCGTACTGCGCGGACATCCTCAGACTCTACGAATATCTTGACAGGATTAATTCCCTCAGGATAATATGCACCGACAGGGGAAAGTATTATCATAAATTTATAAGTATTTGATGCGCGGACTCCGAGATGCGCGTCTGTAGCGATGACAAACGGACGGATATAGAGCGATGTGCCCTCATTTGACGGGACCCAGTCGCGGTCAACAGACACTACAGCGCGAAGCGCGTCCATAAAATCATTCTCGTCTATTTCAGGAATGCATACTCTCGCATTTGACTTATTAAGTCTTCTGATATTCTCAAGCGGTCTGAAAAACTGAATCTCGCCGGTAGCCGTGCGGTATGCCTTCATACCCTCGAATGTCTCCTGTGCATAATGGAGTACCATTGCGGCAGGGTCAAGGCTTATCGGAGCATACGGCTCAACGCGAGCGTCATGCCAGCCGCGTCCCTCTGTATAGTCCATCACAAACATATGGTCTGTAAAGTACTTGCCAAAGGACAGATTATTCTGGTCCGGCTTTTCTTTTAACGGATTTCTCTTAATTATCTTGATGTCCAACATTTTATTTTGCCTCCTAATTTATCTTATAGTATATATTATACTCTCCTTTTTTTAGTATATCAACAGATTATTACATATTCGTTTCAAAAACCATGCACATATTGCAAATATTTTTTCTTATATGTATAATAGTTTATACAGGGAGGTGTGGCTTATGAAACGTCTTATAGCACTCGCGGTGGCAATTTGTATTGCCACGGCTCTTCTTGCCGCGCCGACTTCTGCTTCAGGCGAGGTTTTTGTTGCCGCAGGAAACACGGTCCTCCCGCTTTCTTCTGCAATGCCTGTTTATTCAGGCGGTGCATGGTATATAGATTATCAGTGTTTTACAAAAGGCGGCCTGAATGTCAGCAGCTCGTACAGCGCTGCGGACGGAACTCTTGTGCTCTATACCTGGGACACGACTCTTGTGTTTGACGTAAACTCGGCAATGGCGTATACAACCGCTGACAAAACAAAATACAAACAATGGACCTTCGTCTCCTCCGGCACCGTATATGTCCCCGCACAGTTTACCGCGCAGACGCTCGGTCTTGAATACTACTACTTCCCGGAGCTGCCGCTTATCCGCATAAAAAAATCAGACTCGATACCAAACAATATGTTTATATACATAGCGCAGGAAAAGATTCCTGATCTGATTGACGCTTATAATATGAACAAAAAACCGCAAAACGGCAGTACATTAGGCCAGGGCACGGGAAACGGAGCCTCCGGCGGCGGAAATGATTCGTCCGAGTCCGAAACCGGCAGAAAAAGCATACACCTCACCTTTAACATTTCTGACGGCAAAAACCTTGGCAAAATTATAGACCTTCTTCAGAAATATAACTATAAGGCCACATTTTTCGTTCGCGGCTCTGTTGTCCGCAACAATGCCGATGCCCTCCGCCGCGCCGTTGTCACGGGGCACAATCTGGGCACGCTTTCAGAAAACGGCAATGCTGATTTTTCCGGCACTGTACAGGCTATGATATCCGCACTTGATGCCGCAAACGAAAATCTTTTTGAGGCAACAAGGACAAAGACGCGGCTCGTGCGCGTTCCTTCCGGAAGCGGAAGTGTGCTGAGCAAAGAAAAACGCAATGCGCTTGCCGAAAACGGATACCGAATCTGGGATTACAATGTCAATCCCGCAGCTTCGCTCAAGAGCTACAGCTCATCAAGCCTTTATCGGAGCGCAGTCAACCTTCTCAGCCGCCGCAACGGCCGTGCAGTACTTGTTATGGACGACAGTGACGCGTCTGTGGGCGCACTTTCAAGAATTCTCGCCTACATCTCTGCCGAGTCATATGCCGTAAGGCAGATTTCTCTTCTCGACACACCTGTAAATCAGGTCGGCGAAAAGAGATAATATAAACAAAAAACAGACAAAATTCCCGGAGTGATAACCACTCCGGGAATTATTTTTGCATATTACTCCTCGTCCTCGTCCTCAATATCATCAAGGTCAAATTCAAGGTCCTCGTCGCAATTCGGGCATTTGATTTTCCCAAGGCCGAGGATATCCTCATCTACCATAATGGAATCGCCGCATGTCGGGCACTGTACCTCATAATGGAAATCGTCTTCACACTCGTCGCAACCGCAATCGCAACCGCAGTCACAATCGTCATCCTCATCGAACGCGCCCTCAAGCTCCAGAAGCTCCTCTGCAACCTCGTCAAGCTCGCTGCAGATGTCATCCGTAACTTTACCGAGGTCTGCGACGGTATCCGCCATCTCTTCAAGCACATCAAGCATTGCCATTAAAAGCTTGCCCTCTTTTTTATCGGTGTCGATTTCGAGTCCGTCTGCAAGACCGCGCAGATATGCTGTTCTTTCGATAATATCCATGCATGAACCCTCCAAATTATTATTTAGACCTTTCAAGGTACTCTCCCGTTCTTGTATCGATCTTAATCTTGTCGCCGATATCGATGAACAGCGGCACCTTTACCTCTGCACCCGTCTCAACGACTGCAGGCTTCGTTACGTTTGTAGCAGTATCGCCCTTAAAGCCCGGGTCAGTCTCCGTAATCTCAAGCTCAACGAAGTTCGGCGGCTCAATGCCGAAAACAACGCCCTTGTACGAGAGTATCTTAACTGTCATGTTCTCCTTTACAAAACGGAAGCTGTCTGTAAGCTTGTCCGAATTGAGCGGAAGCTGCTCATATGTCTCAAGGTCCATGAAATAGTATAACTCACCGTCATTGTAAAGATACTCCATGTCCTTGCGCTCGATAAATGCGGGCGGGAACTTGTCAGTCGGGCTGAAGGTTTTCTCAACCACAGCACCCGAAATTACGTTGCGAATCTTTGTGCGGACGAATGCCGCTCCCTTGCCCGGCTTAACATGTTGGAACTCTATAATCTGCATTACCTGTCCGTCCATGTCAAAGGTAATTCCATTCCTGAACTCACCAGCTGAAATCATTTGCTTATCCTCCATTTGAAATTAAATATTCTGCATTTTATTTTCTTTTTCTATTTTATACCATATTGCCCGATTTTGCAAGAAAAAATTTCCTTACAGACTGCACAGTGCGCGAATCGCCAGAGGATATACATGCTTTCCGAAACCTGAGATAACGCCAACACATACGGGGGAAATTACAGATGTATGGCGGAACTCATCACGCGCATATATATTGCTCAGATGCACCTCAATACACGGGAGCTTAACAGATGCTATCGCATCGCGGATTGCAATGCTGTAATGCGAGTATGCCGCCGCGTTTATGACGACGCCGTCGCAGCTGTCATACGCCTTGTACAGAAGGTCAATAATCTCGCCCTCTGAATTTGTCTGATACGATTCTATCAGAACATCAAGGCTTTCCGTTTCCTTTTTCGCAAAGTCCATTATGTCCTCAAGCGTATCATGTCCGTATATGTTCGTCTCGCGCTTTCCCAGCGCGTTGAGATTCGGCCCGTTAATTATCATTATTCTCTTTTTCACTCGTCATCATCCCTTCTCTTTGCTTTTGAGAGCACCTTGATTGCCAATATTCCGCAACGCTTCGCTCCGAATATATCCGTAACCGTCTTATCTCCGACAAGCGCGGTGGTCTCACGCGTCCCGCCGAGCTTTTCCATTGCGCTTCGTATGGTCTTTCTGCCCGGCTTCCCGCTCTTCCAATAGTGATCTATGCCGAGCGGCTTGCAATATTTTTCAACACGCGACATATTATTGTTTGAAACAACGGCAACTTTCACTCCGCTCTTTATAAGGCCAGCCACCCACTTTGCAACGCGCTCTGTCGGAAGCTCCGTCTCATATTTTGCAAGCGTATTGTCAAGGTCTGCTATAAGCACCTTTACACCGATTCCGGAGAGAAGCTCTCCCGTCAGCTCATATATACTTTCTATTCTTATATCAGGCAAAAAGAAACGAAACATTTAAAACCTCCGCATATCGGCACGCATTTTAAAATATATTATTGCATAGCGTTTTTAATCCCGCCTGCAGTTAATTGAGTCTGATTTTTAAACTCATTATACCACATATATCAAACTTGAGCAATATGCAAAGGAGCTGTGCATATGAAGAACCGGCCTCCTGTAATAATTTATTCCGCAGCTGAGGCGGACGATGCAGAGCGTCTGCACCTGCGGAAAGGGCGTCTGTCATACATTGCCGACGGAAGCCGCCTGCTTTCCGAAAGACTCCCCACCGCTGCCTCCGGAGATATAATGATAGTTTCAATGGAGCATGGCGATATCCACATCGCCCCCGCACTTTACGATGAGTGCAGAAGACGCGGATATACCGGCGTTTTCCTCGACATCGACGGCCCGCCGACAAAAGCGGGAGCTGAGCTGCTCGGCGGCGTTTGCGAGTCTCTCGCACGCAGAGTAGGACAGGTATATGTCCCCGAAGTATATGCAGAATTTTGCGCCCGGGCAACCCCTGTTGCCTCCTGCGCAGTGTCGGGAGGTCTTCTGACAGAATATCTGGAGCGCCTTGTCCGCGAGCACAGGCACCTTGCCCTTGCAATCCCACGCATCATGGCGGATTTTTCTATGCCGTCAGACTCTCCGGGCGGACATAAGCTAACTTCACGGGAGCTTTCCCAACTGCAGAACCGATTTGACGCGGATATATACTACTCTCCGCAAATGCTCACAAACTACTTTACATACTCAGCCGCACCTGCCCAGTGCCGATTTGTACTGTTTGACGATGCCCGCTCAATATCCGAAAAGATAAAGCTTTCAAAAAGCTTCGGAATATCTGATATATTCTTAAGCTACCGCGAAATACATGATATTGCTGACGATATTATTCTTTAGCCGCCGAAAGTCT
The DNA here is from genome assembly GCA_045649105.1 of Eubacteriales bacterium. Lineage (GTDB taxonomy): Bacteria > Bacillota > Clostridia > Oscillospirales > JAAYXM01 > JAZRPG01. The sequence goes on from JAZRPG010000028.1 coordinate 13,449, forward strand.
TTTTACAAGCTCCTCGTCCGGTGTGACGAACGCCGTTTTCGATGTGGAGTATATAACCATTCCCGGCGGTGTCCCCGCCGGCTTTTTCACATTTCTCACCTGCGTATAATCCACCGGAACATTTACCGATTCCTTTGCGCGCGAGTAATATGCCGCGATTATCGCCGCTTCCTCCAGAGTCCTGTCTGGCGGATTTTTCCCCGCGCACTCTATTATCACATGCGAACCTGGGATATTCTTCGTATGAAGCCACATATCCCCCTTCATTGCGCTTTTTAAAGTAAGCGCCTCATTCTGCTTGTTATTTCGCCCGGCATATATCGTAAACCCGTCGCTTGATTTAAATCTGTACGGGCGCAGCACATTTCTTTTCGGAGCGCGTTTTGACGCATTTTTGTCAACATAGCCGGTTTCAGAAAGCTCCTCGCGTATTTCCGCTATGTCTGCCACGCTCTCTGCCTTTTCTATGCTCTCCATGACGCTTTCAAGATATATAATTTCGTTCTCGCCTGCGGCTATCTGCTCTGTCAGGTACTTTTCGGCATTCTTAAGCTTCCGGTATTCGCGGAACAGCTTTGCCGAGTTCTCCTGCGGAGAAAGCTGCGGGTCAAGCTTTATTGTAATTTCAGGCGCTCCCTCCGCGAAATAGTTATTTGTATTAAACGAAGCCATTCCCTTATTAAGTCTGTAAATATTTGCGGAAATAAGCTCCGCGCGCTCACGAATCGACTCTCGCCCTGCGGATTTTTTAAGTTCCTCTCTCTGCAGGGCGAGCTTTCGCGTGACGCGTGAATGTGCCGTGCGTACAACCTGCAAAATGCCCTGCGAGCGTCGGCGCATGCTGTCCTCTGCATCGCGCGTGTCGTAAAACTCCTCAAGTGTGTCAGACAGGCTCTCTTTGAGTTTTATTTCCATGCCGCCGTATTGAGTTATCGGCAAAAAGGAAAACTCAAGCGGCCTTTTCCCGTCATAGACAACAGACGGGCTGTGTTCACCGTGAAGCGCGTCATACATCGCCGACGCAAGGCGCATGCGCGCGTCTTTTGAAAGCTCACACATCCGCGCCGATACATCTTTGCATGCGCGGAAAGAAAACTCACGGCAAAGCAGCGGAGAAAGGCCGATAAACGTCGATATAATCCACTTTTCCACGGGCATCTCGCTGTCTGCGGCGCATATTATATCGGAAAGCTCCTCGGGCGAATACGCCTCCGGGTCAAGCTTTTCCTGCCGCGGCGGCAGCTCATAAAACAGACCGGGAAGCACCTGGCGCCTCTCACTCATAATAATATCAACGCGCTTTAAGCACTCAATTATTCTGTCATTCTCATCACGGAGTATAATATTTGAGTGTCTTCCCATAAGCTCCGCGGTAAGCGTCCTTACCGCAAGCACGCCCATCTCATCGCTTACCTCAAACTTTATGTCTATAATCCGCTCCCCGTGCGGTGACGAAATGCCGATTATTTTCCCGTTTGTCAGATGTTTTCGCAGAAGCATGCAGAACATCGGCGCGTTTGCCGGGTTTTCCCGCGCACGCAATGTCATATTGACGCGCGGATAACTCGGGTTTACGGATACTATAAGCTTTTTCCCGCGCACACCTGCCGCACGGAGTGCAAGAACGATATCGTCCCGCTCCGGCTCATATATTTTATCAACACGCGCACCAGAAAGCATCCCGTCAAGTTCACGAGCAAGCCGCGCTATAAATGCCGCATCAAGCGCCATAATAAGACCTCACTTTTCTTAACGCGTAAAAAACTTTACGCAATCTGTATCCGACTCTGCAATCTCGACATCAAGGCACGGAAAAGCCGCTTTTATTATATCCCGCATATGCGGGCACACGATATCCTCCGTTGCAAAATGCCCAGCATCTATGAGATTTATCCCGAGCTCCTGAGCCTCCAGAAATACATCATGCTTTATATCAGCCGTCACAAATGTATCACAGCCAAGACACGCCACCGCGCCTATATAGCTTCCGCATGACCCTCCGCCGACTGCAACCCTGTGCACGGCTTTCCCTGCGTTATAATATCTTAACCCGTTTGCCGAAACGGCATTGCAGACATGCTCCAAAAATGCGGAAAACTCTTTTTTCTCTTTAAGGACGCCGTATCTGCCGCCGCCCGCGCCGCTGTCACCTATCGGCTCTATCGGGCACAGGTCTTCTACGCCAACCGCCTCTGCAAGCAGGTCATTCACTCCGCCTTGTGCGCTGTCCATGTTGGTATGCATACAGATAGCCGAAATCCCGTTTTCGATTAAGTGAAGCAGGATTGCACCTGTCGCGTCGCTGTCCGTAATGCTTTTTCGCGCGTTAAATATCACGGGGTGATGCGATACGATGAGATTTGCGCCTTTTTCTGCCGCCTCGTCTATAACACGGCGGGTTATGTCAAGCGCAACCGCAACTCTGCGCACCTCTTTCTCTCCGTGCCCGACAAGAAATCCCGCATTGTCAAAATCCGCAGCGTAGCCAAGCGGCGCCGCCTTTTCAAGCGCACCCAGAACATCAACAACTTTCGTCATATCATTTCTCTCCGTTTCTTTAAGGAATCAAGCACCGCCTCGCGCGCCCGGCGCTCCTCATCAGCTATAATCTTTGCAGAAACCTTGCTTCTAAGCTCATTTTCAAGGCGCGAAATCACCTTATCCGCATAATCGCGGGCAAGCGGCTTTAAAAACGCGCCACGGCTTATGTACGCCTCATACGGCTCGTGCTTTTTCCCCGGCTCAAACACCACAGTTAGTATGCAGTATATGTGCCCCTCCTCGCGGACAAACTGCTCGTCCGCAATGTCATATCCGTTCTCATATAAAAACGACCTTAGTTTTTCTGCCTTTGTCATGGGCTGCAGCACAAGTGTGCACCCTTTTGTGCGCGTCCACTCCGCCCTTGAGAGTATGTCGGCAATCGTCTCACCGCCCATACCTGCTATTACAACGCATTCATGCTTTTCAATGCCGCATAGCCCGTCACACAGCACGGTGCGTATCCTGTCAGAAAGCCCTGCCTCCTCTACCGCCGCGCGCGCCCCGGAAAGCGGGCCTTCGCGGACATCGCTTGCAGTTATTCTCTTTGCACGGTTTTCCCTTGCCGCATGTATCGCGACAAGTGCATGGTCGCACCCGACATCAGCGAGCGACTCGCAGACGGGTATCGCTCTCAAAACTGCCGCCAGTCTTTCGGAAAGAGACTTATTCACCGCCGTACCTCCGTATACAGAAAATGCGCGCGCAGACCTTTGCGCACGCATTCTCCCGATTTCAGTTAGTTGTTTGCCAAATGCTCATTGAGCTTTGTGAGAAGCGCATCAACATCTACACCGTGAACCTCACATGCCTGCTCAAGTGTCTCGCCGCGTGAAGCCGGGCAGCCGAGGCAGTGCATTCCTATTTCAAAAAAATACGGTGCTGTTGTCGCATCGATATCAAGAATATCTCCGATTATAGTGTCCTTTGTAATCTGTGCCATAAAAAACATCCTTTCTCAAGTTATGCTTTAATTATACTGCGAATCAAAGCTGTTTTCAAGTCAATTTTTCATATTTTTATTTTTTCCTATGCGTTTATGCAGAAATTCAAGCGCGTCAGCAAGCGTACCCACCTTATCTATAAGTCCCATATCAACAGCTTCCTTGCCGTAAATTACCGTGCCGACATCTGTCGCGAGCTCGCCGACCTTGAGCATATACTCCCGGAATTTCTCGGCGGTAGTATTCGAGTGCCGCGCGACAAAGCTCGTTATCCGCTCCTGTACACGCTCAAAATAGTTAAATGTCTGCGGCGCACCTACTACTACGCCGCTCATGCGCACGGGATGTATGGTTATGGCAGCCGATTCTGCAATAAACGAACATTCCGCCGCAACGGCAAGCGGCACGCCTATCGAATGGCCTCCGCCAAGAATAAGCGATGCCGTAGGTTTTTTCATGCCTGCTATCAGCTCCGCAATTGCAAGACCCGCCTCAATATCACCGCCTACGGTATTGAGCATTATAAGCAGCCCGTCTATGTCATCATTCTCCTCTACTGCGGCAAGCTGCGGGCATATATGCTCATATTTCGTCGTCTTTGTCTCGCTCGGCTGTACGGTGTGACCCTCTATCTGTCCGACTATTGTTATACAATGTATTCTGCCATGCTTGCTTTGTGTCACGACAGAGCCGGTTTCCACTATATCCTCGCGTTCCTCGCGTCTTTCATCCGTATCGTTATTATTTGAATTTTTCATTTTTTCTCCCCCATATTTTTATATATGGTAGTTTTGCTTTATTTTCACAAAATATGCCCCTGCAAAGCTTTTGACTTTCCAGGGGCATATAAATTCTTTATTTTCTATTTTTTGATATAAAGAGCGCCTACAACGGCATTGATAAAACGCGCAGGCAAAATTTTGGAAAGAAGGGCAAAAATTTTATATTTAAAGCCTATTGTATACAGCGGCGCAACATTTTTCCGCATTGCGACTTTGCATATTTTTTTTGCAACATACTGCGGTGTCATGCCGTTTTTTTCATCTTTCTCCATAACGCTTACGGACGATGCAATCACATTTCCGTACTGCGTCTCCCCGTCCTCGCTCTTTACTCTTGCGGCAGTAAACCCGGTCCTTACATCGCCGGGCATAACCGCGCACACGGAGACTCCGAAGCGCGACACCTCGCAGCGAAGTGCAAGTGTGAGCGAGTTTAGGGCCGCCTTCGTCGCGGAATAGAACGCCTGAAACGGAATGGAAAATATCGCTGCCGCCGAGCTCACATTCACTATTCGCCCCCGCCTTTTCCGCAGAAGCGGCAATGCGTACTTAGAGCAGAGAAAAGCACCGAACACATTAACCTCAAAAATCCGCCTGACATCGCCGGTGTCTGAAAACTCAACCGCACCCGATATCCCGAACCCCGCATTGTTTATAAGAAGGTCAAGCCCGCTCTCTTCGGCTCCGATTTTTTCAAACGCCGCCGCGACATCCTCCTCGTTCGATATGTCCGCGGCTATATGAATGCCCGTTTTGCCCCCGTGGCGGCTCATGTCATAGACACGGTATCCAAGCTCAATAAGCCTTTCCGCTATTTCCGCACCTATGCCGCCCGAGGCTCCGGTAACCACCGCTACCCTTGTCATATTTCCTACAGCTCCTCGCGCATAACACGCGCTATTATATCCATCGCCTCATCAAGCACGGGCTCTGTATGCGTCGCCATAAGGCTCGTCCTTAAAAGACATTCTGTCGCAGGCGTCGCCGGCGGAAGAACCGGATTTACATAAACGCCTTCTTCAAACAGGCGCTTTGAGCGCTTAAGCGTCGTCACCATATCGTATGTATAGAAAGGAATTATCGGCGTATTCTCTCCCGAGTCCTTTATCTCTATCCCGCGCTCGCGAAGTCCGCGGCGGAGGTATGACGAAAGCTCCGAAAGGCGCGTCGTAAGACCCGGATTTTCCCTTATCTCGCGAAGCGCAGCCAATGCCGACGCGCAGCTTGCAGGCGGAATGGATGCACTGAATATAAACGGGCGCGAGCTGTGCCTTACAAACTCTGCAACATTCTTTGAGGCAAGCATATATCCTCCGATACTCGCAAGCGACTTGCTGAATGTTCCCATTATGATATCAACCTCGTCCGTAAGTCCGAAATGGCTCGCCGTTCCGCGGCCTCCCTCGCCTATTACGCCGAAGCCGTGTGCATCGTCTACCATGACACGCGCGCGGTATTTTTTCGCAAGAGCCACAATTTCAGGCAGCTTGCATATATCTCCGCTCATGCTGAAAACGCCGTCCGTGACGATAAGCTTTCCTGAGTCCTCAGGGATTTTCTGAAGCTTTTTCTCCAAATCCTCCATATCATTGTGCTTATATCGCAATGTCTCTGCATAGCTTAAGCGACATGCATCGTAAATACTCGCATGATTTTCGCGGTCGTTCAATATATAATCGCCGCGCCCCGCTATCGCACTGATTATACCGAGATTCGACTGGAATCCCGTAGAAAATGTAACGGCAGCCTCTTTTCCGACAAAGTCGGCAAGCTCACGCTCAAGCGTGTTGTGCAAATCAAGAGTTCCGTTTAAAAACCTTGAGCCGGAGCAGCCCGTCCCGTACTTTTCAAGGGCGGCGGCAGCCGCATCTATAACGCGCTGATTAACCGTAAGCCCGAGATAGTTATTTGACCCGAGCATGATTTTGCGTTTGCCCTCCATGGTTACTACCGCGTCCTGCTTTGATTCAAGCTCATGAAAATACGGATATATACCCATTTCGACTATTTTTTCAACATCTTTAAATTCCCCGCATTTTTTAAATAACGGCAAACAAAACACCCCCTGTTAAGCTTGTCTAATTTTATCGCACACTGTCTTCATTGTCAAGTTTTTACACATTATAAAGGCTATATAAGAAAAAATTGTATAATTTTTAAATAGTTCTTTAGAAATTGCATGAAGCGTGATATAATATTTTTAATTAAGGAGTTTTTTTATGATTAAAATAGGAAATATTAAGCTTGCACTTTCAGAAAGTGAGGAAATGCTTCCTCAGAAAATAGCGCGAGCTCTGCATATCCCACGCACGGCAATTGTATCATACAGCATCACAAAAAAAGCTGTCGACGCGCGCGACCGCAAAAATGTGCACTTTGTGTACTCAGTCGAAGTGAAGCTGAATACAGACGAAAAAAGTGTTATAAAGCGCTCAGGGCGCGGAGACATTACATTAAAGGAAAATCTTCCGGCTCCTGCCGCCGCTGTCCCCAGCCTCCCCTCCATGCGTCCTGTTGTCGTCGGTGCAGGCCCTGCAGGGCTGTTTGCCGCACTTACGCTTGCAAAGGCAGGCGCAAAACCGATACTTATAGAACGCGGCGAGCCTGTCGAGAAGCGCGCGGTAACAGTAAATCACTTCTGGAAGACGGGAGAGCTGAGCTTATCCTCAAATGTGCAGTTCGGCGAGGGCGGCGCAGGCGCATTCTCGGACGGGAAGCTCAACTCCGGCACGCATGACAAAAGACGGGCAGAGGTATTTAAAACCTTTGTCGAGCACGGCGCCCCGCCTGAAATTTCATATATCAGAAACCCTCATATCGGCTCGGACAACCTCCCGAAAATCGTTTCCGGAATACGGAATCACATAATATCACTCGGCGGCGAGGTTTATTTTAACCACACGCTGCGGGAAATATTGACGCGTTCGGGGCGAGTATCCGGGGTTTTGTGCCGCACGCCTGACGGCGAGGTTGGCTTTGACACGGACAACATAGTTCTCGCTGTCGGCCATTCTGCACGCGATGTCTTCTCGATGCTCCTTGACCTTGGCATAACACTTGAAAAAAAGCCATTTTCCATTGGCGTCCGCATAGAACATCTCCAGCGCGATATTGACAAAAACCAATATGGCGCCTTCGCCAGAACCGCGGCACTGGGGGCTGCGGACTACAAGCTTTCAAGCAAGCTTTTAAACGGAAGAACGGCTTATACCTTCTGCATGTGTCCGGGCGGCACTGTTATAAATGCATCTTCTGAAGAAGGCGGACTTGTCACAAACGGCATGAGCTTATTTGCGCGCGACGGACGCAACGCAAACAGCGCGCTTCTTGTAAGCGTTTCACCCGACGATTTCCCCGGCGCATCACCGCTTTCGGGAGTTGATTATCAGCGCAAAATAGAGCGCGCCGCATTCGCACTCGGCGGAAGTAATTTTCGCGCTCCCGCGCAGACTGCCGAGGGGTTTTTAAGCAACAAACTTACGGGGTTCGGGCGCATAACACCGACCTTTCTTCCCGGTGTGACAGAGTGCTGTATTTCGGAGCTTTTTCCGGAATATATTACAGAATCGCTGCGCGCAGGCATCCGAGGCTTTGCTCGTCTTCTCCCTGCATTCGGCGATGGCGAGGCTGTTCTCACCGCGCCTGAAACGCGAAGCTCGTCCCCCGTGCGCATAGTGCGCGGTGATACGCTTGAGTCTTCACTCCCGGGGCTTTTCCCGTGCGGTGAGGGCGCAGGATACTCAGGCGGAATACTTTCCTCCGCAGTTGACGGAATACGCGTCGCAGAGGCAGTTCTGAAATTATAGAAAGGACACGGCAACAGATGGCTGAAGGACATCGAGGCAGATTGAGAAAGAGATTCCTCGAAGAAAATATTGACACCATACCCGACTATATAGTCCTTGAGATGATGCTTCACGGCGTCATTTCAAGATGTGACACCTGCGAGCTTGCAAGGACGCTTATACGCGAATTCGGCGGACTTCCTCAGGTTATAGATGCGCCGATGCATGAGCTCCTAAAGATTCGCGGCATGGGCGAGCGTGCCGCAATGCATCTTAAGCTCATCCCCCAGTACTACCGCAAATACAGCACGCTTAAATGGGGAAATTCACTTGTATTCAACGATGCCGAGACCGTGGGTAAGTATATGCTCGACAAGCTCATCGGCTACGAAAACGAGATTCTTCTTGCTGCATGCATGGACACAAACTGCAAGCTTCTCGCCTGCAAGCCCGTGTTTGAAGGGACAATAAATGCAGTTAACATAAGCATAAGAAAGGTTGTTGAATTCGCACTGCAGTTTAATTCCGCGCGCGTTATAATTGCGCATAACCACTTAAGCGGCAATGCACTGCCATCGGCAGATGACCTTGAAACAACGCGTCAGCTTCATACGGCGCTCAATTATGTAGGCATAAGGCTCGACGACCATATAATCGTCGCAGGTGATGACTTTATATCCCTTGCCCAAAGCGGATTCTTTAAAAAATAGGTGTTTTTTATGGACTTGACGCAAAAATTCAAAATTGTATCCGAATATGCGCCCGCAGGGGACCAGCCAAAGGCTATTGACGCACTCTCGCGCGGCATTGAGCTCGGCCTTAATGAACAGACGCTCCTCGGCGTCACGGGCTCTGGCAAGACGTTTACGATGGCAAATATAATTGAACGCGTACAAAAGCCTACGCTTGTGCTTGCGCATAACAAAACCCTTGCGGCGCAGCTCTGCTCAGAGCTCAAGGCATTTTTCCCCGAAAATGCCGTTGAATATTTTGTTTCCTACTTTGATTACTACCAGCCTGAGGCGTACATTCCGCACACGGACACATATATAGAAAAAGACTCCTCAACCAATGAGGAGATAGACAGGCTCCGCCACAGCGCAACTGCATCGCTTGGCGAAAGGCGCGATGTAATTATTGTCGCGAGCGTGTCATGTATATACGGTCTCGGCGACCCGATAGATTATTCAAGCATGGTTATTTCACTGCGCCCGGGCATGACGCGCAGCCGTGATGACCTTATCCGCAAGCTGATTGAGATACGGTATGAGAGAAACGACATCGCATTTGAGCGCAACAAATTCCGCGTGCGCGGCGATACTGTTGAAATTTTCCCCGTATACTCGCACGACAGCGGAATACGGGTGGAATTTTTCGGTGATGAGGTCGACAGAATTTCAGAGATAAACACGCTCACGGGGGCATCAAAGCGCATACTTTCACATGTTGCAATATACCCGGCATCACACTATGTGTCAACTCCCGAAAAAATGGCGCGTGCGATAGACGAGGCTCTTTCCGAGATGGAGGTCTGCGTAAAAGCCTTTGAGGATGAGGGCAAGCTGATTGAGGCGCAGAGACTCCGCCAGCGCACGCAATACGATGTTGAGATGATGCAGGAGCTTGGCTACTGCAACGGAATAGAAAACTACTCCCGGATTATAAGCGGCAGAGAGCCGGGCAGTCCTCCGTTTACACTTATGGACTACTTCCCCGACGATTTTCTTCTGATAGTCGACGAGTCGCATGTTACGCTTCCGCAGGTACGCGGAATGTATGCAGGCGACCGAGCGAGGAAAGAAACGCTTGTAAACTACGGCTTCCGCCTCCCCTCCGCATTCGACAACCGGCCTTTAAACTTCTCCGAGTTCGAGGAGCATATAAATCAGGTTATATACATTTCCGCAACGCCGGGGCAGTATGAGCGCGAGCGCTCAGCGCAGATTGTGGAGCAGGTAATACGCCCGACAGGGCTTTTGGACCCCGACATTGATGTACGCCCGACAGCAGGGCAGATTGATGACCTTATAGGAGAGATAAATACACGCATAGCAGATAAGGAGCGCGTACTTGTAACAACGCTTACAAAGAAGATGGCAGAGGATCTCACGGCGTATCTCGAGCGCGTGGGCATAAAGGTCCGCTATCTCCACCACAATGTAGAAACGATAGAGCGCATGGAAATCATACGCGATCTGCGCCTCGGCGTATTTGATGTTCTCGTTGGAATAAATCTGCTCCGAGAGGGGCTTGACCTTCCTGAGGTTTCGCTCGTTGCGATTCTTGACGCGGACAAAGAGGGCTTTTTAAGAAGCGAGACCTCGCTTATCCAGACGATAGGCCGTGCCGCGAGAAACGACCACGGAAAGGTAATAATGTACGCCGACAGCATGACAGGCTCCATGGATAGGGCAATCAGCGAGACAAAGCGCCGCCGGAAGCTGCAGAATGAGTTTAACACAGAACACGGCATTATCCCGAAAACAATCAAAAAGGATGTTGCCGGCATCATAGAAATATCAAAGGACGCACAGCACACAGGCGATGACAAGCTTGCAAAGGCCGAGCGCGAGGAAATGATTAAAAAGCTTGAACGCGACATGCGTGAGGCGTCAAAGCTCCTCGAGTTTGAATACGCCGCGATGCTCCGCGACAGAATAATAGAACTGCGCGGAAAATAGAAAACCTCCGAAAGAGATGAAATGATGAGACAGAATATCACAGTAAAGGGTGCGCGTGAGCACAACTTAAAAAACATAGACATTGAAATCCCTCGCGACAAGCTCGTCGTCATCACCGGGCTTTCCGGCTCGGGAAAGTCAAGCCTTGCCTTTGATACGATATATGCTGAGGGGCGCCGCCGATATGTCGAATCGCTCTCTGCATATGCAAGGCAGTTTTTAGGCCGCGTTGAGAAGCCTGACATTGACTATATAGAAGGCCTTTCTCCTGCCATATCGATTGACCAGAAGACGACATCAAAAAATCCGCGTTCAACAGTCGGCACCGTGACGGAGATATATGACTATCTGCGCCTTTTATGGGCGCGCATCGGAATCCCACACTGTCCGAAATGCGGCAAGGTCATCGACCGTCAGACAATAGACCAGATAACAGACCGTGTGCTCTCCCTTCCCGAGGGCACGCGCATTCAGATTCTCGCACCTGTAATACGGGGCCGCAAAGGCGAGTATGCAAAGGTTTTCGAGGATGCAAAAAAATCAGGCTTTGTGCGCGTCCGTGTCGACGGAAATATGTACGACCTTGAAGAAAGCATCACGCTCGAAAAAAACAAGAAGCACAACATAGAAATAGTAGTTGACCGCCTCGTTATAAAGGACGATATTAACACAAGGCTGAGTGACTCAATCGAGACTGCCGCATCACTCACGGGCGGCATCATAATCGTTGACGTAATCGGCGGTGAGGAGCTTCTCTTTTCGCAGAACTACGCATGTGACGACTGCGGCATAAGTATAGAGGAAATGACACCGCGCATGTTCTCCTTCAACAACCCTCACGGCGCATGTCCAGACTGCACGGGTCTCGGCACATGGCTAAAGGTAGACCCCGATATGATTATTCCCGATAAGTCAAAATCGCTTATTGACGGAGCAATATGTGCCTCAGGCTGGGCAAACCCCGTTCCCGGAAGCGTTTCGCGCATGTATTATGACGGAATAGCGGAGCGTTATAATTTCAGCCTCGACACCCCGCTTTGCGATGTACCGCAGGAAGGAATAAATGCCATACTCTACGGCACGGGCGGTGAAAAGATAAACCTGCATTACGACAAATCCTACGGCTCAGGCAGTTATACGCAGGCCTTTGAAGGAATAATCCCGAATCTTGAGCGGCGGTATCACGAAACGGCAAGTGAGTATTCGCGCGCCGAGATTGAAGAGTGCATGTCATATATCCCATGCAAAACATGCAACGGAAAAAGGCTCAATCCAAATGCACTTTCGGTTACGGTCGGCGGAATAAACATAGCGGAAATGTGCGAAAAGTCAATTAAAGAGGCTATAGCTTTTATCGACGGAGTGGAAAAAACACTCTCCGAGCGAGAGAGAAAAATTGCAGAGCAGGTGTTTAAGGAAATACGCGCGCGTCTCGGCTTTTTAAACAGCGTCGGCTTAAATTACCTCACGCTCTCCAGAAGCGCAGGCACGCTTTCCGGCGGCGAAAGCCAGCGAATCCGCCTTGCAACTCAGATAGGCGCGGCGCTGATGGGCGTTTTATATATACTGGACGAGCCTTCCATAGGCCTCCACCAGCGAGATAACGACAAGCTCTTGAAAACGCTTAAGGACCTGCGCGACCTCGGAAATACGCTTCTTGTTGTCGAGCACGATGAGGACACGATGTATGCCGCGGATTATATTGTCGACATAGGCCCCGGTGCGGGTGTACACGGCGGCGAGGTAGTTGCCGCAGGTACTGTCGAGGATATAAAAGCATGCGATAAGTCCATTACGGGGCTGTACCTTTCGGGCAAAAAAAGCATACCCATTCCGCGCACACGGCGCAGCGGCAACGGAAAAACACTTAAGATAAACGGCGCCGCCGAAAATAATCTCAAAAATACAGATATAGAAATCCCGCTCGGCACACTGACCTGCGTTACGGGTGTGTCAGGCTCGGGGAAATCTTCTCTTGTAAACGAAATTTTATATAAGCATCTCGCCGTAAAGCTGAACCGCGCAAAGGAGCGCCCGGGAAAATTTAAGTCATTTGAGGGTCTTGAACATCTCGATAAGGTAATAGATATAAACCAGTCCCCGATTGGTCGCACACCCCGCTCAAATCCCGCAACATATACGGGAGTGTTCAATGATATACGCACGCTTTTTGCAATGAGCCCGGATGCGAAAATGCGCGGTTACGGGAGCGGGCGATTCTCCTTTAATGTGCGCGGCGGACGATGCGAAGCATGCTGCGGCGACGGTGTGAATAAAATAGAAATGCATTTCCTGCCCGATGTATATGTCACCTGCGATGTCTGCCACGGAAAACGCTACAACCGAGAGACGCTTGAGGTGCATTATAAGGGCAAGAATATATATGATGTTCTTGAAATGACATGTGAGGAGGCGGCAGAGTTCTTCCGCAATGTGCCGAAAATCGCGCGGAAAATTGATACTCTCAATGAGGTAGGTCTCGGTTATATAAAGCTCGGTCAATCCTCTACAACGCTTTCCGGAGGCGAGGCGCAGCGCGTCAAGCTTGCAACCGAGCTTTCAAAGCGCAGCACGGGAAAAACAATATATATACTCGATGAGCCGACAACAGGACTTCACATTGCAGATGTTCACAAGCTTATTGATATGTTAAACAAACTTGTCGATGCCGGAAACACCGTCGTTGTTATAGAACACAACCTTGATGTTATCAAGGTATGCGACCATATAATAGACCTCGGACCTGAGGGCGGAGACGGCGGCGGCGAGCTGGTTGCCTGCGGCACTCCTGAGGAAGTAGCGGAAAATGAATCATCATATACGGGAAAGTATCTGAAAAAAATTCTTAATGACAATCAGTCATAAAATGCCAAAAGGGTGGAAACAAATTGGCCACAGCCACACAAGGAAGTATTGCCCTGAAAATCCGTCTTTTGGCGCATTTTTTCACAAAAAAACCGAGCTAACCGCCAGGTTAAACTCGCTTTTTTTGCTTAATCTGCATCCAAAACCAAGGATTTCAGGGTGCAAGCAGTTTTGAATTGAGAAATTTTTCGTTTGGATAAATATAAAAATTCCGGGTATACTGACGTATTCCCGGAATTTTTTCTGCAATACAAGCGGAAAATGGCCATTCAAAACCAAAACTTCCTT
>JAZRPG010000029.1:0-28216 GCA_045649105.1 Eubacteriales bacterium
CCTAAGACCGCTTGGCCTCCGACTTCTTAAGATTCTTCTTCTTCCAACTGACCCGAATGATGAAAAAAACGTCATTGTTGAAATCCGCGGCGGCGCAGGAGGAGAAGAAGCCGCGCTGTTTGCGCACTCACTTTTCCGCATGTATTCCATGTACGCCGAAATGCGCAGGTGGAACATTGAGGTCGTTTCCTCAAACGAAACCGAGCTTGGAGGGATTAAGGAAATAAGCTTTGTTATTGAGGGCGCCGGGGCATACTCACGCCTTAAGTTCGAAAGCGGCGTGCACCGTGTACAGCGTGTTCCCGATACGGAATCCTCCGGACGCATACACACCTCTACCGTCACCGTTGCAGTATTGCCTGAGGCTGAGGAGGTTGAGGTTGAGCTTAATATGTCCGATGTTGATGTTGATACATTCCGCGCTTCCGGTGCAGGCGGTCAGCATGTTAATAAGACCGAATCCGCAATCCGCCTGACGCACAGACCGACAGGCATTGTCGTCGAGTGTCAGGACGAAAGAAGCCAGCACAAAAACAAGGACCGCGCAATCAAAATATTGCGTTCAAAGCTCTATGAAATCCAGATGAACGAGCAGGCATCTCAAATCGCCGCTGAACGCAAGAGTCAGGTCGGCACAGGTGACCGCAGCGAACGCATACGCACATATAATTATCCGCAGGGACGCGTGACAGACCATCGCATCTCCCTCACTCTATACAAGCTTGATCAGTTTATGAACGGCGACATAGACGAGATGATAGATGCAATTATCACAGCTGACCAGGCAGAGAAGCTTAAAGCCTCTGAAGGCTGATTGGCTTCACCGAAAGGAAGTACATCGCAAATGGTTACTGAGCTTATAGTGCTTAAAACTCTCAACGACAGCTTTGAAGACATAATACGCGCAGGCGAACTTTTAAGAGGCGGAGACATTGCGGCAATCCCCACAGAAACAGTATACGGACTTGCGGCAAGTGCACTCTCTGAGTCTGCCGTCAAAAAAATATTTGAAGCTAAGGGAAGGCCGCAGGACAACCCTCTTATAGTGCACATATCCGACTTTTCAGAGCTTGAAAAGATAGTCTGTGAGGTACCGGAGAACGCAAAAAAGCTTGCTATGAAATTCTGGCCGGGACCTCTTACAATGATTTTCAAAAAAAAGGACTGCATACCCGATATTGTCACGGCGGGACTTCCGTCTGTCGCTGTCAGGCTTCCTTCAAACAAGTTCGCAAGGGCTGTAATACACGCCGCAGGCGTGCCGCTTGCCGCACCTTCCGCAAACACTTCAGGAAAGCCGAGCCCCACTATGGCTTCACATGTTCTTGATGACCTTGACGGTAAAATACCGATGATTTTAGACGGCGGCCCCTGCAATGTCGGGCTTGAATCTACAGTCATAGACCTCACATCGGACACACCCGTACTTCTCCGCCCCGGCGGCGTTACCCTTGCCGAGATTCGTGAGACAATCGGCACCTGTGAGCTTAACCCTAAAATTTTAGAGCCGGTGGAGGAAGATGAAAAGGTCGCATCCCCGGGCATGAAATACAAACATTATGCGCCGTCTGCACCCGTTGTTATACTCGACGGGGATATTCAAAATGCAAAAAAATATATAAAAAGCAATATAAACGGCAAAAAAGTTGCTATACTATGCTTTGATGAAGAAATTAAGTTTTTTGACGAACTCAACATCACTGTTATTTCATATGGCAGCGCAGAAAGCCCCGAAACCCTCGCTCGCGGGCTGTTCTCCGCATTGCGGAAGCTCGACACCCTCGGTGTTGACATTATATACGCACGCGAGCCGCGCATGAGCGACGGAATCGAGCTTGCAGTGTTGAACAGGCTCAGCCGCGCTGCTGCTTTTTCACGCATTTCGATTTAAATGAGGTGACCCGTTATGATGATACTTGGCATTACCGGCGGCAGTGGCTGCGGAAAGAGCACAGTTTCGCAGTTTTTTTGTGAGCTCGGCGCAGAGACCATTGATGCTGATATTGTATATCACGATTTGCTAAACAACTCTCAGGCACTCATGCGGGAACTAAAAAAACGCTTCCCCGAAGCTGTTACACAGGACTCACGCATTAACCGCCGTTTACTCGCCGATATTGTATTTTCAGACCGTGTGGCGCTTTCTGATTTAAACTCTATTGCGCACAAGTTTGTACTTGAAGACATAGAACAGAAAGTCAGCGAGTTTTACCGCCGAAATGTGCAGTATTTATGCATCGACGCCATTGCTCTTTTTGAGAGCGGACTTTCCTCCATGTGCGATGTCACAATCGGCGTTGTTTCCCCGCGCGAAGCACGCATTTCACGGATAACTGCACGCGACGGCATTGATTCAATGTCAGCATGCGCAAGGATAAACGCACAACCCGATGATTCGTTCTACATTGACAAATGTGACTATGTAATAAAAAATGACGGCGTTCTTGAGAATACAAAAGCCGAGGTTAATAACATTTTCAGTCTTATAACGAAAGGATGACTAAAAGGCATGAGCGATAAAAAAAGCAAGCTTGAATCATTGAGAGAAAAGCTACTTATGACACCGAAGAACGGTTTTGACGAGGAGTATGACACAAAAGGCGCTGCCGATTTCTGCGAGGATTACAAAAAGTTTCTCGATGCAGGAAAAACAGAGCGTCTTGTTGTTCGCGAAGCTGTGAAAACTGCCGAGGCAGCAGGATTTGTGCCTTATGTGCGCGGTATGACGCTTAATCCGGGTGACCGGATATACCTCAACAACCGCGGAAAAGCCATCATTTTTGCAGTTATAGGAAGCGACTCGTTAAATTCCGGCGCAAACATTGCAGCGGCACATATAGATGCACCAAGAATAGACTTAAAGCAGTCTCCGATATATGAAAGCGAGGGCCTGTGTCTCTTCAAAACTCACTATTACGGCGGAATCAAAAAATACCAGTGGCCGACTATCCCGCTTGAGCTTCACGGCGTTGTCGTTCTTAAAAACGGCGAGACTGTTGAAGTTTCTGTCGGTGCGGATAAGGACGACCCCGTTTTTGTAATAACTGACCTTCTCCCCCATCTCGGCAAAGATCAGATGAAGAAATCCGCTCTTGAGGTTGTTCCGGGAGAAAGCCTTAATGTTCTTTGTGGCAGCACCCCAATCGAGGGCGCATCATACAAGGACAGCGATGCCATAAAGCTTAATGTCATGCGCATTCTTAATGAAAAGTACGGTATAGTTGAGGAAGATTTCCTCTCTGCCGAGCTGTGCGTGGTACCCGCTTTTTGCGCACGCGATATTGGATTTGACCGCTCGATGATTGGCTCATACGGTCATGATGACCGCGTCTGTGCTTACCCTGCCTTTAAGGCAATTCTCGATACAAAAACTCCTCAAAAAACAGCTGTATGCATACTTGCTGACAAGGAGGAAATAGGCTCCGAGGGTGTAAGCGGTATGAAATCCAGGTTCTTTGACACATTCATGGAGGATATTTGTGAGGCTCAGGGCGCAAAGCTTCGCGCCTGCTTTGAAAAATCAACCTGCCTTTCAACGGACGTCACCGTTGCAATGGACCCGAATTATCCCGATGTTGTTGACAAGAAAAATACTGCTTATATAAATCGCGGTATTGCTTTGTGCAAATATACAGGCTCTCGCGGAAAAAGCGGAGCGAGCGATGCCTCTGCTGAGCTTGTGGGTAAAATCCGCGGCATTTTCTCTTCAAACGGCGTGCTGTGGCAAATGGGCGCACTCGGAAAGGTTGACCAGGGTGGCGGCGGAACCGTTGCTATGTATATGGCCGAACGCAACATAGATACAATAGATGCAGGCGTCCCCGTACTCAGCATGCATGCCCCGTTTGAGGTTGTTTCAAAAATAGATGTATTTATGACCTACCGCGCAATCTCAGTCTTTTTCGATAAAAACTGACACAAAGGAGGTCATTACTCGATGTATGATGTGGCTATAATAGGTGCAGGACCTGCCGGGTTGACGGCAGCAATTTACTCAACGCGTGCCGCTCTGTCAACAGTTGTTATTGAACGCGCCTACTCCGGCGGGCAGATGACCGTTACCTCAGAAATTGACAATTATCCCGGCTTTAAAAGCATCTCCGGCTTTGAGCTGTCTGCAAAAATGTCAGAGCATGCAAAAAGCCTCGGAGCGGAATTTAAAAACCTTGATGTGAAGTCCCTTAATTTCGGAAAGGACTTCCATACCATAGAAACCGACAGCGGCGAAATATCCGCGCGGACGGTTATACTCGCACAGGGCGCATCCCGCAGAAAACTCGGTGTTGACGGTGAGGAACGCCTTGCCGGAAGCGGTGTATCCTACTGCGCAACATGCGACGGCGGTTTTTTTAAAAATCTTGATGCATGCATTGTAGGCGGTGGGAACACCGCACTTGAAGACGCTCTTTATCTCTCAAATGTATGCCGTAAAGTATATCTCATTCACAGGCGCGAAGGCTTCCGCGGATACGAAGCTCTTTTGAGACTTGTTAAGCAAACCGACAACATCGAACTTGTTCTCAGCTCAACAGTCAAGTCGATAAACGGCAAATTTAAGGTTGAGTCGGTCACTGTAAAAAATGCAGACGGCAAGGAGCGGATAATCCCTGCAAGCGCCTGTTTTATCGCTGTCGGAAGTATACCAAATACAGAACTCCTCAAGGGAAAGCTTGACCTGACATCTTCGGGGCATATTCCTGCCGGAGAAGACACTGTCACAAGCATACCCGGCATTTTTGCGGCGGGTGATGTGAGGAATAAAATATCTTACCAAATTGTAACCGCCTGTGCCGACGGCGCTGTCGCGGCACATATGGCCGGAGCTTACCTTGCAGAAAAGGACAAATAACAGCTATGGCACTACTCATAAAAGACGGACACATTTACACAATGGAAAACCGCGTTTACGAACGCGGATATATTCTTTGTGAAAACGGCATCATATCCGACGTCGGAGACATGTCTGACTGCCCTGATTTTGACTGCGAGACATGTTCTCTCTCCGGAGAATATGTTCTTCCGGGCCTTATTGACGCACACACGCACTCCGGGCTTTTTGCAGATTCAATGCCGTTTGAAATTAAAAACAGCGGCGTTTCTCGTCCTGATTTTAAGGTTTGTAATGAGGCAGATACAGATGAGCGCGCATGGAGAGATGCACTACAGCACGGAATAACTGCCGTCGTTGTATCCCCGTGTTCTGATGCACCCTGCACAGGTCAGCTTGCGGCATTCCGCACACACGGCGAAAATAAGCTGCTTCGCGCTGTTGCAGGGTTTAAATTCTCGCTCGGCGAAAACCCCGCAGTTTCTGATGCTTTTGACAGTGCTGAGGACGAAATACGCAGTATCATTCTAAACGGCGGAGATACCTTCCTCCCGCTTATAAAGCGCGAAGTACCTGCTGTATTTCACTGCCACAGTGAATCTGATATCCGCGCTGCAATAAGAATTTCAGAGGACTTTAATCTTCGATACATATTGGTTCATGCGACGGATTCGGACATACTCTCATATGAGCTGGCATCAAAGCGCTCAGATATTGTAACAGGGCCTATTCTCACAACACGCAGCAAAAAAGAGCTCAAAAATTTTTCAGAGAAACAGTTTGCAAATCTTGTGAAAAGCGGCCTTTCCCCCGCCATCTGCACCGACTATCCGGAGACCCCCGCAGAGCGGCTTATGCTCTGCGCAGCTCTTGCAGCCTCGCACGGTACAGATGATATCTCCGCACTCTCCGCGATTACAACCTCTCCGGCAAAAATGTTCGGACTCTCCGACACAATCGGCTCCATACGCAAGGGAAAGTCATGCGACCTTGCGATATACAGCGGTCACCCGTTTGACATGCGCTCTCAAATAACGCGCGTCTTCTCCCGAGGAGAAATGGTTTACAGCGCAAAATAAATTATTGCATAAATATTGAACCTTGATATATGAAATTATTGTACACTTTCCCCAAAAAACACTTGAAATTTGTGCCGCTTTATGTTACACTTTAATCAAGGTACAGAGGTGTTAAGCCGATGTACACAGTATCGAAAGGAGCGGACACATATGAAATTCACCTTTGCAGAACGCAACTTTGACTTCACTGATGAATCGAGAGCCTATGCAGAAAAAAAGCTTTCCAAGCTTGACAAGTATTTTCGCTCTGATGCGGAGGCAAACATTACCGCGCGGTATGAGCGCGGCCATCATTGCCTTGAGGTAACTGTCAGAAGTAACGGTATGCTCTTCCGCGCAGCGGTACGCGAACCCGATATTTATAACGCAATAGATATTGCAGAAAGCACAATAGACCGTCAAATCAGAAAAAACAAGACGCGTCTTGAAAAGCAGCTTCGCGATGATGCATTTGATAAGCTCTCCGACACATCCGCAGATTACCCTGTTGAAGAAGAGCGTGAGTTTAACATAGTACGCACGAAACGATTTTCTGTTAAGCCTATGACTGTCGAGGAGGCTATTCTGCAGATGAATCTTTTAAACCACGAATTCTTCGTCTTCAAGAGCGTTGACAGCGATGACAGATTTTCTGTCGTATACAAGCGCCATGACGGTGGCTACGGACTTATTGAAAACGACTGATAGTGTATAACCCGGGGGTGTCTGCACATTACATTGTGCAGACACCTTTTTAATTAATTAAAAGGAGTTGTTATATTTAGTGCTACGAGACCTTATAAATCTGTTTTTGATTTTCTTTCGCATCGGCGCCTTTACCTTTGGCGGCGGATATGCAATGCTCCCCATTCTTGAGCGGGAATTTGTCACAGAACGCGGCTGGATATCTGATGACGATATGTTAAACTATATTGCAATAAGCCAGTCGACACCGGGCGTTATTGCCGTGAATATGGCTACATTTATCGGGTACCGCAGGCGCGGCATCCCCGGTGCTGTTGCTGCTACTGTCGGCGTGGTTCTCCCCTCTCTTATTATAATCTCCGTTATAGCCGCATTTGTTTCAAACTTCAGCGATAATATCTATGTCCGGAAGGCGCTTCGCGGTATTAATGTCGCTGTTGCCGTAATCCTCGTTTCCGCAGTGACTACGCTCGGCAAAAAAACAATAAATGATATAATCGGACTTATCCTTGCACTCCTTGCCTTCATTGCCGTTGCGATATTTGGTATCAACAGCATTTTTGTAATAATTTTTGCGCTCATCGTCGGAATTTCCGTCAAAGGAGGCAGGATTTTAAAATGAGTATTTTTGCACTTGCAGCTTCTTACTTCTTTGTTGGCCTTTTCGCCATAGGTGGCGGACTTGCGGCAATACCAATAATGCAACAGCTTATAGTCGGAAAAGGCTGGATCGCACAGGATATGTTCTTCAACATCGTTGCTATAAGTGAATCTACTCCGGGCCCGATAGGTATAAACATGGCGACCTATATCGGTTTTGAAAAATTCGGAATCCTCGGCGCACTCACAACGACAGTATCAATCGTTCTTCCATCATTTATTATAATACTTCTCATTGCCCGCTCTTACTCAAGCTTTCTTGACAACAGGCTTATTAAAGACGGGCTCTACGGAATACGCGCAACCGTCACCGGGCTTATCGCTTCTGCTGCATTCAGTGTTCTGTGCGCCACGGTGTTTACGCCTGACCGATTTGCGGAGACACACTCACTCCTGCACATTATTGATTTGAAAAATCTAATAATCTTTGCGGTAATATTCGCACTTTATAAGATATTTAACAAGCACCCGATTTTCTATATTATTTTCGGTGCTCTTTGCGGAATTGTGTTTCTGTAACAAAAAAACGGCATATAAAAACGCAGATGTTTGATTACATCTGCGTTTTTTTATATAAGTTACTTCTTATTTCAACTCTCCAAACATTGATATTTGTTCCTCAAGCCTTTCGTCCTCAGTAAGCCTTGCGCCTGCGGCAGGAAGCGTACGCACACGGTATCTTGTGACATCCTTTATGCTTGACTGCTCAACCGGCGTTGCAAATTTTACCTTATACTTCGCCTTAAGACTCATCACTGCAACGCCCTGTGTATCACGCGAGCTCTTCGGATTAAGCTGCGCGGTGTGGAATACGAGCGCGCGGTTTTCCGTCGAATACAGGACAAACTGTGCATCCTCGCTTATCATGAATGCGCTGACAAGCGGGCTCTTTGATGAATAGGCACCCGTGAGCTTCTTTCTGTTCGTCTTTGTCTCGTATGACTTAAGCTCAACTCTTGCCACCTTTCCGTTTTCAAACACGAACAGGAGATTTCCCGTATAGTCGCCCGGATTGCACATAAATACAACCTGCTCACCATCGTCCATTCCGAGCTTTGCAGGAAGATAATCGCCGAGTACACTCGCCTTTGTGTCCGCAAAGTCTGAAAGCCGCACCTTATATACCTGACATTTATTCGTGAAGAACATAAGCTCTCCGCGGTTTGTCATTTCAAATGTCGAGAGAAGTCCGTCATCCTCTTTAAACTTCTGTTCTCCGCTCATGCGCAATGACAGAGGCGTGATTTTCTTGAAATAACTCTGTTTAGAGAGGAATACATGGACGGGATAATCCTCAATGCTCTCCGCCTCGTCAAATTCCTCTATCTCATCACTGTATACAATCTGCGTCTTACGCGGTGTATCGTATTTCTTTATAATCTCCTCGAGAGTTTTTATTATAATGTTTTTAATGCGCGTTTTGCTTGCAAGAATATCTTCAAGGTCCTCAATATCCCGCTCAAGCTGTTCGGTCTCCGCTACGCGTTTTATTATATATTCCTTATTTATATTCCTGAGCTTAATCTCCGCGACATACTCTGCCTGTATCTCGTCTATCCCGAATCCTATCATCAGATTCGGGACAACCTCGCTCTCCTCCTCGGTCTCACGGATTATTGCAATAGCGCGGTCAATATCGAGAAGTATTTTTTTAAGTCCTTTAAGCTTGTGAAGCTTGTCCCTCTTTTTCTCAAGCTCTGCAAAGATGCGGCGCTTTACACACTCTGCTCTCCACGCCGTCCACTCATTTAATATCTCCCGAACACCAAGCACCATCGGATTTCCGCCGATAAGGATATTAAAGTTACAGGAGTATGAGTCCATAAGCTGGGTAAGCTTAAACAGCTTTTTCATGAGTTTCTCAGGGTCTGCTCCGCGCTTCGGCTCGATAGCAATCTTCAGACCCTCTTTGTCAGACTCGTCACGCATGTCTGAAATTTCGCGTATTTTTCCTGCCTTGACAAGCTCACTTACCTTATCGATAATTGCCTCAATCGTTGTAGTATACGGTATCTCAAAAATTTCTATTACATTGTTTTTCTTATCATATGTCCAGCGCGCGCGAAGCTTGAACGAGCCGCGGCCCGTCCGATATATCTCTTCCATTGCGCTTTTTTCGTATATAAGCTCTCCGCCAGTGGAGAAATCAGGTGCCTTGAGCGTCGATGCTATGTCATGCTCAGGATTACGAATAAGCTCAATCGCCGTACGGCACACCTCGGTAATATTAAACCCGCATATGTTTGATGCCATACCAACGGCAATTCCCGTATTTGCCGAAACGAGAATATTGGGAAACTCGGTCGGCAAAAGCGTCGGCTCGTCAAGCGTATTGTCATAATTCGGTACAAAATCAACCGTGTCACGTATGTCACGGAATATCTCGTTACAGATTGCAGAAAGCTTTACCTCAGTATAACGCGATGCGGCATATGCCATATCGCGCGAATAAATCTTACCAAAATTTCCTTTTGAGTCTACAAATGGAAAATTCAGCGCCTCATATCCCTTTGCAAGACGCACCATTGTCTCATAAATCGCAGCATCTCCATGCGGATTCAGCTTCATAGTCTGGCCTACAACATTTGCCGATTTTGTCCTTGCTCCGTTTAAAAGCCCCATCGTATACATGGTATAGAGGAGCTTTCTGTGTGACGGCTTAAACCCGTCAATCTCCGGAATTGCGCGTGAGATGATGACCGACATGGCATATGGCATGTAGTTTTTCTCAAGTGTTTCCGTAATCTGCTGTTCAAGCACCTCTGCACTCAGTCCTACTGCGACGTGCTCATCTGTCTTCTTTTTCTTAGCCATATTCCTTCACCACCTCTACGACACATCTGCTGCATCAAGATATTTCCATCCGTTTTCAGCGATAAACTGCTTTCGCTCCGAAAGATTATCACCGAGCAGCATGTCAAACATCTCAGCAACAGCAGCATCTGCCATATCCGGCACAACCTTTATAAGCCTGCGGCTCTCCGGATTCATCGTTGTCATCCACATCATTTCTGGCTCATTTTCACCGAGACCCTTACTGCGTTGAAGCGTATGCTTTTTTTCGCCCAGTTTGGCGAGAATGTCGTTTTTATCCTTATCGGAATATGCAAAATATGTCTCATTTCCGCAGGTAATCTCATACAGCGGCGACTCTGCAATATAAACATATCCCTCACGGATAAGAGTCGGCATAAGCCTGTAAATCATCGTAAGTATCAGCGTACGAATCTGGAATCCGTCAACATCCGCATCCGTGCATATTATAATACGCTTCCAACGAAGACCTGCAAGATCAAATGAAGCAAGGTCTTTGTTCTTTTTGCTCTGCACCTCAACTCCGCAGCCGAGAATTTTAATAAGATCGACTATTATATCACTTTTAAAAATCTTATCAAAATCCGCTTTTAAACAGTTGAGGATTTTTCCGCGGACAGGCATTATCGCCTGAAACTCCGCGCTTCTTCCCTGCTTACATGCACCTGCTGCAGAATCACCCTCTACTATATACAGCTCACGGCGCTCTATATCCTTTGTGCGGCAATCTATAAACTTTGCAATCCTGCTTGTAATATCAAGATTTCCCGAAAGCTTCTTTTTGATATTCAGACGCGCTGTTTCCGCACTTTCTCGGCTTCGCTTATTTACAAGAATCTGGTCACATATACGCTGCGCCTCGTCCCGATTCTCAATAAAATAAATCTCAAGCTGTGAGCGGAGGAACTCTGTCATCGACTCCTGAATAAACTTATTCGTAACAGACTTCTTCGTCTGGTTTTCATATGAAGTGATTGTTGAAAAGTTATTTGTAACCATAAGGAGACTGTCTGCGACATCTGCAAAGGTCACCTTGCTTTCATTTTTCTGATATTTCCCGTTCTGCTTTAAAAATGCATCCACTGCAGAAACAAACGCACTTCTGACCGCTTTATCCGGTGCACCGCCATATTCGAGCCATGATGAGTTATGATAATGCTCTATGCGCGGTGCTGTATTTGTAAAACAGAATGCTGCGGAAAGCCTGACCTTGTACTCCGGCTTATCCTCACGGTCACGACCCTTGCGCTCAACACTCCAAAAGCGCGGCTCAGTAATCGCCGGCTCATCACCCGCAAGCTCGCGCACATAGTCTACAATACCGTTGTCATACTTATACTCCGTAGTAACAAAGCTTCCCCCGCGCTGAGCCCTGAATTTAAACAGCACGCCGGCGTTTACAACCGCCTGACGCTTTAATATATCATGGAAGTACTCCTCAGGAATATTTATATCTGTAAAAACATTTATGTCCGGTCGCCAATGAAACTTCGAGCCCGTCTTTTTCCTGTCAGTCGGTTCAGAATGAAGCCCGCCGACATTCTCTCCACGCTCAAAATGGAGCGTATATTTTTTCCCGTCGCGGTGTACGGTAACATCCATAAACTCTGATGAGTACTGCGTTGCACATGAGCCAAGTCCGTTAAGCCCGAGTGAGTACTCGTAGTTCGTGCCCTCATTATTCTTATACTTGCCTCCGGCGTACAATTCACAGAAGACAAGCTCCCAGTTATAGCGCTCTTCTATCGGGTTATAATCGACAGGGCATCCGCGACCGAAATCCTCAACCTCTATCGAATGGTCCTCGTACAGCGTCACAATAATAGTATCTCCGTATCCCTCACGCGCTTCATCTATGGAGTTTGAAATTATTTCAAACGCAGAATGCTCACAACCGTCAAGACCGTCCGAACCGAAAATTACGGACGGGCGTTTTCTGACCCTGTCAGCACCCTTAAGAGAAGAAATGCTCTCGTTATTATATTCGTTACTTTTTATTTTCCCGCTCAAAGCGATACCTCCAAAGGCATTTTTAATCCAATTTGCTTCGATATTATACCATATATTGGGTTAATTTGTCAACTTTGCACAAAATGTATTTTTATACTTTGAAATAAACTTTTTGGTATACATGCCGGAATAATTGACAAAAATATAAATATATATAGAGTGTGAGTGTTTTTGTACGAGATATTCAAAAAAGCAGTTGCAAATTAAGGAGGTTTCAATATGGATAAGGCAATTCAGAAGAAGACAACAACGCAAAACAGATTTCTTAAGATGAATATAGTTTCAAACATTAAGAAATTTATGCGTACAACACTCTATGGCGAAAAAGTCAAGTTAGATGACGATACACTGGCAAGACGGGAGCTTCTGGAGGATATAGAAGAAACTCTTATGAACCTGCGTTATGCAAGAAGCTGTTTTGAGAACGCAAAGGACCCCGAGGTTATCGAAGCATGTGTATATGAAATCAAGTCTGCCGAAACGCGGTACAGTTTCCTCCTCCGAAAGGCGAAGCTTTTAGGTGAAAAAAGCTCAGAAATTGCAGCCCTTTAACTGAACTCATAAAGCAAGGGACGGTTATTTATGACACCAAACCATATCTTATATATTTTCTGTTCACTTGCCGCCATTATTATTCTTGCATTTTACCTTAAGCCCTTCCGCATTATTTTACATTGGCTTATCAACTCAGGGCTTGGCTTTCTTTCCCTGTTTGCAATAAATTTTGCCGGAGGTTATATAGGAATAAATATAGGCATTAATGTTATAAACGCCGCCTTTATCGGCATACTCGGTCTGCCCGGCATTTTCACTCTGCTCGCTGTGCAAAATATATTAGGGTAGAAAATAAGACGGCGGGTAGTTTTACCCGCCGCCTATTGCCGTTTACTTACGCGAAGCCGAATTTCGTTTCCGCGTGCAGATTTTCACTTAGTGAGAGCAGTTGTTGCCACAGAGGAGCCAGAGGATTATTATTGCAGCAATGATGATAACCCATGTGCAGCAATCGTCAGAAAAATTGTCTCTACATAACATCGTAACCGTTACCTCCTAAAAGTTTTTTCATTCCATACTATTCGATTGCACAAATTTGGTTACAAGTAAAATTTGAAATTTTTTCCAAAAGGGTATTTACATTTTCTGGAAATTATGTTATGATTATTACGATGATTGACGGTAGGTCGCCTTTCGCGGCAGCTGTCCATTCATATCTTTATCCCCACAACCCACTTCACTGGCGCCCGGTATTTTACCGGGCGCTCCTTCTTTGTATTAAAATGTTAATTACAGGAAAGAATATATGTACCTGATGATTTGATTGGAAGTGGAATTTAGATGAATTCAAAAAAGCGCATTACAATAGTCGCCTGCGGACTTTTTATCATGCTTGGTTTTCTTGTAAACGGTGTATCGATGCTGTATGAGAACAGGTATACCGCGTCAAAAATACCCGATGTCCGAACCGCTGCGGTATCGGCAAACACCGAAACACACGAGGACCCGGAAGAAGAAATGACCGGGGAGAAAAGCTATATTATTAAAATTCGCGACGGTGTAGTTGTCGTTTTTGACGCAGATAATATTAATAATCCCATTTTCGTTACCGATATATATGCAAGCACACTCAGACATTTTGACCGTGAGCTGCTTTCCGAGGGAATAACGGTAAAAGGCGAATATGAGCTCCAGTCAATTATAGAAGACTTCTCAAATTAGGAGTAAAGTATATGAACCTTACATCAAGTATTGATGAAAACTTAAAACTATTATCTGACACACTAAAAACGGAACGCAGCTTTGACATTGTAAGGCGCGATATTACAATATGCAAGAAACGGGCATTTATGATATTTGTCGACGGTTTTATGAAAGACGATGTTTCAGAAAGGATAATGGAGTTCTTTTTTTCTGTTGACAATGATGCTTTCATGAAAAATGCTCAAACATTTGCGCAAAACTGTGTACCCTATGTCGAAGTGACAACCGAGAAAGATATCGGCATAATTTCATTACAGGTGCTTTCCGGCTCGCTTATTCTCTGTATAGACGGATTTTCCGAATGCATATCCATCGACCTGCGCACTTACCCTCAGCGGGAGACATCTGAACCTGATAAGGACAAGGTTTTCCGCGGCTCACACGACGGCTTTGTCGAAATAATGATATTCAATACCGCACTTATGCGACGACGCATACGCGACCCGAACCTCATTGTGCAGTATCATCAGGTTGGCTCAAGCTCAAAGACAGATATTGCTGTCTGCTATCTTGACAATAAGGTCGACAAAAAGCTTCTTAATAAGATTACGGAGAAAATAAAAAATGCAACCGTTGAGTCGCTCTCCATGAATCAGGAAAGCCTTGCTGAAGTGCTTGCTCCAAAGAATTGGTACAACCCTTTCCCTAAATTCAAATACTCCGAGCGTCCTGATACTGCCGCCGCGCAAATTCTGGAAGGTGATATTGTTATATTCGTTGATAATGCACCGTCTGCTATGATTCTGCCCGCAACTGTATTTGATATAATGGAGGAAGCAAACGACTATTATTTCCCTCCGATTACAGGAACATATCTGCGTCTGAGCCGCTTTCTCGTCACATTCCTCACGACTTTTCTTACTCCGACATGGGTGCTCCTTTTAAAAAATCCGGAGCTGATACCGAGGTCCCTTGAATTCATACGCGTTGATGAGCCTATAAACATACCGATTTTTCTCCAGCTTCTTATTCTTGAGGTTGCGATAGATGGGCTTAAGCTTGCGTCGCTGAACACTCCAGGAATGCTGACCACCTCGCTTTCAATGATAGGCGCAATTATTGTCGGTGACTTTGCTGTTGAGTCCGGCTGGTTTTCAGCCCAGACTTTACTTTACATGGCCCTTGTCGCAATCGCAAACTATGCACAGCCGGGTTTTGAGCTGAGCTATGCTCTTAAATTCATGCGCATGCTCCTCATACTTTTCACAGGGCTTTTTAGCATACCCGGATATGTTTTAGGCTTAATTATGATTATTATTATGCTCGTTTCAAACCGTACAATTTCCGGACATTGCTATCTTTATCCGCTTATCCCCTTTAATTTCCATGACTTTAAGACAAAAGTGTTGCGCATGCGGATAAATAATTAAGTGACATTTGAGTAAAGTTGTTGTATAATAATTAAAAACAACTTGCGGTATTGCGGATTGGGGATATAGTATGGTTATTATGGTTGTTGACGGACAGGGTGGCGGAATCGGAAAAGCACTTGTAGAAGCTATCAAAGGAAAGCTGCAAGGAAATTATGAGCTTATCGCAGTCGGCACAAACTCCATTGCAACCTCAGCAATGAAAAAGGCCGGAGCAGAGCTTGTTGCAACGGGTGATAATGCCATTATTTTCAACGCTGCGCGCGCTGATATAATAACAGGAAGCATCGGCATAATAGCGGCAAATTCTATTATGGGGGAGCTCTCCCCCGCTGTCGCAAATGCCATTGCCTCCAGTAATGCCGAAAAGGTTCTCATTCCCGTCGGAAAATGCAAATTCAGGATAGCATACGAATCCGATGAGCCTCTTCCAAAAAAGATTGAGCAAGCTGCCAATTTAATTGCATCAATCTCAGGGCTTGGATAATAAAAACTTAATCCCTCCGAATTGTACTTGGTATATGTGACATATGTGTCTTTTTTGACATAGTCTGTATCAAAAGAACAATTCGGAGGGATTTTTTATGTATACCGCCTTCTTTTTAGGGGCCAACTCAAAGCACGGCTTCCATTCACTATATAATAACCTTATCGACTTAAAGGATTCAAAAGCAGTATATATACTCAAGGGCGGACCCGGAAGCGGAAAGTCATCACTCATGCGCCGCATAATGCAAAAGGCACTCGCCGCAAATGAGCCTGTCGAGCAAATTTACTGCTCATCAGACCCGGATTCACTCGATGCAATTATTATACCTCGCCTAGGAAAAGCCATAGTTGATGGGACGGCACCGCATATTGTTGAACCGTCTTATCCTCTTGCGGTTGAGCAGTATATAAATCTAGGCAGATTTGCAGATATTGCCGCCATTCAAGCAAAAAAAGATGAGATAATATCCATCAAAGATAAATATTCAAAATACTTTGAGCATGTATACAGACTTACCGAGTGTGCCGCTTCAATTCAAAATGAGTTGTTTGACATTGCAATAGGCGGCATTTCAATTCCCAGGATAAGACAAAAAGCGCAAGGAATTATAAAGCGCGAGATAACCGGGCATGGAAGCGGAAGAAAAACACAGAAAAGATTTTTGTCTGCAATCTCACCAAAAGGATACATCAGTCTTCTTGATAACATCGAAAGTGTTATGAACCGCATCTTTGTCATTGAAGATAATTTCGGACTCTCACATCTGCTTCTCGCAAGTATACTTGAAGCAGTAGAGTCTGCGGAATATCCCTGTTATGCGTGCTTCAATCCCCTTCATCCGGAGCGCTTGGAGCATATTATTGTACCGGAGCTTTCACTTGCCTTTTTTACGTCCGACAAGTTGCACCCCTTTACACGTGAATATTACAGGAAAGTGCGCCTTGATGCTATGATTGCACCGGAAACACTTCGAGGCAACAAGCAGAAGATTAATTTTTTGAGAAAGCTGTCACTAAATATGCTTAATGAATCCTGCCAAATTCTCGCTGAAGCAAAATCAGTGCATGATGAGCTTGAAGATCTTTATAACCCGCACATACAATTTGATGAACTATACAAATATGCAGACATTCTTGCTGATGAAATTTTTAAGAGTAGGGATATTCATTAAAATACAAAAACAAAAAGGATTACTTCAGAGGCTTGAATCTCTGAGATAATCCTTTTGCTATTTGCTCTTAACTTTTTCGCTTATATGAGCTCTATTATCGCCATTTCAGCGCAGTCACCGCGACGCGGTCCGAGCTTTGTTATGCGGCAGTAGCCACCGTTGCGCTCTGCATACTTCGGCGAAATCTCGTCGAAAAGCTTTTTCACAACATCTTCCTTTGTGATGAAAGCAAGCGCCTGACGCTTATTATGAAGTGTATTCTCTTTACCGAGTGTTATCATCTTCTCGGTCAGCGGGCGAACCTCTTTTGCGCGCATAAGCGTTGTTTCTATTTTTCCGTTTTCAAGCAAATACGTAACCATTGCGCGAAGCATTGCCATGCGTGCGTCCGTGGTACGTCCGAGCTTACGTGTTCCGGGCATTATAATACCTCCCTTTTATAGGTAACCGGCTGCAAGCGGGACAATTAATTGTCCTCGCTTGCGAGCGCAAGTCCCATAGTATTAAGCTTATTTATAACTTCTTCAAGTGATTTATGACCAAGGTTTCTAACCTTCATCATATCTTCCTGAGTCTTGTTTATCAAATCCTCTACGGTGTTTATTCCCGCGCGCTTTAAGCAGTTGAAGGAACGGACTGACAAATCAAGCTCTTCTATCGTCATTTCAAGAACCTTATCACGCTGATTTTCAGGCTTCTCGATTACGGTCGATGTGCTCCCTATGTCTTCAGACAGGTCAATAAATAACGACAGATGGTCATTAAGAATTTTTGCACTGTAGGATACAGCATCTCTTGCAGAAATGGTCCTGTTTGTCCATACCTCAAGTGTGAGCTTGTCGTAGTCAGTCATATTGCCGACACGCGTATTCTCAACATAGTAGTTTACCTTGCGAACCGGTGTATATATCGAATCTATCGGCATCACACCTATTGCAGACTGCGGCTGCTTATTTCGCTCAGCGGAAACATATCCGCGTCCGTGAGAAATTGTAAGCTCCATGGATAATGTTGCATTAGGACCGAGTGTTGCAATGTGCAGGTCAGGGTTAAGTATCTCTACCTCACCCGTCGACTTAATGTCACCCGCTGTAACCTCTCCTTCCTCTGACGCGTCAATAGTAACCGTCTGAGATTCCGGAGTATGAAGCATTGCCACGATGTTCTTTACATTCAGAACTATCTCCGTAACATCCTCTTTGATTCCGGGTATCGTTGAAAATTCATGTGATACACCGGCTATCTTTATTGATGTAACAGCGATACCAGGCAAAGAGGAAAGGAGTACACGACGTAACGAATTACCGAGCGTTGTGCCGTATCCACGCTCTAAGGGTTCTATAACAAACTTGCCGTATGAACCATCCTCAAGCGCATCCAGACACTCTATGCGTGGCTTTTCTATTTCTATCATCATTTTATTACCCTCCTTATGTGCAGCAATCTATGCCGCGCAGATTTTACTCTCGTAGCTTCGAGGGTTATGCGACGTCCTTACTTGGAGTACAACTCAACAATGAGGTGCTCCTCAACCGGGAAGTCAATATCTGCTCTCTCCGGAAGATTCATGACCTTCGCCTCGAACTTGTTTTTGTCAAAGTCGAGCCATTTCGGCGGAACACGAGAAGAATTTGCCTCAATGACGTCCTTAAACTTATCTGATGAACGGCTCTTCTCGCTAAGAGCAATTACGTCACCCGCTTTTACAAGGTATGACGGTATATTGACCCTTTTGCCGTTAACTGTAAAGTGACCGTGGTTTACAAGCTGACGCGCCTCGGGGCGGCTCATAGTAAACCCAATGCGGTATACAACATTGTCAAGACGTGACTCAAGGATTCGGAGAAGGTTTTCACCTGTTACGCCCTTCTTCGCAACAGCCATATCAAAGTACTTATTGAACTGACTCTCAAGTACACAGTAATAACGCTTTGCCTTCTGCTTCTCGCGAAGCTGGAGGCCATACTCAGACAGCTTCTTGCGGCCTGTTCCGTGCTGACCCGGTGCCTGTGCAGGACGGCGGTCAATTGCACACTTGCCTGTATAGCAACGGTCGCCCTTTAAGAAAAGCTTCTGGTTTTCTCTACGACAGAGCCGGCAAACGGCTCCTGTATATCTTGCCATTTAATTTACACCTCCAAAAAACTATACGCGCCTTCTCTTCGGCGGGCGGCAACCATTGTGCGGAATGGGAGTTACATCCTTAATCATGTTGACCTCAAGACCCGCTGTCTGGAGAGCGCGGATAGCCGCTTCTCTTCCGGAACCGGGACCCTTTACATAAACCTCAACAGTCTTAAGACCATGCTCCATCGCGGCCTTAGCGGCAGTTTCTGCTGCTACCTGTGCTGCGAACGGAGTTGATTTACGTGAGCCACGGAAGCCCATGCCGCCGCTTGAAGCCCATGAAAGTGCATTTCCGTTAGTGTCAGTAATAGTTACCATTGTATTGTTGAAGGAGGAACGGATGTGAGCCGCGCCTTTTTCAATATTTTTGCGTTCGCGACGCTTTCTTGTTGCGCCTTTTTTTGCAGTCTTCGGACTAGCCATTTAACGATTCCTCCTTACTTCTTCTTGTTCGCAATCGTCCTCTTCGGACCTTTGCGTGTTCTTGCATTTGTCTTTGAGCGCTGACCGCGTACAGGCAAGCCTTTTCTGTGTCTGATTCCGCGGTATGAGCCAATCTCTATAAGACGCTTGATATCGAGCGCTACCTCACGGCGAAGGTCACCCTCAACCGTATAGTTTTTGCCGATATACTCACGAAGCTTCACCTCGTCGGCCTCTGTAAGGTCCTTGACGCGCGTATCGGGATTTACTCCGGTAGCAGCCAGGATCTCATTTGAACGTTTCCTTCCGATTCCGAAAATGTATGTGAGTCCTATCTCGACTCGCTTCTCTCTCGGAAGGTCAACTCCGGCTATACGTGCCATTTAACATACCTCCATTTTGTATGTGGGTTTTATTAACCCTGTTTCTGCTTGTGTTTTGGATTGTCGCAAATCACCATTACACGACCTTTACGGCGGATGATTTTGCACTTTTCACAAATAGGCTTTACCGATGGTCTTACTTTCATAATCGTAAAAAGCTCCATTTCTCCGGCAATTTTCTCTCTGCACGCTCACGCCGTATTTGCCGGAATTCGGCGTGTCTTATGCATTACTTTGAGCGCCAGGTTATACGCCCGCGTGTTAAATCGTACGGTGACATCTGCACCGTAACCTTGTCTCCGGGAAGAATGCGTATGAAGTTCATCCGCAGCTTACCCGAAATGTGTGCCAAAATCTTGTGCCCGTTTCCGATGTCCACCTGAAACATCGCGTTCGGCAGCGCCTCTATGACGGTACCTTCGAGCTCGATTACGTCGTCTTTAGCCAAGCAAATTACCTCCCTGTGCTTGAAACGGCATCGCCCTCCGACTGTGATTTTACATAGCCGGAAAGTGCCTTGCGTATCTCGCTGTTTG
This sequence comes from Eubacteriales bacterium, assembly GCA_045649105.1. Lineage (GTDB taxonomy): Bacteria > Bacillota > Clostridia > Oscillospirales > JAAYXM01 > JAZRPG01. The sequence goes on from JAZRPG010000029.1 coordinate 20,334, forward strand.
ATATCTTGTCGCCACTTCTCATCTTTAAGCAGACCCGCGTCTCAAAATCAGAAACAACACGTACATGCTTCCGCTTCTTCTTTTTAGCGGCTTCTATTCTTCTGAGACTTCCGTCGACCAGATACACGAAGTTTTCCTCGGTTTTTAATACATAGAACAGCCGCCCTTTATCGCGGCCTGCGAGAGAAATAACTATATGACCTATATCTGCTTCCATTTTATTAATATCCTCTACATCTCATACGCCAAAGTTAGTATCTCTGGTTCATTCGCTGTAATTAATACCGAATTTTCATAGTGAGCAGACAGCCTTCCGTCTCGGGTTTTTACTGTCCATCCGTCTTCCATTTCTCTGACGGCGTACACACCGCAATTAACCATAGGTTCTATCGCTAGTGTCATTCCCTCGACGATTCTGGCGCCGTTTCCCGGCTTCCCGAAATTCGGTACCTCCGGCTCCTCATGCAGGTTCGCACCCACTCCGTGCCCAATGTATTTGCGCACTACGGAAAAGCCGTTCTCCTCTACGTACTGCTGTATTGCATGCGATATATCGGAGATTCTGTTGCCCACACGAGCGTATTTTATACCCTCATAGAAGCTCTGTCTTGTTACATCTATAAGCTTTTGCGCCTCATCGTCTATCTCACCGACAGCAAATGTGTTGGCGCAGTCTCCGATGTAACCCTGAAAAGTAGCTCCCACGTCGATTTTTACCAAGTCACCGTGCTTGAGTGCGCGCGGGCCCGGTATTCCGTGAATAACCTCGTCGTTTACCGATATACACGCTGCTCCCGGAAAGCCGGCGTATCCCAAGAATGTCGGGTACGCACCGGCTTTCTCGATAAAGCTTTGTATTATATCATTAAGCTCTTTTGTAGTTACTCCCGGTGCTACCGCTCGACCTGCGGTAGCCAAAGCACTTGCGGCAATCCTTCCGGCTTTCCGCATGAGCTCAATTTCACGCTGTGATTTTATCTGTATCAAAAGCTCAATCCTCCGTTCACTGCTGCATTACCCGCAGTGTGCTTGATGTGGATTGGTATCTCTCCCACTTGTAATTCTATAATCCAAGCGCTTCAAAAACCAATCGGGTCGTTTCAGAAACTCCGTCCTGACCGAGAACAGTTTTTAAAATGCCTTTCTTTGAATAAAATTCTACAAGCGGTTCGGTCTGCTCATGATAGACGCGAAGTCTGTCGCGTACAGTCTCCGGTGTATCATCTGCCCTGAGAACAAGCTTTCCACTGCAAAAATCGCATACGCCTTCTTTTGCCGGCTTCTTGTGCTCGATATGATACGATGATCCGCAACTCTCACAAACGCGGCGTCCTGTCATGCGCTTTTCAATCGTTGCATCGTCCACTTGAATTGAAAGGACAGCGTCGATTGCAACACCCATGTCATCCAGTGCCTGCGCCTGAGCTACTGTTCTCGGCATTCCGTCAAGAATGAAACCGTTTTTACAGTCTTCCTCCTTGAGTCTCTCCGAGACTATGCCGACAATAACATTGTCCGGCACAAGTTTTCCATCGTCCATATAAGACTTCGCGCGAAGTCCCTGCTCAGTTTTGTTCTTGATAGCTTCGCGGAGAATATTACCCGTTGAAATCGTCGGGATGTTGAGCTTCTTGCAAATAAGCTCTGCCTGTGTTCCTTTTCCTGCCCCGGGGGCACCAAGAAGTATAAGCTTCATATTAACGGATGCCTCCTATTCAAGAAAACCTTTGTAGTTTCTCATCATAAGCTGCGACTCAAGCTGTTTTACAGTTTCAAGTGCAACACCAACGACAATCAGTATTGATGTTCCGCCAATAGAGAGATTAAGCGCCGGAGCAGCATATCCCGCAGCAATCGGGAGTACTGCTATAATGCCGAGGAAGATTGCTCCGAAAAGCGTTATCTTATTCATTACCTTGTGGATAAAGTCGGCAGTCGGGCGACCCGGACGGAAGCCCGGAATAAATCCTCCGTTGTTTTTGAGATTGTTTGCAATCTCAACCGGATTGTACTGAATCGCCGTATAGAAATAACTGAACATGATGATGAGAAGCAGATAAACAATTGCGTATGCAGCACTCGTTGTTGAGAATATATTATCCTGCATCCAACGCCAGAAGCCTGATTCCGGCTTCGGGAAAAATGCTGCAATCGTTGCCGGGAATGTCGAAATTGAAGATGCAAATATTATCGGCATAACGCCTGACATATTTACCTTCACCGGCAGGAATGTGCTCCTGCCACCGTACATCTTGCGTCCGACAACTTTTTTTGCATACTGTATCGGAAGTCTTCTCTCTGCATCGTTTATGAAAACGATGAATACGATTACTGCAAGGAATACTACCAGAATGGCAATAAGACCTATCCAGCTGAGTCCACCGCCCGCGAGCTGACCGACAAGCTGCTGTGCTGTCGGGAAAACTCTCGATATAATACTTGCAAAGAGAATTAAGGATATACCGTTTCCGATTCCATTCTCCGTAATCTGCTCGCCGAGCCACATGATGAATGCTGTTCCGGCTGTAAATGTAATGATTATAACAGTCATTACAAAAAACTTGTTTATGCCGCCGGCATCAATAGCACTCTGACCCGCAAAGCCGTTGTTGAGCAATGTGTAGTATGCAAAACCCTGAAGAAGACCGAGCGCTATCGTTGCATAACGAGTGAGCGATGCGAGTTTCTTCTTGCCCTCTTCTCCGCCTTCTTTTACCATTCTCTCAAGTGCAGGAATTGCAACTGAGAGAAGCTGCATAATAATTGAAGCGTTGATATACGGCTGTATCGACAGTGCGAAAATGTTTGCCTGTGAGAATGCACCACCTGACATAGCATTCATGAATCCGAGAAGAGTTCCCTCATAAAGACCCATAATATCCGAGAGAAGTCCTCTGTTTATGAACGGTACCGGTATTGCTGAGCCGAGTCTGAATATAAGAAGACATACCAATGTGAATATTATCTTCTTGCGCAGTTCTGCTACCTTCCAGGCATTTTTAATGGTTTCGATCAACTAAACCACCTCGACCTTCCCTCCGGCGGCCTCTATCTTTGCTTTTGCCGTTTCGGAGAATGCATTGGCTTTTACGGTGAGCTTCTTACTGAGCTCTCCGGACCCCAATACTCTGAGTCCGTCTTCGGGCTTACGTATAATTCTTTTTGCAAGTAATTCCTCAGCGCCTACTACTGCACCATCTTCAAAAGCATTTAAGGAATCAATGTTTACTATTGCGTACTTCTTAGCAAAGATGTTGTTGAAGCCACGCTTCGGGAGACGCCTTGTTATCGGCATCTGTCCGCCTTCAAATCCTATGCGGACACCGCCGCCGGATCTTGCGTTCTGGCCTTTGTGACCTTTCCCTGCTGTCTTTCCGTTACCCGAGCCGGGGCCCCTGCCCTTTCGCTTTACTTCACTGACAGAGCCTGCTGCGGGAGCTAATTCGTGGAGTTTCATTCCTACACCCCCCTATTAAACTTCTTCAACCTTGACAAGATAAGATATCTGAGCTATCTTGCCACGCGTCTGCGCATTGTCAGGCTGTATTGTCTGGTTATTGACTTTTTTAAGACCAAGCGATTTGGCGGTGGCAATGTGCTTATCTATTCTGCCAACCAAACTTTTGGTAAGCGTTATTTTGAGTTGAGACACGACTTTGCCCTCCTAATCTTGAATTTCGCCTACTGTTTTCCCACGAAGGAGTGCAACATCCTCCGCACCGCGAAGTGATTTAAGTCCCTCCATCGTAGCGCTTACTACGTTCTGGGGGTTGTTCGAACGAAGACACTTCGTACGAATATCTCGGATACCTGCTACCTCGAGTACTGCACGGACAGGCCCGCCGGCGATAACACCGGTACCGGGAGCTGCCGGCTTAAGAAGCACGCGACCCGCACCAAACTCACCAATGACCTCATGCGGAATTGTTGTGCCCAAAAGCGCGATTTTTACGAGGTTCTTCTTTGCGTCCTCGATGCCCTTACGGATTGCATCCGGAACTTCAGCTGCCTTGCCGAGACCGAAGCCAACTGTACCCTTACCGTCACCGACGACTACGAGTGCAGCAAACTTAAATATACGGCCACCTTTTACAGTTTTGGATACTCGGTTAAGAGATACGACCTTTTCCTGCAAACCGTCTGATTGTTCTTCAAATCTTCCTGCCATAAAAATCTACCTCCCCCCGATTAAAACTGGAGTCCGCCCTCGCGGGCGCCCTCTGCGAGTTCTTTTACACGTCCGTGATAGAGATAACCGCCGCGGTCAAACACGACCTCTGTTATTCCCTTTGCCTTCGCTCTTTCGGCTATCGTCACTCCGACCTTCTTTGCAGCTTCCATGTTTCCGCCGCCTTCGAATCCCTTTTCAACAGAGCTTGCAGACACAAGTGTTGTACCTGTGACATCATCGATTATCTGTGCATAGATATTCGACAAGCTACGGAAAACATTCAGGCGTGGACGCTCGGCTGTGCCGCTTATCTTCGCGCGTACCCTTTTATGACGAATCTGACGCTTTTTATTTGAATCTACTTTGGATACCATTTAAGCGCACCTCTCTTTACTTCTTCTTGCCGCCAGCTTTACCTTCCTTGCGGCGGATAACCTCATCGATATATTTGATTCCCTTGCCCTTGTACGGCTCAGGCGGTCTCTTCTCGCGGACTTCCGCTGCAAACTGACCGACAGCCTGCTTATCCGGACCGCTGATAATTATTTTGTTGGGCGCCGGCACATCTATTGTTATACCCGGAATCTCGTCCATAATAACCTGATGTGAATATCCGAGGTTCATGACAAGCTGTTTGCCCTGCTTTGCAACACGGTAACCTACGCCATTAACCTCGAGCTCCTTGCTGTAACCCTCGGTAACTCCGATAACCATATTGTTTATAAGGGTTCTTGTCAGACCGTGAAGGCTCTTATGCTCCTTAGCCTCTGACGGACGGGAGACTGTAACCTCACTACCCTCAACCTTTATTATCATATCGGGATGCAGCTTTGATGTGAGCGAGCCCTTCGGGCCCTTAACGCTGACCTCATTTTCATTCCCGAGACTTACTGTTACACCTGCGGGAATCGCTATTGGTGATCTTCCTATACGTGACATTGATCGGTTCCTCCTTACCAGATAAATGCAAGGACTTCACCGCCGATGTTTGCGGCTCTTGCCTTTTTGTCCGTCATAATGCCCTTTGAGGTAGATATAACGGCTATACCGAGTCCCTTAAGCACGCGTGGCAAGTCCTCTGCTCCGACATATACGCGAAGTCCGGGTTTTGAAACACGGCGAAGTCCCTTGATTACCTGCTCTTTATTCGGGCTGTATTTCAAGGTTATCTTTATCGTGCCCTGCCCGCCATCCGGGATAACTTGATAATTTTTGATATAGCCCTCGTCGAGCATTATCTCAGCGATTGCTTTCTTCATGTTCGATGCGGGGATGTCTACTGTCGCATGGCGCGCTGCATTAGCATTCCTGATGCGTGTTAACATATCCGCAATAGGGTCTGTTATTTGCATTTGTCTTACCTCCTTTAGAGAAGTCGAAATTATAATCCGAGCTATGATTAGCCCTTTCTTATGCTTTTTTCTTTAAGCGTTTACCAACTGGCTTTTCTAACGCCCGGAATCTGACCTTTGTATGCAAGCTCTCTAAAGCAGATACGGCAAATGCCGAAATCGCGGAGATATGCATGCGGTCTGCCGCAGATCTTGCACCTGTTGTAATAACGGGTTGAAAATTTGGGCTCGTTCTTCTGTTTGAGAATCATTGCCTTCTTTGCCATAAGTCCTTGCCCTCCTAATTCTTAGCGAACGGAGCGCCGATTAATGTTAACAGCTCGCGCGCTTCTTCGTCCGTCTTTGCGGTTGTGCATATAATAATGTCCATACCGCGGATTTTGTCTATTTTGTCATACTCAATCTCAGGGAATATGAGCTGCTCCTTGAGTCCGAGTGCGTAGTTTCCGCGTCCGTCAAATGCGTTCGGATTAATTCCGCGGAAGTCACGTACACGAGGGAGTGCAACATTTATAAGTCTGTCTAAAAACTCCCACATACGGTCAGCACGAAGCGTAACCTTTGCGCCTACAGGCATTCCTTCACGAAGCTTAAAGTTAGCAACAGACTTCTTTGCCCTTGTTACTACTGCCTTCTGTCCGGTAATAGCGGAGATGTCGGCAATTACTGCTTCGAGTACCTTAGCGTTGTCACGGGCCTCGCCACAACCTACGTTTACTACGATTTTGTCAATCTTCGGAATCTGCATCGGGCTCTTGTAGGCGAACTTCTTCATAAGAGCCGGAGCAACATCGCTTTTGTATTTTTCTTTTAACCTTGCCATTATGTCGTCTCCTCTCTTATATCGTCTCGCCGCACTTCTTGCAGACAGCTACTTTTGAACCATCTTCAAGTATCTTGTGGCCGAGTCTTGTCGGTGCATTGCACTTCGGGCATACACGCATCACATTTGAAACGTGAATTGAAGCTTCACGGCGGATTATTCCGGAATCCTTACCGCCGCTCTTCTGTGCGCTTACATGAACGGTTGCCATATTGACACCCTCAACAACAACGCGCTTCTTTGCGGGGTATGACGCCATAACCTTGCCGCGCTTACCCTTGTCCTTACCGGCTAAAACGACTACTGTGTCGTCCTTCTTAATATTAATACTGTTCATCTTCAGGCTTCCTCCATTAAAGGACTTCCGGCGCGAGTGACAATATCTTCATGTAATCTTTATCACGAAGCTCTCTTGCCACCGGGCCAAAAATACGAGTTCCTCTCGGGTTTTTATCTTCCTTGATAATAACCGCAGCGTTCTCGTCAAACCTGATGTATGTTCCGTCTGCGCGGCGTACGCCCTTTGCCGAACGCACGATTACAGCGCGGACAACCTCACCCTTTTTGACAACGCCGCCAGGATTTGCCTTGCGAACTGATGCGACTATGACATCACCGATATTTCCATATCTGCGCATTGAGCCGCCGAGAACGCGAATGCACTTTATCTCCTTGGCGCCGGTATTATCCGCAACTTTGAGTATGGTTTCCTGTTGTACCACAGTTCCCTACCTCCTTATTGTGCTTTCTCGATTATCTCGACTAAACGCCATCTCTTATCCTTAGAAAGCGGGCGTGTCTCCATAACCTTAATCTTGTCGCCGATTGCACACTCGTTCTTCTCGTCGTGTACTTTCAGCTTTAATGTTCTCTTTATAATTTTCTTATAGAGCGGATGCTGTACTCTGTCCTCGATGGCAACGACTACTGTCTTATCCATCTTATCAGAAACAACTCTTCCTACTCTTGTCTTTCGGAAAGCTCTTTCACTCATTGCTTTTGCAAACCTCCTCGTCTGTGCCGCATAACGCGGCTTTTATGTTTTACTGAGAGATTTCCTGCTCACGGATGATTGTGTTGATTCTGGCTATATCTCTCTTAACGGCGACAATCTTGATGGGGTTATCCAACTGATTTGTAGCATGCTGGAATCTGAGGTTGAAGAGATCTTTTTTGAGCTCCTCAAGCTTTGTTACCATCTCGTCGCGAGTCATATCACGTATCTCTTTCGCCTTCATCAATTATCACCACCAGTCTCGAGATTATCGTCTTTCCTTACGAACTTACACTTTACAGGGAGCTTGTGAGATGCAAGACGAAGCGCCTCACGTGCGAGCTCCTCAGAAACGCCACCGATTTCAAACATAACGCGGCCGGGCTTAACGACTGCTACCCAATATTCGGGTGAGCCCTTACCGGAACCCATTCGTGTTTCAGCAGGCTTTTCTGTAACAGGCTTATCAGGGAAAATCTTGATCCAAACCTGACCACCTCGCTTGATATAACGTGTCATAGCAATACGGGCTGCTTCAATCTG
>JAZRPG010000030.1:0-21259 GCA_045649105.1 Eubacteriales bacterium
CAAAATGACCCCGGCTCAAAAGTGAGCGGTTCTTCCGCTAAGCATTCGGCGAGAGTTACCGTATTCATTCTGCCGTCCGTAAGCTCTGACGCTTTCCTGAATGCATCGCTTTCCATATCGTATGTAAGCCCCGCCGTCATTGTAAACAGATGCCCGATTGTGATGGCTTTCTCGGCCTTTCTTATGCTTCCGTCTTTATTCTTTACATACATCTCACGGTATTGCGGAATATACTCATAAAGCGGGTCACTAAGAAGCATATATCCTCTCTCAACAAGCTGAAGCGCCGCAACAACAGTCGACACCTTTGAGCAGGAATATATATTCACAAACAAATCCTCGCTCATCGGTTTTTTCTCTTCTATGTCGCTGTAGCCGCTGCTGTATCTGAAAACCTCTTTATTCTTATGATAGACGCAGATGCTGTTTCCCGGAATCACCCAATCAGTCAGCCTGTCCATGAAGTCCTTCAGATACAAGAAATCCACAATGACACCACCAATTATGTATCGTACATTATTATAGTATTGTATCAAAAAAGATTCAAGCAGTCAACACATTCAGAATATGCACAGATTATGATGCAATTCTTTTAAAACTGCTGTTTTATGCATATTCATGGGCAAATTATTATTGCCGTTGTTTTTGCTTGCAAATTCTGCTAAAATAATATATATAAAACATAAGAGGTGCAAACATGCATATATATAACGGAAAACCGGGCAACTCCTGCGGAATGTGCTGCACAAAAATATCAGATCTGTCCGTATCATTCGGAAAAAACACCGTCCTGTCGGACATTAATCTTCACATTCACTGCGGCGAGCTAACCGCCCTTATAGGTCCCAACGGGGCAGGAAAATCAACACTTTTCAAAGCCATAATCGGTGCAGTGCCGCATAGCGGCAACATCAGATTCACCGATTTTGAGAACAGGCAGACCTCGCGTCCGAAGATAGGCTATGTGCCGCAATTCCTTGAGCTCGACCGCAACGCGTCCATTTCCGTTCTGGACCTTTTCTGCATCTCTTCCTCTGCTTTCCCCGCATGGCTCGGTGCGAGAAAACGCGCAAAGGCAGAGGCTGCGCGTTTCCTTAAGATAGTTGAGGCAGAGCATCTTATCGGCCGCCGGCTCGGCGCGTTGTCCGGCGGAGAGCTTCAGCGCATTTTGCTCGCTCTTGCACTGAAAACATCTCCTGATATTCTTTTGTTTGATGAGCCGGTATCAGGAATCGACAGAAACGGGCTTCTGCTTTTCTATAACATAATAGACAAAATACGCCAGAATTTTGACCTGACTGTTATAATCATCTCACACGACCATACGACAATATCAAAATTTGCAGACAGGTTTATTCTACTCAACAAAAAAGTCCTTGCCTCGGGCACGCCTGACGAGGTCCTCGCCTCTGACGCATATAAAAACATTTTCGGAAACGGAGGCTCTTACAATGACGCTTCTTTATAATATTTTTGACACTCTTCTTCCGTTTTCCTGGCTCGAATTTGACTTTATGAAAAACTCGCTCGCGGCAATACTGTTAATTACACCCGTGCTGGGATTATTAAGCACGCTCGTCGTCAATAACCGCATGGCCTTTTTCGCTGATACACTCGGGCACTCGGCACTTACCGGCATCGCCATAGGTGCAATCTGCGGACTTGCTGACCCGAAAATATCAATGATTCTTCTCGGCATTCTTTTTGCAATACTTCTCGTGATGGCAAAATCACGAAACCGCACATCCACCGACACGACAATAAGCGTTTTCTCCTCAACCGCATCCGCGCTCGGCATTGTTCTTCTATCAAAGGGCGGAACATTTGCAAAATACACCACCTATATAGTGGGAGATTTCTTGAGCATTACGGCAGCTGACCTTCGCCTTGCTGCAATCGTTTTTATAATTGTTCTCATCTTCTGGATTTTTCTCTTCAACCGCGTATACACCGTCAGCGTGAACCAGACGCTTGCAAAAAGCCTCGGAATCAACACTCGCCTTACAGAAATGCTCTTTGCATCTCTTCTCGCGCTTGTTGTCACCGTCTCGATTTCCTGGGTCGGTATACTTATAATCACATCTCTGCTGACTCTGCCCGCAGCAACAGCACGGAATGTGACCCAAAGCCTCCGGGCGTATACCCGGCTTTCTGTTGCGCTGTCTCTGATTTGCGGTATATGCGGACTTATTCTCTCTTTTTATCTCGACTCTGCAACGGGAGCAACAATCGTAATTATCCTTGCGGTCTGCTATTTTCTCTCTCTGGTCTTTTCAAGAAAATAGCACACAGTCACTCTGTTTATACAACAACCGGCACCTGCAGTTTTTTACAGGTGCCGGTTTCTTTATTTATTTCTCAAGCTTTTCTATGGCGGATTTCATACGTCTTATGCTCTCCGCCTTTCCGAGTATGTGGCAAAGCTCAACGCCTCCGCCCGGCGTCGTCTGCTTTCCGGAAAGCGCTGTACGCAGCGGCCAGAGCACAAATCCATTCTTTACGCCGCGGCTCTCGATAAATGAAAACAGCGCATCGTGGATTGCGTCATGTGTCCAGTCGGCTATACTCTCAACTACCGGAACAAGCTCTTTTAATATTTCAAGCGAGCTTGCCTCGTCCGTCTTCATCTTCTTGTGGCAGTACATCTCGGTACTGTACTCAGGCATCTCGTCAAAAAAATCCACCTGCTCTGGAATGTCTGACAGACGCTCACAGCGCTGCTGCAGAAGCGGCGCGATAAGAGCGGGGTCGGTCTCGGGGTTTTTGACGCTCTGCCTTATATAACTCTCCGAAACTGCAAGGAACTCATCCGCACTCATTGCGCGTATGTACTCCGCATTTATATAATTGAGCTTCTGTGCATCAAATATTGCAGGTGATTTTGAAATCCCCTTTATATCAAATACTTCAACAAGCTCAGGAAGCGTATATATCTCACGCTCTCCGCCTGGGCTCCACCCGAGGAGCGTAACATAATTTACCACCGCATCCTTTAAATATCCTTCTGCGATAAGGTCCTCATACGACGGGTCACCGTTTCGCTTTGATAACTTCTGCGTCGCATTTTTCATGACAGGTGCACAGTGCACATATGTCGGAACCTCCCATCCGAACGCCTCGTACAAAAGGTTGTACTTAGGCGCGGAGGACAAATACTCAGAGCCGCGCACAACATGCGTTATCCCCATCAAATGGTCATCAACAACATTTGCAAAATTATATGTCGGCATCCCGTCCGACTTTATGAGAATCTGGTCGTCCAGCTCCTCATTCGGAACGGTTATATCTCCATATACTATATCTGAAAAAGTGGTCTCGCCTGTTCTCGGCATCTTCTGACGAATTACATACGGAACGCCTGCCTTGAGTTTTTCGGCAATTTCTTCCTCGGTAAGCTTAAGACACCGTCCATCATATTTCTGCGGAGCTGTCCCTTCCTTTGCCTCTGCATGCTCGCTCTTTTCACAGAAGCAACGGTATGCCGCGCCGCGCTCTATAAGGAGCTCGGCATACTGCTTATATATACCCTCGCGCTCGCTCTGGATATACGGGCCGACATTTCCTCCGACATCAGGACCCTCGTCATATACAAGCCCCGTTTCGCGGAGAGTTCTGTATATCAGATCAATTGCACCGTCAACAAAGCGCTCGCGGTCAGTATCCTCTATGCGCAGTATAAAATCTCCGCCGTTGTGCTTTGCAATCATATACGTATAAAGCGCTGTGCGCAGGTTACCTATATGCATATATCCCGTCGGGCTGGGCGCAAAGCGGGTCCTCACGCGCCCTTTTGGAATTTTCGCCTCCGCCTCGTAAAAAAAGCTCATATCCATTTTTGTTTCTCCTATACTACTTTTTCTTTGCCCACGAATCCTTTAGTGACACCGTTCTGTTAAATACGGGGCCACCCTCTGCCGACAGCTTTTTATCCAGACAGAAGTATCCGTTTCTGAGGAACTGATAGTGCCCGTCGCCTATGCCGGATTTTATTGCAGGCTCACACTTACAGCCCTTTAATATCTCAAGCGAGTTGGGGTTTATATTATCCGTAAAGCTGCCACCCTCGGGAACCTCACCGGGGTTTGCCGCCGTAAACAGACTGTCATACAGACGAACCTCTGCATCAACAGCGTTATGCGCAGATACCCAATGAATTGTCCCTCGAACCTTGCGCCCGTCTTCTGTCCCGCCTCCGCGCGACTCGGGGTCGTAATCGGCATGGATAACCGTGACATTGCCGTTCTCATCAGTTTCAAAGCTCTTGCAGGTGACATAATATGCATACTTAAGGCGGACTTCATTTCCGGGGAACATTCTGAAATATCCCTTGACGGGCGTCTCCATAAAGTCCTCCGCCTCAATATACAGCTCGCGTGAGAACTCAACGCTGTGTGTCCCTGCCGCCGGGTCCTCAGGATTGTTCTGAGCCTCAAATGTCTCAACTTTCCCCTCCGGATAGTTGTCGATTACAAGTTTTATCGGGCGAAGTACGACCATCATACGCGCGGCAGTGCTGTTTAAATCCTCTCTGATGCAATGCTCAAGGAATGAATAGTCAACTACGCTGTAAGTCTTTGCAACGCCGATACGCTCACAGAAATTACGTATAGCCTGCGGCGTATATCCGCGCCGGCGAAGACCTGAGAGCGTAGGCATGCGCGGGTCATCCCACCCGTCCACATACTTTTCTTCAACAAGCTGGCGCAGATAGCGCTTTGACATCACCGTATTTGTAATATTAAGACGCGCAAATTCCATCTGGCGCGGAGGATTCTCAAAGCCTATCTCCCTCACTACCCAGTCGTAAAGCGGCCTGTGGTCCTCAAATTCTATTGAGCAGAGCGAGTGCGTAATACCTTCAAGCGCGTCCTGAATCGGGTGCGCAAAGTCATACAGCGGATATATGCACCACTTATTCCCCTGCCTGTGATGCTCGGTATGAAGGATTCTGTATATCGCAGGGTCGCGCATATTCATATTCGGCGAGCTCATGTCAATTTTGGCACGCAAAGTATGGCTTCCGTCCTCAAACTCACCTGCACGCATTCTCTCAAACAGGTCAAGATTTTCCTCGACGCTGCGGTCGCGATACGGGCTGTTCTTTCCCGGCTCTGTGAGAGTTCCGCGATATTCGCGCATCTCATCAGCGCTAAGGTCGCACACAAAAGCCTTACCGCGCTTTATAAGCTCAACGGCAAACTCATAGCACTTGTCAAAATAATCCGAGCCGTAGTAAATTCCACCGTCCGGAACGGCACCGAGCCAGCGCAAATCCTCCTCTATTGACCTTACAAATTCATCATCCTCACGGACAGGGTTTGTATCGTCATATCGGAGATTGAAAAGTCCTCCGTATTTCTGTGCCACTCCCGCATTAATCCAGATTGCCTTGGCACTTCCTATGTGCAGGTATCCGTTCGGCTCGGGAGGAAAACGCGTATGGATTCTCGAAAGCCCCTTCTCGGCGATATCCTCGTTAATTGCCTCATGTATAAAATTTGTAGAATTTGCATTAAGCTCCATTGTGTAAAACTACCTCCGCTCTTGCTGCAGCCTGCAAAAAAGCAGACCTCTGTCAGCTTAAGTAATATTTTACCACATATTACTCATAATACTCAATACTAAAATCAAATTTGTATTCTTATTTTCCGAAACTTTGCATATACTGTTCTGCCTCTCCTTTCCCTTTTGGTTTATAATCGCTTTTTTCGGGCTATAATCCTCCTTGAGCATACATACTTAAAACAGGAGGATTATTATATGAGTTCAACCGCAATTGATAAAGACCGCGATGTTAAAATCGCTCCGCAAACAGGTATTTTGCAAACACACATAAACGAAAGCTTTACCGTCGCAGTAGAAGGTCACTCTGCAACTGCTAACCTGATGCGGCACATTCTGGTCTCTGCAGGCTGCAGAGTAACAACTCCGAAAAGCGGCATTCTCACATTTTCCGTATCGCGTGACGGACTTCAGCTCAGAATCTGCGACGAGGACGGAGAGTGGTATGACGACGGGCATGTAACCGCACTGCTTGCACTCGTATTTTTTCTGTCCGGAGAAAAAAAGCTTGCCGTATCCGCCTCTGCCCCCGGAGCCATTGAACAGATAGCAGCCGAATACAACGGGACAATTCTCAGACAAGGCCGCGACGCAGACGCAAAAGAGCTTCTTCTGGCACAAAACATACTGTGCAACGCTTTTTCCGCAGCCCTTTTTCTCTGTAACTTCCTTTCTGCAAAAAAGACATCTGTCCGCCGCATTGCGCGTTCGCTTCCGGACTTTGCAATGTTATCCCGCGAAATCTCCGTTACACACAACCGACTCGACATAATGCGCAAGCTTTCAGAGCGCAACGACGGACTTCACAAGGAAAAAAGCGAAAATCTCCGCATATGTACCGATGGAGGCTGGGTCAGCATTTCACCCGCCTGCTCCGGACGGGCGCTACGCATAACCGGAGAGGGTATGAGCGAGGAAATTGCAAGCGAGCTGTGCAATCTTTTTATTGATCATGCCCGCGAGATAGACTCCGGAGAAACCGTATAGCACTCTTAAAAAATAGGGCTGTACAAAAATGTAAATTTATGGTATACTATCAATATCATTATAATTTTGTCTTTATTTTTCGGAATTACTATATATAAAACAAAACAGTGGGGCAAACAAAGAAAGCAACGCGCGTATTGGGTTGTGGCACCATCTTTCTTGACATAGTCCGGTATGTCAATCAGTGGATTCTGCCGCATTTGCAGTGTTGTTATTTTTTGCCGCGGTTGCTTACCGTCCCCGCTCTATTTAGCTATGGAAATTTCGTTATACTGAAAGAAATTTAAATTGGAGAAGTGATAATTTAATGGCACAAAAACTGAAAATATTTTCTCTCGGCGGCCTGAATGAGATAGGCAAAAACATGTATATCTATGAATACGCGGGGGAAATAATCATCGTCGATGCAGGGCTTGCCTTCCCTGACGGCGATATGCTCGGTATTGACCTTGTCATACCTGACATGACCTATCTGAAAAAACACAAAAAGCGCGTCAGAGCAATTATCCTGACGCACGGGCATGAGGACCACATAGGAGCGTTGCCGTACCTCCTGCGCGAAGTCAATGTCCCGATTTACGCAACAAAGCTTACGGCCGGCATTGTAAGTAAAAAACTTGAGGAGCACAGACTTCTCTCCACTACAAAGGTGCGTATCATAACTGCCGGCGACCATGTGAAAATCGGCAGCTTCGATGTCGAGGCAATACATGTGAACCACTCGATTGCAGACGCAATTGCACTTGCAATAAAAACGCCTCTCGGAACCGTCATCCACACAGGCGACTACAAGCTTGACCTCACGCCGATTCAGGGTGAAATGATGGACATTGCACGGCTCGGCCAGCTGGGACGCGAAGGGGTGCTTGCTCTCCTCGGAGAGTCGACAAACATAGAGCGCCCGGGATATACGCTCTCAGAGTCGACTGTCGGCGAGACATTTGAGTCACTTTTTAAAGACTGCAAGCAGAGGATTATAGTCACAACCTTTGCCTCAAATGTACACCGTGTTCAACAGATAATACACGCTGCAGCAAAATACGGAAGAAAAGTTGCAATAAGCGGGCGCAGCATGGAAAACATAATGGATGTCGCAAAGAACATCGGCTATCTCGACATACCCAATGATGTTCTTGTCGACCTTAATACGATTAACCGGCATCCGAAAAACAAAATGTGTATAATTACAACAGGCAGCCAGGGCGAGGAAATGTCCGGACTTTACCGAATCGCTTTTTCTGCGCACAAGAAGGTTGAAATCACCCCCGGCGACCGTGTTATCATATCAGCAAGTCCCATCCCGGGAAACGAAAAGGCCATCAGCACCGTCATAGACGAGCTGTATCGCAAGGGTGCCGAGGTCATATACGAAAAGCTTGCCGATGTACATGTTTCCGGGCACGCGTGTCAGGAGGAGCTCAAGCTAATGCTTGCGCTCACAAAACCAAAGTATGTAATACCGATACACGGCGAGTACAGACACCTTAAA
Source organism: Eubacteriales bacterium (assembly GCA_045649105.1). GTDB lineage: Bacteria > Bacillota > Clostridia > Oscillospirales > JAAYXM01 > JAZRPG01. Next base: position 8,039 of record JAZRPG010000030.1, read on the forward strand.
GCACATGAACAGCTTGCCGTCCGCATGGGCGTCAAGCCGAAAAATGTGTTCGTATGCGACATAGGCCGCGTTATAGAGTTCACCGAAAAAGGCGCAAAGCTCGGCGCAACCGTCCCTGCAGGAAAAATTCTTATAGACGGTTCAGGCGTCGGCGATGTGGGCACTGTAGTTCTTCGTGACCGCAAGCATCTCTCGCAGGACGGAATAATCACAGTTGTCGTCACTCTCGACAGTGCAAACGGCAGGATTGTTGCAGGGCCTGAGATTGTTTCGCGCGGATTCATTTATGTAAGAGAAGCCGAGGAAATGATGGAGGAGCTCAGACAGCTTTCAAACGATATTGTCACGGCATGTCTGCGTGACACACGCATGGATTGGGCGACAATAAAAAACACTTTGAAGAACAAGCTTTCAGACTATCTGTATCAGAAGACAAAGCGCAGCCCGATGATTCTCCCGATTATCATGGAGATATAATCCGAGTCTGAAACTCTGATACATCAAAAAAACTACCGGCATTGCCGGTAGTTTTCCTTATATATGACAACAGAGATGCAATTTTAAAATTGCATCTCTGTTTGTAATTACTTATCTGAATTAATTTACTTTCTGTTTCCGAACATACGGAGAATAGCATCAAACGGCTCCTCATCGTCATCTTCATCAGAAGCAGCTTCGGCAGTGTCCGTGTTTACTTCTTTTATAATATCATCAACAAGAGGATTAAGGGTGAACGGGCTTGTCTCTGCAGCAGCAGGAGCCGCGACTGCTGCAGGCTGTGCGGCAGTTGTCGCCTTTCCGTCAAAGCCGGTAGCAATAACCGTAACGCGGATTTCATCCTCAAGAGCCGGGTCAAACGCCGCACCGAAGATAATATTTGCATCCTCGTGAGCTGCCTCTCTTACCATATCCGCCGCAATCTCAACCTCGTCAAGGCAGATATCGAGTGAACCGGTTATGTTTATGATTACGCCGTGCGCACCGTTGATTGATGTCTCAAGAAGCGGGCTCTGTATAGCCATTCTCGCCGCCTCTGCAGCCTTATCTTTACCGGATGCACGGCCGACGCCCATATGTGAATATCCTGCATCCTTCATAATCTTCTTAACATCGGCAAAGTCGAGGTTTACAAGTCCGCCGCCGCTTATGAGCTCAGATATACTCTGGATTGCCTGACGCAAAACATCATCCGCCACTTCAAACGCGTTGAGGAATGTAATCTTCTGCTCTGAAACGCATTTAAGACGCTCATTCGGAATAACAACAAGAGAGTCAACCCTTGTCTTTAAATTCTCAATTCCTTCCTCAGCCTGAAGCATGCGCTTTTTGCCCTCAAAGCCAAACGGCTTTGTAACAACGCCGATTGTCAGAATGTCCATCTCTCTGGCAATATCCGCAACTATCGGAGCAGCTCCCGTTCCCGTGCCGCCTCCCATACCTGCAGTGATGAATACCATATCGGTACCCTCAAGCATCTTTTTTATAGCCTCACGGCTCTCCTCTGCAGCCTTTCTTCCGACCTCAGGGTCAGAGCCGGCGCCAAGGCCTTTGGTAAGCTTCTCTCCGAGCTGAATTTTATATGTAGCACATGAGGCACGCAGTGCCTGTCTGTCTGTATTCATGACGATAAACTCCACGCCTCTTACGCCGGAGTTAATCATCTGATTGACAGCGTTTCCGCCGCCACCTCCCGCACCTATTACTTTGATAGGTACTATAACATCAGAACCGGAATCCAACTCAAATGGCATATGTAAAATCCTCCTTGAGATTATCTTTAGCATTCTCCCTTATCATTGTATATTCTTTTTCACAAAAGGTCAATAGGTATAGCAAAAATATTGAAAAATTTTTTCACAATACACTATATATAGTATTTTTTACCAAAACACATTACTCCCGGGCATTATCGGAATTTTCTTCCGTTTCTCCGTTTTCCTGACCGTTTTGAGCAGGCTCCTCCTCACCCGCCACGGGCGGCAGGGGCTCCTTTTCTGAAAGGTCTATATTGCTGTCAGGCTTAAAGCGCGCCTCGACAACTTTGCTTACATTTATCGTTCCCTTATCAAAGTCTGTGAGCTCTGATATCACAGCCTTCAGCATCTTTATCTTACGGCTGAGCTCCGTTGTATCGCCCAACCCGACAAAAAACCTGTCTCCGTACACTATATTTATGCTGTACAGCTTATCAATTTCAACGCGCGCAACATTTCCGATAAGCTCTGTACCGCATAACGCCGTCAGAACCTCACGCAATACCGGAAGCTGGTCCTCATTCTTCAATATAAGGGGCGAACCTGCATGCGGCGTCACCATTTCCGCCCCTGTTACCTTAGGCACCTTTATCTCCGCAGTCTCAGAAAGCATCTCAAGAATGTACGCATTTTTATCTATGAGCCAGCGATTGCCGTCAGACATTATATATGCTGCAGGGATTCTGTCCGTAATTTCAAACACGAATTTATCCGGAAGCCTCCTGCGTATCTTTATCTGTTCAATATACGGATACTTCTCAAGTATTCTTGTCGCTACATCAAATTTGTTGACGAGAAACATGTTGTCACCCGACTCAATCCCCGAAACCTCGATTATTTCAGCCGGGTCATATCTCGTCTCACCTATAACCTCCACCTCTGCAACCTTCAGAAAAACTATTACCGAGGTTATGATAGCACCGACAACAATGCAAAATGTGACCAGCGACAGAAAAAAATTGCCGCCGCGCCTTTTTCTTCTCCTGTGTTTTCTCGATGACATATTCTTTTCACCTACTTTGTTATGCGCTTTACGTCCGCGCCAAGTGCAGACATACTCTCCTCAATTTTCTCATATCCGCGGTCTATATGCTCAACGCCGGAAATCTCACTTTTGCCCTCTGCGCTCATTGCGGCAAGCACAAGCGCCGCACCTCCGCGCAGGTCCTGCGCAGTTATCATATTGCCATACAGCTTCGGCACACCGGAAACGAGTGCAAGCCGTCCCTCTATCGATATTTTCGCCCCGAGGCGCGCAAGCTCGCCTACATGCCTGTATCTTCCGTCAAATATATTTTCAACAAACACTGATTTCCCCTCGGCGCGTACAGCTGCCGCCATAAGCGGCGGTTGTGCATCTGTCGGGAATCCCGGATACGGAAGCGTCCGTACAATGCGGACAGCGTGAAGCGCGCCGCTTCTCTTAAGCTCGGCAAAATCACGCCCGATTTTTATATCACATCCCATACCCTCAAGAACCGATACGAGTGTTGAGACATGCTCAGGGACTATGTTATCAATGTGTACATGCCCGCCGCATACTGCCGCCGCGCACATATATGTCGCGGCTACTATCCTGTCAGGCATTACGGTAAATTCTGCATCTGAAAATTCCTTGCCGCCTTCAATTATGACGGTGGAGCTTCCTGCGCCCTTTACCTTAACGCCCATAGAAATAAGAAAATTTTGCAAATCCTCTATCTCAGGCTCGCGCGCCGCGTTTATTATCCTCGTCTTCCCCTCACAGGCAGTTGCGGCAAGCATAGTGTTTTCAGTAGCTCCCACGCTTGGGAATGAGAGCACTATGTCACGGCCGCGCATCTTTTTTGCCGAGCATTTTATCGCTCCGCCCACCTCATCAATATGCGCACCAAGGCGCCGTAGCGACGAGATATGAAGGTCAATAGGACGTGCACCGAGCTCACATCCGCCCGGAGCAGACAGCGAAATATGCCCGCACCTCGCGAGTATTGCTCCCATAAATATCACAGACGAGCGCATCTCGCGCATAAGACCATCAGGAATTTCGCACCTTGTGACATTTGATGAATCCACAACGACGGTGTCCCCGTCGCGCTCAACCTTACACCCGATGTGTTTAAGAATTTCTATCGCGGCTGATACATCCCTGAGTTGCGGGCAGTTATGTATCGTGCTCACACCCGCATTTATTATCGTAGCTGACAGTATAGGCAGAACACTGTTTTTGGAGCCATGCACCGAGACGCTCCCCCCGAGCGTTCTGCCGCCGTTTACAATCAATGTGCTCATATCAAGAAAGCACCCTCTCCCGCATACTTTTTCGCACCTTTGGCGCTGTTTACACGGTATCTTATGCAAATGCGGAAAAATGGGTTACACTTTTGCTATCTTGCTATTTTAATTATCTCATTATATATTGCCTCTCCGGCATCAAGAACGGAAATTTTTCCAAGCGCCCGTGACATCTCGCGCCTTTTCTCCTCATCTGAAAGAAGCTCACTTGCCGTATCAAAAAGAAGCTTTGGCGTAACAGCCGACTCCTCGATAACAACAGCGCCGCCGCAAACCTCAAGCTCACGCGCATTTTTAAGCTGATGGTTGTTCGTTACATTGGGCGACGGAACTATGACAGACGGCTTGCCGAGCGCAGTGATTTCCGCAAGAGTGCTTGCGCCGCCGCGGCACATCACAAGGTCTGCCGCCGCAAGCACGCGCGGCATGTCATCTATATACTCACGGAGCGTGATATTTCCGAACTTTTCTAAATCAACTCCAAGGTCTGAAATATACTTCGGCATCCACTCATACCCGAATTTACCTGTGGCATGAATGTGGTAAAATTCCGCTTTTTTCTCAGTCTCAAGCTTTATGAATTCCGCAATGTGTTTATTCATTTCACGCGCACCGAGCGAGCCCCAGAAGCTCACAAGCAACGGCTTTTCCGAAAGTCCGAGCTCCTCGCGCGCTTTATTCCTGTCATACATTAAAATGTCTTCTCTTACGGGAGTCCCCACAACGGCGCACGAAGCGCGCTTGTCTATAAGCTCACGGCTCGATTCAAAATTCAAAAGCACCTTTGAGACCCTTCCCGAGAGGACCCTTGTGACAAGTCCGGGATACGCATTCGACTCGTGAAGAAGCGTTGGAATCTTGAGCTTTGATGCCGCGCCAAGAGCAGGAAAGCATGCATATCCGCCGGTGCCGATAACCGCATCAGGCTTAAATTCCTTTAAAATTTTTGCTGCATCATGCTCTGCCACATAGGCTTTTTTCAATGCTCGCACATTTTTCATAAGGCTTGAGGGGGATATTCCTCTCGAAATACCCTCTGCCTCTATCGTCCTTATGCCAAAGCCTGCATCACGCACAAGCCTCGTTTCCATTCCTCCGCTTACGCCAAGGAACAGTATTTTTGCATCACTTTTTCTTGCACGCACAAGTTTCGCAACCGCAATCGCCGGATTTATATGTCCGCCGGTGCCGCCACATGCAAACACAAGCCGCACAAAACCCCCTCCTAACCTGCCTTTTTCGCCGGAATGTACCGTGAAACAGACAGCACTACACCCATCTCGGCAAGAAGTATCAGAAGCGCTGTTCCTCCGTAGCTGAAGAACGGAAGCGATGCACCCGTAACGGGAAGCACGCCTGTTACAACGCCTATATTAAGAAAAGTCTGAAGTGCAACCATCGTTGTTATTCCGGCAGCAAGCAAGGCGCCGAACTTATCGCGCGCATGCATCGCTATCCAATAGCCCCTTATTATGAGGAGCGCAAAAAGCACCATTATTATCGTTGCCCCGACAAATCCGAGCTCCTCGCACACGATGGCGAATATGAAATCGTTATGAGCCTCAGGAAGATACAGATACTTCTGCCTGCTGTTGCCAAATCCGAGACCGAGCATTCCGCCTGAGCCTATAGCATAAAGCGACTGAATTATCTGGTATCCGTCCCCTCTGGGGTCGGAAAACGGATTAAGCCATGTCTGCACACGCTGTCTTGCATAATCAAGAAAGCTTATTGCCGCCGCACCCGCGACTCCCGCGGCACCTATAGCGCCCGCAAACCATGCCCAATGTGTGCCGCCCATAAACATAAGTGCGGCTCCGACACCTACGATAAGCACGGCTCCGGAAAGGTGCGGCTCAAGGAACATAAGTCCCGCCATTATTGCAAGAATAATTACGAACGGGAGAACACCGTACCTGAAGGTGTGCATTTTTTCAGAATACACGGAAATCATGCTCGAAAAGAAAAATATTACCGCAACTTTTGCAATCTCTGACGGCTGGAACTGGATGAACCCAAGATTTATCCATCGCTTTTCGCCGTAGTTACCCGTTCCTACAACCAGAACAAGAATAAGAAGGACTATGCTTAAAAGAAGGAGCAACGGTGAAAAAACCCTGAATTTCCGATAGTCCATAAAGCTTATAATGAACATTACCGTAATTCCCACTACGGCAAATATCGCCTGCCTTATAAAATAGTATGTAGATGCCTTATTCTCGTAATATGCGGCTGCATAACTTGACGAAAACACCATAAGAAGACCTATTGCCATAAGGACAATTACAAGTATTAAAAAAGGATAATCAATCGTGCCGCGCGCAGAGTTTGCCTTTTCGCCGACAGCCGAAGCTGCAGCCCGATTCCTTCCTGCCATACTTTAAACACGCTCCCCTGCTAAAATACCCTTCCCGACACACCAAAAAAGCCGAGAAGACAACCAATTGCGGATACTGTCATAAATATTGCACAGACTTTTCTTTCATTCCAGCCCGACATCTCAAAATGATGGTGTATCGGCGCCATTTTAAAAAGACGCTTGCCGTGAGTTATTTTAAACCACACAACCTGCAACATTACTGACAGTGCCTCAACTATATACACAACGCCTACAACAATAAGTATAAGCGGCATATCGTACGCAAAAGCAAGCCCGCAAACTGCACCGCCGAGGAACAAAGAGCCCGTATCCCCCATAAAGACCTTTGCAGGATTGAAGTTATATACAAGAAAAGCCGCAAGTGCTCCAAGCAACGCCGATGAAAACATCCCGACGGGCGAAAAGGACATATACGCACCGATAATGGCAAACACAAGCGTAACGGGTATGGTTACGCTCGTTGCAAGTCCGTCTACGCCGTCCGTAAGGTTTACGGCATTGACCGTGCCTACTATCGCGAGAAGCATCAGTATAAGGTACGGTATCCAGCTTATGCTTATCGTCGTATTAAAAAACGGTATGTACAACGCAGGTGTCAAATCGCCGAGCATGCGAAGCAGTGACAGAAAAACTGCCGCCGACGTAATCTGCAGAATAAGCTTTTGCATCGCGGTAAGACCCTGATTTTTCTTTTTCATTATTTTTGCATAATCATCTATAAAACCTATAAATCCAAAGACTGACGCAAACAGAAATACGATTATATGGCGGAAATCCCCCGATGTCATATGCGGAATCCCCACAATAAGCGTCGCCGCACCGCTGCCGACTATAAACATTATGCCGCCCATTGTCGGTGTTCCTTGCTTGCCCATGTGCCATTTCGGGCCTATCTCAAGAATTTTCTGGCCGAACTTCAGCTTTTTTAAATACGGTATAAGCAGCTTACCGAAAAGAAGCGTTATTGCAAACGCCGATACGGCAGCCCACAAGTATTCCGAAAACATTTTTACACCCTCTCACTCTGCAGGTATTCAAGAACCTGCCACATCCCGGTTCCGTAGCTTCCCTTAACGAGAAGCGCGTCGCCCTCACGAAGATATTCCCGAAGCGCCCGGGAAAGCTCAGCCTTATCGGGAAATACTTCTGCTTTTCCGCCTGCGCTTTTTGCATACATTTCCGCCGACTCGCCCCAGACAAATATCTTATCTGCACATTCCGCGGCAAATCCCCCTATCTCCGCATGAAGCTCATCACGCATTTTTCCAAGCTCACGCATGTCTCCAAGCGCCGCAACGCGCCGTCCCGAACGTTCTATATCCTTTAAGATTAAAAGCGAGGCACGCATTGAATCAGGACTTGCGTTATAACAGTCTCTGATTATCGTAACGCCGTTATATTCATAAATATCCTGACGCATTCCCGTGTTTTTAAAAACAGAAAGTCCTTCTGCCGATTTCACATCCGATATGCCGAGAAGTCGCCCCACGGCTATTGCCGCAAGCGCATTGCATACATTATGCTCACCGCCGCAGGGGATATGAAACTCAGCCGAGCTTCCGCGCACGGAAAAATCCGCACTTTCCGCCCCGCACCTTTTTATTACTCCGCAGACATCGCATTCGGGATTCTTAATACCGAACCACAAAGTCTTGCACGAAAGTTTTTCTCTCTGTTTCCAGAGAAGCTCGTCATCTCCGTTGAGTACGGCAACTCCGCCCGGAATAAGCCCCTTAAGTATATCAAGCTTCTCGCGCAGCACACCGTTTCTTGTGCCGAATGCCTCAAGATGACAGTCGCCTATTTTCGTTATTACCGCAATCTCCGGCGAGGCAAGCTTCGCAAGAGGAAGTATCTCGCCAAAATGATTTGTTCCTATTTCAAGCACCGCCGCCTCGTCATCTCCTGATATGCCGAGAATCGTGAGCGGAAGACCTATATTGTTATTGTAATTTCCATGTGTTTTATGTGTTTTATATGTAGTTGAAAGCACCGAGGCTATCATTTCCTTTGTCGTCGTCTTGCCCACACTTCCCGTTACACATACGCGCCGCGCAGGCATTTCGTTCCTGTAACCGCAAGAAAGCTTTGAAAGCGCAGCGAGCGTGTCGGAAACCTCAATCTGCGGTATGGAAAGACTTTTATTGACCTTTGAAACAAGCGCTGCCGCCGCGCCGCTTTGCGCAGCAGTTTGCAAGAAATCGTGCCCGTCAAAATTTTCACCGCGGATTGCAACAAAAAGCTCACCGCCGCAAACCTCACGGCTGTCGCGCACCACTCCGCTTGCAAAAACATCATCACCTGTGAGCTTTCCTCCGCAGAGCTTTGCTATTTTTGATGCCGCCATTCTCTCCATAAAAATTATCTCCCGGAAAAATATTCTGCTACAATTTCCCGCTCATCCATATGGTACTTTATATGGTTTATCTCCTGATATGTTTCGTGACCCTTTCCCGCAAGCACGATTATATCGCCCTTTTGTGCAATATCAAGTGCATGGAATATTGCCTCACGCCTGTCAGTGCGCACCTCATAGTCGCTACGCACCCCGGCCACTCCGGAAACAATGTCTGAAATAATCAGGTCCGGGTCTTCACATCTCGGATTATCGGACGTGATGATTACAACATCCGCTTTCTCTGCCGCAACAGCACCCATTTTCGGACGTTTTGTCCTGTCCCTGTCACCGCCGCAACCGAATACGACAATTACCCGTCCCTCAGTGACACCCTTGACGGTGCTCAGGACATTATATAATCCGTCCGGCGAGTGTGCGTAGTCTATCATAACGGTATAGTCCGCCGGGGTCGGGACTACTTCTGCTCTCCCCTTTACTCCGTGAAGGGCACGAAGCGCCGCCGCAATCTCATGAAGCGGAATGCCGAGTGTGAGAAGTGTTGACGCTGCGGCAAGTCCGTTATATACCGAAAACTTCCCGGGTATATTCATCTCTATTCTGCCTATTGTATCTATTCCTACAAGCTCAAATTCAACAGTTGACGGCTTGTAGCGTATGTTTTTCGCAACATAGTCTGCGCTGTTGCTGACAGCTGAATATGTAACAAAGCTTATTCCGTTATTTTGTATAATGCGTTTTCCGGCGTCATCGTCGTAATTGACAACGCCTTTTTCGCAATTTTTAAACATTTCGGACTTTACTTTTTCATATTCCTCCATCGTGCCGTGAAAATCAAGGTGGTCCTGCGAGAGGTTTGTGAATACTCCCACATCAAATTTTATTCCGTGTACGCGGCTCAGTGCAATTGAGTGCGAAGAAACCTCCATTATTACATGCGTACAGCCCGCATCGCGCATCTCACGGAAAAGTTTCCACAATTCGTATGACTCAGGCGTTGTGCGCTCCGTTTCAAGCGATTTATCGCCTATCATGTTTCTGTTTGTCCCGATAAGACCGCACACTGCGCCTGTATGCTCAAGTCCCTTTTTTATCAAATGTGTAACGGTTGTCTTCCCATTTGTCCCCGTAACACCGATTACCTTCATGCCTTTAAGCGGATTCCCGTAGAAATTCCGCGCAGCCTCAGCAAGAGCTATTCTTGCATCCTCTACAACTATGCTTTTTTCACATTCAGTATTCCTGTCATCAGTTATTACAGCAACGGCGCCTGCCTTAAGTGCCGCATCTGTATATTTATTCCCGTCCGTCTCAAAACCGCGGATTGCAACAAACACAGACCCCGCCATAACTTTGCGCGAATCGCACTCAATTCCGCCGACCTCGGCGTCATAATCACAAGCTGATGATAGTATCTTCATGCCGTTAAGCATGTCGCGAAGCTTCATATATACTCTACCTTTCTCCATAACTGCACTAATATCTGCCGGAAACCCCCTCAGAAACGCCGTCAACATCATAAAACTCAACTGTTACAACCGTTCCGCGCTTCAGTTTTGTCCCCTCAGGGTACTGCTGCTTTGTTGCTCCTATCGCAGAGGAGCGCTTATCAATAGCGCCGCTTGCCTTCATATACAGTCCGAGATTTGTAAGCGTCTTGTTGGCAGCTTCAGGGGTCAGCCCCACTACCTTCGGCATGGTGACCTCTCCCGAATCGGCTTTTCCGCCCATATACGCTATAACCGTTGAGTTGTTCGGTATTTTTGACCCTTCCGCAGGTATCTGGTCTGTTACATACTTTCCGTCACCGACGGTCTTTAATGTCATTCGGGCATAATTGCGGTCTGAGCTTAAGAGGCTGCGGACGCTCTCAGGCGTCCCGCCAATAAGCCGCGGCATCGTAGTTTCTGCACCGATAAGCTCATCCGCAGTATATACCGGTTCAAATCCGAGGTACGGAAGTATCTCGGAGAACACCTTGCCGACAACGGGTGCGGCAAGCTGGCTGCCCTCATAATATATCCCGCGCGGCGTATCCAGAAGAACAAGAATTGCAATTTCCGGATCCTCCATCGGTGCAACACCTAAAAACGATGCGATATATTTCGCGTCGCCCTCCTTGTACTCGTCAACCTTTTCAGAAGTACCTGTCTTTCCTCCGATGCGATATCCCGAAACTCTTGCATTCTTACCTGTACCTATCGACACAACCTGTTCAAGAGCGCTGTTTATAAAATCAGATGTTTTTGATGATACAACCTGGCGAACAAGCTCCGGCTCGTTCTTTTCTATTACAATTTTATTATCGTCTACTATCTCCTTGACTACATGCGGCTTCATAAGCTTTCCGTCGTTGACTACAGCTCCGACGGCACAAACCATCTGCATCGGGGTTACCTTGAATGTCTGGCCGAACGAAGCAACAGCAAGGCTTACCTTATTCTTCGGGTTTTTAAAATCCTTTTCGTTGAAGAAATATCCGCTCGCCTCACCCATCAGGTCGACATGCGTTTTATCAAGCAGGCCGAAGGCTTCGCAGTAGTCATAAAACTTTTCGTTTCCTACCTTTGAAGCTATTTCCATAAGCGCAACATTGCACGACTTTTCAAGTGCCTGCGCAAGGTTTACATTACCGTGACCCGTTCTCTTCCAGCAGTGAATGTTCCTGTCTGCAACCCTGAGCACGCCGCCGCAGTTGAAGGTGGATTTTTCATTTACCAATCCTTCCTCATAGCCCATTGCAACGGTCAGTATCTTAAATACCGAGCCCGGTTCGTATGAGTCGGATATGAATTTATTTCTCCATGATGCCTGGAGCTCGTTTGAAATCGTTGCCTTTTTTTCCTCTTCCGAGGCCTCTTCTATGCGCTTTTGCGCTGCGGGGTCTATTATTTCAAACGGGCTGTTAAGGTCAAAATCTCCCATGGTCGACATGGCGAGAATCTCACCCGTTTTTACGTTATAAACTATCCCTGCGCCACGCTGTTCTACCCTGCCGTCTATAACCGCCGTTTCAAGGTGGTTTTCAAGAACCTGCTGAATAGTTTCATCAATCGTCAGCACGACATTCTGCCCATTCTGCGCATCGTAATACTCTTCATACTTAAAGGGCATATCTGTTCCTTTCGCGTTTTTTGCAGATATGACGCGTCCGGGCATGCCTTTCAGAATGTTTTCATACTTCATCTCAATTCCGAGAAGACCTGTATTCTCATCGCCGCAAAAGCCGATTATCTGCGAAGCGAATCTTCCGTACGGATAATAGCGCTTTGTATCTTCCGCAAGATGAATTCCCTTTATTTTATTTTCCTTAATCTTTGTACGAAGCGCTGTCGCGCTTTCAAGGTCAATTTTCTTTTTTATTACCTGATAATAGCTCTTTTTATTCTTTGTTTTTTCAAAAATCGTGTCATAGTCAAGCTCCAGCGTTTCCGAAAGAACTTTTGCCACAAGTTTTCCCGCCTCTTCGCCCTCTATTTCGGCAGGCGAAATAAACACTGTTTCAGCCGTTGCACTGACAGCTATTTCTTTCATATTTCTGTCATATATAACCCCGCGCTTCGGTGTTATTATCGTATCTCGTGTCTGCTGCTCTATTGCTTTTGCCTGATATGTCTTATAGTCAATTATCTGTATATTGATAAGCTTCACCACAAGCGGAACAAAAACTGCAAAGCCGAACAAAAACATGCAGAATATAATGCGCCCGAGTATTTTTTTGGACGGACCCTTTCGCGCCATTACACAATCACCCCAAGTATAGTACAATGCGGAGAATGCCTTAGACAAACTCCGCTTCATAATCTCCCGCCTATAATTTATATTACTCCCGAGAGCCCGATATTACTGTCAGTTGATGTATTCGATAATAGTTGAAAACCCTTTTGCAAGACCCGCCACAAGCTTTGGCTGTGCCGCTTTTTCCTTCTCTATAACTTCAAATTTATCGCCGCCGGAGGTCGTTACATATGTTATCTGGGATTTATCTATCTTGCTCATACCCAGCTTTCCGACGGCATAATCGCGCACCTGAAGGGTGCCCATGCGCTGGTCACGGCTTATTGCAAGCATCTGATTCTGCTCGCGAAGCTCCTCAAGCATTTCGCGCTTCTGCCGGTTTATATCCGAGGCTTCGGTAAGCCTTACATAGCTGAACAACAGTGCTGAAAGCATTACAAACACAACGACCCCGCAAAAAACAGAAAAAGCAGATACTACAGGGCGCGATTTTTTTCGCACCGCTGTCTTCTTTGCCGAAGCCGCCCTTTCCCGTTCAACTTGGTCACGCACCGCAGCACGCCTGTCAAACCGGGATAAATCATATGCTACTCTCTTTTCAGCAACAGCCTGCATGTTCTGCTTCCCCCTCATATCATACTCGCTCTGCGACCCGGAGCTTTGCCGAGCGCGAACGCGGATTTTCATGTACCTCATCGTCGCCCGGAAGAATCGGGCGG
>JAZRPG010000031.1:0-2496 GCA_045649105.1 Eubacteriales bacterium
TGTGCCGAATTGACGGAATAGAGTGGGTACGCGTGCATTATCTGTACCCCGATATAATAGACGATGAGCTTATAGATGTTCTCGCAAAAGAGGACAAAATTGTAAAGTATCTTGATATACCGATACAGCATATAAATGACAGACTGCTTAAATTGATGAACAGACGCACTGTCCGTTCAGAGATAGAGGCGCTTATAAAGAAGCTCCGTGCGAGAATCCCCGGCGTCGTTATACGAACGAGTCTTATCGTAGGGTTTCCCGGTGAGACGGACGAGGAATTTGAGGAGCTGTGCGATTTCCTGAACGAATATAAGCTTGAGCGTGCAGGCGTGTTTCCGTACTCGCGCGAGGAGGGGACAGCGGCTGCAAGACTTCCGGACCAGACGGACGACGAAATTAAGGAGCGCCGCGCAGAGCTTATAGGCGCACTGCAGGCGCGTATAATGGACAAATACAACGAAAGCCTTATGGGGAAAACGCTTAAGGTTTTGTGCGAGGGGTATGACAGATACAGCGAGTGCTACTTCGGACGAAGCTATGCCGACTCTCCCGAGATAGACGGAAAGGTGTTTTTCAAGGGCAGAAAAGGAATACGGCCGGGCGAATTTACAGAGGTTTTAATAACGGAAGAGCTCGACGGTGACCTCGTCGGAGAGGCGAAATAGGAGGGTATTATATATGACTGTTGCAAATGTGGTGTCGATAGTAAGGATTCTGATGATTCCCGCATTTATGATTGCGGCACTCTGCGGTGCGCCGTCAGGCGATGTGTGGGCGCTTGTGATTTTTCTTGTCGCGAGCGTTACAGACTGGGTGGACGGATATATCGCGAGAAAGTACAACCAGGTAACGACCTTCGGGAAGTTTCTTGACCCGCTTGCAGATAAGCTTTTAGTTGCCGCGGCGATACTCGTGCTTGTGTCGCGCGGGATTATGGGAAGCGTACCTGCAATGCTCGTGATTGCGCGTGAGTTTGTGGTAACATCGCTGCGCATAGTCGCAATGGGCGAGGGGATTGTAATAGCGGCACAGAAGTCGGGCAAAATAAAGACATTTATTCAGATTATGGGCATAGCCCTGCTCTTTACGCCGATAGCAGATGTTCCTGCATATATACTCGGCGCAAGCATCGGAGACATTACGGTCTGGCTTATTGCGGCTGTTACCGTTGTGTCGGGAATTGAATATTTCAGGGGCTTTGGCAGCGTGCTGAGTGTATCGAAAAACGCAAAAGGAGAAGGTAGCAAAAAATGAAGCTTTTTAATTCAATGACAAGAAAAAAGGAAGAATTTGTTCCTATAAATGACGGCGAGGTAAGGATGTATTCCTGCGGCCCCACCGTGTACAACTATTTTCACATAGGAAATGCGCGCCCGTTTATCGTGTTTGATGTTTTGCGCAGGTATATGGAATATCGCGGATTGAAGGTAAAGTTTGTTCAGAACTTTACGGATATTGACGATAAGGTTATTAATAAGGCAAATGAGGAAGGCGTGTCCTACCGCGACATCGCCGATAAGTATATAGATGCATATTTCGAGGATGCAAAGGGCCTCGGCATACATCCCGCAACGATTCATCCGCGTGCGACAGAGAATATCGATGCGATAATTGATATGGTAGGAAAGCTTGTTGACCGCGGCTATGCATATGAGTCGGAGGGCGATGTGTATTTCCGCGCGCTCAAATTCAAGGGCTACGGAAAACTGTCAAAGCAGCCGCTTGAGGACCTTGTCGCAGGCGCACGCATAAGCGTCGGCGAGAAAAAAGAGGAAGCGACGGATTTTGCACTGTGGAAGGCTGCAAAGCCGGGCGAGCCGTCATGGGATTCGCCATGGGGCAAGGGTCGCCCCGGCTGGCATATAGAGTGCAGCGCAATGGCAAACCGTTACCTTGGAGAGACGATTGATATACACTCAGGCGGAGTGGACCTTACATTCCCGCACCATGAGAACGAAATTGCGCAGAGCGAGGCGGCAAACGGCTGCCCGTTTGCAAACTACTGGCTGCATAATGCATTCCTGAATATTGATAATAAAAAAATGAGCAAGTCGCTCGGGAACTTTTTTACGGTGCGTGAGGCGGCGGAGGTCTACGGGTATGAGCCGATTCGCTTCTTTATGCTCTCAGCACATTACAGAAGCCCGATAAATTACTCGCGTGAGTCGCTTGAACAGAGCAAAGCTGCCCTTGAGCGTCTGTATAACGCGCGCGAAAATATGCAGTTCATAGCCGAAAACGGTGCAGACGGCGAAATTTCAAAGGAAGCCGAGTCTGTACTTGCGGGCTTTGATAAGCACAGGGAGAAATTTATAAAATCAATGGATGATGACTTAAATACTGCCGATGCCATTGCCGCAGTTTTTGAGCTTGTGCGTGATGTTAATACAGCACTTGCATCGCACGGTACAAAGGAATTTGCAAAGGAATGCCTCATGCGCGTGCACGAGCTTGCGGATGTTCTCGGCATAATGGGAAAATCAGAGGATAAGTCGC
>JAZRPG010000032.1:0-8828 GCA_045649105.1 Eubacteriales bacterium
TTCTGTCCATGCAACGGTTATCGCGGGCAGTGCGCTTACACCGAATGCAACCGTGAAGGTCGGAATGAGGTTATACAGCGTAACCGCCATACCTTTATAGCATCCGTTTAAATAGTTCGGTATGCTCTCAAGAGACTTTCCCGGAGGGATTGCCGCTCCGTACACCTGCGCCAACGCCTCAAAATTTGTGTCCACTGCAAAATGAAGACGGTTAAGAACGGACCAAAGGTCTATAACTCCCGTAAGCTGTCCGACGCACGAACCGAGAGCAATCGGGATTGCCACCTTTACTATCCGTTTAAAAATCGTTCTGCCGGACGACTCCTCCTGCGGAACCGAAAGCTCCTCAGCCGTAATGCCGTCACCGCGCCGTTTGTGCCTTATATATACGGAAAGCCAGCTTCCCAACGCTCCGAAAGCAACGCCGAGAATTGCACCTGCTGCCGCAAGCTGTAATACTCTGAGCTCCGCCGCCTCATAAGAATCAAACACTGTGCCCAAAACCGTTCCCGATTTGTTAAACTCAGCTATCCCGAGTTTATACATAGTCATAGAAAGCCCAAGTCCGAGTATGAGCTTTACAACAACCTCAATTACCTGCGCACCTGCCGTCGGATACATGTTCTGCAGACCTTCATAATATCCCTTATACGCTGATGTCAGACACACGAAGAATACTGTCGGCGCCATGGCCATAACGGCAAGATACGCACCGGGATTGTTTATGGTTTTGACAAAGAACCCCGCACCGAAGAACATAAGGCAAAAACCTATTGTTCCCGTTATCAGGAATACGGTATTTGCAATTTTAAGCGTTTTCCGCACATCACGAAAACGCCCCTGTGATGCGCTTTCTGCCACTATTCGGGCTATTGCAACAGGAAGCCCTGCATTCGATATTACATATACAGGCATATATAAATCATAGGCCGTGGAAAAATAGCCCATTCCGTCTCCGCCGAGAATATTGGTAAGCGGAATTTTGAAAAGCGCACCAAGCACTTTAACTATAAGCGCGGCGACAGACAGAATCAGCGCGCCCTGCATAAAGCTCTGTTTTTTGCGTTGCACCAATTTATCACACCCTCATATCCGCTACTTGCGCAGCTCGCTTATCGCGACTGCCATATCAGCTGCACCGAACACAGCAGAGCCCGCAACTATAACATTCGCACCCTGTGCCTTTGCCGCCTCTACATTATCGGGAGTAACTCCCCCGTCAATTTCAAGAAGACATTTCGGATTTCTTGCATTTATAAGCGCCCTTGTCTCACCGATTTTCGGCAGACATTCCGCAATAAACTTCTGCCCGCCGAATCCGGGCTCAACCGTCATAATAAGCACCATATCAAGAATATCAATGTATTTTTCAAGTGCGCTTACCGGAGTTTTCGGCTTTATGGAAAGCGCGCACAGCACACCCGCCTCCTTTATCCGCTCCAGTGTCTTTCTTATGTCAGAGTCGCACTCCTCATGTATGGTTATTATATGTGAGCCTGCCTTTATAAAATCATCAAGATAAAAATCAGGGTCAGATATCATAAGATGCACATCAAGCGGAATTGAGCTGATTTTTGAAATCGCCTTTACCACAGGTGCGCCGATTGTTATATTGGGTACAAAATGCCCGTCCATAACATCGACATGCGCCATATCCGCACCTGCGTTTTCAAGGCGCTTAATCTCGCTTTCGAGATTTGCAAAATCTGCTGATAAAATTGAAGGTGAAACCTTAATCATACTGATGTCCTCCATATAAATTGAATATACCTTATTTTATATCAAAGAAACGAAAAGGTCAATCTATTTATGCGTAACATTTACGCCCGCACCGGCATATTCTGTAAATGAGCAGAGCGGTGAAGCACAGCTTGCGATTATTCCTTACCTTTCCTCCTATTGATACAGCGGGCATGGTATAATTTTTGCGCACCGCTCTTTCATATAGCCCGCTTGCGCCCATCCCGCAGGCGGGCATCCATATCCGCATAAAAAAGAGCAACGACAGACGCAGAACCTGCGATAACCGTTGCTCTTTTCATTAATTAAATCAGTCCCGTTCTTTTCCGAGGAAAAACAGCGCAATCGTGCCCGGGCCCGAATGGGACCCTATCGTTGAGCCGATATAATTTATCTTTACATCAGAAATATCAAACCGGCTGCGCACCTCATTCTCAACATACTTTGCATCAGCCTCGGCATCGCCGTGACTTATAAATACCATCTGCCCTTCAGGATCTTCAATACACTTCTCCATCTGATTGACAAGCTCATCAAGCGCCTTCTTCCGCCCGCGAACCTTCATATAAGGACAAAGCTTGCCTTCATTATTGCAGAAAAGGACCGGCTTTATATTCAGAATCCCTCCAAGTATTGCCACAGTTGAAGAAATCCGCCCTCCGCGCTGCAGGAAGCTTAAATCATCAACAGTGAAAAAATGGTTCACCTTCTGCTTATTGGCTTCCACCCAATCGCGCACTTCAAAAAGGCTTTTGCCCGCCTGCTTCATCTTAGCCGCATAATATACAATAAGACCCTGCCCCATAGATGCACACTTCGTGTCTACTACTTCTATAACGCTGTCCGGAGAGGACTCTAAAATATCCTGCCTTGCAATGCACGAGGATTGAAAAGTACCGCTTATTCCTGATGAAAAACCGAGATACAGGATATCCTTTCCATCAGCAAGAATTTTTTCAAAGCACTCACGGAATCTCTCGGAATTTATCTGAGATGTTGTCGAAACCTCTCCTGCGCGCAATCTTTTATAGAAATTTTGCACCGCACTGCTGTCCGTAGTATCATACAGAGTCTCCCCGCCAATTGTGCAGCTCATAGGAATTACTGTAAGTCCAAGCTCTGAAATAAGTTCTGCTGTCAAATCCACAGTTGAGTCGGTCACGATGACATATTCTCTTTCCAATGCAAGCTCCTCCTCCGAATTATTTAAAAAGCGCGTCCGCGACAAACAGCCACGAACGCGCACTTGCAGCATATGCTGCCTGGAGCGGAAGACGAGATTCGAACTCGCGACTTTCACCTTGGCAAGGTGACACTCTACCACTGAGTCACTCCCGCGTCTCTGTTATAATTATAACATATTTTTGCCACATGTCAATATCAAAAATCAAAATATACATAAGCCATTTTTTGTTTTGAATCCCCTCTTAAAACAGCATATGTCTATTGACATTCAAGTTCTTTTAAAATATAATTATGCTTGCTTATTATTATTTATTATTCTACATTATTCTACAAATTATTCAGGAGCAAGAAAAAATGAACAATCAAGTTTTTTCTCCGGGTGACATATTGTTACCGTCAAAAAAAGTCAATATGGAGAAATGGAGTGTTGTGGCATGTGACCAGTATACCTCAGAACCCGAATACTGGAATGCCGTTTCTGATTTTGTCGGAGATTCACCCTCCACTCTTCATGTGACACTTCCCGAAATTTATCTCGAGTCGGGAGATACCTCCGCAAGAATATCAGCTATAAACAGCACTATGAACGACTACATATCCTCCGGTATTTTTAACGCTCCGGTTTCAAAATACATTTACGTAGAGCGCAAGCAACGCGACGGAAAGGTGCGTCACGGCCTCATGGGCGTTGTCGACCTTATGGAATATGATTACATGCCCGGTTCGCAGTCTAAAATCCGTGCCACCGAAGGGACGGTTTTAGAGCGCATACCTCCGCGCGTACGTGTTCGCGAGAATGCCCGTCTTGAGCTTCCGCACATTATGCTGCTCATCGATGACCATGAAAAAACCGTCATTGAACCGCTTATTGACAAAGCCGGAAGTCTTGATGTTGCATATGACTTCCCGCTTATGCAGGATTCCGGTCATATACGCGGATATTTTGTAAACGCAGACGATGAAAAGCGCATCGACGCAGCTCTTCTGGCGCTTGCTGACAAGGATTCCTTTGAGAAAAAGTACAAGGTGTCAGGAAAAGGCGTTCTGCAATTTGCCGTCGGTGACGGAAACCACTCACTCGCAACCGCAAAGGAGTGCTTCACCCGCATTAAAGAAACATTGCCGGAAGATGAATGGAGGACGCATCCTTCAAGATATGCTCTTGTTGAGCTTGTTAATCTGCATGATGATTCTCTTGAATTTGACGCAATACACCGCGTTGTTTTCGATATCGACGCAGAGCATTTACTCAAGTGTCTCTCAGAGGAGTATGAGCTTTCAGAAAACGCAGAGCAGTCATTTGAGGTTATAACAAATGCCGGCAGAAAAAAAATAGGCATTTCCAATCCGTCATCCAATCTCACCGTAGGTACACTTCAGAAATTCCTCGACAAGTATATTGCCGAGAACGGCGGACGCGTTGACTATATTCACGGCGCAGACGTAGTTGAGCGTCTGGGCAGCAAACCGGGAAACATCGGTTTCCTTCTCGAGGTCATCAAAAAAGACGATCTCTTCCCTACAGTAATTCATGACGGAGCTCTTCCCCGCAAGGCATTCTCTATGGGGCATGCATGGGACAAGCGCTTCTATCTTGAATCAAGATGTATTAAAAAATAAATTTTTCAGGAGGCAATACAAATGGAAAACTACAAGCCACTCGTAAAAGGCGTTGCCTACCACGGCAACCGCATGCTCACACACATCCGCGAGGATATGCAGGATCTTGCAGCAAGCGGATTCACATCAGTTCTGCACATGTTCACACACAACGACCTTGACAGACACAAGAACATAATGAAAGAGATATTCGATATCACAAAGTACTACGGTCTTGATGTAATGGTCGACAACTGGGGTCTCGGCGGTGCTCCGGGAGACAAGTCACACTTCCTGGCATATTATCCGGATGCACATCAGTATTATAACGATGGCACAATGCATCCGACTTCTGCATGCTACAACCAGCAGTCCTTTGTTGACTTTACAAAGCGTTGGATTGACGCCGTTCTCGAAGCAGGAGGACAGAAGCTCTACTGGGATGAACCCCGCCTTTACTATAAGGAGCTTGAAGATGGCGCAGTAAACTGGACCTGCCGCTGCGAAACTTGCCAGAAGCTCTTTGAAGAGCGTTACAACAAGCCGATGCCGACTGTTATCACAAAAGAAGTTGATGAATTCCGCAAGTGGTCAATTTCAAATTACATTCAAACTGTTTCCGCCTACGCAAAAAAGAACGGCATGTACAACTCAGTCTGCGTAATGTTCTTTGAAAACCAGGGTGTAGATCTTGACTCCATCATTTCTACTCCTTCACTTGACAACATAGGCTCTGACCCGTATTGGGTAAACGTTGCAAACGGTTATCCCGAAACATACAAATACGTCTATGAGCTTGCTAAAAAGAATATAGACATTTGCGAAAAGTACAACAAGGACCACAATCTCTGGATACAGACATTCAATAACCCGACTGACCGCGAGGAGGAAATCATCGCTGCTGCTGACGCAGTTTATGATGCCGGCGCAAGAACAATTTTCGCCTGGGGTTATCGCGGCTCTGATGCAAACGACTACAGAGCAAAGTCACCTGACCGCACATGGTACGCTACAAAGGCTGCATTTGAGCACATCACTGAGAGATACAGAGCTGAATGCAGAAACGCAACAAGAAGCGCACTCGGCCTTAAGTAATTAACTTATTTTTTGCAATGGCATCTGAAAAGCAATGTAGCTTTACAGATGCCATTGTTTTCTTAAAATGAAGCGCGCATATATCCAATGCCGTGCTTACACAGCGGACATACCTCAAGCGCATGCTTTGAAGTATACTCATACCCGCAATTTTCGCACTTCCACCTTACCGGCTCTGCCCTTTTGTAAAGAGTCCCGTCATTTATATGTCTGAGCATTGACTCAAACATTTTTTTATGCTCACTTTCTACACTTGCTATTAAATCATAAGTTGCGGCAATCTCTAAAAAACCTTCTTCTCTTGCTATTTCGGCGAATTTGGGGTATATTATTGTTGCCTCGTCTTCTTCCCCGCTTGCCGCGGATTCGAGATTTACAGGCGTATCTCCGAGCTTATACGGATATCCTCCGTCAATATCGATATTGTCATATCCCGAGCTTTCATTATCCGTTATATACTTAAAAAATACTTTTGCGTGTGCGCGCTCGTTATTCTCTATCTCGCTTATTATACGATAAAGAACCTCGTGCCCGTCCTTCTTTATTCTGCTCGCATAAAAGCGGTACCTGTTCGCCGCCTGTGACTCTCCTGCAAAGGAGCGTGCAAGGTTTATAAGCGTCTTTGTTCCGTTTAAATCCATAATAAACTTCCTTTCTGTTACGAATATTTAATTACGCCTATTATTTGCACATTTGGGATATATATACATTTTTGAGGTGATTATTTTGAGTAGTACCAATGTTATTCTTAAAGTTGACGGTATGCACTGCGCTTCTTGCGCGCGTTTTGTTGAGACAACCGTCGGAAAGCTTAATGGGGTGGATTCCGTATCCGTAAACCTCGCCGCATCTACCGCAAGTATTCGATATCAAGATAAAGCTTTACCCGTAAAGAAGCTCATCGATACGATAAACAGTATCGGGTTCAAGGCATCTCTCCCTGCAGAGGAAATAACCGATAACGGCAAAAAGCTCCGCAATGAGCGTATCCGTCTTATAGTTTCGCTGATTTTTGCCGCCGCATTGTTTATAATTGCAATGGGGCCGATGCTTGGCATACTGTCACTGCCGGCCTTCCTTGCAGGGCCACGCACACTTACTGCAATACAGTTTATCCTTACCGTCCCCGTAATAATTTGCGGATGGCGTTTCTACACATCGGGTTTTTCTTCTCTCGTGCGCGGTGCTCCTAATATGGACACACTTATAGCCATAGGCACTTTATCTGCACTTGGCTATAGCATATATTCAACAATTCTTGTGTGGTCAGGAAACACACATGCCGTTCACGGACTCTATTTCGAGTCAGCATCCATGATAATCGCGCTTGTTATGCTCGGTAAATATCTCGAAAAGCGCGCAACCGGGAAAACATCCGAAGCCGTGCGAAAACTCATTGCCCTCACTCCGGAGACTGCACGCATAATCCGCGATGGGCTTGAAGCCGAGGTTAAAATTCAGGACGTTTGTGTTGGCGATACTGTTATTGTCCGCCCCGGGGAGCGCATTCCTGTAGACGGCGTTATTCTCTCCGGAGAAACAAGCATAGATGAATCAATGGTGACAGGCGAGAGCATGCCTGTTAAAAAAGTTGCAGGCGATGAAGTAATAGGTGCATGCATAAACCGGAACGGACTTATAAAAATTTCGGCATCACATGTCGGCGAAGACTCCATGCTTGCTAAAATAGTTAAAACAGTTACAGAGGCTCAGGGCTCAAAAGCGCCTATCGCGCGTCTTGCTGATGTTGTATCAGGATATTTCGTTCCAATTGTAATTTCATTAGCAATTATTTCTGCCGCTGTCTGGCTTTTACTCGGAAAGGAATTCTACTTTGCACTTGGCATCTTTATTTCCGTGCTCGTAATCTCCTGCCCATGTGCACTTGGTCTTGCGACTCCCGTCGCAATTATGACCGGAATGGGAACCGCCGCGGAACACGGCATCCTCTTTAAAAGCGGCACAGCACTTGAGCAAACCTCAAAAACAGATGTTGTTGTTCTTGACAAAACAGGAACAGTAACGGAAGGAAATCCGTCAGTAACGGATATTTTCACCGAACTTAACGAAGATTACCTGCTCGCTCTTGCCGCTGCATGTGAGCTCGGTTCAGAGCATGTTATCGGCGAGGCAATAGTTCGTAAAGCGCGCGAACGCTCGCTTGAAATACCGGAGGCCATAGATTTTAAATACAATGTCGGACTCGGCGTCACTGCAAAAGTTAACGGCACCTATGTTTCAATCGGAAACAGTATGCTTGTAAAACCCTCAGAAAAACTTAAAGAGGCGGCATCAAAATTCGCCGGAGAGGGAAAAACGCCCGTATACATCGCGATTGACGGTACTACAGTAGGTATTATTGCAATTTCCGACCCCGTAAAGAGTGGCTCAGAAAGCGCTGTAAAAACGCTGACAGATATGGGTGTTCAGGTATACATGCTTACAGGTGACAACAAAAGGACAGCCGATGCAATCGCTCGGAATGTGGGAATCCAAAATGTCATCAGTGAAGTGTTGCCAAATGAAAAAAGTAAAACTATTAAAGAACTCCGGAATGACGGCAATATTGTCTGCATGGTTGGTGACGGAATAAATGACGCCCCCGCACTCGCAACGGCAAACATAGGAATATCAGTCGCAAGCGGAACGGATATAGCGGCAGAAACGTCAGATATAGTTCTTATGAAAAATGATTTAGGCGGTATTTCCGTTGCAATGACTATCTCTGCAGCTGTCACAAGAAACATTAAGCAAAATCTCTTCTGGGCATTTGCATATAACACCGTGGGCATACCGATAGCGGCAGGAGTTCTGTACGCACTCGGCGGTCCCCTGCTCAACCCGATGATAGCTGCCGCGGCAATGTCACTCAGCTCCGTTACCGTTGTCTTAAACGCGCTGAGACTGCGAAAAATAAAGCTGAAGTAAAAAGAAAAACTCGTCTTAGAAAAAACATGTTTTTTTCGAAAAACTATTGCAAATTTTTTAAAGTCATGTTAAACTATCATAGTTGAATATACATGGGTATGGTTCAGGTTAAGCAAAACATCTCCGGAACTTTACTTATTCAGGTATTACAACATTTGAACAGCTTAATATTGACTTTATTTAGGGGTATGATGTAATGGTAACATGCCGGTCCCCAAAACCGTTCTTGAGGGTTCGAGTCCTTCTACCCCTGCCAAAAAAAAAGCAGTATCATCATCAGA
>JAZRPG010000033.1:0-1534 GCA_045649105.1 Eubacteriales bacterium
GCTATAGCGTGCACAAGAGAATAGATATGCTCTCTGCCCATAAGACCGGCAGAAGCTGATACGGTATCAACCGTCACGGAATCGGACACGCTTATACATCTGTCAAGAAGCGAGAGTGCATCTCGCATACCGCCGTCCGCAATACGGGCTATAAGCATTGCCGCATCGTGAGAAAGCTCTGCACCCTCCTGCTCTGCCACATACTTTAAACGCTGTGCAATATACTGAGGCTCAATTCTTCTGAAATCAAATCTCTGACAACGGGAGAGTATGGTTGCAGGGAGCTTGTGCACCTCTGTTGTCGCAAGAATGAACTTTACGTGCTCGGGCGGCTCTTCAAGGGTCTTGAGAAGGGCATTGAAGGCCTCAATGGTGAGCATATGAACCTCGTCTATGATGTAAACTCTGTACTTAGCCTGAGAGGGAGTGAAATTCACTTCATCCCTTAAAATTCTTATATCCTCAATTCCTCGGTTGCTGGCTGCGTCTATTTCAACAATGTCAAGAACACTGCCTGCATCTATGCCCTTACAGATTTCACACTCGTTACAGGGGTCGCCGTTTACGGGATTAAGACAGTTTACCGCCTTGGAGAAAATTTTTGCACAGGTGGTCTTGCCCGTACCTCTCGAACCCGTAAAAAGATAGGCGTGGGAAAGTCTGTTTTCCTTTACCTGAGATGCAATTGTAGTTGTAACCTGAGGCTGTCCGATAACATCAGCGAACACCTTCGGTCTCCATTTCCTGTATAAAACTCTGTACATAACTTCCACCACACTTTTCTGTTTCTTTTTGTAGGGGACGGCGTCATCGACGTCCCGTATTGCAAAAATAAATTGTCTGATTTTATATCCGTGGTACGCAAAAATCTGCGCCTCGGAAAAAACTGCTTTTGAATTCAATATTAATCTGCGGGATGTCGGGGACACCATCCCCTACACCTATAGAGCGTAAGCGGAGCAAGACACGGAAGTGTCTTCCGAAACATTTGCGAAGCAAATACATCACTGTCCGAAGGACAACATCACTGCGAAGCAACATAACTCGTTTCCCGCGGAAACGAACATCACTATTTTTTGTTCACAGAACAAAAAATTTTGCCTCTGTCACACGGTGTGCAGGCGGACTGTGTCGCACGGGCTGACCGCTTAATGCTGCTCGGTTCCCCGCCTGACATGGTTCGCGGCGCTCCGTCGCACAGGACCAACACACCGCATGACAGAAGCAAAATCCAAAAATATTATGTTCTTTTTCAGCCGACATATAATCAGCTTTGTTATTATATAATAAAAATATCCGTTTTGCAAGTCCTTTTTATAAATTATTATTCCGTTCCCCCCGAAAACGTGGTATAATTACGTCGGTGATAATATGAACTATCGGAATATAAAACAGGGAATTTTCCTTTCACGTCCCAACCGCTTTATTGCAAGGATTCTCATTGACGGCAGGGAGGAAACCGTTCACGTAAAAAACACGGGGCGCTGCCGTGAGCTTTTGGTACCCGGCTGCACCGTGTATCTTGAAAAATCAG
>JAZRPG010000034.1:0-46232 GCA_045649105.1 Eubacteriales bacterium
GGCTCACAGAACGACATGGCTACGATCCGACTTGGGTCAATATCAGAAGGAAAGCGCGCGCATCTTGCCGTACTTGATGAAAAATTCAATGCAGTGATGACGATGGTCGACGGAAAGGTTGTATTCAAGGCATAGTTATTATATGCTTCGGGATATAAAATAATAGTATAAGGAGAGTGAAAAAATAATGGACGCAGGCGGTAGTGGAAGCACAGACAACGGGCGAAGTAGGAAAATTGGGCATGCTGCCGCAGTGTGCAGGTCCGTTATAATTCACTGATTCTTTTGCCTGATTGTTGTGCCTTTGCTTCAATAATATACTGAGCGAAAAAGGAGGAAAGGTGACAATGGACGAGAAAAACGCCGCACTCGAGGAGGAAATACTTTCGCTTGTCGAAATGCGGAAATATTCAGAACTAAGGGAAATTTTAAACACAATAGCTCCGGCAGATATTGCCGGTCTTCTTGATGAATTGCCGAGAGACCGCATGCCGCTTGTCTTCAGGCTTCTTTCAAAGGAGCTCGCGGCAGAGACATTCGTAGAGATGGAGTCAGAGCTTCAGGAGCTTCTTATCCGCGGTTTTTCGGACAGTGAGCTCAAGGCGGTTGTAGATGAGCTGTATGTAGATGATGCTGTTGACCTTGTTGAGGAGATGCCGGCAAATGTCGTGAAGCGTATACTTATGCAGGCTGACCCTGAGATGCGCAAAATGATTAACGAAATACTTAAGTATCCGGATGACAGCGCAGGCAGCATGATGACTACCGAATATGTGGATTTTAAGCCTGAGCTTACCGTCGCCGAGGCGATAAAGCATATCCGCAGAACGGGAGTAGACAAGGAAACGATATACACCTGCTATGTTACGGGTAAGAGCCGCAAGCTTATAGGAACGGTGAGCGTTCAGAAGCTGCTTATGTCGGATGACGAGAAGACGATTGACGAAATAATGGACTCAAATGCGATTTCGGTCCATACGCTTGACGACCAGGAAGATGTAGCGAATAAATTCAGTAAATACGATCTTATAGCATTGCCTGTTGTGGACCGCGAGGAGAGACTTGTAGGAATAGTCACGGTTGACGACGCAATCGATGTTATCCGAGAGGAAGCCACAGAGGATATTGAGATAATGGCGGCTATCACCCCGTCTGACCGACCGTATCTTAAGATGAGCGTGTGGGAGCTGTGGAAGGCTCGTATACCGTGGCTTATGCTGCTTATGCTTTCCTCCACATTTACCGGCCTTATAATCATGCAATTCGAGTCGGCGCTTGCCGCGACAGGAGTGCTTGCTGCATATATTCCCATGCTGATGGGAACGGGAGGAAACTCAGGGAGCCAGTCCTCCGTTGCGGTGATTCGAGGTCTGTCGCTTAAAGAAATCGAATTTTCCGATATATTCAGGGTACAGTGGAAGGAAATCCGCGTGTCTCTGCTCTGCGGAATTGCACTTGCAGCAGCAAATTTCATGAAGCTTATTATTTTTGATTCGGTAACAACAGCAGTTGCACTTGTCGTATCACTCGCTCTTATCGTAACTGTGGTATGCGCAAAGTTTGTAGGCTGTTCATTGCCCATTTTGTCGAAAAAAATAGGCTTTGACCCTGCTGTTATGGCGAGCCCGTTCATCACTACGATAGTGGACTCGATTTCATTGCTGATATATTTTTATATTGCATCCGTCATTCTGTAATATCATTACGCGGAGCCGTATCAGTCAAATACGGCTCCGTAATTTATTGTATGATACAGACTTTCAGGTAAGAATCGGCTGAATCTGCTCTTTACTCAGCGCCGTGCGCAAAGTGGCTGAAATTTGCGACATATCAGCCACAAGAGAGGTGGGCTTTTTTTCGGGATCGTCCTGACCGTAGGGAACAAAAAATATATTTTTCGTCGAAGATAGAAGTCCGATATTCTTCATGTTTATTCCAAGACCGTCATTAGTGGAAACGGCAATAATGAGCGGGCGGCCGTTGCGCAGATGCGCCTTTGCCGCCATCGTGACGGGCGTATCGGTTATGCCGCAGGCGAGCTTTGCCAGGGTATTTCCGGTGCATGGAGCAATAATAAGTGCATCAATAAGTTTTTTAGGGCCGATTGGCTCTGCCTCTGCAATTGTTTTTATGATTTCTTTGCCGCACAGCTCTTCGCAGCGTGATGAAAAATCCTTTGCAGCACCGAAGCGAGTGTCTGTTGTGTACGCCGCATTTGACATAATAGGAAAAACATCATAGCCTTCGTTTACAAGACGCTCAATTTCAGGAATTACCCTGCTGAAGGTGCAAAATGAACCGCAGAGGGCAAAGCCGACCGAAATCTTCTTCACCCTTCAATCCCCCATTCGTTTAAAATATTGTATATTGTATTTTGCATTGCAGCTCCCGCGGAAGCCGGAGCAACCTTGCCCGGAAGTGAGAGCGCCCATATCGCTTTGATCCCGAGGCGCTCTGCTGCGCGCATGTCAATGCCGCCCGGCTTTGAAGCAAGGTCGATGCATATGCAGTTCTGATTCACTTTTTGCAGTTTCTCAGAATCAAGTATGAGTGCAGGCACTGTGTTGAATATAACATCAAAATCACCGAGAGATTCGGAAATATCATAAGTCTGAACTGATTTATAACCGTATGCGGAAATCCACGCAAGGTCACCAAACCGGCGTGCGGATGCGGTTACATCGGCGCCCAGTCCTTTGAGATAGCTTGAGAGAAGCTTTCCTATATGGCCAAAGCCGATGACAAGGCACTTTGAGCCGTGGAGAGTTTTGGAAAGCTCATGCATGGCAAGCTCTATTGCGCCTTCAGCTGTCGGGACAGCATTCATCACCGTAAATTCTTCACGCTCCAGATAGTCGTAAAGCCGGATTCCGCTTCGTCCTGCTTTTTCAAAAAGCGCATTGTTGACCTTGCCGGCAATAACTGTCTGACCTGTATGAAAGAGTGCAAACAAATCATCGATTAAATACGAGTCGGCAGACAGCGGTGCATTAAGGCGGTCTCCGTCCGTAAGAGCGGGTATCGGAAGCACCACGCAGTCACAATGGCGCGAGAGCTCTGAGAGGTTATCGCCGCGGCTTATATTTTCCGCAAGCGGGCATTTGTCAAGCGCGTATGCGCGCACAGTGTGGCCGTCATTTGCAAGGAGAGCGGCAAGCTGTGCCTGACGCATATCGCCGCCTACCAGAGCAAAGCTGAGCTTTTTATCCATAACAAACCATTCCTTTCCGAGCGGACAAACGGGCTGTCAGTCATTAATTCAGATAATGCTGATAGTTTGACCCCCGGTTTTCCTGTCTCTCTGTTATCAGTATATTACGTTATGCACTCACATGTGCGCAAAAAAAGCAGACGGTTTTTAAAAACCGTCTGCTTTGACTTTTGTATTATTTTATGAGCATAAAATATGCAATGACAACTGCACCGAGGATTATGCGGTAGATACCGAATGCCTTAAAGTCGTGCTTTCTTATATAGCTCATGAGGAATTTTATCGCAAATACCGAGACTAAAAATGCCGTAACAAGGCCGACTGCAAGAATTATCAGTTCGTTTCCTGAAAAGGCAAGGCCGAATTTCAAGAGCTTTAAGAGGCTTGCACCGAGCATAACAGGGATTGCGAGGAAGAATGAAAACTCTGCCGCAACTCCGCGGGAGGTGCCGACGAGCATTGCGCCGAGGATTGTTGAGCCTGAGCGCGATGTCCCCGGGATAAGAGAAAGAACCTGGAACATACCGATTAATAATGCTGTTCTGTAGCTGAGCGTATCAAGTGAATCTATTTTTGCTTTTTTTCGTCTGCGCTCGATGAGGATAAAAAATATACCGTACACTATAAGCGCAATCGCAACGGGAAGCGGCTTGTAGAAAATGCTTTCAAGATAGTCATCTGCAAGAAGACCTATAACCGCTGCAGGTATAACTGCGATTATGACCTTGAACCACAAGCTGTATGTAGCCGCTTTTTCTGCAGACGATTTGTTTTTGGAAAAGGGATTAAGCTTGTCGAAATAGAGTGTAAGCACGGCAAGAATCGAGCCGAACTGAATCACTACAAGGAACATCTCCCAGAAGCTTTCTGATACATTTAAGGAAACAAACTCGTTTGCAAGTATCATATGCCCTGTGCTGCTTACGGGAAGCCACTCTGTAATTCCCTGTATTATGCCGATGATTATGGTCTTGATAATATCCAAAAAATCAACCTCCGCTTCTTTATATGAGTATATTCAACAGAGCAGAATAAATTACTTTTTTCCGGTCCTTGACAAAATTCTTTCAAATGCTTTCAGAACAAGCCATAGGAGGATAATCTCCACGGGAAGAAGCACTATGTTCTTGGTTAAACGGCCTGCGAGCGCTGCGATGTATGCCTTGCCGTAAAGTGTTGAAACCCAGTATGTATTAAGCGCAATATTGATAAAAACATTTACAATCGCTTTTGATGCCGCAACTCTCCAGAGCTTAAGCGGGCGTCTGTAAAGGAACAGCGCAAAGATGACGCAGGTTAAAACCTTTGATATTGCAAAGCCCGGATGATATGCGCCCATGGGCTTTATGAGAAATCCGATAACATCACATGCGACTGCCGCAATCGCCGACGGGACAATGCCGAAGCGGTATGACAGAAGCGCGAGGACAAGGAAGGTAAAGGTGAATTTTTGCGTCGGGTCAGTGTAGACTGATATCATATCAATGACGATATACAGTGCAACGAGCGCGGCGCACATCACGAGAGAAGAAACAGAGCGGAGCTCTGCCGCTGAGGATTTGATACGGTTTTGCATAAATAAGTCCTCCTTAATAATAGTTTTTAACAACAAAACCCGGCACAAAGAGGACAGCAAGCCGTATTTTTGCAGCGGGATGCGGAAAAATCACGGCAACGCAAAAAGCGCTTTCGTCCTCGCGACAACTCCCCGTCCGCGAAGCACTTTACCCGAATTTTCCTACTCTGCCTTTTTGTGACGTAAGAAAGTATACCACATTTATCGTCATATATCAACAGAGAAAAAAGGCTAAAAATAAAATCTGCCCCGTGCGGAAAGTATGCACAGGGCAGAAATTTCAGTTAAATTATTGCTTTTTGAGAAGGTCGCGGATTTCTGAAAGAAGGACAGCTTCTTCGCTCGGCGTCGGTTCCGGCGCGGGAGCGGGCGCGGCCTCTTCCTTCCTGCGGAAGCGGTTTATGATTTTGACGACAATAAACAGGCAGAATGCTATTATTATAAAGCTTATAATGCTGTTTATAAACTTGCCGTAGAGAATAGCGTTGACAACAACGCTTCCGTCTGCCGAAGTTGTCTCTGCGAGCGGGATGGCATAACTTGAGAAGTCGAGCCCGCCGATGAGCCAGCCGACAAAAGGCATGATAATATCATTTACAAGTGAGTCGACAATGCCTTTGAATGCGCCGCCGACGACAACGCCTATTGCCATGTCAATGACATTTCCGCGTGAGATGAATTCCTTGAATTCTTCAATGAATTTAATCTTTTTCATATGTAATCCCCCAACTTATGTTATCTGTATTGCTTATATTATAACCAAAAAAATGAGGTGCGTCAACCGTCGCAAATCAGTTTCGGTGGAGAACGACATTTGTCACTAAATCATTTTCCGTATGAATCATGAAGCTGCTTGCGTCCTCGTTGTACCAGCAGTAGATTTTTTTCGTGCTGAGCGGGCCGTCGGGAAGGAAATTGCAGGAAATTTCGAGCGGCATGGAACCCATGACTTCTTTTGCGGCAGAGACGGTCATGTCATTTTTAATAAGAGGGATTTTGTTTTCGTCAAACCGTCCGGAAAAAGGGACGAGATTTCTTTTTGTATTAAAGTACAGCGTTTTTGTCAATACAACGTCTCCGTCATATATTACAGTTACGCCGGCGGATTTTTTGTCGTTAAAATAGTTCAGATATTTTATCCTGCCGAACTCGTCATACACAGGCTCGCCGCTTCCGAGCTTAGCCTCAAGCTCTGCTGCTGTCATTCCGCGCTCAACGGCGTTATACATCGAATAGACCTCTTCGACGGATTCCGGCGCGGGAAGGTTTGAATCAGGAGTATCGGCAACATTTTCGTATTCAGACGGGAGGCATGAAGTAAGCATAAGAAGAAGCATGGATAAGATGAGAAGAAAAGCGGTTTTTTTCATTTTTAACATCTCCGTTTTTAAAATTTTTCCACAAACTTCCGCGAAATAATGCGGAGTTTTGGAGATAATAAGGTTGAGGAAGAGGAAAGGAAAGTGATTGATTTATGAATCCGTTTTACAAAGG
This sequence comes from Eubacteriales bacterium, assembly GCA_045649105.1. Classification (GTDB taxonomy): domain Bacteria; phylum Bacillota; class Clostridia; order Oscillospirales; family JAAYXM01; genus JAZRPG01. Next base: position 6,282 of record JAZRPG010000034.1, read on the forward strand.
AATGACGGCAGGAATAATAGTCGGGAGCACTCTTGCACTTACAATTGTGCCGAAGGAGCGCAAAACAGCCAAAAGCATAAAGCGCAATACGGGAAAAATGCTGAAAACAGCAGGAAGTGTAATCGACAGTCTCCAGTCGATGATGTAACGGAATACGGCGGCGGGGAAAAATCCCCGTCGTCTACATAGCGATGTAGTTAAGAAACGCCTCATCAAAAACAGGGTCACCGGAAAGCTCTGCAACGGTGCACTTTTTTTGAATTTTTGAAAGCTCTGCCCGGTGCTTGCGCGACAAAAGGGCAAGCTTTGCTCCGTCAAGCGCCGTGTTCCCGCAAGGAATGCATTTTAAAAGCAGTTCATCGGGAATAATGCCGAGTGCAACCGCGTTTTCCTTCTTTATATGCGTGCCGAACGCACCGGACAAAAAGAGCGCATGAATGTCAGAGGTTGATATGGCGTTTTTCTCAAAAAGCGTGTGCATGGCGGCGCGTATAGCTGCCTTTGCAAGCTGTAATTCGCGCACATCAGACGCCGTAAGATAAACCGAGTCACATATGTTAAACCGAACTTCTCCGTCTGAAACAGACAGGCGCGACTGCATCGCAGGCGCCTCGTCGGGAGGAAGGAGCGTTCCGCCGCGGGTAATGACGCCGAGCCTTAAAAGCTCTGCAGTAATATCAATAGCTCCGCTTCCGCACAATCCGCGGGGGCGGCCGCCGCCTATTGTTTTGAAAGAGACGGGGTCAAAGGCGTATATTGCGCCGGGTTCTGCCGGCATGCCGCAGGAAAGGGAAGCTCCCTCAAATGCCGGACCCGCAGCGGCGGATGTGACAAAAATGCCCTTTGAACTTCCAAGCGCCATCTCGCCGTTTGTACCGATGTCGAGAAGGAGTGAGAGCTTTCTTTTTCGATGCAGGCCGACGGACAGGATTCCTGCGGATATATCGCCGCCGACAAAGGCGCCGAGCGACGGTGCAATGTATACGGTTGCCTTTTTGCATTTTATGCCGAGGTCCTCCGCGCGGTATTCGTTCCCGAACATATCCTGAGGTGTAAACGGTGCGCGTGAAAGCCCCTCTGCGGAAAGACCTGCTATAAAGTGCGAGAGAGCGGTGTTTGCGGAAATTACGATATATGAAATCTGCGATTTTTTAGAATGAAGGCGCGTAATCATTGAGTTTAACTGTTCACGCAGGAGCGCTGAAAAAAGTGCACTGTCACCGCCGATGCGTGTCATTATGTCTGCACCGTATGGGCATTGGCTGTTTTTCTCGCTCAGCTCTGCGAGGGTTTCGCCGCTCTTCATATCACACAGAACGGCAGAAATTCCCGTTGTTCCCACATCGAAGGCTATTCCGAGCGCGTCCCCGTCGCATGTGGCCTTGATGCGCTTGTATTCGGGAGCCGGAGCCCGGGCAGAAGTGAGCCAGACGGAACAGTCGCCGCAAGGATACGCCTCACACGCGAGAAGTGTTTCTCGCCTCGTAAAGTCGCGGTACGGCTCATCAAAGCTTCCGCGGGCCTCAACCTTGCATTTGCCGCACTTGCCGAAACCGCCGCAGGAAGCGGACAGCACAAAACCGTGAGCTGTAAGTCCGTCGAGCAGCGATGTACCGCTTTCGAGAAAAAACACCTCCGTGTTTCTGCCGATATGAACTGTAATTTTATTCTTCATCATACATCACCGTTATTACAATGCTGTTATTATATTATAACACAATATGCAAGCGATAAGCGAGAGGAAATTTTCTGCTTGAAAAAATGTTGCTGTAATTATACAATAAAAAAGAGGTGTGGACTGTGGAAAATGTTGCGGAGAAATTTATGAAGCTCGGGATTGATGAGGCGGCGGTGATTTCCGTGCGCGATATTCCGTTCTGTGAGTCATTGCTCAAACTGTGTAAAAAAAACGCCTGCGGAAATTATATGAAGAGCTGGCAGTGCCCGCCGCTTATAGGAAGATTTGAGGAGCTGCGCGCCCGGGTCCTTTCATATAATATTGCGGTGATTTGCAAAAATACATATAAAATAGAAGATTCATTTGATGTTGAGGGTATGGATTCTGCGCTCCGGTGCCACAGGGAAAAATGCCGTGTGCCTGAAGCTCAGCTTCATGGGGATTTTCTGCACCTCGCTGCCGGGGGCTGCAGGTTGTGTAAGTCTTGCGCTGCGATAAGTGGACAAAAGTGCAGGTTTCCGGGAAAGGCGACTGCCGCGCCGGAGGCATATGCGATTGATATGACAGCCTTGTCACAACGCGCCGGAATGGAGTATGGCGGAGGCGAAAATGAGGTTTCATATTTCGATGTTTTTTTAATTTGAAAAAAGACGAAAAAAACACTTGATTTTGTTTTATGTATGTGGTATTATATTAAAGCTGTGTAGAGCAATATGCGCTGTTAGCTCAGCTGGATAGAGCGTGTGGCTACGGACCACAAGGTCGGGGATTCGAATTCTCCACAGCGCGCCAGGCCGCCACTTCTTTTTTGAGAAGTGGCGGCTTTGTTATGTTTTTTGTATATCATTCAATATGTTTTTGAATATCTGCACATGAATAAGTTCGTCAAGTATTATGCGCTTCAGGATAGCGACGATGTTTAAGTCCTCTATCCAGGCAGCCTGCTCGCGATATTTTGCAATCGCTTCCTCTTCGCTTCGGAGCGAGGTTTCGACCATTAGTCGTGTCGAAGTCGGATATTTGTTGTATCCCGGAGACCAGTAAACAGGTCTTGAGCGGGAGTATGACCACAGCCGCGGGTCTGCGCCGAGCTGCATCGCAAGCTTTGAAAAAATTTCAAGATGATGCATCTCGACTGAGGATATGGAGCTAAAGCATTCTGCTACATTCGGAAGTTTCTCCTCCGTTATCAGAGCGTTGTAGAAATAGTGGCTTACAGCGCTCATCTCAGAATTTGCCGAGCCTATATTGCTGAGCATCGCCTCGGCATAGCGTCTGTCGCGGCCGGCGACCGTTATTTCGGGGTAGGGCGAGTTGTGTGCGCATTTTGAAGAATTCATCTCCATATAAAACCCTCCTGAAAGTTATATATAAAGTATATAGGAGGAAGGGGAGAAATTTTACAGGCACAGGAGAAAGAGTACAGCCTGTAACGTACATATAAGGGAGTGCAATTGAGACTTCTGATGCCCGGAGAGTAATATATATATCGGGAAAAGTGTGTGTATCCAAAATTGGAGAAGTATGCTATAATGTTTGTGGGAACAAAAAAATACGGCGGTGATATTTTGACTCAGTTTGAAAAGGAGCTTTCGTCATTTCTTCTCGCGCAGGGTGCATCGGATGTCGGCTTTTGCAGCGTGCCCGACGGGCCGGGCGGGCTTTGCGGCGCTGTTTCAATAGTACTGCGTCTTTCTGATGCAATCGTGGACGAAATTGACGATGCGCCGACATATACATATTTTCATCATTACCGGACAGTGAATGCGTTTCTTGACAGGCTCGCACTTGAGTGCGGTATCCGCCTTGCCCGGAAAGGATATAATTATCTGACGGTTGCGGCATCGCAGAGCGTGCCTGCGCATCTGGAGCAGCCGTTTCAGGGAAGGTACTCGCACAAGAAGGTCGCGCGGCTTGCCGGGCTTGGCAGCATCGGGAAAAATGCATTGTTTTTGCATAAGACCTTCGGCGCGCGCGTGCGCCTTGTTACTGTGTTCACGGATTGCGAATTTGAGCCTTGCGCGCTTCCTGCTTTTGATGTGTGCACGGAGTGCGGGAGATGTGTTTCTGCGTGCCCGGCGGGCGCAATTTCGGGAGAGAGACGGATTTCGGGGGAGGATGTTGTTTTCAATCCTCAGCGCTGCAGCACGCATATGAAAACTGCATATCAGAATATCGGGCGCGGCGCGGTCTGCGGTATTTGCATGAAGGTCTGTCCTGCGTATAATAAAATGAATAAATAACAAAAAGTCACCTTTGTCTGCTGACAAAAGTGACTTTTTTAATTTGGTGGAGATAAGCGGGATCGAACCGCTGACCTCTTGAATGCCATTCAAGCGCTCTCCCGGCTGAGCTATACCCCCACGGTTTATTAAGACCTAATAATTATAAACTCTGAAATGTGTGAATGTCAATACTTTTTTGGCGGATTGCGAAATTAAATAAAAAAACATGTACATTGATGAAAAAATAGTGTATAATACTTTTAAAACAAAAATGCATGAGGTGAAAATATGAAAACGATAAAGCAGGAAACAATTGATACCATGCGCGTTCTTGCGGCAGAGGCTATTGATAAGGCAAAGTCCGGCCACCCGGGAATTGCACTTGGCGCTATGCCGGCGGCGTATACTCTTTGGGCAGAGAAGATGAAGCACAGCCCGAAGAACTCAAAGTGGCAGAACCGCGACAGATTTGTTCTGTCATCAGGACACGGCTCTGCAATGCTGTACGCACTGCTCCATATGTTTGATTACGGCCTTTCAATTGAGGACCTTAAGCAGTTCCGTCAGTTTGAGAGCAAAACCCCGGGTCATCCGGAATACGGTTATGTAAACGGTGTAGAGATTACTACGGGCCCGCTCGGACAGGGAATTGCAAACGGTGTCGGCTTTGCTATGGCAGAGCGTCATCTCGCAGCAAAGTTCAATAAGCCGGATTGTGAAATTGTTGACCATTATACATATGTCCTCTGCGGCGACGGCTGCCTTATGGAAGGCGTTGCTTCTGAGGCGGCATCTCTTGCCGGAACTCTCGGTCTCGGCAAGCTGATTGTTCTTTACGATTCAAACTCAATTACGATAGAGGGAAGCACAGACCTTGCATTCTGCGAGGATGTATGCGCAAGATTTGAGGCATACGGCTGGCAGACACTTTCTGTAGCGGACGGAAATGACACTGCTCTTATTGCTGCTGCGATTGACGAAGCAAAGGCAGAAACTGCAAAGCCGACGCTTATAAAGATAACTACTGAAATCGGTTACGGCGCACCGAACGCAGGAACAGCTCAGGTTCACGGCGAGGCACTCGGCGCCGAGAAGCTTGCAAAGCTTAAGGAAAACCTTGGCATGCCTGCAGACGAGTTCTATGTTTCTTCAGAGGTTCGCGCATCCATGGCTGAGCTTGTAAATGAGCTCAATAAAAACGAGGATGAGTGGAACGCAAAATTTAAGAAGTACGCAGAGAAGTATCCGGAGCTTGCAAAAGAGTGGGAATTTGTAATGTCGGGCAAAGTCGACATGTCAAAGCTTGATTCTGACGAGTTCTGGAGCTTTGAGGAGAAAGCGGCAGCTACAAGAAACCTTTCAGGTGATGTGATAAATCGCCTCGCAAACATTATGCCGAATCTTTTCGGCGGCTCTGCAGACCTCGCACCGTCAAACAAGACAAACATAAAGAACGGCGGCGATTTCAGCAGCACGGATTATGCAGGAAGAAATATTCATTTCGGTGTCCGTGAGCATGCTATGGGCGCAATCGCAAATGCTATGGCGGCATACGGCGGAATTCATCCGTTTGTTGCAACATTCTTCGTATTTTCTGATTATGTAAAGCCGTCAATGCGTCTTTCGGCACTTATGGAGCTCCCTGTGACATATGTATTCTCACATGACAGCATCGGTGTCGGCGAGGACGGACCGACACATCAGCCGATAGAGCAGCTTGCTTCCATGCGCTCAATCCCCGGTTTTGTCGATTTCAGACCGGCAGACGGGCATGAGACCGCAGCGGCATGGTACTACGCTGTTACAAACGGAGAGCACCCTGTAGGAATAGCGCTCACGAGACAGAACCTCCCGTACTACAAGGAAACGGGAAAAGAAGCTCTCAAGGGTGCGTATGTAGTCAGAGATTCAGAGAATCCTGATGTGCTTCTTATCGCATCGGGCTCTGAGCTTGAGCTTGCATATAAGGCATACGATGAGCTTAAGGCGGACGGAATCAAGGCACGCGTAATAAGCATGCCGTCGGTGTCTCTCTTTGAGATGCAGTCTGAGGAATACCGCGAGAGTGTAATGCCGAAGAGTGTTCGTGCAAGAGTTGTTGTTGAGGCAGGCTGCGGATTCGGTCTTGACCGCTATGCAGGTCTTGACGGCGAGATTATCTGCATGAAGGGCTTCGGTGCATCAGCTCCGTATGCAAAGCTCTTTGAGAATTTCGGATTCACGGTTAAAAACGTTGTTGACACTGCAAAGAAGCTTGTAAAATAAGATGCATTTTTAAATTCATGCCGGCGCTTCTGCGCCGGCATGATGCTTTGTTTTTTTGGAGAACCGGAATACCAAAATGCAGTTGACATCTGAGTTTTCATATATTATAATAAAAACTCAAGCGTCAGATTGAATACCGAGGCGTAGCGAAGTTTGGTATCGCGCCTGGTTTGGGACCAGGAGACCGCAGGTTCAAGTCCTGTCGCCTCGACCAAACAACTGAACACGACACAAAGTGTCCTGTTCACTTGTTTCTGTTAAGATGTGGTAGGACTTGAACCTCAAGGAGGCAACGAGCGGTAAAAAAACGATTAATAATCGTTTTTAGCGAAGTTGGTGCGCAGACGGGTACCGCCTGCGGTCGTCAAGCACGGGAGGCTTGCAAAGCAAGACTTCGTCCTGTCGCCTCGACCAAACAACTGAACACGACACAAAGTGTCGTGTTCAGTTGTTTCTGTTAAGATGTGCCGGGACTTGAATATAAGGAAGGCAATGAATGTTAATAAAAATATGTGACATTGAAATAGACAATGAGAATAATTTGTGATATACTGATAAAGAATAAACATTTTTAGTATTAAAGTTTTGCAAGGTAGAGATTCAGGAAAGGATGATGGTAGATGAACAGGCGCTTTTCAAAGGTAATAGAGCCGAGATTCAGGCTGTGTTTTATAATGCTGTTTCTGTTTGCCGTCATGTCATTTTTTCTGACGGAAATATGGATTGCCGCGACACAGCTTGCTGCCTGTTTTTTGGTGTATTGGATATTCCGAAATTCGGCAATCCGCCGCAGCAGGGAGCTTACAAACTATATTGAGCAAACGCTTGCAGATGTCAACCGTGCAAGTAAGGATTCAACGCTTAATTTTCCTATGCCGATGGCTGTAATAAAGCTTGATACGGGCGAAATTGTATGGGGAAACAAAGAGTTTGAAGAGCTCGCCGGCGGGCAGGAGCGCTTTTTTGAGAAGCATTTGTTCGATATTATGCCCGAGTTTGATATGGGCTGGGTTCTTGAGGGGAAGAATGAGTGTCCTCAGGAGACGCATGTAGGGGACAGAATATACAGGGTTTACGGAAGCCTTTTCCGCGCAGGAGATACTGCGGAAAGCGGAATCCTTATTACGCTTTACTGGGTAGACATTACTGAGTACTCAAAGGGCATGACGGAGTTTGAGAATTCGCGTCAGACAGTATCTGTCATTATGATAGATAACTATGAGGAGATAATGAACGGGCTCAATGACTCCGAGCGCTCCTCCATGATTGCGGAAATTGACAGACGAATAGTAAGCTGGATTAAAAAAACGAACGGTATCTTTTTAAAGTATGAGCGCGATAAGTATTTGTTCATATTTGAGGAAAGATATCTGCAGGAGTATATGAATGAGAGGTTTTCAATTCTTGATTCCGTGCGTGAGATAGAAAGCAAGAACGGTATAAGAGTTACCCTCAGCATCGGCATCGGAAAGGACGGACAGAATTTCAGCGAGAGCCACAAGAACGCGCGTCTTGCGATTGATATGGCGCTGTCTCGCGGAGGAGACCAGACGGTTATCAGGAATAGGTTTAATTTCGAGTTTTTCGGAGGCCGATCACAGGAGCTTGAGAAGAGGACGAAGGTTAAGTCACGAGTTATGGCAAATGCACTTGCAGGACTTATCAGGGACAGCTCAAGCGTAATAATAATGGGACATGAGGGCGCAGACAACGACAGCATCGGCGCCGCAGTCGGAATCGCATGCATTGCGCGGAAAATAGGAGCGCGCGCATATATAGTTCTGGACCGCAAAACAGCGACAAACACCATGTTGCGGAAGCTTTTTGAAGCGCCTGAATATGAGGGCGTGTTTATAGATGAGGAAGAGGCAATTATAGAGGCAGACGGGAATACACTGCTCGTAGTTGTCGACACAAACCGTTTGTCACAGGTGGAATCGGAGACGCTTCTGGAATCTGCAAATAAGGTGGCAATTATTGACCATCACAGGCGCGGCACCGATTATATAGAGAATGCAGTGCTTAACTTTCACGAGCCGTACGCTTCGTCTACTTGCGAGCTTGTGACGGAGCTTTTGCAATACCTTGTTGAGACGAGGGACATTCTCCACTGCGAGGCAGAGGCGATGCTTTCAGGAATCGTAATCGATACAAAACGATTTACTATGAAAACCGGTGTGCGTACATTTGAAGCGGCGGCATATCTGCGCCGCGCAGGTGCCGATACAACTGAGCTTAAGCGAGCTCTGCAGGATGATCTTGAGACATATGTAAAGCGTGCAGAGATGGTAAAGCTTGCAAAAATGTACCACGAAAACATAGCGATTGCAGAATACAACGGCTCGAGCAACCGGATTATGGCGGCTCAGGCGGCGGACGAACTTCTTACCATCCGCGGTGTGCAGGCATCATTTGTTATATATAAGAGTCAGGGCGCTGTGAATATTTCGGCGCGCTCGCTTGGTAATATAAATGTGCAGATAATTCTTGAAAAACTCGGCGGTGGCGGGCATTTTGAGACTGCCGGCGCGCAGATTAAGGGAAAAGAGCTTGAAGAGGTTTCGAAAGAGTTAAAGAGCGTTATTGATGATGTTCTCGGATAATGTTTGTTTTAAATCATCAGAATTTCAGGAGGATTTACAGAAATGAAAGTAATTTTGAACGCAGATGTCAAAGGTCAGGGGAAAAAGGGACAGATTGTGAATGTGTCCGACGGGTATGCGAGAAACTTCCTGTTTCCTAAGAACCTTGCAAAAGAGGCAAATGCGGACAACTTAAATGTGGCAAAGCAGCAGGAGGCGGCAGAGGCGGCGCGCATAAAGAGGGAGCGTGAGGCGGCATTGGCGCTTGCCGAGCGTCTTAAGGCACTTACTGCTGTTATCTCTGCAAAGGCGGGGACAAACGGCAGACTGTTCGGGTCTGTAACAACGGCGGATATAGCCGCGGCATTATCAAAGCAGCATAAGATTGATATAGATAAGCACAAGATAGTGCTTGATGAAAATATCAAACAGTTCGGCACATATGAAGTCAAGGTGAAACTGTTTACCGAGATAAGCGGCAAGCTTAAGGTTACGGTAAAGGAAGCATAAGAAGAAGCCTGTCAGGGGGGATTTTTGATGGATGAGCTTTTCGGAGCGCGTCTTCCGCACAGTATAGAGGCGGAACAGTCTGTTTTGGGGTCTATGCTCCTCGATGCGAGATGTGTACCTGAGGTTATGGAAAATCTGCGTACTGACGATTTTTACATGACGCAGAACAGACACATATTTGAGACAATTCAAAATATGTTTACGCTTAATGAAACTGTCGACCCGGTAACGGTGCTCGATAAGCTTTCCGTGCGCGGAGTCCTTGATGCGGCGGGAGGGCGCACATATCTCCTGCAGCTTCTTGACATCACCCCGACTGCGGCAAACATAGCGCGATATATAAAGATAGTGCGTGATAAGGCGCTTTTGCGCAATCTTGACGAGACAACGGCTGAGATTCACGCGCTTATTTCCTCAGGCGAGGGAGAAGCCGATGAGGTAATGGAGCTTGCCGAGCAGAAGATTTACGATATACGGACAGAAAAAAAGAGCAAGGGGCTTGCTCCGATACGCGACGTGCTTGAAAATACATACGCACACCTTGGCGAGCTTGCAAAAAATGCAGGAAAGCTCCCGGGGATTCCTACGGGGTTTAAATCCGTTGATACATTCCTTACGGGGCTTAATAACTCTGACCTTGTAATTCTTGCGGCGAACACAGGTGTGGGAAAGACGAGCTTTGCGCTCAACATATGCGCAAACGCGGCGAAACAGTCAAAAAAAGCTGTTGTTGTATTTTCACTTGAAATGTCAAATGAGCAGCTGGCTCTTCGCCTTATATCAAGTGAGGCGCTTGTTGATTCAAAAAAACTGCGGACAGGAATGCTGAGTGAGGATGAGTGGGTATCGATTGCGCACGCGTCCGAGGAGCTCGGTAACACAAAGATATATCTGGCAGATGCGACCGGAATAACGGTAAGCGAGATGAAGGCAAAATGCCGCCGTCTCGGCGAGGATATCGGGCTTGTAATTGTGGACTATCTCCAGCTTATCCAGTCCGGAGTCAGAACTGACAGCCGCGCAAATGAAGTTGCTGCAATATCGCGCGCACTGAAGATTATGGCGAAGGATTTGAATGTGCCCGTACTGTGCCTGTCGCAGCTTTCACGAGACAGCGATAAAAAAGAGCGCCGTCCGCGGCTTTCTGACCTGCGTGAGTCGGGCGCGATAGAGCAGGATGCGGATGTTGTTATGATTCTTTACCGTGAAAATCCCGAAACACCTGAGACGGTAAAGGTGCTTATTGAGAAAAACCGTCACGGAAGCACAGGGGAGATAGACCTGCACTGGGACGGAATGTATACAAAGTTTACGGCGGTAGACAACTCATATGGTTACTGATGTTTTAAAAACTATACGGGAGTATAACATGCTCTCGGGCGGTGAGCGTGTTATGTGCGCGTTCTCCGGAGGGGTGGATTCCTCTGTGATGTTTGATGTGCTTATACGGCTTCGTGATGAGCTCGGAATTACGGTTTCTGCCGCACATCTGAATCATATGCTGCGCGGAGATGAATCACTCAGGGATGAGGAGTTTGTAAAGCGGGTTTGTGATGAGCGCAAAATACCTCTTGTGTGCAGCCGCGAGAATGTAGAAGCTCTTGCAAAACAAAGCGGAGAGTCGATAGAGCTTGCCGCAAGACATGCGCGTTATGAGTTCTTATATCGCGCGGCAGGAGAGCTTTCTGCAGACAGGATTGCAACGGCGCATAACGCGAACGATAATTTGGAAACACTTCTTTTAAACCTTGCACGCGGCAGCGGGATTGGCGGAATGTGCGGAATACCACCCGTGCGAGGGAATATAGTGCGTCCTCTTATATCCGTTTCCCGCCGAGATATAGAAAAATATGCGGCAGAGAATATGATAGAGTATTGCGAGGATGCGACAAATGCGGAGACAGTGTATTCGCGCAATAAGCTCAGGCACCTCGTTGTCCCCGTGCTTTCGGAAATAAATGATGAGGCTGTTGCGAATGCGTCACGCTCATCGGGTATAATGCGCCATGAAGCGCAGTTTTTAGACAATGCTGCCGAAAAAGCGGCGGAATCAATCCAGCTTCCGGGAGAGAATGCTTGCCTTGCGGAGAGCTTTTTGTCCCTTCACCGTGCGCTTTGGGGCAGAGTCGCGGAAATTTTTGCAAAAAGGACGCTCAGAGCGAAGATATATACGCTTGAATACAAGCATACAGAAGCTATTGCAGAACTTGCAAAGGATGTCTCGCCTTCAAAAAGGCTGTCTATGCCGGGCGGGCTTACGGTTCGCCGCGAGTACGGAAAGCTGATATTTGAAAGGCAGACCGAAAAGAAGACATTAGAAAAAATACCTCTGCATGAGGGTGAGCTTTTTTGGGGAAGATACAAGGTCGTTGTAAAAAAGGCGGAAAAATGTGCAAATGTTCATAATTCCGTAAATACTTTTTCGGTTTCGTGTGATAAAATAACAGGGAGCTTGTTTCTTCGAAGCCGTGAAACCGGGGATTACATAAAACTCAAAAAACGCCACGGAAAAATGATAAAAAAGCTTTTTATAGATGAGCATATACCGTTATCAGAGCGCGATGGAATTCCGATAATAGCTGATGAGGACGGTGTTGTCGGCGTTTACGGTTTCGGCATTGATGAGGAGTATGCCGCAAAAGCCGGAGATGCCGCGATATATATAGAGATAACTGAAGAAGCGGGTGTATAAACTTGGAGAGGGATATTGAAAGAGTCCTCATAAGTAAGGACAAGATTGCAGAAAAAGTAAAATTTTTGGCAAAGCAGATAAAAGGTGCATATGCGGACAAAAATCCGCTTATATTATGTATATTGAAAGGCTCGCTTATCTTTACATCGGACCTGATCCGCGAGCTTGATTTTCCATGTACAATTGATTTTATGCAGACATCGTCATACGGAACAGGGGCGACATCGGGAGAGCTTCGGTTTAAAAAAGATGTTGATGCCGACTTAAAGGGCAGACATGTTATAGTTGTAGAGGACATACTCGACACGGGGCGCACGCTGTCAAAAGTAATGAAGATTCTGTCCGCGCGCGGGCCCCAATCACTTGCACTTTGCACATTGCTTGACAAGCCTGACCGCCGTCTGGAGCAGGTAGCTGCAGATTATGTCGGTTTCGTGATAGAGAATGAGTTTGTCGTCGGATATGGGCTTGATTATGACGAAAAGTACAGAAATTTACCGTATATAGGTGTTTTAAAACGCGAAATATACGAGAAATAATTTTATTTAAGGATGTGACATCGGTTGAAGAAAAACAACGTGCGCGATATAGCATTGTTCCTGTTTATAGTTGTAATACTTATATCGCTTGCTACATTTTTGCTTGAGGACAACACCGCCGCTGAGCCTACCTATGCAGATGTTGTGCGCCAGTTTGAAGCTGAAAATGTTGAAAAATATGTAATAGACGGCGGCATGCTTACAATGCAGCTCAAGAAACCGCTTGAATCGGGACAGAGTGTAATTGTATTTGACCTTACGGACCCGCAGGTGCGTGCAGATTTCAGAATAGATGTCGGTGAGCTTCTGCGTGAGCAGAGAAGCGCCGGTATAATCACGGATGACGACAGAATTCCTGATGAGGGAACTCCGTGGTGGATGGTACTGCTCCCGTATGTGCTTGTTTTTGTAGTTATCGGGCTTATGTGGTATTTCATGTACAGCAAGGCCGACGGCGGGGCAAGCAAGACCATGCGCTTCGGCAAAGCGTGAACGAAGCTCGGCAGTGATGAAAAAAAGAAGATTACATTCGACGATGTTGCAGGTGCTGAGGAAGAAAAGTTAGAGCTTTCTGAAATCGTCGATTTCCTGAAAGACCCGAAGAAGTTTACGGAGATAGGGGCAAGAATTCCGAAGGGTGTGCTTCTTGTAGGCCCTCCGGGAACGGGTAAGACATATATTGCAAAAGCAGTTGCAGGTGAGGCGGGGGTTCCGTTCCTGTCAATCTCCGGTTCTGACTTTGTTGAGCTGTATGTCGGCGTCGGTGCATCACGCGTCAGAGATTTATTTGAGCAGGCTAAGAAAGCTGCACCGGCGATAATATTCATAGATGAGATTGATGCTGTCGGAAGACACCGCGGCGCAGGCTATGGCGGCGGACATGACGAGCGCGAGCAGACGCTTAACCAGCTCCTTGTTGAGATGGACGGATTCGGAAATAATGAGGGCGTAATAATAATTGCTGCGACAAACCGCCCCGATATACTTGACCCTGCGCTTATGCGTCCCGGCAGATTTGACAGACAGGTATATGTAGGGCTTCCCGATATGCGTGACCGCGAGAAGGTGCTTGCGATTCACGGGAAGAAAAAGAAGCTTGGGCAAGACATCAATCTTAAGACGGTTGCAAAGTCTACCAGCGGATTCACTCCTGCAGACCTTGAAAATCTGCTTAACGAAGCTGCGCTTCTCGCCGCCCGAAAGGGAGAGCAAACAGTCTGCATGGACGATATTGAGAAGTCGATGCTTAAGATTATAGCAGGTCCCGCAAAGAAAAACCGCGTCAGAAGCAAGCGCGAGAATAAGCTTGTTGCATATCATGAGGCCGGTCATGCGCTCGCCATGAAGTTCCTGGAGACGCAGGACCCGGTACATCACATCTCTATCGTGCCGCGAGGCATGGCAAACGGATATACAATATCGCTTCCGAGAGAAGATGTGTATACAAAGTCAAAAACCGCAATGGGCGAGGAGATAATCTCTCTTCTCGGCGGACGTGTAGCCGAAAAGCTTGTGCTTGATGATATTTCCACAGGTGCGTCAAACGATATTCAGCGCGCGTCTCAGATAGCTCGCGACATGGTCATGAAATACGGAATGAGTGAGCGCCTCGGTCCGATAAGCTTCGTTTCAGATAATGAGGAAGTTTTCCTCGGTCGTGACTTTGCGTCAAAACGGACATATTCTGAGGAGATTGCCGGAGTTATCGACGAGGAAGTCAGGGATATTGTTGAAGGCTCATATGAAGCCTGTGCAAAGATTCTGACTGATAATATGGATAAGCTTCACGAGGTTGCGAATTATCTTATTGAGAACGAGACAATGGAGGCGGAAGAGTTCTACGCATTGTTCGGCGAAAGCGTGCCGGACCGCGAGGACGGGGAAAATACCATTCCCGATGTTCCGGCGGAGCCCGGCGAAAGTGCCGAAACGGAGCAGAAGTAATTGTTTTAAAAAAGAGGGCTGAATCTGAAATTTCAGATTCAGCCCTCTTCGCTATACAAAAAAATCCCCGCAGTACATTAGCACTGCGGGAGAAGTTAAGTATAAATCAAAAGGAAAACTCAAAAAACGGCGACATTCATATGTGTTTTGGCGGACTGCGGTCCATATCTTATAATCGCTTTTATCTCTGGAATTCCTCTATGTTTTTAGATATATTGTGCTGTATGGGTTTCCACTCGATACGGCGGAAGAGAGCGATAATTGAAAGCGGAATATAAGTAAAAATAAACAGCGGGAATGTAAAAGTATAGAGGATTTTTTTGTGAGGCTTGCAGTTTATGTTTCCCCATTCAGAGATTGTGGTTATGAGTCCGAACAGGAAGAGAATTGAGTAAAAATTAAAAAGAGAAGAAAAAATCGCAATTGCCGATGTCGTTACTATGCTTGGCATTACATCATAATTAAAAAGGCCAATGACAAGAAAGAACGAGTTGAGAATAACGCCGAGAAGGGTTATCATCATTGCCGGCATAATGGTCATGAGCATATCATAGCATGAAAAGCTGCGCTTTTTAAAGATTGACCGGAAAAGCTTTCCGCCGTATGCCGCAAAAACCTGATAAAAGCCCTTTGCCCAGCGGATACGCTGATTCCACGATTCACTGAATTTATACGGCTGCTCATCATAAAGCATGGCGCGCGATGCATATCCGATTTTTTCGCCGCGAATTACAGTGTCAATTGAAAACTCAATATCCTCTGTAAGGAGGTAGTAGTTCCAGCCGTGGTTGCGCTCGATAATATCGCGGTGGACGAGAAATCCCGTGCCGGAAACGGCACAGCTCAGTCCGAGCATCATACGCGCACAGTTTATATACTTTGCCTCGCGAAGAAACCAAAGCGACGAGCCGGCAGAAATCCAGTTTGTGTCATAGTTCTTTGAATTGCGGTAGCTTGTGACGATTTTGTATCCGGATTCGAACACGTTGTTCATTTCTGCGATGTAAGACTCATCAAGAAGATTGTCGGCGTCAAAAACGAAGAAGCCCTCATAGTCACTAAACTTGCCGCTTCGCGCAATCATTTTAAAACCGAAATTCAGCGCATATCCTTTTCCGACAAGTGTCTTATCTGAGCGGACAAAAACCGTGGCGCCTGCTGCGCGGGCAACTGCTGCAGTATCGTCCGTACAGTTGTCAGCGATTACAAATATGTCAATGAGCTCAGAGGGGTAGCGCTGTTTTTTTATGCTTTCGATAAGCTGAGCAATTACAGTTCTCTCGTTTCTTGCAGCAATCATAACTGCAAACTTATTCTTTTTCTCGGCTGTGAATTTGCGTTCGCGTCCGAGCAGAGATACAAAAACATATATTATCTGATAAGAATAAAACAAAGTGAAGAAAATAAACAGAAGCATGTTTGCATTATTTAAAAACGCGCGCAAAACATCCCCTCCTAAAAAACATTTTAGTAGTTATACTATTATATTGCAGAAAGTGAATAAAAGCAAGAGAAATTTGGAAAAAAGCAAAGCCACATAAAACATATGCGGAAGAAGACACGCATAATATAGTTTATACGAAAGGGGTGCTTACATTATGCAAAAGGACGGACTGCGGATGCGCGCAGCAGAGCTTTTAGATGTTCCGGCAGATACGCTTGCAGGACTTCTGCATATAGAAATGACGGGTACAAAAGAGGTTTTTATAGAAAACCACAAAGGAATTATAGAGCTCAGCGAGAATGAGGTAACGGTAAATGCAGGGAAAAAGGTTGTTCATGTTTTGGGGCAGAGACTGTGCGTGCTCTCTATGAACTCGGAGGAGGTGCGCCTCGGCGGTGAAATTGAACGCGTGAGCTTTGAGGGAGCATAAAGGAGGGTGAGCATGTGCAGAACATAATTAATTTCCTGCGCGGAAATGTTTATATCAAGGTTTCCGGCTCATATCCGGAGCGATTTCTCAATCTGTGTGCGAGAAACGGCATAGAATTCTGGGATATGTCCGCGCCTTGTCCGGGCGAGATTTTTGTTCGGGTAAGGGTGGCGGATTATAAAAAAATAAGGCCGATTGCAAAAAAAACCATGTGCCATGTGCATATTACGGAAAAAAGAGGCCTGCCGTTTTTTACACGCAAGTTTCGCCGCCGCACTGCGCTTATCACGGGATGTGCGGTGTTTTGCGTTGCGGCATGGGTTTTTACAAGCTTTGTGTGGGTTATAGACATTGACGGGTTTGAAAGCCTTGATACGGCGCTTTTGCGCCGGGAGCTTGAAAACAACGGTGTAAAAATAGGCGCGTATTCGCCGTCGGTAGACCTTGATGCGCTTAAAAATGATATTCTGATAAAGATGCCGGAGCTTTCATACATATCAATAAATTTTAACGGCTCGCATGCAGAGGTAAAGGCGCGAAAACGGACACTCCCGCCGGGGCTTATCCCGCAGGATGAGCCGTGTCACATAGTCGCTTCGCGTGACGGGATAATAACGGATATAGTGGTGAAGTCAGGGACGCCTGCCGTTGTGCGAGGCGATACCGTAATGGAGGGTCAGCTTCTTGCGAGCGGATATATCACAGGGCGTGCAGGGAGCACGGTGGTAACGCATGCTGATGCTGAAGTGCGCGCACGGACATGGCACAGAGAAACGGCGAAAATGCCGAGAACATACTTTGAAAAGGTGTATACGGGAAGAGAAAAAACACAGCGGACACTGATAGTATTCGGGAAAAGAATAAAATTATATTTTAATGCTGGAATTTCATATAAGAAGTGTGATAAAATAATAGAAAAGACAGATCTGACTCTGCCGGGCGGGAGAAGGCTTCCTCTTTCTCTTGAAACAGCACACATATCTGAGTATGTTGTGAATCAAAGGGAGATTCCGGAGGATGAGGCGTTCCGCAATCTGCGTGACGGGCTTTCCTCATCGCTTGACCTGCCGGACGGCGCCTCGCTTGTCCGCGCGGATTATACTGCCGCGTCAGACGGAGATGTGTCTGAGGTTTCGATGGTGGCAGAGTGTATAGAGCCGATAGGCAAAGAACAGACGCTTTTGAAAGATGGGTGATTTTTTATCGCTATGGTTGAACGGACGATAAATATTGACAAGCTTGAACAGTTGACCGATATATTCGGCTCCTTTGATGAGAATATAGGCGTTCTTGAGCGCGAACTCGGCGTTACGGTGCTCAGCCGTAATGATGAGTTAAAGGTCGTTGGCGGTGAAGAGGACACAGAGCGCGCAGTGCGCGTGCTCAAAAGCCTTCTTAAGCTCTCGTCGGGCGGTGAAGCCATAAACGAGCAGAATATACGTTATGTACTGGGCCTCGTTGAGGAAAATAAGGACGACAAGGTGTCTGAGCTTTCAAAAGATGTAGTGTGCATAACCATAAAAGGGAAACCCATAAAGGCGAAGACCATTGGCCAGCGCGAATATATTGACGCCATAAAGAACAACACAGTGACACTCGGGGTCGGCCCTGCCGGCACGGGAAAGACATATCTCGCCGTTGCGGCAGCTGTGAATGCGTACAGGGAGAAAAAGGTAAGCAGAATTATACTCACTCGCCCTGCAATCGAGGCGGGAGAAAAGCTCGGCTTTTTGCCGGGTGACTTGCAGAGTAAGGTTGACCCGTATCTTCGCCCGCTGTACGACGGTCTTTTCGAGATGATAGGTCCGGAGTCGTTCCAGAGATACATGGAGCGCGGCACGATAGAGGTTGCGCCGCTTGCATATATGCGCGGAAGAACACTTGATGATTCGTTTATAATACTTGATGAGGCGCAGAACACAACGCCGGAGCAGATGAAGATGTTTCTGACACGGCTTGGATTTGGCTCAAAGGCGGTAATTACGGGAGATATAACACAGATTGACCTTCCCGACGGAAAGACCTCGGGGCTCCGCGATGCAATGCACGTTCTGAAAAATGTGGAGGATGTGGCGCAATGTGTGCTTACCTCAAAGGATGTTGTGCGTCATGTTCTGGTACAGAGGATAATAAATGCATATGAAAAGAGCAGCCGTGAGCGTGAAAAGCGCGGCATGAAGGCTCAGGAAAGGCAAGGAAGCAAAAATGGCAGAGCATAGCATTACGGTAGTTACGGAGAGGGAAGATGCTTCACTTTGTGAGAGCATAAAGTGCGCAGTCCTCGCTGCGCTTGATTATGAGGGCGTTACGCAGAATTGTGATGTGTGTGTTATGGTAACGGATGACGAGGGTATCCGTGAGCTTAACCGCGAGCACAGGGATTTGGACAAGCCGACAGATGTGCTGTCTTTCCCCATGCTTGAACTGCGCCCCGGACAGAAGATAGAGGTATCCCCGCTTGAGCTTGATCCGGAGACGGGAGCGGTTATGCTCGGGGATATAGCAATCTCCCATGAGCGCGCGCTTGCGCAGGCTGAGGAGTATGGACATGCTCTTTCGCGGGAAATTGCGTTTTTAACCGTGCACGGAACGCTGCATCTTCTCGGATATGACCATGAGCGGGGCGAAGATGATGAAAAACTGCATTTTTCCCGTCAGGAGGAAATATTGTGCGAGCTCGGTTGCGGGAGGTAGAAGGGCATGCGTGTAAGTCGTGAATTCCGCAGACTTTCCGCAAGCTTCCGTGCAGCGTTTAACGGCATAGGACTTGCGATAAAAAATGAGCGCAATTTCAGGATACATATATGCTTTATCTTTTATGTTCTGGTGTTTGCGTGCCTCGGCAGTGTTCCGGCAGGCAGATTCGCAATTCTTGTGCTGTGCTTCGGTGTTGTTACTGCAGCGGAGCTTGTAAACAGTGCAATAGAGCTTCTGGGCGATACGGTAACTGACAGATTTGATATGTCACTTCGGGCGATAAAGGATATGGCGGCAGGTGCCGTTCTGATGAGTGCATTGTGTTCGGCTGTTGCGGGACTTGTGATTTTTCTCGCGCCGGATGTATTGTTAAAAATATTTGAGCGGCTTTTTGCTATGCCGTATATAGCGGCTGTTATTGCGCTGTCGCTTCCGGTTGCAGTGCTTTTTGTCATTCGAAGGAGCAAATGATGGAAAAGGGAAATATTTATACAGTATCTATATCAGGCTATACTTCAGAAGGCGCAGGTATTGCGCGGATAGACGGGAGAGCTGTGTTTGTTCCGCTTGCCATGCATGGCGAAACATGCGAAATAAAAATATTGAAGGTACTTAAAAATCTCGCTTATGCAAAGCTTCTGCGCGTTATAGATGCATCTCCCGCGAGAGTCGACAGCAAATGTGAGTACTTTCCGAAATGCGGCGGGTGCGACCTCTGGCATATGACATATGAAGAAGAGCTTCGGTTTAAGGAAGGAAAGGTTCGCGATGCAATAACAAGAATTGCAGGGCTTGATATCACGATAAACCCGATACTCGGCTCGGAGCGGACAGTCCGGTACAGGAATAAGGCGCAGTTTCCCGCAGGTGTGGAAAAGGGAAGTGTAGTGAGCGGCTTTTACAGACCGCACAGCCATGATATTGTTCCGTCAGAAAGCTGTATTATACAAAGCACGGCGGCAGATATCATACGCCGTGCCGTTATGAAATGGCAAGAGGATTTCGGTGTGCCTTCATATGACGAGGAG
This sequence comes from Eubacteriales bacterium, assembly GCA_045649105.1. GTDB lineage: Bacteria > Bacillota > Clostridia > Oscillospirales > JAAYXM01 > JAZRPG01. The sequence continues at coordinate 26,316 of JAZRPG010000034.1, forward strand.
ACAGGCCGCGGGGTTGTTCGTCATATATATGTGAGAAACGGAAAAAAAGGCGCAATGCTTTGCCTCGTTGCGACGCGTCGTCCGAAATATTTGGACGAACTTTGCGAGTATGTAAAACGCGCATATCCCGATATTTGCGGTATTATAATCAATATAAACAATGAGAAAACAAATGTAATTCTGGGCAAACGATATGAAACCGTATGCGGAGCGCCGTATATAGAGGACGAGATGTCCCGCTTGCGGTTCCGTATTTCTCCCGCGGCATTTTATCAGGTCAACCGCGACCAGGCAGAGAAGCTCTATTCTGTTGCTATAGAATATATTAAAGAAAGCGGAGCTGAGACAGCGCTTGATTTATACTGCGGGATCGGCACGATAACGCTGTGCATGGCAAAAAATCTCCGCCGTGTAACGGGTATTGAGACTGTGCCGGAGGCGATAGAGGACGCGCGTGAAAACGCGAAACTTAACGGGATGGAAAACGCGGAGTTCATATGTGCAGATGTCGGAGAGGCAATGAAGCTTCCCACGCTCTGTGACGAGCGTCCCGATGCCGTCCTTGTAGACCCGCCGCGAAAAGGTCTCTCTCCCGCGGCTCTTAGCCGGATAAAGAATCTCGGTGCCAAAACTCTTGTATATGTGTCGTGCGACCCGGCAACGCTTGCGCGCGATTTAAAGCTGCTGTGCGGCGATGGCACATATACGGCAGTATCCGCAACCCCCGTAGACATGTTCCCCAGGACAAAACATGTCGAGTGCGTCGTGCGGTTATGTAAAAAACAATAAAATTATAAGAAAAGGAAGGTAAATCAGAATGAATCAGTGGCAGGGGAAAAAGTGGTATTGTTACGGGACTTCAATGACTGATAATGTTTCGTTGGTCAATGGGATAAATTGCGGAAATTATTCCAAATATTTAGCCGAGTATTCAGGTCTCGAAGAGCACAATTTCGGCAAGTGCGGAAGCGGTATAATACCGGAACTTCACGGAGAGGACAATAACAAAGCGAGATGTATGCGCCTTGATGACGGCAAGGCAGAGGCGGATTTGATTACCGTCGAGGTTATACCTAATGATACAAAGGGAAAACTTGGAGATGTGACGGATTTATCTGATGATACATTCTGCGGAAACCTTAACCAGATAATAGAGTATCTTCTTTCCAACACAAAGGCGACTCTTGTTATCCTGATTGCGACAAGAGGCAGATATCAGCATGATGATCCTTCCGTAAAGTTTTTGCCTACAGGAGAGAAAGTAAAAGAGAGATTAGAGTGGGAGGATGCAGTTTCCACTATTTGCAGAATGCATGGTGTTCCGTGCCTAAACGGTGCAAGCGAGGCAGGACTCGGATATTATCGAGTTGCAAATGATAACACTTTTGTGCAGGACCAGGTACACCTCACTGACAAGGGCGGAGAAATACTTGCAAAATATTATTGGGGAAAATTAAGTAATATATATCCTAATGATTAAACAACATATGCAAAAAGCTGTCTGATTTCGGGTCAGGCAGCTTTTTTGCGACAGAGCAAACATGACAGGGGAAAGCGTATAAAAAGTTTGAATAGCGCGGGTGAAATTTGCTGTAAATCATTGAAAAAATCGGTGAATTGATATATAATTGATTTAATAAAGATTACCGGAAAATATGTGCAGTCGCCAAGGCTCGGTAAGAGACAGCGGCGTTGCGGCAGTATAATTTGCATGAAATGGGGTTTTTGTTTTGAAAAATTACTATCTCGCAGTTGATATCGGCGCGTCCAGCGGCCGGCATATATTGGCATATACCGAGGATGGGAAAATTTATCTTGAGGAAATATACCGTTTCGAAAACGGTATGAAAGAAAAAGACGGTCATCTGTGCTGGGATTTTGATAAGCTGTTTGAGGAGATTGTAAGCGGACTTGCAAAGTGCAAGGCTTCCGGCAAAATCCCGACGAGTATGGGAATTGATACATGGGGCGTTGATTTCGTCCTTATCGGCAGTGACGGTAAGGCCATCGGAAAAACATATGCATACAGGGACAGCCGTACAGAGGGCATGATAGAAAAAGTGAGCGAAATTATTTCGCCTGAGGCGCTGTACGGAAGGACCGGTATTCAGACGCAGGTATATAATACCATTTATCAGCTTATGGCCGTAAAAACACAGGAGCCGGAGAATATGGAGCGTGCAGAGCGCCTTCTTATGACGCCGGACTACTTTAACTATCTTCTCACCGGCGTAATGAAGTCGGAGTACACAGAGGCGACAACGACACAGCTCATTAACCCGGTCACAAAGGATTGGGACCGTGAGCTTATCGATATGCTGGGATATAAGCAGTCCATATTCGGGCCGATTACAATGGCAGGAACATCTGTAGGAAGGCTCAAGAAGGAAATCGAGGAGCGCGTCGGGTTCAATCTTGAGGTCATACAGACGACGACTCACGACACAGCATCTGCAGTGCTTGCCGTTCCTGCAAAAAGTGAGGACTTTGTGTATATAAGCTCGGGGACATGGTCACTCATGGGCGTTGAGCAGAAAGAGGCAGATTGCTCTGAGAAGAGCCGAAAAGCAGGTCTTACGAATGAGGGCGGGTATGAGTACCGCTTCCGTCATCTGAAAAATATAATGGGGTTATGGATGATTCAATCCGTAAGACATGAGCTTGACGACAAGTTCTCCTTTGCGGAGCTGTGCTCAAGAGCGGAGGAATGCAGAGAATTCCCGTCGAGAGTTGATGTAAATGACGGCGCATTTTTCGCACCCAAGAGTATGATAGGCGCAATACGAGAATACTGTGAAAAGACAGGTCAGCGGGTTCCCGAAAAGATTGGAGAGATTGCGACCGTTATATATCAGAGCCTTGCGGAAAGCTATGGAGAAACGGTCAGAGAAATTGAAAAAATCACGGGAAGAAAGTATGACAGCATAAATATTGTCGGCGGCGGCGCAAATGCAGAGTACTTAAACAGATTAACAGCGGAGAAAACGGGGAAAACTGTATACAGCGGCCCGACCGAGGCGACGGCAATAGGGAATATTGCAGTTCAGCTTCTTAAATGCGGAGAATTCAAGAGTGTTGAAGATGTAAGAAATGCAGTGTTTAACTCATTTGAGATTAAGTGTTTTAAGAACTGAATAAAAAGTACTGAGGTAAAGGAGACAATTTAATATGAAATCAAAAACACTTATAGTTGTAATTGCTGTAGTTGCAATCCTTGCAATAGTTTGCATATCATCGTATAACGGTCTGGCAACGGCGCAGGTGAATGTTGAAGAGCAGTCATCGAACATAGATACACAGCTCCAGCGTCGCGCAGACCTTATCCCGAATCTGGTAAACACGGTTAAGGGGTATGCTGCTCATGAGAGCGAGGTGTTCGGCGCTGTTACCGCTGCGCGTGAAAAGCTTCTCGGAGCAAGCAGTATAGATGAGAAGGCGGAAGCAGACGGTGAGCTTTCAGGCGCACTTAACCGCCTTATTGCAATAGCTGAGGCATATCCTGACCTCAAGGCAAACCAAAACTATATATCGCTCATGGATGAGCTCGCCGGAACGGAGAACAGAATAGCGACGGTTCGCCGTGACTACAACGCGGCTGCAGGGGAGTACAACAGGAAAATAAGAGTGTTCCCGGGCAACATTTTCGCCGGTATTTTCGGGTTTGAAAAAGCGGAGCTTTTTGTAGCGACAGAAGGTGCCGAAAGCGCACCGCAGGTAACATTTGAGTAATATGAAACTTTTAATTCGTATAGTGGCGGCATTTGCCGCCCTGCTCGTTCTGACCTCATGTGCAGAAGCGGTTCCGCTTCCCTCACCGTCGCCTCAGTTTTATGTCAATGATTTTTCTGACCTCGTTTCCGAAACAGTCGAGGAAAAAATCACGGCGCAGGGCGCGGCGCTTGAAAAGGCTGCAAAAGCACAGATAGTTGTTGTGACGGTGCCTGACACTGCCGGTATGTCACTTGAGGATTACTCGCTGGAGCTTGCCAGAAAGTGGGGCATAGGCGGCAGTGAGGAAAATAACGGAGTTCTCATCCTTTTCACAACAGATGCGGATGACCCGCATGTGCGTATTGAGGTGGGTTATGGCCTTGAGGGCGCGCTTAATGACGCAAAATGCGGCCGTATACTTGATACATGGGCTGTGGAGAGCATGCATGCAGAGGCCTGGGACGATGCAGTCCTTGATACATGGAATGCCGTTGCAGAGCAGGTCTATGCTGAGTATGGGCTGGAGATTCCCGAGGATGTCGCGCTTGATTGGAACGAAGCTGTGCCGCAGGAGGAAGAGGATTTAGATATTATATCCCTCGGAATAATTATAGCGGTTATCGTTGTTGTCGCGCTTATGTCCGGCAGTAAGGGCGGCCGCGGAGGCCGCGGTAACGGCAGGTTTTATGGCGGCTTTGGAGGATATACAGGCGGATTCTCGGGCGGCTTTGGCGGCGGACGCACGGGCGGATTCTCAGGCGGCGGCGGAAGCTTTGGGGGCGGCGGTGCGAGCAGATAGCGCGCGCACGGGCGGTATTACGCTAATAGAAATATGCAATATAAGGGCTTCTTTTATTGTGGCATAAAATAACTGTCTGCTGTCTGCAGAAACGGGAGGTACTGTTGAATACTTCAAAAATAGCGATTATCACTGATACGGGTACGGATGTGCCCGCAGAGTTTATAGAAAAGCACGGGAATATATTTGTAATCCCGCTTGTAATACAATACAGTTACGGTACATTTCTTGACGGTGTCGACATAACCGCCGACAAGGTTTATGCCGATTTGTCAAAAGAAATACCGAAAACTTCGCTTCCGTCAGGAGAGGTTGTTGCAAAAACAATTGAAAAAGCGATTTCGGCCGGATACGAAAAAGTGTTTGTGGTTACGCTCTCAAGCGGACTGAGCGGAACATATAATATGCTTCGCGTAGTTTCAGAGTCATTTCCGGGGATTGATTTCCGCTTTATAGACACAAAGAACATCGGCATCGGAGCGGGATTCACTGTTATAAAGGCGGCAGAGCTTATAGAATCAGGGCTCTCTGCTGATGAGATTGAGGCGGAGCTTATAAAGGGAATAAAGCGGACAAAGGTATTTTTCTCTGTTGACACGCTTGAGTATCTCGCGCATGGGGGAAGAATAAATAAGGTAACGGCAAGGCTCGGCAGCGCACTCGGGATTTGCCCGGTTATCTCGTGCAATGATGACGGAATATACTATACTGTCTCAAAACCGCGCGGGCGAAGTAATTCCATAGCGCATATGATAAAGCTTGCATCAGACTTTGCAAGCGGGCAAAAATATCGCCTCGCGATTGCTGTCGGGCAGCTATCCGAGGAGGCGGCACTTGTCAGAGAAAAGATTGCAAAGCTTATTGACGATGCAGAGGTATTTATCGACAGCCGCATAAGCCCTGCGCTTGGCGCGCATACGGGGCCGGGGCTTATCGGTATCGGTGTGCAGCTTGTTTAGGCGAGATAAAACAGCAGTAATAAAATTTTGCGGGCACGGGTTTCCTGTACCCGCTTGTTTTATGTATAAGGCAGTCGCACGCTCGCGCATTTAAAAGTAAAAAGAAATTTTATATTATTGAAATTTTCTATAGATGCGTTTATAATAATTATAGAGTAATTTGTGACAGGAGGGTTCTGCTTTGGACGAAAATTACGGGAACTATTCCATAAAACTCGGGAAAATAATAGAGGAATTCGGCCTTGAAAAAGTATATGTGCCTGACGGGTATGAGAATATAGAGCTGACTTCGACGGATATAACGCGTCCGGGGCTTCCGCTCTGCGGTTTTTATGATTATTTCGAGAATTCGCGCGCTGAGGTTATCGGCAAGGTAGAGATGACATATCTTAAAACACTTCCGCCGCAGGAGAGGGTAGAGCGGTTTGACAGACTCCTGCGTGAGAATATTCCGTTTTTGGTGTTCACGCGCAATATTGAGGTCGATGAGGAGTTTGTAAATGTCGCAAAGAAATACAAAACTCCGCTTCTGAGAACAGGTGAGGTCACCTCAAGCTTCATGGCGGCACTCATAGCATTTCTTAACTTGAATCTTGCACCGCGCATAACGCGTCACGGAGTTCTCGTTGAGGTGTACGGTGAGGGCGTTCTCCTCCTTGGTGAGAGCGGTATCGGTAAGAGTGAAACGGCGATTGAGCTTGTCAAGAGAGGTCACCGCCTTATAGCTGACGATGCGGTTGAGCTTAAGCGCGTATCGGCAAAGAGCCTTGTCGGCTCGGCACCTGAGATAATCAGACACTATATAGAGCTTCGCGGAATCGGCGTTATAGATGTGCGGCGAATTTTTGGTATGGGTGCTGTAAAGTTAACCGAAAAGGTAGATTTGATTATTAATCTTGAGATATGGCAGGACGGCAAGCATTATGACCGTTTTGGCGCAGAAAATGAGTATATGGATATATTGGGAATTAAGGTTCCCAGCCTGACTGTGCCTGTAAAGCCCGGGCGAAATCTCGCGGTTGTTATTGAGGTTGCGGCTATGAATAACAGACACAAGAAGATGGGATTTAACGCAGCTCAGGAGCTTTCGGACAGGCTGAGCGAAAATTTCTTTGATTAAAGAAGCTTCGGTAAATCTGTGCGAACGGCTTTGTTTTAAGGAGGTAAAACTGTGAGAATAGGCATAGACCTTGGAGGGACAAATATAGCAGGAGGGCTTGTCAGCGATGACGGAACCATTACCTGTAAGTATAGCGTTCCGACGGATTCCTCACGCGGAGCGAGTGGAATTTGCGAGGATATAATTGCACTTATCAGGAAAATTCATGCAGAGAGCGGAGATTGTAGTGTTTCTTCAGTTGGTGTTGGCGTTCCCGGTCAGGTGGACTCTGATTCACAGCTTGTTATATACTGCAACAATATACCGCTTAATAATGTTGACTTAAAGGGTACTATTGAGAGAGAGACCGGAATACCTGCCTTTATCGGGAATGATGCCGATGCGGCAGCCCTTGCAGAGGTAACTATCGGTGCGGCGCGTGACTTCAGAGATGCCGTTATGATTACTCTCGGAACGGGAATCGGAAGCGGACTTATCTTTAACAACCGTGTATATTCCGGCTGCAACGGTGCGGCGGGAGAAATCGGGCATATGAGCATTGTGCCCGACGGAATACCGTGCAACTGCGGACGGCGCGGGTGTTTTGAATTATATGCCTCGGCTACTGCGCTTAAGCGCCGGACCTGTGAGGCAATGGAAAAAAATCCGGAAAGCAAGCTATGGGACATAGCCGGAAGTCTTGAGAAGGTCTGCGGGAAAACTGCGTTTGATGCTATGCGCATGGGAGATGCTGCCGGCGCAGAGGTCGTGGGCACATATATAAGACACCTTGCGACGGGTATACTGAATGTTATTAATCTGCTTCAGCCGCAGGTGATTATTATAGGCGGAGGCATATCGAAAGAAGGCGAAACGCTTCTTGCACCGCTCCGTGAGATAGTCGCAAAGGAGAGATATTCGCGCGGGACTTCACAGACAGAACTTATTACGGCAAAGCTTGGAAACGATGCCGGCATTATAGGCGCGGCGTTTTTTGGGGTATAGAAAATGCTTGAAAGATACACAAAAGAAGAATTTTTAAAACTGCGCCGTGAAAAGATAGAGCGGGAGTTTTCTTTTTTAAACGATATGCAAAGAAAAGCGGTCTTCAAAACTGAAGGGCCGCTTCTCTTGCTTGCAGGCGCAGGAAGTGGAAAGACAACGGTTATTATAAACCGCATCGCAAATATAATAAAATACGGAGATGCATATAATTCATCGGAAATCCCGCCGCATATAACGGATATGGACTGTGAGATACTCAGTGAGTATCTTAAATCAGGCGATGCGGCGCTTTCGGAAAGTGCTGAGAATATATGCGCGCTAAATCCTGCGCCGCCGTGGTCTGTCATTGCCATCACATTCACAAATAAGGCAGCAAACGAGCTTAAGGAGCGTCTTGCGCGCGCGATAGGTGAGCGTGCGGATGATATCCGGGCATCTACATTTCACTCGGCATGTGTGCGCATATTGAGAAGGAATATCGAAAGGCTCGGGTACACTTCGTCATTTACGATATATGACTCTGCGGATTCTGAACGCGTTATAAAGGACGTGAGTGCTGACCTCGGTGTAAACGATAAGGAGCTTCCTGCGCGCGCAGTCAGAAGCATTATAAGCCGCGCAAAGGATTCTATGATGCCGCCCGCTGCGTTTACAAAGGAGAGTAGCGGAAACGCACGGCTTGAGATAGTAGCAAAAATATACGAAAAGTATCAGAAGAGACTGAAAGCAGCAAATGCGCTCGATTTTGACGATATAATTATGCTCACAGTTGAGCTTTTATCTGAAAATGAGGATATCCTCTCGTATTATCAGAAGAAGTTTAAATATGTGCTCGTAGACGAATATCAGGATACAAACCACGCTCAGTATCTTTTAACCTCGCTTCTTGCGGGAGGGTATAAAAACATATGTGTTGTCGGTGGTGATGACCAGAGTATATACCGCTTCAGAGGTGCGACGATTGAGAATATACTTGATTTTGAAAAACACTTTAAAAATGCCGAGACGATACGCCTTGAGCAGAATTATCGCTCAACATCAAATATATTAAATATTGCAAACAGCGTAATAAAAAACAATGTCGGCAGAAAAGGAAAAAATCTCTGGACAGATAACGGAGACGGGTCGCTCCCGGTTATTTTTAAGGCCGGTGATGAGCATTCAGAGGCTGCATACATAGCAGATACAATTATAAACGCGAGGGCAAACGGCGCGAATTTTTCAGATTGTGCCGTACTGTATCGTATAAATGCCCAATCAATGCAGATGGAAAACGCGTTTAAGCGCAACGGGATTCCGTACAGGATAATCGGCGGGCTGAGGTTTTTGGAGCGTATGGAAATAAAGGATATGCTTGCCTACCTTTGTGTTATTGCAAATCCGCAGGATACGCTCAGACTCAAGCGTATTATAAATGTGCCGGCCAGAAAAATAGGCGCAAAGACGGTCGAGCTCGTGGAGCAGATTGCAGAGCGGGAAGGGGTTTCTGCTTTTGATGTACTCTGCCGTGCAAATGATTTTGCTGAGCTTTCAAGAAGTGCGGCGCAGATTACGGCGTTTGCCGGAATGATACAAAGGCTTCGCGAAAAAGCCGGCGCCGTGACGCTTGGAGAGCTTTATGACGAGCTCATTGAGGAAAGCGGATATGTGCGCGAGCTTGCCCAAAAGGATGATATCGAGGCAAAAACGCGAATTGAAAATATAATGGAGTTTAAATCCAATCTTATCGAGTATGAAACGCGCGAAGGGGCATCGCTCTCCGGATTTCTGGAGGAGATTGCGCTTTATACGGATATAGAGCAGTATGATGCAAATGCAGACTGTGTCACGATGATGACGATACACAGCGCAAAGGGGCTTGAATTCCCGACTGTATTTGTATGCGGAGTGGAAGAAGGCTTGTTTCCGGGTATGCGCTCGATGGGTATTGACGCGGAGATTGAGGAGGAGAGACGGCTTTTCTATGTTGCGGCGACCCGTGCGCGGACAAACCTATATCTTACATATGCCGTGTCGCGCATGATGTTTGGTCAGACGCGCTACAGCAAAATGTCGCGTTTCCTTGCGGAAATACCTGAAAAGTATGTGGAAATGAAGTCGATTGAGCCTGAATTCGGGTTTGATAGCAATACGGAATCCGGGAATGAGCCGTATTTTAAAGCGGCACCGCGCCGTGCACCAAGCAGGCGCGAGATGTTTACGCCTGCTTCTGTTCCGGCGCAAACTGCTTCTGTGGCGGACGCGTTTTCAGTTGGCGAGCGCGTAGTACATAAGGTATTCCGCGAGGGGCTTGTTGTATCGGCAAATCCTGTCGGAGGAGATGTTCTGCTTGAAATTGCTTTTGACAGTGGCGGTACAAAGCGTCTTTTATATAAGTCTGCTGCAAAGTTTCTTGAGCGTGAAAAGAAGAATTGAGCATGAAAAAACGGCTGTGAAATTTCACAGCCGTTTTTGTGTGTTTTATTATCTGCCTTCCTGCATCTCGCGGACAGCTTCGAGAACTGCATCAGCCATGTAGATGAGCTGCTCTTCTGTAAGTCCGTAAAGCGGGAGATGAGTAAATCTCTTGTAGAAGACCTCTTCACATACCGGGCAGGATGCTGCAATCGAATCGCGGTCATAACCGAATGTGCGGATAACCTCGAAGCGATAGAGCGGGCCAAAGTGCGGAATGTTTGTAACGCCCTTTTCGTTGAGCTTCTTCTTGAGGAGCTGAATGTCTCCGCCTGCAAGCTCCGGATTAATCTGGAGCAGATACATGTGGAATGTCGGAGAAATATCATCAGAACCAAGATCCTGCGGAATGATTGCCGGATTCTCAGCAAAGCGCTTTGTAAGATATGCAGCAGCGGCGCGGCGCTCAGCAATGATGGCTTCGTTACGCGCAATCTGAAGTCTGAGGCCGAGACCCTGTATTTCTGTAGTTGAGCAGTTGCCTGCGACATACGGGCCGAATTTTCCCGGGATCGGTGTAATGTCATAGAGCCAATTTTCAATCTGCTGTGAGAAATCAAGGCCGAGGAAACGGGCACGCTTCATGTGGCTTCTGAAGTCTTTAATGTTTGTTGTAAGGATTCCGCCCTCACCGAATGCAGTGATGTTCTTAACCTCGTGGAAGCTGAAGGAAGCGAAATCGCCTATTGTACCGATTCTGCGGCCCTTGTATTTTGCGCCGAATGCATGTGCTGCGTCCTCAAGAACAAGGATGTCATGCTTCTTTGCGATTTCCATAATCGGGTCCATGTCGACAGGATATCCGCCGATATGTACGGGAACAATCATCTTTGTCTTATCGGTAATTTTGCGTTCTACATCCTTCGGGTCCATGTTAATTGTAACAGGGTCAACATCCGCGAAGACAAGCTTTGCGCCTATTGAAAGCGGATATGCCATTGTTGCGACGAATGTGATTGCAGGAACGATAACCTCGTCGCCCGGCTTAAGGTTTGCATACTTATATGCAATTTCAAAGCCTGCAGTAGCGTTTGTGACGAATGTGCTGCCCTCTGTGCCGAGATACTCGTCAGCAGCCTTCTCAGCAGCCTCAACCTCAGCATCGAGAGAGAGTTTTCCCGGAGGTGTTGATACCTTGGAAAGCTTTCTTATGCCATCTGCAACTGCGTTAAATGCCTCGTCATACTCTGCGCCTTCACCCTGCATGAGGAATTTTGTAACAGCTATCATATCCTCGGCGTTATAATTCTCGCCGACAGCAGCCCAAGGCACACGGGTTTCACCGGTGTTATATCTGAAGTCTGTTGCTTTTTTTGCCATTTTATAGTCCCCTCCTACTATATAATTATATCTTTATTTTAAGTGAAAAAACACTTCTTGTCAAGGATTATTTAGGCATAATAACGAATACGGGAAGTCATAAGACTCCCCGTAAATTCCATTAATCTAATTTGTATTTTTCGCGGGCTTTGTATGAGGTGTGGAGCGTTTTGTGAGCAATCTTTCCGCCCGGCTCGTCAAGCATTTCTTCATAAATCTTCTTGACAACGGGGTTCTCATGGCTCTTACGGAGAGGCATGTTCTTATCCTGCTCGTATATAGCCTTCATGCGAAGCTCACGAAGCTCCGTGAAGCTGCGCGTTGTGCCGTCGTGCAGGGGCTGACCGCCGCCGTTTATACAGCCGCCGGGGCATGCCATCATCTCAATTATGTCGTACTCAGCCTCGCCGCGCTTTATGCGCTCAAGCAGACGCTTGCAGTTTGAAAGCCCTGACGCGATTGCGGCGCGTACTGTCTTTCCTGCAACCTCAAACTGTGCCTCTTTGATTCCGTTAAGTCCGCGGACCTCGACAAAGTCAAGTGATTTAAGCTCTTCACCAGTGAGCTTCTCTGTGACGGTGCGGAGAGCTGCCTCCATAACGCCGCCGGTAGCGCCGAAGATAACTGCGGCGCCGGTAGAAACGCCGAATGCAGGGTCAAATTCCTCGTCAGCGAGAGATGAGAACATGATTCCGGCTCTCTTTATCATCTTTGCAAGCTCGCGTGTTGTAAGAACGATATCGACATCGTCAAGACCCGGAATTGCCTGCTCGTCCTCGCGATGAATTTCAAACTTCTTCGCTGTACACGGCATAACGGAAACGGTTATGATATCTTTCGGATCAATACCTGCCTTTGATGCATAGTATGTCTTTGTCATTGCGCCGAACATCTGCTGAGGTGATTTGCATGTTGAGAGGTTCGGAATGAATTCCGGATAGAACTGCTCGCAGAAGCGAATCCAGCCCGGAGAGCATGAGGTGATAAGCGGAAGGGGGCCTGCGCCGCCGAGACGCTTAATAAACTCAGTTCCTTCCTCCATGATTGTTATATCAGCAGCGGTATCGACATCGAATATCTTGTCAAAGCCGAGTCTGCGCATAGCAGCGACCATTTTGCCCTCGACATTGGTGCCGATTGGCATATCAAAGCATTCGCCGAGTGTGACGCGGATAGACGGGGCAGGAGCGATGACAACATGCTTTGTCGGATCGTTAAGTGCTGCCCAGACCTTGTCTGTATCGTCCTTTTCAGTCAGAGCGCCCGTCGGGCATACGACTATGCACTGTCCGCATGAAACGCAGGGTGACTCATCAAGATTGCGGTCAAATGCGCAACCGATATGAGTTGCAAATCCGCGCTCGTTAGGCCCGATTACGCCTGCTGCCTGAGAAAGCTTACAAACATTTACGCAACGGCGGCAGATGATGCATTTTGAGTTATCACGCACGAGGTGCATCTCGCTGTCTTCGATATCCGGCTTAAGCTCGGAGGGGTTTCCGAAACGCACATGCTCCATGCCGAAATCGCGTGCGAGCTTCTGCAGTTCGCAGTTCTGGTTTCTTGAGCAGGTGAGACACTCCATTCTGTGATTGGAGAGTATGAGCTCGAGCGTCATACGGCGTGACTTAAGCACAGCCTCGGAGTTTGTGAATACTTCCATGCCCTCACTTACAGGATATACACATGCCGCAACAAGTGAGCGCGCGCCCTTTACCTCTACGACGCATATGCGGCAGGAGCCGATGGCATTAATGTCTTTTAAGAAGCAGAGCGTCGGGATTTCTATACCGGCAAGTCTTGCTGCCTCCAGAATTGTGGAATTTTTCGGGGCCTCTACGGGTATACCGTTTATAGTTAGATTTACCACTTGAGTTAACTCCTTTCGCACTATATCTTGGAAATTGCGCCGAAGCGGCATTTTTCAATGCAAGCGCCGCATTTTATGCACTTTTCCTTGTCAATAACATGGGGTACTTTGACATCGCCGGAGATTGCGCCTGCCGGGCATACGCGTTTACATGCTGTACAACCCTTGCATTTTTCGGCGTCAATTTCATAGCGGAGAAGGTTTTTGCATACGCCTGCCGGGCAACGCTTTTCTACAACATGAGCAATATATTCATCGCGGAAGTAGCGCAGCGTTGAGAGAATCGGGTTAGGTGCCGTCTGTCCAAGGGCACAGAGTGCGGAAGACTTGATGTGCAGACAAAGCTCTTCAAGAAGGTCAATGTCCTCAAGTGTTCCGTTTCCGGAGGTGATTTTCTCAAGAATCTGGTACATGCGCTTTGTACCTATGCGGCACGGTGCGCACTTTCCGCATGACTCGTCAACGGTGAACTCGAGGAAGAACTTTGCAATGTCTACCATGCAGTTGTCCTCATCCATGACGATAAGTCCGCCGGAGCCCATCATAGAGCCGATTGCAATAAGGTTGTCATAGTCTATCGGTGTGTCTATAAGAGAAGCCGGAATGCATCCGCCGGACGGGCCGCCTGTCTGCGCGGCTTTGAACTTTTTGCCGTTCGGCCAGCCGCCGCCGATTTCCTCAACGACTTCGCGGAGCGTGATTCCCATCGGGACTTCAACAAGGCCTGTATTGCGGACCTTTCCGCCGAGTGCAAAGACTTTTGTTCCCTTTGATTTTTCTGTACCGATAGAGGCAAATTCCTTTGCGCCATGCGTCAGAATCCAAGGGATGTTTGCATATGTTTCGACATTATTGAGAATAGTCGGCTTACCGAAAAGACCCTTGACTGCCGGGAAGGGCGGGCGCGGTCTCGGTTCGCCGCGGTGACCCTCTATTGATGTCATAAGGGCTGTTTCCTCACCGCAGACGAAAGCCCCTGCGCCGAGACGGATCTCAATATCAAAGCAGAAATCTGTGCCGAAAATATTCTTGCCGAGGAAGCCTTCCTTGCGAGCCTGCTCAATAGCAATCCTCAGACGGTTGACGGCGATGGGGTATTCTGCGCGGACATATACATAGCCCTGGTCAGAACCTATGCAGTATCCGGCAATTGCCATTGCCTCAATTACGCTGTGCGGGTCGCCCTCGAGAACAGAGCGGTCCATGAATGCGCCCGGGTCACCTTCGTCGGCGTTGCAGCAGACATATTTCCGGTCTGCTGTTGATTTGACAGCAAACTCCCACTTTACACCTGTGGGGAAGCCGCCGCCGCCGCGTCCGCGGAGACCGGACTCTTTTATTATCTGAATTACCTCCTGCGGAGTCTGCTCTGTAAGAGCATGTCCGAGAGCCTGGTATCCGCCCATGGCGATGTACTCATTGATATTCTCCGGGTCAATGACACCGCAGTTTCTGAGCGCTATACGCAGTTGCTTTTTGTAGAAAGAGGTATCGTTGAGCGCGGTTATCGGCTCCGTTTTTGTAGTTTCATCGTATAACAGATGCTTTACGACTCTGCCGTTTGCAATGTGCTCTGAAACGATTTCCGCAACATCGTCGGGAGTGATTCTTGAGTAGAATGCACCTTCCGGATAAACTATCATGATAGGACCGAGTGCGCAGAGGCCGAAGCATCCGGTCTTTATAATCTGAACACTGTCAGAAAGACCGAGTTTGTCGATCTCGCTGTGAAGGCGGTTTAAAATTTCCTGGCTTCCTGATGAGGTACAGCCTGTACCACCACAAACCAGAATGTTTTTCTTGATTTTTCCGGCGCCATCGGTATTGTTAATTCTAAGGCTTACGCCGGGTAACATTTCCTCGCGTCTTGCGGCGAGTTCCTGCAGACTTTTCATTAATATGTACACCTCCGTAGAAAATTTGTATAAGAAACATGTCCGAGAAAAGAGACCCCGGATGCGAAGTATTTTACTTTAAATACTTGTCGAGTATCGTATCTACATCATCAACGGTGAGCCTCCCGTGAACCTCGTCATCAATTGTGACAACAGGGGCAAGACCGCATGCGCCGATACAACGGACGGCGTCAACGGTGAATTTTCCGTCGGCTGAAGTTTCGCCGGGCTTGCAGTTTAGACGCTCACATATTTTGTCGAGGATATCTCCGGCGCCTTTTACATAGCACGCTGTGCCGAGGCAAACGCTTATTGTGTGCTCGCCCTTTGGATTAAAAGAGAACTGTGAATAGAATGATGCAACGCCATATACCTCCGACAGGGATATGTCGAGTGCTTCGGCAATCTGAATTAAAACCTGCTCCGGCAGGTATCCGTAAATTGCCTGTGCATCTTGCAGAATCGGCATGAGAGCACCTTTTGTGTTACGGTGTTCAGCGATTGTTGCAACCATGCGCTCTGCTTGTTCCTTTGTTCCTGCAAAGGGGAATTTGGATTTACAGTTGGGCATTTTGAAATCACCTTTCTATAATTTAATCTTCCATACAAATAACTATGGGGAGCAAAGATTGTTACAGAAATAACAATTTAATATTATTGTAACATATATTTTGTGTATTTTCCACATAAATTTTTAAAATTTATGTGTTTTTTCTGCATATTTTTCTGCAGGCTTGCAGAAAAGAAGAAAACAGAGGAATCAGCTCCACAATAGTCTTACTGCGAATGCTGATGCAGCAAAGCCTGCCACATCGGCAATGAGTGCTGCCGGTATTGCATGGCGTGTTTTATTAAGTTTTATTGCTCCAAAGTAGACTGCGATGGTGTAAAAGGTGGTTTCCGATGCACCGAGCATTACGGCGGCAACACGCCCGACATATGTTTCGGCGCCGTTTGCACCGATGATTTCGCTGCCGAGCGCAAGGGCGGCGCTGCCTGACAGAGGTCTTAGCATGGCAAGCGGTGCGCACTCGGGCGGAATCCCCAAAAGATTCATAATGGGGGAGAATAGCTTACATATTATATCTAAAGCGCCTGAAGCGCGGAGCATATATATCGCACAAAAAAGCGCGACAACAGACGGGAGAATCCGCGATAAAATACGCAGACCGTCCGTGGCGCCCGATACAAGTGCGTCATATACATCTGTTTTGTTGCGGATACCGTATATTCCGACAAGCGCAAGAACAGTCGGGACGACGAGTGATGAAAGAGTATTCAATGGCGGCCCCTCCTGCTGATTTTTGAAAGCATTATCGCAGACAGAATTCCGCAGGTCTGGGAGATAGCCGATGCAATCCAGACAGCAGGTATAATGTCAAACGGATTTGCAGCGCCGTATGTACCTCGGACTGCGGCAATTGTTGTCGGTATAAGCTGGAGTGATGCGGAATTCATAATAATCAGCATGCACAGTTCATCTGATGCGGCCGGAGTGGGAGACAGGCGGTAAAGCCCTTCGGCGGCGCGTATACCGGCAGGCGTTGCCGCGTTTCCTAATCCGAGAAGGTTGGCAGAGATGTTTGTGGCTATGTTCCCCATAGTTTCTTTGTCCTCGCGCGCTTTCGGGAAAAGAAGGCCTATTACCGGAGTGAGGATTTTTGTCAGCCGTGTCATAAGTCCGCTCCGGCGCATTATTTCCATTACTCCGCTCCACAAAAGTATCATTCCGCCTATCGAAAGGCACAGATCAATGCTTGCCCGTGCGCCGTCCATGGCGGCAGACGAAAGCTCGGAAACTCTTCCGGTCGCAATAGCAGATATAACTGAAATAATTATCATACCTACCCAGATTTTGCTCATCATAAGGCGTGTCCTCCTTGTAGTATATAAGTATAAAAACGAAAAATTTCTTAATTTACAATTTATTCCAAATTACCACTATTTTCTACATGAAGCGTATTGACAAAAAATTACATTTTTGATATACTGAATTGCAATAAAGAAGATGGGAAGATGATTTTATGAAATCAACGGGGATAACGAGAAAAATCGATGAGTTGGGCAGAATAGTCCTGCCGATAGAGTTAAGAAAGCAGATGGGCATTGAACAACGCGACCCAATGGAAATCTATGTTGAGGATGATATGATTATTCTCAAAAAGTATGAGTCGGTGTGCATATTCTGCGGGAGCACGAAATCGCTCACATCATACAAAGGCAAGCATATATGCGCAGCTTGCGCAAAGCAGCTTGCAAAATAAGAAATGCCGGTTTGTTAAAAAAGATAAGCACTTCAGAAGCACGGATGCTTTCAGAAGTGCTTATTTTGACATAATATAAGTGTATAGATTAATAAAAAAGACACATTTTTGTGGTAGTATAGGTTCTGTAAATAAGATTTTGCAGTGGAGAATAAGTAATGAAAATCTACGATATTTCCCAAGAAGTTTTCAGTTGCCGGGTATATCCCGGCGACCCGGCGCCGGAAAAGAAGGCGCTTAGTTTAATGGAAAAGGGCGACTTATATAATCTGACGGCATTTAGCATGTGCGCGCACAACGGGACACATATAGATGCGCCATTTCATTTTATAAAAGACGGAAAAACTGTTGATGCTATATGCTTAGAGGCATTTGTGGGAATGGCTTATGTTGCGGAACATTATGGGATTGTCTCCGGAAATGATGCTGTAGAGATAATTAAAAAAGCGAAAGAACAGAATTCGGAAGCAGCAAGGAGAATTCTGCTTAAGGGGTTCTCGGAGGTCTCTTCTGAAGCCGCGGAAGTATTTGCCTCTTCAAAAATTCTGCTGCTGGGAAATGAATCTCAGACTGTTGGACCGGAAGCCGCGCCGATGGCGGTGCATCAAATACTATTGGCTTGTGATGTTATCCTGCTTGAAGGGGTCCGCTTGGCAGAGGTCCCGGAAGGTGTTTATTTTTTAAATGCAGCGCCGCTTAATTTATCCGGTGCGGACGGGTCGCCATGCAGAGCTGTATTGATAGCCGCTGATGAGATGTAAATTATAATTTAGCTTAGCGAAAATAAATGCACCGCTGTTTCGGGGTTGAGACGAAAAAGCGGTGCATATTTTAATTGTATTATATAACATTAAAAAAATATTTGTTTATCACTTCGGGGCTTTCTTTCATTCCGTTATTAATCCACCATTTTAATGTTTCAACAAATGCGGATATGGTATGATGCCTCCAAAATGATTCGGGAAGATTATCTCTCTTTTGTGAATCAAACAGATGCAGATGGCTTTCAATCAGGGCTTCGAGGTTTAAGCGAAAGTATTTTAAAAACAATTCGTTGTTTTGCGAAGACAATAAAGACAAAATATTATTATCATTTTTTTGCAAATGAAAAAACAGGTGCGAAAAAACAGAGTCGGAGCCGTCACAGTCAAAAATATGATTATATTCGTGCTCTGTGCTGTTCTCGGTATCAAATATGTGGCAGAATAATTCTTCGCAAAATTCTTTGAGCAGTAAATCCTTGCTTTCAAAATGCGAATAGAAGGTAGCTCTGCCGATATCAGCTTTGTCTATGATTTCTCCGACAGTGATTTGGTTAAAATCTTTAGTTGAAAGTAGCTCGGTAAACGCGTTAAAAACCGCTTCACGCGTTTTTCTCTGGCGTCTGTCCATATCATTTTCCCCGTACAATTTTTTGGTATTGTTCAGTAATGAATAACTGACCGATATCGTATATTGAATCTGTCATCTGTTTTGATATAATATTATTGAACGATGTGTTCGGTAATGAATTTATTGTATCACAAATAAGTGCGCAAGTCAATTGGAGGGTAAAATGAAAACAGAACGAAGCATTTTAATAGCATTTATTCTTAATTTGTCATTTTCCGTTTTCGGATTTTTGGCCGGTGTTTTCACAGGCAGTGTGGCAATCGTTTCCGATGCTGTTCATGACGCAGGAGATGCCGTAAGTATAGGTGTGTCGTATTTCCTTGAGCGAAAGAGCAGGAAGCAACCGGACGGAAAATACACTTATGGTTATGCACGCTACTCGGTGCTCGGCGGAATTATAACAACGCTTATTCTTTTAATTAGTTCTGTAGTAATGATATACAATGCCGTTATGAGAATAATTACTCCTGCCGAGATTAACTATAATGGGATGATAATGTTTTCGGCAGTAGGTGTGTGCGTGAATTTTTGCGCCGCTTTCTTTACCCGCGAGGGCGATTCTTTGAATCAAAAAGCCGTAAATTTACATATGCTTGAGGACGTGCTCGGGTGGGCTGTCGTGTTGGCGGGAGCCATTGTGATGAGGCTTGCAAATTTCTCTCTCATTGACCCGGTTATGTCTGTCGGCGTGTCGTTTTTTATCCTCATTAATGCAGGCAGAAATCTGAAAGAGGGCACGGATTTGTTTCTTGAAAAGACACCGCAAAATATTAAAGTCTCAGAAATCAAAGAGTGTATTAAAGGAATTGACGGAGTTTTTGATGTTCACCATATACACTTATGGAGCATGGACGGGCAAAGTAACTTTGCCACGATGCATGTTGTTACCGATAGCGAACCGTGCGAAATTAAAGAAGAAATCCGCAAAGAGCTGCAGGAGCACGGGATAGGACATGTGACAATAGAAATTGAAACAGGCGCAGAGCAATGCCATGAAAAAAAGTGCCAAACGGGAATTTGTGCTCATTCAGAACATAGTCATCACCACCACGGGCATCGGTTATAATGAGATATTATAATGTTTTCTTTGCCTTAATAAAGCTGATGATTGTTGCAGAGTCCTCGCTGACTTGGCACGAAACCAAAAAC
>JAZRPG010000035.1:0-3940 GCA_045649105.1 Eubacteriales bacterium
AAAAATCGGCATATAATATATCTGTAAAGCCAGATTGAAAAATGCAATAGAAAAATACTTTTAAGGAGATGCGATGAATTGCTGCGCGATAAAAAAACTGCCAATAAATATTTCGGGACGGACGGATTCCGCGGCGAGACAAACATTAACCTGACATCAATGCAGGCGTATAGAGTGGGGCGCTTTCTCGGCTGGTATTATTCGTCCGAGATTTCGGGATGCAGAGAGGCCGGGTACCGTCCGCGTATAGTTATAGGAAAGGATACGCGCCGCTCAAGCTATATGCTTGAGTATTCTATTGCGGCGGGAATCACCGCATCGGGCGCAGATGCATATATGCTGCATGTCACGACGACGCCGAGCGTATCATTCGTAACGCATCAGGATGAGTTTGATTGCGGAATAATGATAACGGCATCGCACAACCCGTTTTATGACAACGGAATCAAGGTTATCAATAAATACGGCGAAAAGCTTGACGACGAAACTACCGCCCTGATTGAGGCGTATATTGACGGCGATATGGAGCAACTGGGTATCGGCGGTGATGATTTGCCGCTCGCGCATAGGGAACGCATCGGGTGCATAGTTGATTATGTTTCTGGAAGAAACAGATATGTAGGGTACCTGATTTCCCTTGCCTCCAATTCTTATAAGAAGTTGCGTATAGGTCTTGACTGCGCAAACGGCGCGTCATGGATGATAGCAAAGGCTGTGTTTGATGCGCTGGGTGCACAGACCGTTGTGGTAGGCGCAGAGCCGGACGGACTCAATGTAAATGTAAAATGCGGCTCGACACATATCGAAAATCTCTGCGCCATCGTAAAGGAAAAGCACCTTGATGTGGGCTTTGCCTTTGACGGTGATGCTGACCGTTGCATAGCTGTCGATGAGAACGGCAACGCAGTCGACGGTGATGCCATGATGTACATTCTTGCAAACAGGTTAAAATCGCGCGGCATGCTTAACAAAAACACGGTCGTGGCAACGGTTATGTCAAACAGCGGACTTGTGTCATCACTGCAAAAAGCCGGTATCGATTGCGTGCAGACAAAGGTCGGTGACCGGTTTGTCTATGAGTGCATGCAGAAGAATGATTTCAGCCTGGGCGGGGAGCAGTCGGGACATATTATCTTAAAAAAATACGCGACGACAGGTGACGGAATTCTGACGGCAATTATGCTTACCGAAGAGGTGGCAGACCGCAAAAGCTCTCTTTCAAAGCTCGCTGAGCCGGTAAATCTCTATCCTCAGTACATGATAAATATGCGGGTGAAGAGCAAAGAGTCTGTTATGGAGGATGATGATGTAAAAAAAGAGTGTGATAAGGTCGAAAAGCTTATAGACGGAAACGGCAGAGTCCTTCTCCGAAAGAGCGGGACCGAGCCCGTTATACGAATCATGGTTGAGAGCAAAACGGAAGACCTTTGCAGGGAATATGCAAAAATGATAGCAGATGTTATAAAGGAAAGGGGACATTGCGTTGATTAAAGCCATTAAGACATCAGAGCTTTATGCGTGTGAAGTTCCTTATTTAAAGGACCTGTTTGATATAAGCGAATATCCGTGGCAAATGCTTCCGAAAATAAAGGAAACAGTGATTTCTTTAATTAGAAACGGGATTCCGGGTTTCACCGAGCTAAAGCCGGGCGTTTTAGTGGGAGCCGATGTAAAAATCTCGGAAACGGCGGTGATTGAAGCGCCTGCGATTATAGGCCACGGGTGCGAAATCCGCCCGTCTGCATATATCAGGGGGAATGTGATAACGGGGAGTAAATGCGTTATCGGAAATTCAACTGAGATAAAAAACAGCATTTTGCTTGATAATGTTCAGGTTCCGCACTATAACTATGTCGGAGATTCGGTTTTAGGTAACCGTGCGCATATGGGCGCAAGCTCAATCTGCTCAAATCTTAAATCGGACGGTAAGCCGGTGGTGATTCACGGGGAATGCGATATGGAAACGGGGCTTCGTAAGGTCGGCGGGATTCTGGCGGACGGAGCGGACATCGGATGCGGATGTGTAATTAACCCGGGAACGGTGATAGGGAAAAACACATCGGTTTATCCGCTTGTACCGCTGCGCGGAGTTATCCCCGAAAATTGCATTGTAAAAGCCGCGGATAATATTGTCGAAAGAATATTTTAATTATTTCGGTTATGTGAGGGTCTTCATCATCTGCCTGCCTCTGCAGACGGTGAAGGCCTTGTGTTTTTTTCTTTGTGCAACGCAAATTTATGAGATTGCTATTGAAATAGATGGGCATATATGGCATAATTAATACATTATCATTTAGGAGGCATATTATGAAATTACCGTTTGATATTGATTTGGCGGGAAAGGTCGCAGTAGTAACGGGCGGAGGCGGCGTACTCTGCGCAATGTTTGCAAAGGCGCTTGCAAAGTGCGGTGCGAAGGTCGCAATCCTTGACCTGCGCGAGGAGGCTGCAAAAGCCGTTGCAGATGAGATAAAGAAGGACGGCGGCGTTGCAATCGGCGTCGGGGCAAATGTGCTTGACCCGGAGAGCCTTGCAGAGGCACGCGCAACAGTTGTAAAAGAGCTTGGAAGCTGTGATATCCTTTTGAACGGTGCCGGCGGAAATAACCCCAAGGGCACTACAACAAAGGACTATCTCTTTAAGGAGGACATCGCAGACGAAAGCGTTTCCACATTCTTCGACCTTGACCCGAAGGGTGTTGAGTTTGTGTTTAACCTCAACTTTATAGGTACGCTTCTCCCGACGCAGGCATTTTCAAAGGACATGCTCGATAAGGAAGGCGCTGTTATAATTAATATATCATCAATGAATGCATTTTGCCCGCTTACGAGAATTCCGGCATACAGCGGCGCAAAGGCGGCTATAAGCAACTTCACACAGTGGCTTGCAGTACATATGTCACGCGTCGGAATCCGTGTAAATGCCATTGCACCGGGCTTCTTTATCACAAACCAGAACAGAGGCATGCTCATACGCGAGGACGGCTCATATTCTGAGCGCGCTGAAAAGATAGTATCGCAGACGCCGATGAATCGGTTTGGCGAGGCGGAGGAGCTTATAGGAACGCTTCTGTGGCTTGTTGACAATAACGCATCAGGCTTTGTGAACGGAATTGTCGTCCCGGTTGACGGCGGATTCTCTGCATACTCAGGCGTATAAAAAAACAATAAGAAAAGCCCTTCGCACTAAAATAGCGCGAAGGGCTTGCTTTTTTATTACAAAATATTCAGACTCCGATTTTTATACGTTTTTTGCGTATTCGTCGAGCATAATTACTTTGTCGTTAAAGCGTGATTCCTCTGCTGCGAAGCAGATGAGGTGGTTGAGGTATGAATTTTCAAATCCGCTTACGGATTTGCTCGGTGTGCCACCTGTGAAGTATGCATATGTATCCTCCATAATTCCGGAGTCACCGCCACCGTGGCCGCTTGCCAAGTCCTCACCCGGGAGAGAGTATTTTATCGTATGCTTCTTCTTGTCTGCAAATGAGTAGATTGTAATGTCGCCGGACATGCTTGCTTCAATCTCACCTTTTGTGCCGAATATTCTGATGAAGCGACCGAGAAGATTGAATGCGCACATTGTAAATGATGCAGTGCAACCGTCCTCGAACTCCATGTTAAGAACCTGATGGTCAACAGCGTCATTGTCGCAGGCGTATACGCATCTGCCGTACGGACCTGTCTTAAGGGCGTTCATAACGTCATCATCTGTAGGATTAGGCATGCCTGTAACTGCCATTCTGCGGTCCCAACGCTGTTCGTCGATATAGAGCTTTACAGGGTTGTAGAAGCATGTGTCTGCATGCGGGCACCCGTCAAGGCAACGGTCAGGCGCGCCTTCAGGGCGGTTTTCAGCTGTAAAGTGCGTGAGTGAGCCGAACGACTGAACTTTTTTGCACTTCTTGCCGACAAGCCACTGCAGAATATCGGTGTCGTGG
>JAZRPG010000036.1:0-33236 GCA_045649105.1 Eubacteriales bacterium
TAGAAGAGAAAAAACCGATGAGCGAGGATTTGTTTGTGAATATATATTCCTGCCCTGCGGAATCACAAAAGCGGAGTACCATCACACTGACGAGATATTAAAGAATATGGCAACGCAGTATGAATACAGGACGAATACGGATGCGGATGCCGTTGCGGCACAGCGCGGAGATGTCAGAAATGTCTCAGGTGCGGTTGTGAAGATTAGCAATGAAAATAATCTCGTGTCAGGTCCGCTTCACGACAGCGGAGGAGCAGGACTTATAACTACCGTTTCGGAATATGCAAAGTTTACAAACGCACTTGCAAATTACGGAAGGTCAGCGCTCGGTGAGCAGATTCTTTCAAAAGGCTCGGTTGAGCTTTTAAGGACAAATCAGCTTTCGGGTGAACAGGCGCGGAATTTCACATGGCCGCAGCTTGCAGGATACGGATACGGGCTCGGCGTGCGCACGCTTATTGACAAGGCAAAGAGCGGAAGCATAGGCCCTGTCGGCGAGTTCGGCTGGGGCGGTGCTGCGGGCGCAACCGTTCTTGTCGACCCGGATAATGAGTTTTCATTTTTTTACGCGCATCATATGCTTAACCCAAAAGAAGAATATTATCAGCCGCGGCTCAGAAATGTGGCATACATGTGCCTGAATAAATAGAAAAAACGGCGGCTTAAAAAACAATCCGAGGACGTGTTATAACGTGAGAATGAGGAAAAAACCGAATCTTGAAAAGAGGCTTGCGCGCTGTGCAGAGCTTATGCCTGAATGCCCGGAAAAGCTCCGCGGCAGATGGAAGACAGAGTTTGGATATGATAAGATTTTTATTGAAATCGGTTGTGGAAAGGGGCGCTTTATAACCGAGACCGCAAAGCGCGACAATTCTGCACTTTACATCGGGATAGAACGCGAGCCGGGCGCAATAGTCATGGCTGTTGAAAAGGCATATGAGCAAGAGCTTCGGAATGTTCTGTTTCTCGACTGTGACGCGCAGAGGCTTACTGAGCTGTTTTCTGACGGCGAGGTGGACGGAATATACCTCAATTTCAGCGACCCGTGGCCGAAGAAAAAGCAGGCAAAGCGAAGACTCACACACAGCGGTTTTCTGGAAAAATATGATGCAGTGCTTTCAGAAGCCGGGTTTATATTCTTAAAAACTGATAACAGAGGGCTTTTTGAGTTTTCACTTAATTCTTTTGCGGATTACGGACTGAGACTTAAAAATATTACTTTTGACCTTGCAGCCTGTGAAACGGATAATATTCAGACAGAGTATGAGAAAAAGTTCACGGAGCTCGGAATGAATATATACAGAGCTGAGGCGTATAAGCCTTCAAGGGGGTAATGCTCTTATGAAGCGTAATTTGTTGAAGCGTCTGGAGGAAGAACGCTCCGATTATTCCAAGCGGCAGCGCCTTATAGCTGATTATATACTGAAAAATTACGAAAAGGCAGCATATATGACGGCGGCAAAGCTTGCCGCGGCGACGCAGGCGAGTGAGTCGACCGTAGTAAGGTTTGCGGCAGAGCTTGGGTACGACGGGTACCCTGCGATGCAGAAGGACCTTCAGGATACGATAAAGAGTAAGCTTACCGCGATGCAGCGCATTGAGGTTGCAAGCGATAAGATGGGTGAAAATGTTATAGATGCCGTGCTCCGTATGGACGCAGAGAGTATACTCAGTACAATCGAAGAGGTGGACCGCGAGGAGTTCAATAAAGTTGTTGAGTGTATTCTTTCGGCACGCAACATTTATATAATCGGCGTGCGCGCCGCATCATCGCTTGCATCTTTTCTGGGTTTTTATTTAAATCTGCTGTTTCCGAATGTGCATATAATAAGCACAATAAGCATGAGCGAGATGTTTGAGCAGATTCTCCGCATTTCGAGCGGAGATGTGTTTATCGGAATAAGCTTTCCGAGATATTCGCGGCGGACTTTGAAGGCGATGAACTTTGCAAGAGACCGCAAAGCAGATGTTATCGCAATTACCGATTCTGTAAATTCTCCGCTGTGCAATTTTGCAAAATATAAGATAGTTTCGCGAAGCGGAATGGTTTCTTTTGCAGATTCAATAGTTGCGCCGATGTCTCTTATAAACGCTCTTATCGCGGCTGTCAGTATCTCCAGGGAGAGCGATATAAAAAGAACGTTGTCTGCGCTTGAGACAATCTGGGATGAATATGATGAGTATGAGAAGCTCGATAATGAATAAGAAAATAGTTGTAGTCGGGGCAGGCGCGGCAGGAATGCTTGCCGCGGCGGTTGCCGCAGAAAATGGCGCCGATGTGACGGTGCTTGAAAAAAATGCCCGTCCGGGGCGGAAGCTTAATATAACAGGTAAGGGCCGGTGCAATATTACAAATGATTGTGATATTGACGGGCTTATGAGAAATATGACGAAAAATGCGAGATTCATGTACAGCGCATTTTCGGCGTTTTCTCCGCAGGATATGATGCGTCTGCTTGAGTCTCTCGGTGTACAAGTTAAGACAGAGCGCGGTGCGCGCGTTTTTCCCTGTTCTGATAAGGCGAGTGATGTGACGGACGCGCTCGTGGCGTATATGCGCATGGGTGGTGTGCGCATAAAGAAATGCGAGGCGGCAGATGTTATAATGTGTGACGGCGCCGTTTCCGGAGTGCGTACGGTGCAGGGCGAGATTGTTCCGTGTGATGCCGTGATTCTTGCAACGGGCGGTATATCGTATCCGCTTACGGGTTCAACCGGGGACGGGTACAGAATGGCGCGTGAATGCGGCCATACGGTGACGCCGCTTGACGGGTCACTTGTTCCGCTTTCCGCAGAGCCTGAGCTTTGCAGAAAGGCGCAGGGTCTGACACTTAAGAATGTAACCCTTACTGCATATGATGAGCGCGGAAAAGAAGTTTTTTCAGAGCTCGGAGAAATGATGTTTGCTCATTTCGGGGTTACGGGTCCGCTCGTGCTGTCGGCAAGTGCGCATATGCGCGAATTCGGGGAAAAAAGTTATTATATATGCATCGATTTAAAACCCGGGCTCACACATGAAAAGCTTGAGGAGAGGCTTCTTCGCGATATGGAGGAAAAGAAGAATAAGGATATCACAAATCTCCTGCGCGGACTTCTTCCTGCGAGCATAATTCCCATAGTTCTTTCAAAAGCAGATGTGGCAGGAAACGTAAAGGTGAACAGCTTAACCCGAGAAATGCGAGGCAGACTTCGTGATACGCTTAAGGCGCTGAGGTTTGATGTATCGGGGAAACGGCCAGTGGCAGAGGCGGTTATTACATCGGGAGGGGTTTCCGCTTCTGAGATAAATCCAAAGACGATGGAATCGAAAATTGTTTCCGGTTTATATTTCGCAGGAGAGATAATAGATGTTGATGCGTATACCGGCGGATTCAATTTGCAGATAGCATGGTCAAGTGCATATGCAGCAGGAAGGTATGCAGCAATTTAAAAACCTGAGAGGCGGTGTGAAATTGAGCAGCAAGGAAGTAATGAAAGCGGCAATACGCGTGGCAGTGACCGAAGGTATGGAGGAGGAACGGCGCGAAATCGAGAATGCGGCAAATGCAGGTATATCAGCCGCGGCTGTGAATTTCGGCGGTGAGTATATATCGGCGATAAACAAGGTTATTGAGAGGACTATTGTGGCCGCCCACCGAGAGGGATTGATTGAGGATACACACCTTGAGAATGGCGCTGTTGCAGGTGCGGCACACGAGGCCATTGCGATGCTTAACAGTAAGGCACTCGGACTCAATATCGGAGGGAAGATAGCAATAGCGCGGTCAGGGGAGCATATATGCGTTGCCATGTATTTTGGCGTCGGACTTGTTCATCTTAATGAGATAGCAATCGGTGTCGGGCACCGAGTAATATAAAGGGTGGGGGAAATGAAGAGAATTTCTATCGCTATAGACGGGCCGAGCGGCGCGGGAAAGAGCACGATATCAAAAATGCTTGCAAAGGAATTTGGCTTTACATATGTCGACACCGGCGCAATATACAGAACCGTGGGCCTATGTGTGCACAGGAAGGGCCTTTCGACAAATTGCGAAGCAGATGTCCTGCCGTGCCTTGGTGAAATGAAAATAGACATACGCCATGTTGACGGCGTTCAGAGAATATTCTTAAACGGCGAGGATGTGTCAGAGGCGATACGGGAGCATGAGATTTCAAGATGCGCGTCAGACGTGTCGGCTATTCCCGGAGTAAGAAAGTTTCTGCTCGGTATGCAGCGCGAATTTGCGGAGAAATATAGTGTGATTATGGACGGAAGGGATATAGGTACGGTAGTCCTTCCCGATGCCGGCATAAAAATCTTCCTGACAGCTTCTGATGAGGACCGTGCGCGCAGGCGCTATGAAGAGCTTATCGTGCGCGGAGAAGATGTGAGCTTTGAAAAGGTGCTTTCCGATATGCGCTTTCGCGATGCGCAGGACTCAAACCGCGCTGTTGCTCCGCTCACCCCTGCAGAAGATGCAATAATTGTCGATACTACGGGTAATTCTCTTGAAGAGAGTGTGAAGATTATGAAGGATATTATTAAAGGCAGGCTGGTATAATGCTCGGTTATAAAATCTTATTTTATATTCTGCGGCCGGTTGTATTTTTCCTTTACAGATTGAGAATTACAGGCCGAGAAAACATACCGCAGGATGCGGTCGTCGTTTGCGCAAACCATACGTCAAATCTTGATGCGGTGCTTATCTGCCTTGCGTTCGGGAAAGGAAAGCCGCTCTGCTTTATGGCAAAGCAGGAACTGTTTTCGGTTCCGCTTGTAGGCGCACTTCTGCGCAGCATAAATGCAATCCCCGTTAACCGCGGATCGACGGAAATATCGACGCTCAGAAATGCCATATCTACGCTTAAGGCAGGAGAAAAGGTAATGATTTTTCCTGAGGGAACACGGACTTCGGGAGATGAGGGTGTTGAAAGCGCGAAGACGGGTGCTGCGATGATTGCCTGCAGGGCAAAGGTTGATATGCTTCCCGTATATATATCGGCCAAAAAACGCCTTTTTAAGAGGACAAATGTGATAATAGGCGAAAGAATAAGTACACAGAATGCAGAGGGTGAGGGCAGCCTGAAATACAGAGCGGTTG
The DNA here is from genome assembly GCA_045649105.1 of Eubacteriales bacterium. Lineage (GTDB taxonomy): Bacteria > Bacillota > Clostridia > Oscillospirales > JAAYXM01 > JAZRPG01. Next base: position 5,082 of record JAZRPG010000036.1, read on the forward strand.
TGAATTCTGTATTCGGAGAGATAATGCGCCTTGGAAAAGGCGGTGAGCTGTAGAATGGCAGAAATAAGGGTTGCTGATACTGCGGGATTTTGCTTTGGTGTGCGGCGCGCAGTGGGAATTGCCGAAAAACTCGGTAAGGAAGGGGTCCGTGCCTGCACCATAGGCCCTATAATTCATAATGAGCATGTGGTTGATTACCTTTGCTCTCTCGGAGTGCCGAGTGTGAAGTCTGCGGAAGAGGTTCCCGGTGGTACGCTTGCTGTAATAAGGTCACACGGAGTTGCGGCATCGGTGTATGAAATGCTTCGCAAAAACAATACGGAGTTTGTTGACGCGACATGTCCGTATGTTCAGAGAATACATAAGATTGTCGGAGAAAAGTCACAACTCGGATATGAGGTAATAATTGTAGGGAAAAGAGAGCATCCGGAGGTTCTCGGTATCGCGGGACAGTGTACCAATGCTGAAATTATCGGGTCGCCGGACGAGGCGGAGGAGCTTGTAAAAAGGCGCCCTGAGCTTGCAGTTAAGCCTGTTTGCGTTGTTGCGCAGACCACTATCGGAAGAAATATTTGGGAATATTGTATTAAAATAATAAAAAAGGTATATACAAATTGCGAAATCTTTGATACAATATGTCTTGCGACCGATAAACGTCAGTCGGAGGCCGCGGCTTTGGCACGCAGGTCGGACGTTATGTTGGTTATCGGGGATAGGACAAGTTCCAATACGCAGGAGCTGGTTTCCATCTGTCGTTTGGAATGCAGCAGGGTTCTGCGCCTTGAAAGCGCAGAGGATATCACGGCTGACAGCATTCGCGGCGCGGAGCGGATCGGCATAACGGCGGGAGCTTCAACACCCGATTGGATAATTAAGGAGGTAGAAGTCAAAATGAGCGAAGAAATCAACAAGATTGAAGGAGAATCATTTGAGGAGATGCTGCTTAGCTCACTCAAAACTTTAAATACAGGAGAGAAGGTTGTCGGCGTTATAACAGCAATTACCCCGACCGACATTCAGGTAGACCTTGGTGCGAAATATGCCGGGTACATACCATATTCGGAAGTCAGCCACGACAACAATGTAAATGTCTCCGAAATGTTTAAAGTCGGAGATGAGATTGAGGCATACATCGTTCGCGTAAACGATGTTGAGGGTATCGTAACCTTGTCAAAGAAGCGCCTTGACACAATCAAGGGCTGGGACGATGTTGAGCTTGCACGTCAGGAGAAGACGGCTGTTGAGGGAACAGTAATTGACGAAAATTCAGGCGGAATAGTTGTTTCCGTCCGCGGACTTCATGTGTTTGTTCCCGCATCGCAGACCGGGCTCCCGAAGGGCGCAGCGCTGTCTGATATGATGCGTCGTAAGGTGCGTTTGCGCATTAAGGAAGTAAACCGTCAGCGCCGTCGCATTGTCGGTTCTATCCGCGATGTTATCTTCGAGGAGAGAAGAGAGGCAGAGGCCCGCGTTTGGGGCGAAATCGAGGTCGGTAAGGTATACAAGGGCGTTGTCCGTTCGCTCACATCATACGGTGCATTTGTAGACATCGGCGGTGTGGACGGAATGGTTCATATCTCTGAAATGTCATGGAGCAGAATCGGTCATCCGTCCGAGGTGTTCAAGATAGGTGACGAGGTAGAGGTGTTTGTCACGGCGCTTGACGCTGAGAAGAAGAAAATCTCCCTCGGATACAGAAAAGAAGAGGACAATCCGTGGACAAAATTCACTGCGGGCTTCAATGTTGACGATGTTGCAAAGGTGAAGATAGTAAAGCTTATGCCGTTTGGTGCTTTTGCAGAGGTCATTCCGGGTGTTGACGGTCTTATCCATATTTCCCAGATTTCCAATACGCACATTGCGCGTCCGGGTGATGTCCTTAAAGAGGGCGATGAGGTTGATGCGAAAATTACGAATATCGACCTTGAGAACAAGAAAATTTCTCTTTCAATGCGCGCTCTGATTCCGGGCGAGGATGTTTCTGCAGGTGCAGATGCTGTGTCTGATGCAGCTGACGAGGTTGTGGCGACATCCGGCGAGGCAAATGATATTCTCCCCGAGGAGAACGTTGCTGAGTAAAACTTATATCTGATATATCGGAATGGCCTGCAGTTTTTAAAACTGCAGGCCATTTTTTTTAATAATCTGTAAACTCGTCATAAACCGATTGACTTTTATAATTAATAATAATAGAATTTCAAGTGGATAAATGACGGCTTTGGAGGAAAAGCTGATTTTTGTATAGTCAGATATGTGGAGGACATAAAATGTTAAGAAATCTGTTGCCGTGCATCGGGAAATATAAAAAGTATGCATTTGCAGCTCCCTTATGCGTGGTTCTTGAGGTAATACTTGAAATATTCGTGCCGTTTCTCATGTCGAAGATAATTGATGTGGGAATAAACGGTGACGGCGGTGTTCCATATATTGTAAAAATAGGCGTTCTCATGATAATTATGTCGGCATTTTCGCTTTTGTGCGGCGCGCTTTCGGGGCGTTTTGCGTCAGTGGCGAGCACGGGCTTTTCAAAGAATGTGCGCAAACGTCTTTTTGATAAGATACAGGATTTTTCGTTTGCAAATGTCGATAAGTTCAGCACTGCGTCACTCGTCACGAGAATGACGACGGATGTCACCTTTTTGCAGAATTCATTTATGATGATAATCCGTATGATGGTGCGCGCGCCAGTCATGCTTGTGAGTGCGACTGTTCTTGCCATATCCATAAATGCGGAGCTTGCAGTTGTGTTTCTGGTGGCAATTCCCGTGCTTGGTGCGGCGGTTTTCCTGATAGGGACAAAAGCGCATCCGATGTTTATGCGGATGTTTAAAAAGTACGACGGGATGAACGCATCCGTGCAGGAGAGCCTTATTGCCATACGCGTGGTTAAAGCGTACAATCGCGGCGAGTATGAGAATGAGAAATTTGCAAGCGCGGCTTCAAGCCTCTGCACGGCGCAACGCCGAGCCGAACGCATATTGATACTCAATATGCCCATTATGCAGCTTGTTATGTATGCCTGCATTATTGCTGTTTTGTGGCTCGGCGGAAACATGATAGCAAGCGGCAGCATGCTCACGGGAGAGCTTGTGAGCTTTATAAGCTATATAAGTCAGATACTTGTTGCTCTTATGATGATTTCCATGTGCTTTGTAGGGATAGTTATGTCACGGGCCTCCGTAAACAGAATCTGTGAGGTGCTTGATGAAGAAATAGATATAAAAGAAGAAAATGACGGACTCTGCGCTGTTTTGCACGGCGGCATATCATTTGAAAATGTTACGTTTTCATATTCAGGTGATGAAAAAAAGGCGGCGCTGTCCGATATAAATCTTGAAATAAAGCCGGGTGAAACCGTCGGAATAATCGGCGGTACGGGTTCCGGCAAGACCTCGCTTGTACAGCTTATTCCGCGGCTGTATGATGCGACCGTCGGAACGGTTAAGGTGGGCGGAGAGGATGTGCGCAGCTATAAGCTTGAGCCACTTCGAGATGCCGTTGCCATGGTACTTCAGAACAATGTGCTGTTTTCCGGAACGATATTAGACAATATAAAATGGGGAAATGAAAATGCCGACGATGGGGAGATTAAACGCGTATGCCGTGCCGCGGCAGCGCACGACTTTATAATGTCTTTTCCCGAAGGCTATGGGACATATCTCGGCCAGGGCGGTGTCAATGTATCGGGAGGACAGAAGCAGCGTCTGTGTATTGCGCGTGCGCTCCTTAAAAAGCCGAAGATTCTCATTCTCGACGACAGCACAAGTGCAGTAGATACCGCAACGGACAGCAAAATCCGCGAGGCATTCAGAAAAGAGCTTCCGGATACCACGAAAATAATAATTGCACAGCGCATCTCCTCGGTCAGTGATGCGGACAAAATAATAGTTCTTGATGACGGAAAAATAAGCGCAGTAGGAACACATGACGAGCTTCTCGTGTCAAGTGATATTTACCGCGAGGTATTTGCGTCACAACAGAAGGCGGTGGATTAATATGGCAGGAAAGAAAGAGACGGCGCAGCCTCAGAAGAGTCCGCGGGGAGGAAGAAAACCAAAAAACGCAAAGAAGACTATAGGGAGAATACTCGGATATATGTCGGGATACAGGCTCGGACTTGTCTTTGTGTTTATCGGCATAATAGGGAGCTCTCTTGCAGGAGTTGCGGGAACATATTTCTTAAAGCCTATTATAAATTCCATATCAGAAGGAGTAAAAAGCGGAAATTTCGATGTTTCCGGCCTTGTCAGGACTCTCTGCATAATGGGCGTGATATATGCCTGCGGTGCGGCATGCACCTATCTGTACAACAGGATAATGCTCAATATTTCGACATCTACAATGAAGAAAATAAGGACGGATATGTTCGCCTGCTTGCAGAAACTTCCCATTAAGTATTATGACACGCACACACACGGCGAGATAATGAGCCGCTTTTCAAATGATACAGACACTCTTCGTGAAATGCTGAGTCAGGGCATTCCGCAGATGTTCTCATCGGGCATAACGGTAATCGGTGTGTTTACAATGATGCTTGTGCTCAGCCCGGCACTGACGCTTCTTATTTTAATGATGCTCGCTGTTATGCTTTTCGTTGTGAGAAAAGTGGGCGGAAAGAGCGCCATGTATTTCATGAGGCAGCAGAAGTCACTCGGTACGGTCAACGGATATATAGAAGAAATGATAGAAGGGCAGAAGGTTATTAAGGTTTTCTGCCATGAGGGCGAGGCTAAAAAACAGTTTGAAAAGATAAACGAAGAGCTTTTCCGTTCTGCGTCAAACGCACACACTTTTGCAAGTATTCTTATGCCGATAATGAACAATCTGTCATATGTAAATTACGGCCTTACGGCGACTGCGGGTGCAATGCTTGCTGTGTACGGCTTTATGGATATAGGCACGGTTGCATCGTTTCTGCAGTATACGCGTTCATTTTCCCATCCGATAACGCAGCTTTCACAGCAGTTTAATTCGATAATAAACGCGCTTGCCGGCGCCGAGAGGATATTTGAGCTTATGGACGAGGAGCCTGAGCACGATGACGGATATGTGACTCTCGTTTATGCAAAGCGCGAAGCAAACGGTGAGCTTTGCGAGAGTGCGGAGCGAACCGGTATATGGGCGTGGAAGCATCCGCACAGCGACGGAACAACGACATATACAGAGGTAAAGGGTGATGTCCGCTTTGAGGATGTAGTGTTTGGCTATGAGGAAAATAAAAATGTTTTAAACGGTATATCTCTTTATGCAAAGCCGGGACAGAAAATTGCATTCGTAGGCTCTACGGGAGCAGGAAAGACAACAATCACAAATCTGATAAACAGATTTTACGATGTTCCTGACGGTAAAATAAGATATGACGGAATAAATATAAATAAGATAAAGAAGGGGGATTTGCGCCGCTCTCTCGGAATGGTGTTGCAGGATACCCATCTGTTTACCGATACGGTCCGCGAAAATATCCGCTACGGTAAACTTGATGCTACCGATGAAGAGGTGGAGCGTGCGGCAAAAATCGCAAATGCGCATTCTTTCATATCGCATTTGCCGGACGGTTATGATACGGTGCTGACCGCGGACGGCGTAAATCTGAGCCAGGGCCAGCGTCAGCTTATTTCGATAGCGCGCGCCGCGGTGGCAGACCCGCCGGTTTTAATTCTTGATGAGGCAACAAGCTCGGTAGATACGCGTACGGAGGCGCTTATAGAAAAAGGTATGGATAAGCTTATGGAAGGCAGGACGGTGTTTGTTATAGCCCACAGGCTGTCCACCGTACGCAACTCCGAGGCCATAATGGTGCTTGAAAACGGCGAGATTATCGAGCGCGGTACGCATGAGGATTTGCTTGCCGAGAAGGGCAAATATTATCAGCTTTATACAGGAATGTTTGAACTCGAATAAAAAAGAAAAAATTTCAAAAAAAAGACTTGACCGGCAAGTGAATGTTGTGGTACAATATGTATTACCTGTGAAAGGTCTTTTTTTTGTGCGCTCTTTTAGCGATGTCAAAAAGAGAGCTGTGCGGGAGAAACAAAAGTTTCCGCGAGGCCGTTAAGGCTGTCAGGGAGGCAAATTATTCTTTGGAGGCGCCGTTATGAGAACAAAAATTACACTCGTTTGCCAGGAGTGCAAGCGCAGAAACTACGACACAATGAAAGAGAAGAAGAACGATCCGGACAGGCTCGAAATGCGTAAGCATTGCCCGTTCTGCCGTAAGCATACTCTGCATAAGGAAACAAAGTAATTCGGGTTTTTCTTTGGAAATTGAATGAAAGGGAGTGCTGTTTAAGTGGCAGAGAGAAAAAAATTCAGCATTAAGTCCTGGTTTCGCGAGATGCGAAGTGAGCTTAAGAAGGTCGTTTGGCCTACATGGAACCAGGTGTATAAAAACACATGGATTGTTTTGATGGTTTGCGCTATCTTTGCCGTGATGATTTTCATTATGGATTCCGTGCTCTTTTTAGGGGTAGACCAGCTCCTTAAAATTTAGCGGAGGAGTGTTGTCAGCATGGCTGGAAATGCAAAATGGTATGTAATACACACGTACTCGGGCTATGAAAATAAAGTAGCCGCAACAATTGAAAAAGCAGTTGAGAATCGCAAACTGCACGACCTTATTTGCGCTGTAAATGTCCCCGTCGAAAATGTTGTCGAGGTAAAGGACGGTAAAAAGAAGGAGATAGAGCGCAAGATTTTCCCGGGCTATGTCCTCGTGAAAATGGTTATGACAGACGAGAGCTGGCATGTTGTTCGTAATACCCGCGGTGTTACGGGCTTTGTCGGACCTGCGAGTAAGCCGGTTCCGCTTAGTGACGAGGAGGTTGCAAACCTCGGCGTTGAGAAGCGCGAGCTTGTAATTGATTATGATGTCGGTGATAATGTAAAGATAATCGACGGAGCGCTTGAGGATTTCGTCGGTATTGTTGATGAGGTTTCACTCGACAAAAACAAAATTCGCGTTATTGTTTCAATGTTTGGCAGAGAAACGCCTGTTGAGCTTGAACCTGACCAGGTAGAGCCATTGCGCGAAGATTAAAATGCATGCAAGCGCGCTTTGCGCTTTTGCATAAATTCGGACATTTGTCCGACGTGGGAGGCATCTGAGTGCGCGGGAGACGCTTCTTAATTCCGCAATATGCAGAATGCCGCCATTTACCACATTTTATTAAGGAGGTGCACCAGTTATGGCACAGAAAGTAGTAGGTTTTATTAAACTTCAGATTCCGGCAGGAAAGGCAACACCTGCGCCCCCGGTAGGTCCGGCACTCGGTCAGCACGGTGTAAATATCGTCCAGTTCACGAAGGATTTTAACGAGCGTACAAAAAATGATATCGGACTTGTTATTCCGGTCATCATTACGGTTTATGCAGACCGTTCGTTCACTTTCGTCACTAAGACACCGCCGGCATCCGTACTTATAAAGAAGGCTTGCAAAATCGAGAGCGGTTCAGGCGTTCCGAATAAGACAAAGGTTGCTAAGATAAGCAAAGAAGAGCTCAGAAAAATTGCAGAGCTTAAGGCTCCTGACCTCAATGCAGCTTCAGTAGAGAATGCTATGACAATGATAGCAGGAACTGCACGCAGCATGGGCGTCACGGTTGAGGACTAACTGATAAAGCACAGGCGGAAAACATATTGCGAAACTGATTTCAGTTTTGTTAAGTTCGCCTAAGTGGGAGGGCGCGCTTGTCGCAGCCCGAAAATTACCACAAGGAGGTATTTACAGTGCAAAGAGGAAAAAAATATACAGACAGTGCAAAGCTTATAGACCGCATGGCTCAGTATGAGGCAGAGGAAGCATTTGCGCTCATGGAAAAATTCGGCAAAGCAAAGTTTGACGAAACAGTTGAGCTTCATATAAAGCTTGGCGTTGACTCTCGTCATGCTGATCAGCAGGTTCGCGGTGCGGTAGTTCTTCCGCACGGAACAGGTAAGACAGTACGCGTCTGCGTTTTCGCTAAGGGTGATAAGGCTAAGGAGGCTGAAGAGGCCGGAGCCGATGTCGTCGGAGCGGAGGACCTCGTCGCAAGAATTCAGGGCGAGAACTTCTTTGATTTCGATGTTGTCGTTGCAACACCTGACATGATGGGTCTCGTCGGACGTCTCGGTAAGGTTCTCGGTCCTAAGGGACTTATGCCGAACCCGAAGGCAGGAACGGTTACAATGGACGTTGCAAAGGCAATAGCAGACCTGAAGGCAGGTAAGATTGAGTATCGTCTCGATAAGACGAACATTATCCACTGCCCGATAGGTAAGGTTTCATTCGGCAGCGAGAAGCTGTGCGAAAACTTTGACACAATTCTCCGCGCTGTCATAAAGGCAAGACCGGCAGCAGCGAAGGGCACATATATTCGTTCATGTGTAATAGCATCTACGATGGGCCCGGGAATAAAGGTCAATGTTGCAAAAATGCTCGGATAATTTATCTTGACATTTTTGCTGTGTATTGATATAATCTTATATGCGTCTTAAGACAGCAGGCGTCACATGTGTGGCATAATCGAAAGAAAGCCTGCCGAGGAAGCAAGTTATATTACCTTATACGGTTAATTGTGATTTGCAAGCCTGTGCGTGTCTTAATACGCATGGGCTTTCATTTTAATTACAGGCGGAGGTGAAAAATATGCCAAGTGCAAAGGCTTTGGAAGAAAAGAAGAAGTTAGTTGCTGAGCTTGTTGAGAAGATGAAAAACGCGAGCAGCGGTGTTCTTGTTGACTATAAGGGTATTACAGTTGCTGACGACACAAAGCTTCGTGCAGATATGCGCAAGAACAATGTCGATTACAGCGTCATGAAGAATACGCTTATCCGTTTCGCAGCAAAGGAAGCAGGTCTTGAGGGACTTGAGAGCGTTCTTGAGGGAACGACTGCTCTTGCTATAAGCGCAGATGACCTTATTGCTCCGGCGAAGATAGTAGCTGAGTACGCAAAGAAGAACGAGGATATCTTCAACATTAAGGCCGGATTCATGGACGGCAAGGTTATCGGTGTTGAGGAAATCATGGCGATTGCAGAGCTCCCGAGCAAGGAGGTCCTCCTTGGACGACTCGTTGGAAGCTTGCAGTCACCGATACTCGGTCTTGCTCTTGTTCTTAAGGCAATATCCGAAAAGGACGGAGCAGAGGCTCCGGCAGAAGCTCCTGCAGAGGAAGCTTCGGCAGAAGCAGCAGCAGAATAGTCTGAACAAAATTTTGATTTAAAATTTACTTAGGAGGTAAAACAATGTCTGAGAAAATCACAAATTTCATCGAAGAAGTAAAAGGCTTGACAGTATTAGAGCTTTCTGAGCTCGTAAAGGCACTCGAGGAGGAGTTCGGCGTATCTGCTACAGCAGCAGTTGCAGTTGCAGCACCGGCAGCAGGTGGCGCAGCACCGGCAGCAGCAGAGAAGACAGACTTTGATGTCATTCTTGCAGATGTCGGCGGCGCAAAGCTCAACGTCATTAAGGTTGTTCGTGAGATCACAGGTCTTGGCCTTAAGGAAGCTAAAGAGCTCGTTGAGAGTGCTCCGAAGGCAGTTAAGGAAGGCGTAGGCAAGGACGATGCTGAAGCTATGAAGGCAAAGCTCGAAGAGGCTGGCGCAAAGGTAGAGCTTAAGTAATTAAAGCGTCTTTAAAAAAGGCGGGGTATGTATATAACCCCGCCTTTTGCAAAGTATAAAAAGAGCAGTAAAAACTCTTGACTATATGCTGCCAAGCATATATAATAAATAAGTCAAAATTGAATCAGGATATGGAGAGATGGCTGAGCTGGTCGAATGCGCACGATTGGAAATCTTGTGTGCCCTATAAAGGCACCGAGGGTTCGAATCCCTCTCTCTCCGCCAAAAATCCGTACACGAAAGTGTGCGGATTTTTACTTATTACTTCTTCACTATTCACTGAAAAATTTGTGTACGAATTTTTTGAAAGTAATAAGTAATAGTGAATAAGGAGGAAGTTAAAGGTAGCTTTGCTTACGCAAAGCTTTTTAGATGTCCTTCGAATTTGAGGGACATCTAAACCATGCGTTTTTTTCATTCATATTTATTTTTTGAGAAAGAAGCGGAATTTACTTTTCACGGGAAGAAATGCACAGAATCAGGATAAAGTATATGAAAAACATATAAAAATCATACGGACTTGAAATTTTTACAGAATGGTGATACAATGAAATAAAAGTGTTTGTTTTCTGTATTACATAATGAAAGAAGATATAGATATGGCAACAACATATGAACGGAAGAAACGCAGGCAAAATAATATTTTGTATTCCATTGTCACGGCTGTTTTAATATGCGTGGTCTTTTTTGCGATGGTTTTTTCTTTTTTTGTTAAGGCTGAGGATGATGCTTACGAAATGCTTCATATTCAGACAAAACAAATTAAAGACGACTTGACATTGCAGTTGAAATCCGACAGGGAAAACCTTGTTACTTTGGCGAACTTTGCGTCAAAGCTATATGCTGACGGAAAAGGCTATGACCGTATGTTCGATTCCTTTAAGCCTATTGGGCTGTTTGACAGAATCGGTATCCTTAACCCCGACGGCACTTTTGTCACAAAAGACGGAATTGTTGATTTAAGCGGAAAAATATCGTTTGAGGAACAAGCTCTTCTGGGAGAACATGTTACCGGCAGAACTTTCAGCTATTCAGTTCAGGGTGAACAAGTGGTCCGCAGTTCTGTTCCGATTCGGGTGAACGGAGAAACTGTCGGCATTATATATGGTATCATCAAGATTGAAACCATAAACGAAAAATATAATAATATGGCAAAAGAGCTTGGTGCTCAGGTTTTTGCTTACGATAAAGAGACGGGGAAATTTATTATAGATACAATAAATGAAACTCCCGGTGAATTGTCAGGCTTAAAAAACAGAGAATATAATGACGGACATTCTTATGAGGCGTTAGTTAATACCGATAAAGGCTTTTCCTCGTTCAAGTCAATACGCACAGGCGAGAATTTATATGTTCACTATTCTATACTCGAGGATTTCAACTGGGGAATCATGCTTGCGCGCTATGAAAACCAGGTATTCGAGGAAACACACAAAACATCCCGAAATTTAATTGCCATTTTTGCCGCAATTATTCTGATTATATTAGTTTATCTTAAGCTGATATTGAAAGGCGAAAAGGACAGGTCAAAATTAAATTCAGAGGCTTCAATTGTCAGACATCTTCTTTTGGAAATAAATCAGCAGCACGAAAATATAAATTCGGCATTGAAGAGAATAAAAGAATTTTCGAGCGCCCGCTCCTGCTTTTTTGCAGATACCGACGGGGAGGATTATTACTATATAAAACCTTCTTTAAAAGAAAAAAGTTTAGTGGGCGATGAAAGAAAATATTTTATCGGTGAGCTTTTCAGATATGCTGCAAAAGTTCATAAAAACGATTTGTCTACCGGATTTATGCAGATTGTTCCCAACGGGCACCTGTTGAAAACGAATTCCGAATTGTACAACTTTTTGATAAATCAGGATATTAAAGATGTATCTTTTGCGATTATCGCAGACAAGAACAACCATGTCAGTATCTTAGGTACAATTAATCCTAAGAAGAGTTCAGCCGTCAGAAGGCTTGTTGAGGATGTTGTGGTCTGTTTCTCAATTGCTTTGTATAACAAAAAACATCTTAACAGAACGGAAATTGCGGCAACCACGGATTCTCTTACCGGGGTATCCAACCGTGTTACATATAAGAAGGATATTTTGAAGTTTGACGAAATGAAGCCTGAGAAGTTTTCATGCATCTATATTGATGTCAATGAGCTTCATCTTCGTAACAATAAATACGGTCATGCCGCAGGCGACGAAATGCTTATCTATATTGCCAATACATTAAAAGAGGTATTCTTCAGACACAGCATTTACCGCATGGGCGGGGATGAGTTTTTGGTATTTACAAAGAATGCCGAGCCGGAAAAAGTTAAGCAGAAGATAGAAATATTCATGGAGCAATTAAAGCCCATGGGATATAATGTAGCCATAGGCGTGTCATACAGGACGCAGAATACGAACTGCGAAGAAATGGTTCGCGAAGCTGAAATACGGATGTATGAGGCAAAAGCCCAGTATTATCAGAATAAAGAGCATCAGAGTACTTCAAAAGCAGAAGATACGGGATATGTTCAGACAAGGACAGGCATTCGTGAGATTGATACGCTGCTTTCGATTATGAAGGAACATTATAACGGTATCTATCGTGTTACGCTGGAAACAGATAAAGCATACAGAATCCTGATGCCTGCTTATCTGGGCTATAATGAGGAAGAAGAGCATTATTCAAAGCTTCTGGCGAAATATATTGAGGAATCTGTTGATTCAGATTTCCACAGAGCCGTTATGAGTTTTCTCAATTATGATGCGCTCAAGCGCCAGTTCCTGGAAAATAAGGTGCCCAAGATTACGTTTAAGAAGACAAACGGCGAAACCGTAGTACTCAGCGTTTACAGATTGAATAATTCTGATGATTCTGTGTTTGAAACGCTTTGGGTGTTTGCAAAAGCATGATTTGGTAAGCTCTGATTATTATGACATACAGCGGCGCAATATCTGACATAAAAGTCACCTTTGTCACCGGACAAAAGTGACTTTTATGTGCTTTTATCCGTCAGAATTAATATTATGCTTTGCTTACAAATTGAGTTTGTTCTAAGCTCAATGGTTTTAAATGCTGCTCTGCCTCTCGAAGCCTTGAAAGGCGGTGGTATTTGTGCTATTCTTATATGGTCATGTTTTTTTACTATGCTTAATTGATGTGAGGTAGAAGATGAACGGTACACTGGTAAACGATTTGACACGCGGAAATGTGGTGAAACAGCTTTTAAAATTTGCATTTCCTCTTTTTCTTTCAAATGCATTGCAGGCGATATATAACATTGTGGATATGATTGTTGTCGGGCAATGCATGGGCGGTGTAGGTATGTCCGCAGTTTCCATAGGCGGAGATATACTGCATCTTTTGACATTTGTCGCAATGGGTTTTTCCTCAGCAGGGCAGGTTATCATAGCGCAGCATGTCGGAGCGGGAAGATATGACGATGTCAAGAAGACCATAGGGACGATGTTCACATTTCTGTTCCTTGCTTCCGTCACGATATCCGTTTTGTGTTTTCTGATCCGCGAGCCAATGCTTAATTGGATGAATACACCCGCAGATTCATATAAGTATACGCTTGATTATACCGTTACATGTATTGCAGGGCTTGTGTTCATATATGGCTACAATATAGTAAGCGCAATTTTGCGCGGTATGGGCGACAGCCGCCGTCCGTTTATGTTTATCGCGATTGCGGCAGTGCTCAATATTGTACTCGACATAGTTTTTGTCGCGTTTTGCGGTATGGAGGTGTTCGGTGCTGCGCTTGCAACGGTAATAGGTCAGGCGGTTAGCTTTATTGTGTCGCTTATATACCTCTACAGGAGAAAAGAAAGCTTCTTTTTTGATTTTAAGCCGTCAAGCTTTATAATGGAAAAGAAAACACTTTCAGGGATTATTTCTCTTGGTGTACCGATGGCGATACAATCCGCCGCCATAAGCCTTTCAAAGATTGTCCTCATGTCATGGATTAATATGTTCGGTGTTGTGTATTCTGCTCTTGCAGGTATTTTCAATAAGATAAATACTATGAGCGCCGTTGTTTCAAATTCGTTTACTACGGCAGGCAGTGCCATGGTCGGGCAAAATCTTGGAGCAGGGAAGGATGAGCGTGTCCCTGCGATACTTAGTACAGTCGCAATATGCGGCACTGTTATAGCAGTCGCCCTGTCTGCAGTGACGCTTTTGTTCCCTGCACAGGTTTTCTCTGCTTTCACGAGTGATGCTGCGGTTTTATCAATTGCGGGAATCCTTGTCTGGCCTATTATACTTAATTTCTTTGGCTCTGCCACGCGAAGCGTAAGCTTCTCTATCATAAACGGCTCGGGAAACACAAAACTAAATCTTGCCGTTGCGATAATTGACGGCGTAATCAGCCGTATAGGGATTGCGGCTCTGCTCGGGTTCGCAGTCGGCATGGATTGCCTTGGCTTCTGGTATGGCGATTCGCTTGCAGGTTTTATGCCTATGGTTATCGGGCTTTCGTTCTTAATCTCGGGCAAATGGAAAACGGGCGGAAAAGCGGCTGTGGCGGAGCAGGACGGCGCAAATTGAGTTGTCTTATTTTAGGATAGGAGGAATCTTTTTGAGGCTGTTTTTGCTTGATGTTTCGCCTCTTGAGGATGAGGCTCTGTTTTTGAAATGCTATGGAGAATGCACTGAGTCAAGGCGCAGGAAAACGGACAGGCTTAAGAATCAGGCGGACAGGCGGCTGTGCGTCGGGTGTGGCGTTCTTCTGTCTGCGATTTTCAGAGAATACGGAATAAAGAAACCGAAGTTAAAGATATCTGAGTACGGAAAGCCGTATTTGGATGGCGAGAGGCTCTTTTTAAATCTGTCACACTCAGGGAAATATGCCGCAGCGGCGGTTTCGGATGCTGAGGTCGGGATAGATATTGAGAAATGCCGAAGGGTTAACTTAAAGGTAGCGGACAGATATTTTACAGCAGCGGAGCGTGAATATATATACTCAAAAGCAGAAGAGAAAGAGAGGCAAGATGCTTTTCTCAGCCTCTGGACAAAGAAAGAGAGCTTTTTAAAAGCTGTCGGTAAGGGGCTTAATATCCCGCTTGATTCGTTTGATGTGCTGTGCGACGGCGACGGAATGCGGGAGCTCTTTTTTGATAATATAAAGTATTACATATATGAGTACAAAATGGATGGATATATCGCTTCCTTGTGCGGTCAGAAGCCGCAAAAGGAAGCTTTGCACGCGGAAAGTGTACTTATAAAATAAAAACAGCCCGGAAAACCAATCTGTTTTCCGGGCTGAAATTGTATTTTCTTATTTAATAATATCGAGGAATTTATAAATCATCTGGCAGGCCTCGCTTCGGAGAGCATTTGCCTTGGGTGCAAAGATGTTTCCGGGCTTTCCGGTAATTATTCCTGCAATCTGCATGGCGGAGACGGCATCAGCAGCATATCCGGATATCTCAGCACTGTCTGCGAAAACTGATGCAGATGTTCTTTCCGGAAGATCGGTCTTTGCAATTTTCTCTGCGTATCTCTTTATCATTACTGCCATATCCTGGCGCGATATGAGCGCATCGGGTGCAAAGGATGTTTCGGAGGTTCCGGTAACGATGCCGTTTGAATATGCCCATGAAACAGCTTTTGCATGCCATGCATCTGCCTTGACATCGGCAAAGGGCGTCGCAGTATCGGAAAGCTGCGCACCGGACATGTTTGCAAGTATTGTTGCAAACTGTGCGCGTGTGACGGGAGCATTGGGGGCAAATGAGTTTGCGCTCATGCCGTTTACGATATTCTGCTCATTAAGAGCCATAACAGCCTGGTAAAACCAATCACCCTTGGAAACATCGGAGAATTTTTGCGGGGAAACCACGGGCGCAGGAGTCCAGTTGGCGTAAACTATCGTGCTTGAGTAGAGCGGGGCAGAGAAGTCAAACGGGATTGTGCAGATTGTATCGGCATACCAGCCTGCAAATACATATCCGGTTTTTGAGGGGATAATTGCGGGCTCCTGTACGGGGGTTCCTGATTCCACATATGCGGTGTTGAGCTCGCTGCCGCCGTTTGTATCAAATGTGACGGAAACAGTTTCCTTGACATCTGCCTGTTTTATAGCGAATACGGCGTTGATTTTTACGTCTTTTGCAGGCATTATAAATGTCGCGCTGTATTCAGAGGTGCGATTAATCAGCACATCGGAGGTGACCCAGCCGTAGAACACAAAGCCTTCGGCGGCAAAGGCGCTTATGGTGACGACCTCGCCTGCAGAGTAGAACGGCTTATCCGTCCTTGCAAGACCGCCGCCCTCACTTACGAATGAAACGGTGTAGGTATCTGCTGCAGAAGCGACTGCCGAAAAGCTTAAAAGCATCGCTAAAATAAGGGAAAAAGATATAAGTTTCTTTGATATTCCTGTCATGTTTTTCGTACTCCTTCCTATTTGGAAATCCATGAAATTATTATAGACTTTTTTTTACATATAGTCAATGTGAAAGATGATTTTTGAATAAAAACAATAACGGCGAATATTGGCGAAAGTTGAAATTATTTCATTGACTTTTCTTTAAAATTCGTCTATTATATACATATATAGTATTGCGCTTTTTTTTACATACTGCAAGTTGTGGGAAAGCGCGCTTTCAAAAATTCGGCCTGTCGCCTGCCGAAAAGGCGCACCCGCGTAAATTTCCGCAAAGTCGGTGCGGGGACGGAGTTAATTATGAGAAAGCTTAAAAATACGATGAAGCGGGTAGTGAATATTGTGCTTGCAATATCCATGCTGTTGTCGGTTGTATCGGTCGGCGCTTATGCTGCTGATACAAATCCCAAGGTTTTAAGCGTTAAATTGAGCGAGACCAGGACATTTGCGACAATTGAGTTTGACAGGGATATTGAAGCGAATACGACAAACCTGACAGGACGCGTAAAAATCAGCAAAAACGGAGGAAGCTTGTATTCACTCGGTACAGGCAGTGATGTTTCCGTGTCAGGGAAATATATGTACATAACAGTTCGGACGGCGATTTCAACGCCGAATAACTACTTCTCCATTTCTGCCGATACACTTGTTGGGCAGACAGAAGCAATAAAAACTCCGACCTTTACGGGAGAGGAGCCGGAGCTTCTTGAGAAGAATAATGTTCTTCTCAGCGATGGAGGAAACACTGTTACAATAAAGTTCAAGAAGCCGTTTAAAGGCTATCCGAGTGATGATTCGCTTGCAAACGGATATATAACGCTTGCAAGAAGCGGATCGTCATACACAGAGGTAATTCCGTCTGACGATATTACGGTAAACGGTGACGGCTGTGAGATTGTGATATACCTTGCTGAGCCGCTTACGGGCAACAGGTCAAGATTTAAGATTGCGGCAGGAAAGATTCAGGATAAGGCAACGGGCAACATTAATCTGTCTGACATCACTACGGGATATATCGATGCGACAAGCAGCGCAACTGTACCCGAGGTGGATTATATTGATATAAGCGACGACAGATATACCGCAACGATATACTTTACGTCCAAAATAAAGAATGCGTACAGCCAGAGCGGTGTTTCCACCAGCGCGGCAAATTCGCTTCTTAAATCTCATATCTGGATAAGCCGCGGCTCAAGCGACAAGTATGAGACGCTCGGCGGCGCAGATACTCTGACAGTCGGCACGAATTATATCCGCATTAAGTTTGACCAGTCGCTCTCGTCCAGCAGAAACTATATTAAGATTGATGAGAGAAGCCTTACTGATTACAGCGGAAATATTATAGACGAGGAAATTGAGACGGGCAATCTTACAAGCGGTTCGTCAAGCAATACGGTAAAGCCTGCATATGCAAGCGCATTCCTGACGAGCAATACGCGTGTTGTGATTTACTTCACGACTAAGATTCAGAGAAACCCGAGCATAACAGCGTCTGAGCTTCGTTCAAGGATAAGCGTTTCAAGAAACGGAGGGTCTTATCAGACACTCTCCTCATATGACAGCGTTTCAATCTCCGATACAATGATGACCATATCCTTAAGAACACCGCTCAGCGGGTCGAACAATAAAATAAGAATAGCCGCAAACTCGATAGCATCAACATCGGGAAATGTCCTTTCAACCGCAGTTACAACATCAAGTCTTGCTGCAGGGAATGCTTCTTCCGAGGACGAGGATGATTATTACGGCGGCTATCCCGAGTATGCAAGCATAGAATATTCGCCTGAGGCAAAGCGCGTCAGAATATATTTTAAGGACGACATAAAAAAGGTTTCGTCTGTAAACCTTGCAGACTTTATCGGTCTTTCGAGGAACGGCAGCTCATATGTGAACCTTTCCTCGGTTGACAAGGTTGAGATTTATCCGTCAAACGCTATAAATATAGTCCTTGCAACTCCGCTTGAAGGAGAGCGCAACAGATTCCGCATTTCAGGCGGTGCCATTGCTGATTACAGTACGGGATATGTTCTCAATGAAAATGTTATTACCGAATATGTAAGCGCTGACAGCAGCACAAGCAACCCGTCGAGCGGAGTTTCCGATTATAATTCGGGCGTCGATGCTTCTCTCTCTGATGATTTCTATACAATAACACTTAAATTTGCAGAGCCGATATATAACAATACCGCATCTGTTGCCGAGCTCAAAGAAAAAATCCAGCTTTCGAGAACCGGCTCATTTGTAACACTCGGCACAAATGATTATGTCCGTCTGAACTCGGCTGACGGTGAACTTGTTGTAATACTGGCAGAGCCGATAAAGAATTTTTATTCACAGATAAAGGTGCGTTCAGGAGCTCTTCGTGATGTCGATAATAAAACGATAAGCTCGGATATTCTGACAGGTGCACTCGGTGAAAATTGCGAGAATGTGTCAGCGTATATTGACGATGTTCCGGTATCGGATATAGTGAGCGGCACAAACAACGGCACCTCATATGTGGCTACAGTTTCAGGGGCAGCAGTCCTTGCTGAGCTTGGAAAGAGCACAAAGGCAAAAGAGCTTTTGGTAAAGCTCCCTGAAGGTGCTTTGAACGGGACACTTAATGTATCCGGCGAGGTAGCAGAGCTCATGAAGAATCAGGGCGGAACAATCGCGCTGTCCTGCGGAGCGGCTACATACTATATGCCGATGAGCAATGCCGAGGGTATAACGAGCGGAAACACATTGTCCGTTACGATAAACGGTGCGGCTTCCGCGTCAACACAGAATCTTAATTCCGCGGCAGGAAAGGACAGCTTCTCAGTCGAAAATCCTGCAAAGGAATTTTCCGCAAAGATTGTAAACGCAGACGGCTCGCAGAAGGCAATAGCACATAATAGCTTTGCTAAAAAACGCTTCATGATTGAGGGGAATAAGAGCACAAAAACGGCACTTACGGCAGTGAGAATTGAAAAATCCGGAAATGTAGTGCCGGTTCCGTCAGCTGCAAATACGAAGGGCGGCAACATTTATGTCACGGCTGATACCTTAAAAGACGGAGCATATGCGCTTATATCTGCATCGCACTCATTCACAGATACTCCGACATGGGCAGTCGGTCCGACAAATCAGCTTGCGTCCAGACTGATACTTGAAAACGCGACGGGAACAAAAATTAACCCGTCAGAAGCGATTTCAAGAGCTGAAACGGTAAAGATAATTTCAAGGACACTCGGCGTTCTCAGCGATATGGGCGGAACAAGCTCATTCTTTGATGTAGTATCGACTGATAATTATTTCAATGCTGTTATGTCAACGGTGTCATATGGCATTATTGCAGGATATCCGGATTCAACATTCAAGCCGGCAAATAAGCTGACTCGCGAAGAAGCAATGACAGTAGTTGCAAGAGCTCTGCGCTTCATGAGCGGAAAGAGCGTGTCAAAATCACCGGATATGTCAACTGCCGAGGCTGACAATATTCTGTCAAAGTTTTCTGACAGCGCAAGTGTTGGATCATGGGCAAAGGTTGATATTGCAGAGTGCGTACAGGCAGGGGTTGTAAACGGAGACAACCATGGCAGACTCAATCCTAAGGCAAATGTAACTCGCGCAGAACTGATTCAGCTTATGTATAACATATTAAAGGCTACCGGAAAGGTAAGCTGACACAAAAAAGAATAAAGAAAGAGCGGCTCGGGAAGTTATTATCCCGAGCCGCTTTGTGATAATACAGCCTGTTTTACAGCCTGTTAAGAGCCTGTGAAATGTCTGCGATTATATCGCGTGAATCCTCAATGCCGATTGAGAGGCGTATTGTTGCCCCGCTTATGCCTGCCGCGGCAAGCTGTTCCTCAGACAGCTGAGAGTGCGTAGTTGTTGCAGGATGGCTGACCATGGAACGCGTATCTCCGAGGTTAGCAACTATTCTGAGCAGTTTGAGATTATCGCAGAATTTAGCGCCCGCCTCGCGCCCGCCCTTTATTTCGAAGGACAGGATTCCGGATGCGCCCTTCTTTAAATATTTCTGTGCGAGAGGATAGTACTTATTGCCGGAAAGCGCAGGGTAATCAACCTGTGTTACCATTTCGTGCGCGTCC
The DNA here is from genome assembly GCA_045649105.1 of Eubacteriales bacterium. Lineage (GTDB taxonomy): Bacteria > Bacillota > Clostridia > Oscillospirales > JAAYXM01 > JAZRPG01. Next base: position 25,144 of record JAZRPG010000036.1, read on the forward strand.
AAAAACTTTGCAACTTCAAGTGCGTTTTCACTGTGACGCTGCATGCGCAGTGAAAGTGTTTCAAGACCGAGCATTGTAACCCATGAATTAAACGGAGACTGGCATGCGCCGATATCACGCAGAATGTGTGTGCGAAGCTTTGTGATAAATGCGGCAGGTCCGGCAGCGTCGGCATATACAATTCCGTGATAGCTGTCGTCAGGCGTGTTGAATTCGGGGAAACGCGGGTTATTCTTCCACTTGAAGGTGCCTGCATCAACTACTGCTCCGCCCATGACGGTGCTGCTTCCTGCGAGATATTTTGTAGCTGAATGTATAATAATATCTGCCCCGTGCTCGATAGGCTTAAGAAGAGCAGGCGTGGGGAAGGTGTTGTCAATAATGAGCGGAAGCCCATGCTTTTTCGCAATGCCGGAAAGCATTTCTATATCGGCAACATCACATTTCGGGTTGCATATTGCCTCGGCAAAGATTGCTTTTGTTTTGTCATTTACAAGCGCTTCAACAGCGTTCGGGTCAGATATATCGACAAAGTGGACGGTTATGCCCATGCGCGCAAAGGTCTTTCCGAGAAGATTGATTGCGCCGCCGTAAATCTTGGAGGAGGAAATTACCTCATCACCGCAGGAGCACAGCGCAAGAAGCGTCATGGTAATAGCAGCATGTCCGCTTGAGGTCGCGAGTGCACCGATGCCGCCTTCAAGTAGAGTGAGGCGCTCTTCAAAAGCAGTGTTTGTAGGGTTCTGGAGACGCGAGTATATGTTTCCGCCCTCCTCGAGTGCAAACAGGCGCCTTGCATGCTCTACATTGTCAAAGCTGTAGGCGGTCGTCATATATATCGGGAGAACATTAGAGTGTGTTGTAGGCTCAGGAGTATACCCGCCGTGCACAGAAAGAGTATCAAAGTTCAGATTTTCCAATTTTTATAACCTCCATAATATTATTTAAACAAATCAGAAGCGTTTGTAAGCGGCTTCGATATGTCAAAAAACGTGTATCCGTATCCCTCGTTGCCGTCTATGAGGAATTTTACGCTGTTGACGAGCGGAAGCTCTGTCATGGTATTTACGATTGAAAACAGCGTGACAGCTTCGCTTGTTTTGCTGTGTTCGGCATTCAGGACGAATTCCGGAGAAACATCTATTATGCAGACGCCGTCCTTTATGTAAATGTCGTTTAGTGCAGTACCGTCCGGTACGGCTTTTCTTGCAGTGCCGGTTTCCGGGCCTGCAATAAGCGCAGAAATTGCAATGCGCTCTATCGGCTTATTCTGTGATGTTGATGATGTTATCGTATTGCGTACAAGGCCTTCAAAGCTCTCGTCGGCAAAGTACAGATTTATTGTTTGTGTGTTGTAGTATACATGCGGCTTGTCAGTCACGAAATCTGACATGTTATATGGCGTCGGCGGCATACCTTCGCATGATATAAATACCCTTTCGACCCCGTCTATGCTGCAGAGGGTGTTCGTTATGCATGCATTTGCAACAGAGCGGGAAGCTGCCGGAAGCTGCATATATTGTATGGAAAGGTCGATATATACATCAGCATCTGAAATTCCGACACTTCTGAGTGAAAGTGTGCGGGGAAGAGCAGACACCGCTTCCTTTTCTTTTGGGTATTTGAGAAGCTCAATGATTTCAGGAACAGCGTCATTCAGATTTACAGAGTGAAGCACGGTGTTTTTTGATTCAAACAAGCCGGGCAAATCATGGCTCACATAAAAAAGCTCGCATGACAGTGCGCCTTCCTCTGAAGATGAGGTACACGATGTTAAGAGAAGGAGAAATGCAAGAAAAGCTAATATCTTTTTCAATTCGCATGCACCTCCTCATCTGAAAGAAGACTCGGGAATATGCATGTAAAGCGTGTTCCGCCGTGTACCGAGTCGCTAACGGATATAGTGCCGTTAAAGCTTTCGACATTGCGCTTTACTATTGCAAGACCGAGGCCGCTTCCGCCGCGCCCGTCATGCTTGCGGGATTTATCAACTCGGTAGAATCTGTCAAAAATGCGTTCACGGTCCTCAGGCAGGATGCCTATTCCCGTATCATCTGTTATGAAGGTGCACCTGCCGTTTTTTGAAAACAGATAGATGCGCAGCGTCCCGCCTGCATTATTGTACTTAATTGCATTATCAATAAGATTGGATACTATCTGGTTTGCGCCCTCAGTATCGCCGAGTATGGAGCAATTTTCCTCAAGATAGCTTTCAATTTTTACATTTTTGCTCGCGGCGATCGGCTCTGCTGCGGCAATCATGCTGCATACAATTTGTGAGAGTGAAATAGGCTTAAGGGATACAGAGGGGGAGCTGTCAAGTTTTGACAGAACGAGAAGCTTTTCTGCCGTGTGTGACATTCTGTCAACCTCGAGTGCAATATCGTTTATAAAATCGCGCATCGTGGAAGTATCCATATTCTCTGTATGTGCTATTGACTCACATAAAAGCCGTATTGCGGCAAGAGGTGTGCGAAGCTCATGTGACGCGTCTGAAACAAAGGCGCGGCGCATCTGCTGGACATATGAAAGACGTTCATTTATATTATTGAATTCTTCTATTATTGGCGCAAGCTCATCGCTGTAGACTATCGGAAGTGTGTCGACAGCGTTTTCGTGTTGTGTTTTATGCATGGCAGAAATCAGCTTTTTAACGCGTGAGGTAAAAATATTTGAAAGTGCAAAGCCGAGTAAAACAAGCACGGAAAAGAGGATGGCGGCAATTACATACATAGAATTCTGAAGTGCCGAAAAGGCATACCACATACTCTCGTCAGACTCAAGGACACATACTGCGCCTACAATCTGCTTATTTAGAATAACAGGGACGGAGACAAGGCTGTCAAGCGAGGTGCCTACAATGTCGAGCGTAAAGAGAGGCCGCCCGTTAAGCGCCTCAACCACAGGACGGAGAACAACTGCCTTTCCGACAGTGCTCTCGGAAAAGGAGCTGTCATAGATTGATTTAAGCGCCGTGTCAACTACTATAATTCTGTTTCTGATGCTGAGCTGTTCTTCAAACGGAGACGGAATGGAACCCGGGTCAAAGTTATTGACAGACAGCGCAGATGCGTACTCATACGCAGCAGAAAGCAAATCCTCCTTTTTTGCGGCGAATGTGGCACTCTTTACTTTGCTGAATGTGTATGTGCTTATAAAAGCAAAAAGGAGTATCGCAATAGCTGAGCAACTGAGGATTATTCTTGTACATATGCTGTCTGAAAATCTGCGTGTTGACTTGCGTCTATGCTTTAAAATAGTACCCAACTCCCCATTTTGTGAGTATTAACCTGGGTTTTGCGGGATTTTCCTCAAGCTTTTCGCGAAGACGGCGGATGTGCACGTCGACTGTCCTCATGTCGCCCGGGTATTCATAACCCCAAACAATATTAAGGAGATTGTCGCGGCTGTATACGCGCCCGGGGTTGCGCATCAGAAGCTCGACTAAGTCAAACTCCTTCGCGGTGAGAGAAACGGGATTTCCGTCAAGATAGGCGTTGCGTTGCTCCGTATCTATAATGAGCGAGTCTGTAATGAGGCGTGTGTTCTTGAATTTTGAGGACGCATTGCCTGAACGCCGGAGTATTGCGCGTATGCGGGACTTAAGCTCGAGTATATTAAATGGCTTTGTTATGTAGTCATCCGCGCCGAACTCAAAACCGAGAAGCATATCCGTATCTTCACTCTTTGCAGTCAGCATGATGACCGGAACAGTAGAGAATTCGCGTATGCGGCGGCAGGTCTCAAGTCCGTCAAGCTCCGGCATCATAAGGTCAAGTATTACAAGGTCGATGTGGACATTTCTTATTATTTCAAGGGCTTCTTCGCCGTTGTAAGCAGTTTCAACGTCATACCCTTCGTTTTCAAGATTAAACTTAATGCCTTTTACGATGATTTTTTCGTCATCAACAACAAGTATCCGCATGAAAGCATCCTCCTACTATGTTTTTATTAAATCACGAATCCGGTCAAGTGTTTTATCACCGATGCCGGGAACATTTGTCAAATCTTCCGTTGTCTTAAAATTTCCGTGCGTTTTCCGATAATCTATGATTTGCTTTGCAAGTGCCGGGCCGATGCCCGCAAGGGAATCGAGTTCATCTGCCGTGGCGGTATTGATATCTATAAAATATTGTGTTGCTTTCTCGTCACCCAATATTGCAAGTGTGCCGGAGTCCCCGGAGGGAAGCGCGGCAATGAGGCCGATAAGTGCCAGAAATATCGCAGTAAATATAATTAAAATTTTCTCGTGTCGTAAAATTTTCATAGCGCAACCTGCATTTATACAAATTTATGCGTATTGTTAAATGAAAAATTATTTGCTATAATAAACTAAAAATACATAGGAAAGGGCAAGGGATTGGAATGAAAAAGCTCAGAACAGCAGCGATTCTGCTTGTGGTTTTGCATATGCTTACCATTATGGCAGGGGCAATAGAGAGCATAGCCATAGATTCAAAGGCGGCAATTCTAATAGATGCTTCCGACGGGCATGCGATTTATGAAAAGGATGCAGATACTAAGCAATATCCCGCAAGCTTAACAAAAATGATGACGGCAATCCTGACCGTTGAGGCAATATCAGACCTCAGTGAGGTCGTCACTGCACAGGAAAGCGCGTTTGAAGGGCTTTCTGCCGCAGGAAGCACCGTGAATATTAAGCCGGGAGAAAAGATGACGGTTGAAAATCTGCTTATCTGCATGCTTGTGGCCTCGGCAAACGAGGCGAGCAATATTCTTGCAGAGCGGGTAGCAGGGAGTGTGCCTCTTTTTGTTGAGCTTATGAATAAGCGTGCAAATGAGCTCGGGCTCACGGGCACACATTTTGTAAATGCAAACGGATTGCACGATGATGAGCACTACACAACTGCGCGAGATCTTTCAATTATCGCAATGGAGCTGCGCCGCCATGAGCGCCTGCGCGAGATATGCGCGATGGAGAAGGCGACAATACCTGCGACCAATATGTCTGAAGAGCGCTTCTTCTTCACGACAAATTCACTTATTTCGCTCTATAAGGAGCGAGAATATAAATACTCAAAAGCAAACGGACTGAAAACAGGGAGCACGACGCCTGCCGGACTGTGCCTTGCCGCGAGTGCCGAGTCAAGGAACACAGAGCTTATTTCCGTAATTCTTGGCGCGAAGCAAGAGGATAAAAAAGGCGGAAAGATGAATTTTGTCGAATCAAAGCGTCTCCTCATGTGGGGGTTTGATAACTTTAAGAGGGTTACGCTTGTAAACGCATCACAGCCGGTATGCGAGGTCCATGTCGAGCTTGCAAAAGAGCGTGATTATGTAGTGGCGCAACCGATAAGTGACTATTCGGCACTTATGCCGTCTGATTACGACAAGTCATTACTTAAGCTTGTGCCTAATACAGAAAAAACTCTTGAAGCACCAATAAACAGGGGAGATGAGATAGGAACCGTTGTCGTCACCTATGACGGACGGGAATACACAACACTTCCGCTTATTGCCGCCGACAATGTTGAGCGCTCCTTTATACTGTATATACTAAAGCTTGTGAAAGACTTCTTCAGGAGCCCTATCACAAAAATTGTAATTGTTGCGCTTATATTGCTTGTGATAGGATATATCGCATTTGTCATAAGATATAATAAACGCAAAAAATATCGTCGCAGAAGATACAGATAATGCTTATTCGGAAGGGGTCTCCGCTTTTTTTGCGGGGGCCTTTTCTTTGTTCTCAGGCTTTTTTTCACAACAGTCTGCACGGCAGACATCGCATTTGTTAAATGATTTAAGAACAAAGTCAGCACCGTTTTCGATTTTTACGCGCAGGTTGCCTGAAATAAGACTTACATCGACAACAGTTCCGACGCCGGCGGGGGTTTTCACCGTGGAGCCGACCTTCGGAGTGCTTTTTATAAGGTCTTCATATGCCTCCTGCTCGTACTTAAGACAGCACATGAGCCGTCCGCAGGTGCCGGAAATTTTGGTCTGGTTAAGCGATAAATTCTGCTCCTTTGCCATTTTAATTGACACGGGCTGGAAATCGTCAAGAAAGCTGCAGCAACAGAAAGGCCTTCCGCATATTCCGAGTCCGCCGAGCATCTTTGCCTCATCGCGCACGCCTATCTGGCGAAGCTCAATACGGGTGCGGAATACCGAGGCAAGGTCTTTTACAAGATTTCTGAAATCTATGCGCCCGTCAGCCGTGAAATAGAATATTATTTTAGAGCCGTCGAATGCGAACTCGGCATTTATGACCTTCATTTCAAGCTTGTGCTCGGAAATTTTTGCCTGACAGACATCGACTGCTTTTTGCTCGCGCTCACGCAGCTCGCTTGCAGTTTTTATATCAGCGGGCGTGGCAAGACGAAGAACACGGCGAAGCGGTGCGACAACTTCGCTGTCATCTACTGAACGACAGTCGCTTGCAGCCTCTCCGAGTTCTATTCCTCGTGAAGTTTCAACAATGACCGGGTCACCGCATTTTATTGTCAGGTCCCCCGGGGCAAAAGAATAAACCTTTCCGCCGTCGCGGAAGCGTACTCCTACTATTTCTTTCAAGATTAAATCTATCCTTTCAAGCCGCCTTGAACGGCAAGTTCCGACAGCCTGCAAATAAGGCTGCCTGCAATATGGGAAACGCCTATGTTCTGTGCTAAGTCCTGCCTTGCAGTGTTCAGGCAGTCAGACATTTGTGAGCAAATATGTTCAGAAAAAACCTTAGACAGTGCTTGTGCATGTTCGGGATTCAGGTTGGAAAGAGGAAGGCATCGTGCGCCTGACCTCAGAGCCACCGCATCGCGGAGAACAACTAAAAGCTCATTGCAGACTGAAATAAACCCATCCCGCTTTTGCTTTTCCGCGGCGGAGATGCTGCGGAAAATCAGGAGCTCATCCATTGCTGCGAGTGCCTGAGCAATATCAGAGGCAAGCCCGACGGATTTTTCATCCGCGTTATCCGATAAAAAGCTGCATGTGCCGCCGCAGGTTGATATAATTTTTTCAATCTCATCGGCAGTGGCGTCAGGCCGCTTTTTGCGGATAAGCATATGCATGTCCGAATCTGAAAGAGGGCTGAGAGCGATATGCGCAACCCTGGACAGAACAGTAGGCAATAAATCACTGTAATTATAGCATAAAAGAATGAAAAAAGTAAATACCGGCGGCTCTTCTAATATTTTCAATAAAGCGTCCTGAGCCTGGTGTGTAAGCGTCTCTGCGCGGTTGATTATATACACCTTGCGCTCACCGTCATTCGGGCGCAAAAGTGCGTCACGCTTCAGTGTGCGTATTTCATCGACCTTGACGGTACCATCGCGCTGCCCGAGTTCAATAATATCAGGGTGCGAGCCGCCAAGAGCCTTTTTGCATGCGGCACATTTACCGCATGGCACATCATCGCCGGTGCAGACAAGTGCGCGCGCAATAATTCCGGCAAGTGTCCGCTTGCCGATGCCGCGTTCGCCTGTCAGAAGAAGTGCGTGAGGGAAAGAGGCGCGCGCAAAGGCGGCACTGAGATATTCCTTCGCACGCGCATTTCCGTAAAAACCTTCAAAATTCATGCCGTTATATTTTTTCAAACCGCTCTACATCCATGACGAATATCGTAGCGCCGCCAACGGATATTTCGACCGGTGCAGCCGGAATCATGCCGATACCGAAATCAGACGCAGAAGGTACGAGCTGTTTTCTGCTATGGGAATGTTCATTTATAATGCTGAGTACTTCGTCCAGCTTTTCTTCATCTACGCCGATGAGAACTGTCGTATTTCCTGTTTTCAGGAAACCGCCTGTGGTTGCAAGCTTAGTGACAAAAAAGCCGGATTTTGTGAGCGCAGAAACAACTGTGTTAGCGTCGTCTGCATTGATTATTGCCATTACCATCTTCATAGTGAGTACCTCCATTTTTTTATAATATAACGGATATATCATCATCAGGTGAAAATCCGTTTTCCAACAAAAATGATATGTGCTCGGGTTCTATAACCTCGCCTCCGCATACTGTTGGCGTTCCCGGAGGGTATAGGCATATTGAACCGGCGGAAATCATGCCGGCACAATCAGCTAGCCTTTTTGTTGTATGCCGGGAAAGCAAAGCTTCATGCGGAGATAATCGT
>JAZRPG010000037.1:0-46342 GCA_045649105.1 Eubacteriales bacterium
CATGCAGAATACATATTTCGGTCTCATAAGTGCCGGAACCGTAAGCGAAAGCGCATGTGTCGGAACATCAGAAAGCTTTGCAAAGCAGCCGTCATTAACCTGCTGATTGCGGCAGACAAGGTCAAGGTCAACAACCTTAACAAGCTTCGGGTCATTAAAGTCAGCAACAGGTGGGTCATTGAATGCGATGTGTCCGTTCTCACCGATACCCATGCAAACGATGTCTGACGGGTTGTCAGCAAGAAGCTTTGAGTAGCGCTCGCACTCTGCCTCCGGGTCCTTCGCGGAGCAATCGAGGTAATTTACTGACTTAAACGGAACAAGACCAAAAAGTCTGTCGCGGAGGAAGTTACCAAATCCCTGCGGCGCATCAGCTGAAAGACCTATATATTCGTCCATATGGAACGCATTGATGCGTGTGAAGTCAATGCTCTTATCATTCTTGAGCGCTTCAAGGAACTCATTCTGCGACGGTGCAGCAGCAAAGATAACATTAATCTCATCCTTCTCTGCGAGAAGCTTTTTAATTGCAGCAGCAGCATCCTCAGCTGCAACCTTACCAAGCTCCGCACGCGATGAACATGACTTTACAAGCAGCTTGTCTACTTTCATTTCTTTAACCTGAGACATTTAAGTTCAACTCCTTATTAACTTATAATCTACTATATTTTAAATGCATTGCGCCGGAATGTCAAGAGAAATCACACACACCGCTGCATTTAATTGCCCAAATTATGTTATAAACTGACTTTCCTCAAAGGCTATATTGCGAAAGCGCCGACAGGAGCCGACAAAAAGACCGATTCGTATGCCCCTTTAAGCTCACGGCACGCAGCCTCCGCCGCCTTTTTCTCGCCAAACACACCGAACACCGTGCTGCCGCTTCCCGTCATCACCGCATTCAAGGCGCCTTTTTCAATAAGCAGCCTCTTGATTTTACCTATCTCGCTGCACTCTTTTTCAACAATGCTTTCAAGGACATTGCAGGCTCCGTCCGCAATACCGTCTATGTCCCCGCACTCTATCGCGCGAAGCACCGCCTCCGTATCCGGCCGCTTTTCTATCGCGCCGATGTCCAGGTTACCGAACACGCTTTTGGTCGACATTCCGCGCCGCGGCTTACACAGGACAAAAAAGCACCCCTCAAGCGGCTTTACAGCCGTCAGAATTTCACCTCTGCCCCGCGCAAGCGCCGTCCCTCCGCAGATGCAAAACGGAACATCCGCACCGACCTTTACACCTACCCTGCAAAGCTCGTCCCGCGAAAGACCTGCATCGTACAGCCGGTTCATGAGCCGCAAAACAGCCGCTCCGTCAGAGCTCCCGCCGGCAAGACCCGCGCATGACGGAATCCTCTTTTCAATAGCAATGGCAACACCGTCGTTTTTTATGCCCGTTGCATCAAAAAATGCCATTGCCGCCTTTACGGCTATGTTTCTCTCGTCATTCGGAAGATAGGCATGATTCGACACAGCGGTAATCCCCGCTCCGCACCCCACTCGGACTGATACAGAATCATACAGACTCACACTCTGCATAATCATCTCAAGGTCATGATAGCCGTCCGGACGCTTCGCAACCACATCAAGAGTCAGATTGATTTTTGCATATGCCTTTTCAAAACCGTGATGCACATCATTACCCCCTTCTGTACTTTGCAAATCTTTTTATATTTATTGCACGCGCAGGGCAAAGCTCCTGACAGCAATAGCACCTGATGCATTTTCCGTATCCTATCCGCGCTTTTTTATCTGTAATTTGTATCGTGCTCTCAGGGCACGAGCGCGCGCACTCGCCGCAGCCTATGCATTTTTCCTTATTGACAAGCGGATACGCTGCAAAAATCCGCTCCGCCTTTGCCCTTGCCGCACTCGGAAGAACCCTGAGAAGCGTCCTGTTTTCGTGCTTATACGGCGGTTTAAACTCCGTTATGAAACCATCAACAGGCGCGCCTGAAAACTCAACATCCGACACAAGTCCGCGACTTTTTGCACATGTATGCACATATGATTTTTCAAGGTCAAGCCCCATTATTTTCATAGCCGCAACATCAGCAGCATACGGGCTCAGAGAGCCGATTATCACGCCCGCCTTCTTCGGCGTTCCGCCTGACGGTCCCGCACCCTCCATACCGACCACACCGTCAATCACGGCAAGGTCCGGACGCACACCCTCGCACAGGTCTACAAGCATCTCGCAAAATGCCCTCTTATCAGGAAAACGGCTGTGCATTACAGCTTTGTTAAGCCCCGGAATTACACCGAACATATTTTTCACCGCACCGGTGTAATACGTAAAGCCATGCGTTTTCATCTTCGCGGCAGAGATTATAAATTCCGCCTTCGCGACAGGAGCTATAATGTGAGCCTGTTTTATGCGGACACCATCTTTAAACTCACGCTCAAACGAAGATGTATCGTAATTAAGCGAAGCTCCGCTCGCCTTTGCGGCGCGATTCATTCCGCACACTGCATAGAGCTTTTCAAGAACTTTCGTGTTATACACACCGCCACAGCTATCAGCTATCTCAACCACCGAGCCCGCAGAAATAAATTCCCGCGCAAGCGCAGCTATAACCTCCGGATGAGTGGTCACCGCCTTATCAGGCGTGCTCGACATAAGGAGATTTGCCTTAATGAGAACGCGCTTTCCGCCGGCAAGCGCCGCCGCTCCGCCAAATGCTTCAAGCATGTTATGTACGGCACGGTCTACATTTTCCTTGCTGTAATCATCAGCCTGTGCAAGATAAACGCGATTTTCCACAAAACCACTCCTTATGACTTTTACAGATATTATACTAAACTTCTCTCCCCGTTTCAATACATTCCTTATTCTTCATCACCCTTGCAAATTTCCACAATATAGTATAAAATATATATATAACTTTGCGGAGGTATATCAGTGATGAAAAAAATAAATGTAATGACCGTGTTCGGCACGCGTCCCGAGGCCGTCAAAATGGCTCCGCTCGTAATTGAGCTTTCAAAGCACGAAGAGATAAACCCGATATGCTGCGTAACGGCACAGCACCGCGAAATGCTCGACTCGGTGCTTGATATATTCAATATAACCCCGGACTTTGACCTGAATATAATGACCGCAAGGCAGACGCTTTCTACAATAACCACAAAGGCGTTGACCGGGCTTGATGAGCTCTTTTCAAAAATACAGCCTGATATTGTGCTCGTACACGGAGACACCTCCACCGCCTTCGTAAGCGCGCTCGCCTCATTCTATCACAAAATCCCCGTCGGACATGTTGAGGCAGGGCTTCGCTCATTTGATAAATACTCACCATTCCCCGAGGAGATGAACAGAAAGCTTATCGGAAGCATTGCTGACTTAAACTTCTGCCCGACTACGGCAAACGCAGAAAATTTGAGGCGCGAAGGAATCACCGAAGGCATATTCATTACGGGAAACACCGTAATCGATGCGCTCAAGTACACAGTCTCTGAAAATTACACCTTCCGCGACAAAAAGCTCGCAGCAATAGACTTTAACAGCTACCGCACCATACTTATGACAGCACACAGACGCGAAAACTACGGTCAGCCCATGCGCGACATAATGTTTGCCGTGCGTGACATTGTCGAGTCACACCCTGATGTACAGGTTATATACCCGGTACACATGAGTCCTGCTGTCCGTGAAACCGTCTTTGAAATTCTCGGAGATGTGCCGCGTGTTCACCTTCTCGATCCGATTGATGTTGACGATATGCATAATCTTATGGCACGTGCACATTTTATACTTACAGACTCGGGCGGACTTCAGGAGGAGGCTCCCTCCCTCGGAAAACCCGTCCTTGTTATGCGCCGCGAGACAGAGCGCCCCGAGGCAGTAGCAGCAGGCACAGTCAAGATTGCAGGCGTATCGCGCGAGGTTATCCGCACTATGGCATGTGAGCTTCTCGACAATGAAGAGGCATATAAAAAAATGGCACATGCCGTCAACCCATATGGCGACGGCAGTGCTTCAAAACGCATTGTAGACGCTATTATCTGGAAACTCAGCGGCATCGGCGAGCGTCCTTCTGATTTCTGCTGACTTTCCAAACCATTTATGTAACCATGCTCTCGTTTAAACAGAGGGAGGTAAAACGAATGAAGCTTCAAAATAATAAGCACTTTTCACTCTCCCTTATTTTTATCGGAGTTCTTGCGGTGCTTCTTCTGCTGTTTTTTATCCCCGACATGGGCACCACACTTATAAATACCGTTCCCGAATTCCCGCCGCGGGCAGAGGATATTGCACAGGCCCCGCCTGCAGCGCTGAACCTCGTATCCGTCGATAAAGCAAATGTCAAGAATGTCGTTGCCGCAATGGCAAGACCCTCTGAATATTATTCCGAGACGCAAAGCGTCCTGTCGCACAAGGGCGGCAGCGCAACATATACAAGGCGCACATGGGTAAAAAACGGCTGGACGCGGATTGATATAATGAACGCCTCAAACATCTCGCCGTCGATGCACTATCTCTACGGTGGCGGCGATGTGTACATCTGGCGTCCGTATGACAGAAACTATTACAAAACCAAAGAGGGTTCACAAAGCGCTGACGACTCCGGGATGATGATGACTTATGAGGATATCATCTCTGCCGAAGATAAGGATATCATAACGGCGCAGTACACCCGGTACGACGGACTGCAGTGTATATATGCCGAGATTCGGGACCCTCTTTTTTCCTACACCGAGCGCTACTGGATTTCTTCTTCGACAGGGCTTCTCGTCTATGGTCAGACACTTGACGAGGCCGGCTCTGTAATATACACGATTTCGTCCACAAGGACAGAGGTCTCTCCGCAAAGCTCGGAACACTTCATCCTGCCTGACGGAACAAGAATTTTTGAAAGCTAAATCCCGAAAATAAATGCCATTGCAATAATTATTATGCGTTCCTCATCGTCAACATCTATGAGAATGAGGAGCAGAAGCACTATCGGAATAATCCCCATTTCATTTATATTAAGCCCGTTAAAAAGACGCCGAAGGTCAAACTTCTCACTATGGGACGCTTTGACCTCGGTTTTTTTTATTTCTTCACGCGGCGAATCATCAACTGCTCTGTAAAGCTCATCAAACGCACTGCGCTCGTCCTCCAGATACCTGTTATACATAGCCTCCTCCTTTTACATGACTATATATGCAACTATTTAAGAAAGTTTCCGAATGCACTTTTTGCAACATGTGCAAGCTTAACTATGTGTATCGCCTTATCTACGTGCGCGCCGTCCTCGCTTTTCAGATACGGGCGCAAGGCATTAAGGAGCTTTACCCGTCTGTCGTCACTTGCGTTATAGTCCTTTAAAAGCTCCACAATCATAGACATCATCTGCGGGTCAAGCCCGCCCGGCACAGACCCCGTCTGAGGAAGGCTCAGAAGCTTCTGCTCCTTTCCCTCCTGCGGTGCGGGCTCCTCCTTATTCTCCCCGCTTTCTCCTCCAAGCATTTTTACAACATCCATTATTTTGCTCATGCTCTCCGGCGACGACATAAAGTTCTCTATTATATTTTCAAGCTCTGCCATTTGCAAAACCTCCCATCTTACTGCATCCGCTTTGCTATTTCGTCGCCTCCGTTATCTGAGAAAGCACTTCAGCGCCGTCCTTTGTAGACGATATTGCAGATATTATGTCACGGACACCTCCGAGGTCACCTTTCTTTGCCGAATTCGCAGCGTTTTTAACCCTCGCACCGCCGTCTGACAAAAGCGACGCGAGCACTTTTTTCCCACTGTCCGTCGCAAGAATCTGCATAAGTTTATCAATGCCTATGCCTGAATTGCCGCCGTTTGCCGCATCGGCAAGAGTTTTTGCAAGAGCTTCTAAATCTTTACCCATAACAAAGCACCTCCGAAATAAATTCATCTGTGACATTTTATGCGGCACATCTCTCTTTTGTGCATAAAAAAAAGAAACCGGACCCTTCTATGTGTCCGATTTCTTTTCATTATACAGTTATAAAAGAGCTGAGTGCTTATTCGTTCTTCCCGCTCTTTATACGAAGCTTATTCCATTTCCTTCAACATCTTGCGAAGCTCATCTTCGCCGAAAGCGTATTTCTTATCACAGAATTGGCATGATACCTCAGCCTTGCCGTCCTCCTCGCAAATCTCAGAAAGCGCTTCACGCCCTATTGATGTAAGAACGCTCTGTGTCCTCTCCCTCGAGCAGGTGCACTTATATTTAACCTCATACTCATCAAGCACCTCTATTTCAAAGCCCGCAAGTGTTTCCTTTAAAATATCCTCAAGCGACATTCCGTCATCAAGGCATTCCGTGACAGCTCTCGCCTTTTTCATGCACGCTTCAAGCTTGTCAATCTCATCATCATAAACACCCGGAAGAAGCTGCACGATATACCCGCCTGCCGCGCGGATGCTGTAATCCCGGTCGACAAGAACACCGAGCGCGCAGACCGACGGCACCTGTTCACTCGCTGCGAGATACGCCGTGACATCTTCAGCAATTTCACCGCTTATGAGCTGTGCCCTTCCTATATATGGCTCCTTCAGCCCGAGGTCCTTTATAACGCTTATGCTGCCGTCTTTTCCCACTCCGCCCGAAACATCAATCTTTCCGTCTGAGCGCACAGGAAGATCAGCATACGGGTTTTGGCAGTATCCGCGGACATTGCCCTCACTGTCCGACACGGCAATAATCGTTCCCACAGGCCCGTCTCCGTCTATTCTGAGAGTCAGGGAATTATCCTCCCCCTTGAGATCATTACCAAGCATTGATGCCGCAAGCAGAGTCCTGCCGAGAGCCGCCGCCGTCAGCGGTGTAAGATTTTTAATCTTCACAGCCTCGTTTACCATATCTCTTCCGCTTATTGCAGATATTTTCACCGCGCCGTCACACGTGACTGCACGAATTATTCTGTCGCCCATATGAGCCTCCTACTTTTTTCTTGCGCATCGGGCAAGTATTGTCTTATATCCGTCACTTCCGTATTCAAAGCATCTGTTGACACGGCTGATTGTCGCCGTGCTGGCGCCTGTCTCCTTGACAATTTCGGTGTAGAGCTTTCCCTCGTCAAGCATCTCTGCCACGCGGTATCTCTGAACCATTGACTGAAGCTCCTTTATCGTGCATAAATCTTCAAAAAACGCCTCGCACTCCTCGCTGTTCTTTATAGCAAGAATAGCCTCAAAAAACGCTTTAGAGTGTATATCATCAAATTTCGCCGCCATTTCTCACCCCTCCAATCACACTCTGTTACTTTATTATCTTAACATATTACTCTATAAAAGTAAAGCGTGTTTTTGTTTACAAATATTTAATTGTTTTTACACATGTCAGCAACAAAAGCATGATAGAATAACAATATGATTTTTAAAATGGAGGTATTTACATGAATACAGTCCTTCCAAAAAAAGTAAAAAAGAAGACTGTCGCCATAGCGGCCGCTATCCTCGCCGGAATTCTCTTTCTCGCGTGGATACTCGGTCTGTTCAGCCCGAGAGGGGCGACAGAAAATGCACCTTTACTTACGCCGTATACCGTAAGTCGCGGCACAATCGTCTCATCCGTCACCGGAAGCGGAACGGTTGCCCCGATTGAGCAATATGAAATTCAGTCAATCGTCACGGGTGATATTTTGGAGGATTATGTCACGCTCGGCGAAACCGTCAACAAAGACGACCTTTTATATGTAATAGACTCCTCATCTGCAGAAAACGGAATTGAGCGTTCGCAGACAAGCTACGAACAGCAGGCAATCTCGCACAGTCAAAAGGTCAAGAACCACAACGATACAAAGGCAAACAGGACTGTATACGCGCCGACAAGCGGCGTTATAAAGAACCTTTATGTAAAAAACGGTGACTATGTCACAAGCGGAACAAAAATTTGTGAAATCGTAAATTCCGAGAACCTTACGGTCAAAATTCCGTTCCTTGCCTCAAACGCAAAAAATATACGCGAAAACCAAACCGCAACAGTATACATAGACGACAGAAACGAGGAAATTTCCGGATATGTATCACATGTCGCAACAGGAAGCTATGCAACAGAGAGCGGTGCCATCGTTTCAGATGTCGAGATTACAATCAAAAACCCCGGCGCACTTCTTCCGGGCGAGGCGGTCACCGCAATGGTCGGACAATATGCCTGCAACTCTTCCGGCACACTTGAAAACTCAAAGCTCGAAACTGTTATTGCAAAGGTCTCGGGAGATGTCAAAAATCTGTCCTATTCATCAGGCGACTCTGTAAACAACGGGAGCTTGATTTTGACTATTGAGGACGAAAACTCCGATTCCGAAATACGCTCAAGCGAGCTTTCACTCAAAAATGCCCGCCTTTCGCTTGACGACCTTATAGAAAAGCTTGATGACTACTCAATACGCTCCCCGATATCCGGCACCGTCATTTCAAAAACATTCAAGGGCGGCGACACGCTCGACGGAAACAAGTCATCTCTCGCAATAGTCGCTGACATGTCAAAGCTCACCTTTGATGTCAATGTTGACGAGCTTGATATAAAAAACATCTCCGTCGGGCAGAGCGTAAAGGTTACGGCCGACGCACTCCCCGATAAAACATTTGAAGGCACAATTGACACAATAAGCATTATAGGAAGCTCGGTAAGCGGCGTTACGGTCTATCCCGTAACGGTTGTCATATCCGAGTACGAAGGTCTTCTTCCCGGAATGAATGTAAACGCAGAAATCGTCACAAGCGAAGCAACAAACGTCTTAATGGTCCCCACAAACGCAGTTTCAAGGGGAAACCTCGTACTTGTAAAAGACAACGAAAGCACAAAACACCAGAAGAATGATAAAAAAGAAAAGCCCGAGCAGAAAAGCCCGGACAAAACGGCCCCCGGACAAAACGGCGACACGACCCCGCAGCTTCCAAAAGCGCCTGACGGATACAAGTGGGTCAAGGTTGAGCTTGGCGTGTCTAATGACGATTTTATAGAAATTACCTCCGGCCTTTCAGAGGGAGACGAAATATTTATAACCGTCACGCAAAATGCATCTGCTTCAGGTGCTTCCGGCATGTTTGGCGCGATGGGCGCCATGCACAGCGGTATGAGCGGCGGTATGCCCGGCGGCATGAGCGGAGGTATGCCGATGGGCAGCAGGTCGGGCGGCGGCTCAAAGTCAGGCGCCGGGATACCCGGAGGTATGCAATGATAGAGTTTTGCGATGTATATAAAATATACGACTCCGGCGAAAACGAGGTCAGAGCTCTTGACGGTATATCATTCTCGATTGACAAAGGCGAGTTTGTCGCAATCGTCGGAAAATCAGGCTCGGGAAAATCAACCTGCATGAACATAATCGGTGCGCTCGATGTCCCGACAAGCGGCACATATCGTTTAAACGGCATTGATGTTTCGGAGCTTTCAGATGACCAACTTTCGGAAATAAGAAACAAAATGCTCGGCTTTGTTTTTCAGCAATACAATCTTATAGCCAAGCTGAATATATTTGAAAATGTAGAGCTTCCGCTTATATATTCGGGTCTCCCCGCAAAAGAACGAAGCGAGCGTGTCATTGAAGCGCTTGAGAGAGTCGGTCTTGCCGACCGTGCGCATCACATGCCGAGCCAGCTCTCGGGAGGCCAGCAGCAGCGCGTATCAATAGCGCGTGCAATCGCCACCAAACCTCAAATCATCCTTGCCGATGAGCCGACAGGTGCGCTCGACTCAAGGACGGGGCGCGATGTTATGAAATTTCTTACGGAGCTCGGAGAGCAGGGGCAGACAATTATATTGATTACGCACGACACAAGCATTGCGGAATGCGCAAAGCGGATAATACGCATACATGACGGCAAGATAATTTCCGACTTACCAAACATTCCTAATCTTCAGAATCTTGAATAGATACGGAGGGCGAAAGTATGAATTTAAAACAATCTCTGCGCCTTGCCCTTAAGAGCATTTCAAGCAGTAAGCTCCGCTCTTTCCTGACAATGCTGGGTGTCATAATCGGAATCGCCTCTGTAATCGTGCTTGTCGGAATTGTTCAGGGTTTTTCAGATGACATGGTCTCATCATTTGAGTCAATAGGGACAAACACGATAAATGTAAACATAATGGGACGCGGCGGAATAAACAAGCTCAAACCCGATGAAATGCTTCAATTTGCCGACTCACATCCCGAGCTTTTTTCCGCAGTATCCCCGACCGTCACAATCCCCGGAGCAACGGTAAAGTACGGCTCATCAAACATAACATCCCAGATATACGGCGCAAATGAAGACTATGCAAAAATCAAGGACTATTCCGCAAGCCGCGGAAGATTTCTTACATATATCGATACATCAAGGCGAAGCTCCGTCTGCGTCATCGGGACATATGTCGCAAATGAGCTTTTCGGGACAGAATCGCCCATAGGAAATATTATAAAGATAAACAGCGCGGCATACACCGTCGTCGGCGTTCTTGAAGAAGAGGGCGACAGCACGGAGACCTCCGCCGATAATATGATTATAATTCCATACTCTGCTGCGTCAAGGCTTGCACGGAACGCGTTTATCACAAGCTACGCCATCATCGCAACGGATACCGAAAAGATACCCGAGGCAAAGGAAGCCCTGAACGAATACCTGTATGATCTTTTTAAGGACGAAGATGCATACACCGTATCAAACCTGACCGAGCTTGTCGACAAGATAGAGGATCTGACAGGCCGTCTCGCCGTGATACTCGCAGGCATTGCAGCAATATCCCTGCTTGTCGGCGGAATTGGGATAATGAATATAATGCTTGTCTCGGTAACTGAGCGTACGCGTGAAATCGGCATACGCAAGGCTATCGGCGGAAAGAGACGCGACATACTCTCACAATTCGTTATAGAAGCGACAATAACAAGCGGACTCGGCGGAATTGTGGGGATTATCCTCGGCTGTCTCCTCACAATATTTGCATCAAAGCTTCTGAATGTATCAGGAAGCATTTCCGTATTTGCAATTCTGCTGTCGTTTGGCGTGTCTGTTCTTATCGGAATCCTGTTTGGCTACTTCCCCGCTGCCAAGGCATCAAAGCTTAATCCGATAGACGCACTCAGACACGAATAATTATAAAACAAAGGGACTGATTGATATGAAAAAATTATGCGCACTTATTCTTTCCGCCGCACTGCTTTGTACATACCTCACAGCGGGCGCGGCAAACCTCCCTGCAGACGGGGACATCTCCGACATACTCAATGTTATGGAGATAATGACCTACAACAGCCGTGGCAGTTTTGACGAGGGCTCATATGTCACGCGCGCAGCCCTTGCAAAAATCCTTGTCAGTGCATCGCAGTACAAGGGCGCCGCAACAGCAAGCTCACGCATATCCCCCTTCAGCGATGTTCTGCATACACATTGGGCTGCACCGTATATAAGTGTTGCTTCAAAGAACAAGTTTATGACCGGATACTCTGACGGAAACTTCCGCCCTGACAGATATGTACTCTATGAAGAGGCAATAAGCGCAATGCTCAGACTTCTCGGGTACACAAACAATGACTATACCGGCCCATATCCGTCAGGTCAGCTTTCAAAGGCAGCCGATATAGGTCTTACAGATAACATTACCGTGTACGCAGGAAGCCCTATGACCCGCAGAGCAATGTCACACCTTGTCTATAACATGCTCAACACTCCGGCAAAGGGCACCCAGAACCTGTATGTCCAGTCGCTCGGCTACACACTCTCAAGCGAGCTTCTTACAATAGGCGATGTGATAAAGGACAATGTCACAGGCCCGAACACAGTAAAGCCGGGAACTGTTTCCGCACTCGGAATGACCTCACCCAAGGTCTACCGCGACGGAAAACAGAGCAGTGAATCAGACATCAGAAACTATGATGTTATATACTACAGCAAGAAAAGCAATACTATATGGGCATACTCAAGAAAGATAACAGGCGTTCTCAACACAATATCGCCGAATAAGGAATCCCCCACCTCAGTCACAGTGTCAGGTTCAAGCTATAATCTTCCGTACTACTCTGCACAGAGAGCCTTCGGTCTTGACGGTCTTGAGCCCGGCGAAACCGTCACAATGCTTCTTGATAAAAACGGCGCCGTTTGCGACGCATACAAAACAGAATCACTTTATCAAACTGAAATAGGCGTTGTTACAGATGTTACGGCAAAAACAATAACCGCAGCGGACGGAAGCAAGCAAAGCGGATATTTCACAACGATTCTCATGCTCGACGGAAGCACTATCGACCTTGAGCAGGCGACAGATTCAAGAGGGCTTGTCGGAAAAGCCGTACAAATTGACTATCACACAAACGAAATAAAGGCCATCACAAATACAAACAGCTCCATATCCGGATTCATAAATGCAGAAGCTCTTATGTGGGGCTCATATGCACCACTTTCTGCCGATGTGAAAATTCTTGAGCTTGACGACGACGGAAACGCGCTTCAAATCCCGCTTGCGCGTCTTGACGGAGTAAACCTCAAGTCATCAAGCGTTATCCTTTCATCAAAGAACTCCTCAGGCGCCATTGACGGAATGATAATCAAAAACGTCACAGGGGACACGCTGAAATACGGTCTTGTAACCGCTATAAAGCGCAACACTATTCCCGATATAAGCGGCGGAAACGCACCCACAACATATGTGTACAGCTATGACATTAACGGGACGCCGGGCTCGGCGACATTTAACGGAGTTCTCGCTGATGCAAGCGAGGGTCCCGCCGTATTCCTGTTTGAGGACGGAGTTCTTAAAAGCATTCAAAATCTGAAACGCGCCGACAAGCTGCTGTCCGTAAATCCGTCATATATTCAGCTCGAAAACGGACAAAAGCAAAAAATATCCCCGAACGTTCTTGTGTATAAGCTGGTAGATGACACCAAAATAAAGACAGATATAAACGAGGCCGTTTCACACTCAGGTGCAATATGGGCATACTATGACAAACCTCAAAGCGAGGGCGGACTTATCCGTGTAATCTATCTCAGATAGTATAATCGGCGCTGTAATATGTTGCAGCGCCGATTATTTATTGCAAAAAATTGTACATCTCCTCTTGACACAAATGGTACAGCGTGATATTATTTATATACAGTTAGTCAAGACTAACCGCATCCCCGAACAGCATGGAGGCTATTTTATGAACACACTTCGAGACATACGCCCGGGGCACAGCGCAACCGTCATAAAGGTACACGGTGAGGGTGCTCTGCGCCGTCGGCTTATGGATATGGGAATTACGCGCGGCGTATCCGTGTATGTAAGAAAGGTCGCGCCGTTTGGTGACCCTATTGAGCTTAATCTCCGCGGTTATGCTCTTTCTCTCCGCAAAGCGGATGCCGCCGCGATCGAAGTCTGTAACGACTGAAATCGCAGCCGACCATCATTCTGAGAAAGGATTTCGCAATATGGATATAAAAATTGCGCTTGCGGGAAACCCGAACTGCGGCAAAACAACAATGTTTAACAGCCTTACGGGCAGCACTCAATATGTCGGAAACTGGCCGGGAGTTACAGTAGAAAAAAAGGAAGGCCGCCTTCTCAACATGCAGGACGCCGTTCTGCAGGACCTTCCGGGTATCTACTCGCTGTCACCGTATTCACCCGAGGAGGTCATCACGCGCAGATACCTCACCGAAGAGCGCCCCGACGCAATTATAAATATCGCCGATGCGACAAATATCGAGCGGAATCTGTATCTTACGACACAGCTCCTTGAGCTCGGCATTCCCGTTGTTCTCGCTCTTAACATGATGGACCTCGTAAAAAAGCAAGGTGGCTCAATCGATATCGCAAAGCTGTCACGGGCTGTCGGATGCGAGGTTGTCGAAACCTCGGCGCTTTACGGAACGGGCTCATGCCTTGCTTCAAAAGTCGCCTATGACCTTGCAAAGAACGGGTCCGCGGTTGCGGCAAAGAAAATTTTCTCACCCGAGCTTGAGAAATTTATAGACAGAATATCCGAAATTGCCGCGCCGTATGTCCGCGGCACATATCTCCGCTGGGCAGCAATAAAGCTGTTTGAGCGCGATGCAGAGGTTTTCTCCATGCTCGCTCTGCGCAAAAATGAAATTTCAAAAATCGACGGCATAATCAAAGAAGCTGAACTCATTTTCGACGACGAATCTGACAGCATAATCGCAAATGCGCGTTATACATATATCGAGAAACTCATGGCGCAGTGTGCGATAAAAAGGCGCGTTGAAGAAGCTACATTCTCCGATAAGATTGACGACATAGTTACAAACCGTTTTCTCGCGCTCCCCATTTTTGCGTTAATTATTTTCCTCGTTTATTATGTTTCTATATCAGGTCTCGGAGGCGCAGCATCCGACTGGGTGGCGAACACGCTTTTCGGTGACCTTGTGCCCCGCGCGGCGCTCTATATTCTTCAGAAAATCTCTGTCCCTGCCTGGGTCTCCGCTCTCATCGTGGACGGTATTATCGCAGGCGTCGGCTCTGTATTAAGCTTCCTTCCTCAAATGGCAATTCTTTTTCTTTTCCTTTCCTTCCTTGAGGACTGCGGATACATGTCGCGTATCGCATTCATACTCGACCGTTTATTTAAAAAGTTCGGTCTCTCGGGAAAATCCCTTATCCCTATGCTCATTGCTACCGGCTGCAGCGTACCTGCAATCATGTCATCACGCACAATAGAGGGTGAAAGCGACAGGAAGATGACGATAATCACCTCATCCTTTATCCCGTGCGGCGCAAAGCTTCCCATTATCTCAATGATTGCGGCATCGCTTTTCGGAGGCTCCCCGCTCGTTGCATGCTCTGCATATTTCATAGGCATTGCCTCTGTTGCCGTATCGGGAATTATTCTCAAAAAGACGCGCGGCTTTGCCGCGGCTCCCGTGC
Source organism: Eubacteriales bacterium (assembly GCA_045649105.1). Lineage (GTDB taxonomy): Bacteria > Bacillota > Clostridia > Oscillospirales > JAAYXM01 > JAZRPG01. Next base: position 14,807 of record JAZRPG010000037.1, read on the forward strand.
CGTTTCTTATGGAGCTTCCCGCATACCATATGCCTAAAATGAAAAACCTCATTTTGCACACCTGGGACAGGACCAAATCATTTGCAAAGAAGGCAGGAACAGTAATTCTTGCCGCTTGCATCGTAATCTGGTTTTTAAGTAACCTTGACACCTCACTGCAGCTCGTATCGACCGAGCATTCAATACTTGCAGCACTCGGCAGCATTATATCGCCGCTCTTTGCTCCGCTCGGCTGGGGAGATTGGAAATCGGTTGTTGCCGCCATCACCGGACTTGTCGCAAAAGAAAATGTAGTCGGGACACTCGCTGTCCTGCACGGCGTCTCTGAAGACACAGGGCTTTCAACCGTTCTCAGCGGCATATACAGCCCCATTGCGGGTTATTCCTTCCTTCTTTTCAATCTGCTTTGTGCGCCATGTATCGCGGCTATGGCTGCTATCCGACGCGAGATGAACTCTGCGCGGTATACCGCTTTTGCAATACTCTATCAGACAGGCTTTGCATATGCCGTCTCTTTCTGTGTATACCGGCTGGGAATGTTTTTTGCCGGAGGCGCTTTTAGTCTCATGACTGCCGCGGCATTTGCAGTTGCAGCGTTCTTTATCTATCTTATCCTCCGCCCGCGCACAAAACCGCTGACCTATTATCAGGAGCCTTTAAATTATGCATCGTGCAATTCCTGCAGCTCCTGTCCGTATTCGGGAAAATGCCACTAAAGTAAAGCATGCAATAAGTTTTAAAAACCGACCTCACACGCTATATATACATTTTTAACGGTATTAACAAGGATGGCAGAAACGAGTTTTCGTTTCTGCCATCTTTGTTGCATAAGTACTCTTTAATATTACAATATCCGATACATGATAGTATTTCAGAATTGGCGCAAAGCGAATTTTCTGCTTGAGGTATCCCGGGATAAATTTATTTAAGAAGCTCGTCGATTGAAATACCAAAAAGTTCTGCTATTGTTTTTACTTCAATGTCCGTAACAAACCGTTCGCCGCTTTCAATGCGCTGAATGGCATTCTTATCAACATCAATACCTTTCAGTTGCAGTTTTTCAGCCAAAATCCTTTGAGACATTTTGGGTATCTGTTGCTTCCTCAAGAAATAAATCTTTTCTCCGCATATATTATTTTTTCCGCTTTTCGACTTATTTTTAAACATTATATCACCTTTTGACATTTAGTGCTTGACAAAATGAGTTTAGCATGCTAAAATACGGAAAATGACATTTACTGAATGTCAAAATATTATGAGGTGATTAAATTGGATCAGCAAAAAATCGATATGTTTATCATGAGCAATCAAAAGTATTTCCCAGCAGAAAAAATTATGTATTTAAAAGACAGACTCAGAACGATGGATGAAGAAAAATTTTCCTTGGTATCCACCATAGAGTTAAAAGACCCCACAACTGTTCTTTTATTTTCTTTATTCTTAGGTGTTTTAGGAATTGACAGATTTATGATTGGCGATACAGGAATAGGCATACTAAAACTTTTAACAGGCGGTGTATGCGGTATTTTAACCCTTGTAGATTGGTTTACAATAACAAAAAAGACAAAAGATTTAAACTTTAATAATGTTATGGCACTTATTTAAAAGGAAATTACCATACGAGGTTGTAGTTATACTTCTTTTTACAGCATTCTATATTATATGCAGAACTTTAAATATTACTTGCTTATTTTATGAATTCGCAAAAGTGCCTTGCCCCACATGTTACATGGGAAGGGCAATCATATCATTATTAAAATGCGATTTCGAGAAATATATCGCGTATAATGTAATGGCAGCTCCCGTTGCTGTTGCATTTTTACTCGAACTGTTCGGCGCATATTTCAGCAAACACAAAAACCTTATACATGCTTATTCAATAGGTGTATTGGCAATTAATACATTATACTATTTAGTTAGGTTTAATTTTTTCTCCTAAAAATTATGAGGTGAATGATATTATGAAAAAAACATTATTTGCATCAGTTCTGATTCTTTGTTTCCTACTTGGTGCCTGTGCCAACCCGAATGAACTTATCAAAGGAACAGATGCTGACATTATCAACTCGGAAGCAAGCATTTCTTTAGATGAGTTTAACAGGATTGAAACAGGCATGACATACAAAGAGGTATGTGACATAGTTGGCGGAGAAGGAACTCTCGGTTCAAGCGTTGATGCAGGTATTGGCGCGGAATATAAAACAGAGATTTATCAGTGGACCGGCGATGGTTCTATAGGCGCAAATGCAAATGTCACTTTCCAAGGCGGAAAGGTTATGTCAAAAGCACAGATAGGATTAAAATAAAACCAAAACAGAAAAGCCTTCTGCACCGAAACTTCGGTGCGGAAGGCTTTTTAATCTGCACTTATTATTTTGAATAGTAATTAATGAGGCAACCTGCAAGAATTATATCGCGCTCCTCACGCGTGAGCTTCGGAAGCTTAAGAACGATATCACGGCTTTTTCCACCGCTTATGAGCTTTGCCGAAACCTCCTCACTGTCGCCCTCGAGAACTTTCTTTATGCCCTCGATATAAATCAAATCATTCGGTTTGATTCCGTAATCTGCGGCATTGTCCAGAATAAACGGAAGCATGCCCCAGTTTACAACATTTGAGCGGTATCTCTTTGTCGCATATTCCTGCGCAATGTTAGCAACACCGCCGAGCACGCGCTGGCATGATGCCGCCTGCTCTCGTGCAGAGCCGTCACCGGGTTTAAGCGCGAATACTGCTGTTCCGAACGATGTGTTTTTAATGTCAATATCGCGCAAAAGCTCCTCACCGAATGCCTCTGCCGCATTTATCTTTCCCTCGCGGCGCGCCGCCTCAACAGCAGCCACCGTCTTTGTACGGCCTACATACTCAGGGTCCTTTCGTGAAAGAGCAAAGCCTGCAAGCTTTATCGGATTTGAGCGGTATGACGAGGTCTCGCCTGACGGAATAAGCTCATCAGTTGTCGTGACAGGGTCATATATCGCGCTCGCAACGGATATAAGCAGATTATCTGTCATTGAAATCATCTTCGGCCAGTCTGCGATATTGGGGCCGAACTTCAGCTCATAATCCGGCTGCGGTGCACCGACACCGCAGTATATGCGGCTCTTATACGGCGAATCGTCGTAGCTGTATTTCTCGTCCTTCGGGTCCTCCGGTATATTATCAAGCTCAAACGCCGAGGTGAGCTTTCCTCCGTTTACTGCAGTTGCGGCGATTGAACGGGCGTCCATAAGCGCAACAAAGGATATCTGCCCGTCTCCCGGCTTGCTGCCCTCTCTGTTGGGGAAGTTTCTTGTCGCATGGCGGATAGAGAGACCTCCGTTTGACGGAACATCTCCCGCACCGAAGCACGGACCGCAGAAAGCGGAGCGGATGCTTACTCCCGCGGCAGTCAGCTCTCCGAGCGTACCGTCACGCATAAGCTCCATTGACATCGGCGCACTTGCAGGATATACCGACAGCCAGAACGCATCCGAGCCTGTCGAGTGATTTTTCAGTATATCATTGACTCTGCGTATGTTCTGGAAAAGACCGCCCGAGCAGCCTCCGACAAAGCCCTGGTCAACATACAGCTCGCCATCTTTTATCTTTTCAAGCAGTGACGGATGTTTCGCATTTGCGCCAAGCATCTCACGCGCATCATCATCTACTTTTGCGAGAATATCGTGAAGATTCTTCTTAAACTCTGATATTTTATATGTATTTGACGGGTGGAACGGAAGCGCTATCATCGGCTCAACCTTGGAGAGATTCACGACTACTGCCGAATCGTAGAACGCACCGCTGCCGGGGTGAAGCGGCTTATAATCAGAAGCTCTGCCGTGTGTCTCAAGAAAATCAGAAACAGTCTTGTCCGTCTCCCAGACAGATGACAGGCACGAAGTCTCCGTTGTCATAACATCGATTCCGTTTCTGAAATCCATGCTCAGATTTGCAATTCCCGGGCCGACAAACTCCATTATCTTATTCTTAACTGCGCCATTCTTGAATACTGCGCCGATTATCGCAAGGGCAATATCGTGCGGTCCTACTCCGGGACGCGGAGCGCCCTCAAGATACACGCACACTATCTCCGGATACGCAATGTCATATGTTTTTGAAAGAAGCTGGCGCGCAAGCTCAGGCCCGCCCTCGCCTATCGAAATCGCGCCGAGCGCACCGTAGCGCGTGTGCGAATCTGATGCGAGAATCATCTTGCCGCAGCCTGCATATCTCTCACGCATGTATTGATGGATAACCGCCTGATGTGCCGGGACAAACTCACCGCCGTATTTTTTTGCAGCAGAAAGACCGAACACATGGTCGTCCTCATTTATTGTTCCGCCGACAGCGCAAAGGCTGTTATGGCAGTTTGTAAGCACATACGGAATCGGGAACTTTTCAAGACCCGATGCACGCGCAGTCTGTATAATGCCTACATATGTTATATCGTGCGACGCCATTGCGTCAAACTTTATCTTAAGAGATTCCATATTGCCTGAGGTATTATGCTCACGCAGTATTGAATATGCTATCGTCTTTTTCCTCGCCTCACTCGGCGCGTCAAGACCAAGCACACTCCCTTCACGCATAGACAGCAGGCAACCGTCCTTTAAATATACGCCTTCTTTACTTATAGACACCATAATTTATAAACACCCTTTCTGTAATTAATTATAGACTAAAGGGTGCATAAAATCAAGATTTTTATTCTAATTCTTTATTACTATCGCACCGTCCCGAAACTCAACGGCACCTATCTTTACTCCCCTGCTTTCCAGGTATTCGCAAAGCCTGTCCGTGAGCGCTTTTCCCACAGAGGCGGGAATTAAATCGCCTGATAATTCCATGCCGTTCACCTCAAGCTTCTGCAGATTTATATCAAAGCTTCTGTTTTGGGCATCTGCTGCAGCGCGAAGCTCGCAGCAAACCTCATTTTCCTCCGGAAGAAAACTCAAGAGCATGCGCACGCCGGATGGCAGGGTGTTTCCACCTTCCCTTGCGGCTCTTCGTATATCCTCTGCGTTGACAGCTCCGGAAAACGCAATTCTTCCGTCACCGTATATCGATACTCTCAGGTTTTTTACCGGAACTTTTCCCGTAAGCGCATCAGAAACAAGCACGCGTACCGTCTCATTATCCATAACAACGCCGTTATCCTGCTGTTCCGATTCCGTCAAAGACTTATCGCCCTTCCCGAACACAAAAAAGGCAGCTACAAGAAGCGCTGCCGCCAGAATACACACGGCATATACAGTGCGAGTCTTTTTTACGCGCATATTATACCCCCTCCGCAAAAATCTGTTAGATTATATTCGTAAAAAAGACCGAAGATTACAAATGAATAATTTTGCAAAGCCCCCGCTTTAGACATTTTTTTCCCGCAACTGCATATAGAATACATATAAAACAAGCTTCGGGAGGTGATGCGGAATTGGTAAAAACCATTTATATTGATATATTATTTCTAATTAATTTTATTATAAACTACCTTATTCTTTTTGCCGCATCACGACTTGCCGTCGCCCGTATACGGAGATACCGCACGGCACTCGGCGCTCTTATCGGCGCACTTTACGGCGTAGCGGTATTTTTTAAGAATCTATCCTTCCTCAATTCGCTTATATTTAAGATTGCCGTTTCCGTTCTCATGAACCTGTGTGCATTCGGGTTTTCCGATATGCGAAAGCTTATTAAGATGACGCTTGTATTCTTCTTTATTTCGTTTACATTCGGCGGTGCCGTGCTTGCTCTTTATCTCTTCGGAATGGGCGGCGTGTGCGAGGTGCGGAACAATATATACTACATACATATACCCTTAAAAGCTCTCCTTCTCTCAGCCGGAGCCGCATATATTCTTCTCTCGCTCGTATTCCGTCGCAGCATGGGACGGAGCCGGCAAAGCTTCTGTCATGTAGAAATTGAGCATGACGGAAAAACAGCAGAGCTTACGGCGCTTTCCGACACGGGAAACACCCTGACAGACCCGGTAACAAACGCACCCGTAATTATATCTGATTATTCTGCAGTGCGCGCCGTACTCCCCGATTCTGTACGCACCGTTCTTGATGAAAAGAATCCTTCAGACTTTCCCATATCAATATCCGAGCTTCCGTCAAATTTTAAATTCCGCCTCATTCCGTACAAAACCATGAGCTCCCCATTTTCGCTTTTACTCGCATTCAGACCTGATAAAATAACGGTAGATAAAAAAAACGAGTCCGGCGCAATGCTCGCTATCAGCCCGCAGCAAATATCCGACGGCGGTGCATATACAGCTATTATTTAGGAGTGAAACACGCATGAATTTTATACATAAACTGAGGATTTGCTTTTACAAAACGCTTATAAAGCTCGGCCTTATATCGCCTGCAGGCGTCATGTACATATGCGGAAGCGAAACCCTCCCTCCGCCGCTTTCCGCCGAGGAGGAGGCATATCTCTTATCACGCCTTGAGAGCGATTCTGAAAACGTGCGCCGAATACTTATTGAGCACAATTTGCGGCTTGTCGTCTACATTGCCCGCCGTTTTGAAAATACGGGCATAGGAATTGAGGACCTCGTTTCAATCGGCACAATCGGACTTATAAAATCAATAAATACATATAACCCCGAAAAGAAAATCAAGCTCGCCACTTATGCGTCCCGCTGCATTGAAAACGAAATTCTGATGTTTCTCCGAAAAAGCTCGTCCCAGAAGTCCGAAATATCCTTTGACGAGCCGCTTAACACCGACTGGGACGGAAATGAGCTTCTGCTCTCCGATATTCTCGGCACCGAGCCCGACAGCGTAATGCGGCCCATAGAAGACGATGTCGACCGTGAAATTCTGCGCCATGCACTGGAAACACTCTCAGAAAAGGAAAAGACGATTATACATATGCGCTTCGGTCTTTGCGGACAGCGCGAGAAGACTCAGAAAGAGGTTGCCGATACGCTCGGCATATCACAGTCCTATATTTCAAGGCTCGAAAAAAGAATTATACTGCGGCTCAAAAAGGAAATGTCTCGGCTTCTGTAGTTTGATTTTTTCGGCACACTCTTTCCATATATAATAAGTTTTATACCGTATTAAACCATTCCCTAAAGGCAATAATGTAGATATTGCTATTGCTTTGGGAGGATACTGATTTGATATACGGCAAGGTTGAAATATGCGGGGTAAACACATCAAAACTCAAGGTTCTTACAAATGACGAAACTACCGAGCTTTTAAAAAAGTACAAGGACGGGGACAAGTCTGCGCGAGAGGCACTTATATCAGGCAATCTTCGCCTTGTTCTCAGCGTTATACAACGCTTTTCAAACCGCGGCGAGATGGTCGATGACCTTTTCCAGGTCGGCTGTGTCGGGCTTATCAAGGCAATAGACAACTTTGACATCACTCTGGGGCTTCGGCTTTCTACCTATGCCGTTCCGATGGTCATCGGCGAGATTCGCAGATACCTCCGTGACAACAGTGCAATCCGTGTTTCGCGCTCAATGCGTGATATTGCTTATCGCGCGCTTCAGACAAAGGAACAGCTCATGAATACCACCCAGCGCGAGCCGAATGTCGAGGACATCGCAAAGGCGATGGACATGAAAACCGAGGACATCGTTTTTGCACTCGACGGAATCATGGACCCTGTATCGCTGTATGACCCCGTTTATTCAGACTCCGGCGGTGATACAATATGCGTTATGGACCAGGTAGGTGATACAAAAAACACCGATGAAAACTGGCTCGAGCATATTGCACTTAAGGAGGCAATTGCAAACCTTAACACACGGGAGCGGCACATTCTCTCGCTCAGATTCTATGACGGCAAAACGCAGACTGAGGTTGCCTCCGAAATCGGAATAAGTCAGGCGCAGGTATCCCGTCTTGAAAAAAGCGCCATCGACAGAATAAAGAAACAGCTTTAAAAATCATAATCCTCTGCAAGTGTGAGGCTTTATCCGCACAAAAAAAGAGCCGGCATTCCCGTTAAATCAGAATGCAGGCTCTTTTACTTATTTTTCTGCCCTGTTTACTTTTTGCCTCTCTGTATTACGGCGTATATAGCGCCTGAAAGAACAACGGTTATGATAAGCTCCGGAAGGAGATATCCGCCGTTGTAGAGAAGCGAATACAGCCATGCAGGCTGGCCCTCGGGTGCGTACACATTCCATATCAAGCAACCTGAGCCGAAGTGGCATATAAATCTGCCAAGAACAGCCACAAAACTTCCGGCCATAACACCGACTGTCTTATTCTTAAACAGGCCCGAAACGGGGTTTGCAAGAACAAGCGCCATAAATGCCATTACATAATCAAGAAGCACTACAAGCACAAAGTATCCGAGCGTCGGTGTCGGAGGCGGAGCAAAACCAAGCATCATCTGAATTACCGAAAAGGAAAAGCATGCGAGAAATCCCCAGCGGATATCCTTTATATGCACGCTCGCGATTACGAGGGGCACCATGCTTCCGAGCGTAATGGAGCCGCCATATGGCGCATCATACACCTTTATAAGCGAGAGCACGGCAGCAAGCGCAACCATAACGGCACATTCAGTCAGTTTTCTTGTCTTTGTTTTCATTTATCCCCTCTCCTAACATAAAAAAATACGCCTTGCGCATATATGCCGCAAAGCGTTACTTTATAAAGTATGTTTCCTACGTCGGCATTATCCGCATCAGGTTCACGGGTTTCAGAGGTTAATCCCTCTGCTCTCAGCCGAGTAATACTCAGCACCCCTATTAAATTAACATCATTATAAACACATTTAAATCAAAAGTCAATATCAAGCGACAAATTTCTTAAAATTCCCCCGATATCCGACGCATACACTGCGGCAATATTAAGAATAAGATACACAGGGATAAGAATGCGGAATTTCTTTTTTCTTGTTTTATGGTGGAAAACATACATCCCGAACGCCGCACCTGCAGCGCCCATAAAAAAGGCAAGCATCAAAAGTGTCCGCTCAGAAATTCTTCTTGTGCCTCGGCGGGCAAAGCCCTTGTCCAACCCGTATGTAAGAAATACTATGAAATTCCACGCCGCATATGCAAAAAATATATTCTCCGACAATCTGAAATACCCCTTTTTACTGCATTGCCTCAAGCTTCTTAAGTATATCCGCAAAGTACTGCGGAAGCTCAGACTCAAATTCCATGCGCTCCCCTGTCCGCGGATGCGTGAATGATACGGATTTTGAATGCAGACACTGACCGGAAAGACCCAGCTTGTCGCGCGCACCGTACACCGTATCCCCGACTACGGGGTGCCCGATATGTGACATATGCACCCGTATCTGGTGCGTCCGCCCCGTCTCCAGAAGACACGCGAGAAGACAAAAACCCCGATACCTCGAAAGCACCCGATAGTTTGTCACAGCGCTTTTAGAGTTGCGCTCCGTGACGCTCATCCGCTTTCTGTCAGTATGATGACGGCCTATAGGCGCTTCTATCTTACCGCAATCGTCCTTTATATTTCCGATAACTACTGTATAGTACTCTCTCTTTACGCTGTGTTCCTTTATCTGCATTGCAAGGGATTTGTGCGCAAAATCCGTCTTTGCAACAAGCATAAGCCCGCTTGTGTCCTTGTCAAGCCTGTGCACTATTCCGGGACGGAGGACACCGTTTATGCCCGAAAGACCGTCTCCGCAATGCGCAAGCAGTGCGTTCACAAGAGTACCGTCAGGATTTCCGCATGCGGGGTGGACAACCATGCCGCGCGCCTTATTTATAACGAGCATATCCTCGTCCTCAAATACAATATCAAGCGGGATATCCTGAGCAACGACATCTATCGTCCGCGGCTCCGGCATAATGACCGTTATGACCTCGCCAGGCTCAAGCTTATGGTTCTTTTTAGACACAGAAACGCCGCCGTCCTCAATGAGGACCGCCGCGGCGCTTCTGGATATTTGTAATTCCTGTGCGATAAACACATCAAGTCTTTTGCCGATGTCACACTCTTTGACTTCTAAAATGATTTTATTCATCTTTTTGCTCAGCCTTTGTATCGTAAAAGAATATAATGTAGACAAAGAACAGAATCGCCCCGAGTGTGACAGCGATGTCCGCCACATTAAAAACAGGAAAATTTATAAGAGAAAAATCAAACATATCAACTACCGCACCGTAGAGCACTCTGTCTATCAGATTCCCGCATGCACCTGCAAGAATAAGACTAAGTCCCCAGGAGCCTGTTTTTGACTTGATTTTTTTCGTAAGCAGCATATATGCTATTGCGACACATGCAATAACCGGGACAACAGTGAGAACAAGAGTTCTCCCCTGCAAAATGGAAAATGCAGCACCGGTATTCTCCACAAACCTGAGGTTGAAAACGCCGCTTATTATTTCAATCTTCCCTATCGGCTCAAGCACAGTTACTGCCCAATATTTCGTTAATTGGTCAAGCGCAATTATAAGTGCTGCTGCCAAAAATTGAACTATCAACAATTTATTATTCTACCCCTTAACAACAGCTGTGCAGCGCGGGCAAAGCTCAGGATGCTCTGCGTCTGTTCCTGCATTTTCGGAAAATGCCCAGCAACGGGGGCACTTAACGCCCGAGGCCTTTGAGATGATGACCTCAATATCCTCGATACCGCTTCCGAGGGTGTCTTTTTTGCTGACCCGGACAGCAGACACGATAAAGATTTTATCAAGCTCCTTCTGGGCTGTGATAAAGTCATACGCATCGCCGTTCGCAGAAATTTCAACCTTTGCCTCAAGCGGCTTGCCTATCTCCTTTGCGGCACGCGCCTCCTCAAGCGAACGGTTTACACGGTCGCGCAGAGCCTGCACCTTCTCCCACTTCTTCTCAAGCTCAGCATCAAGAGTTTCCTCGTCTATAGCCGGCATATCGTTAAGCATTGCGTTTTCTGTGCGCACACCGTCATGATGCGGCATCGCCTTCCAAATCTCATCGCTTGTGAAAGCGAGAATCGGACAAAGGATTCTGACAAGCGCGTCAAGAATACGGTAGATAACCGTCTGCGCGCCGCGGCGCGATGCGCTATCCACTCCATCGCAGTAGAGCCTGTCCTTTATAACATCGAGATAGAAGTTTGACATATCCACAACGCAGAAATTATGCACCGAGTGGACAACCGTATAGAACTCATACCTGTCATACGCCTCAAGACAACGCTTGATAAGCGTGTTGAGTCTTGAAAGCGCCCATTTGTCCATCTCGCAGAGCTCAGATGACGGAATGCATGTATTCGGGTCAAATCCGTCGAGATTTCCGAGAATATATCTCGATGTGTTTCTTATCTTGAGATATGTGTCTGAAAGCTGCTTGAATATAGCATCGGAGCAGCGCATATCCTGACGGTAATCGGCAGATGCTGCCCAAAGCCTCAAAACATCCGCGCCGAATTTTTCTATAACTTCCTCAGGCGCTACGCCGTTGCCGAGTGACTTATGCATAGCCTTACCCTCACCGTCAACCGTCCAGCCGTGAGTGAGGACCTGGCGGTACGGAGCCTCTCCGCGAAGCGCAACAGCGGTGAGAAGCGATGACTGGAACCAGCCGCGATACTGGTCCGCACCCTCAAGATAAAGGTCTGCCGGCCAGCACTTCGGCGAGTCAAGCTCCATAGACGCGATATGCGTAGAGCCTGAATCAAACCAACCGTCAAGCGTATCGGTTTCTTTTGTAAAATGAGTTCCGCCGCAATGCGGGCATACATACCCCTCGGGCATAAGCTCGTGTGTTTCGCGCTCAAACCAAGCATTTGAGCCATATTCACCAAATATATTCGCAACCTTCTCAATAGTCGCATCGTCACAAATCGGCTTGCCGCAATCCTCACAGTAGAACACGGGAATCGGAAGTCCCCAATGACGCTGGCGCGAAATGCACCAGTCTGTACGCTCACAAACCATTGACGTAATTCTGTCATATCCCCATTCCGGGAACCACTTGACATTCTTACACGCCGCCACTGCATCGTCCTTGAACGCGTCCACAGAGCAGAACCACTGGTCAGTCGCACGGAAAATTATAGCGCCCTTGCATCTCCAGCAGTGCGGATAGCTGTGTATAATATCCTCAGATGCAAACAGCGCACCTGAATTTTTCATATCCTCAAGGATTACGGGGTTTGACTCCTCCGTCTTCATGCCCGCATACTTGCCGGCATATTCGGTATGACGGCCGCTGTCGTCAACAGGAACAACCATTTCCATACCGTATCTGCGGCAGGTCTGATAGTCGTCCGCACCAAAGCCGGGCGCCGTATGAACACAGCCCGTACCTGAATCCATAGTGACATAGTCGGCAAGGAGAAGCCTTGATGTCTTATTAAGGAACGGATGGTCAGCAAGCATGTTTTCAAAAAACCTGCCCGGGTGATGGTCTATTACCTCAAAGCTTTCAAATCCGCCTATTTTCATGACCTTCTCTGAAAGCGCCTCTGCCATTATATAGTTCTCGCCGTTGGGTGCCTTTACAATTACATATTCCTCATACGGATTAAGGGCGATTGCAAGGTTGCCCGGGAGCGTCCAGATAGTAGTTGTCCAGATTACAAAGTACGTATTTGAAAGGTCAATGCCGGAAAGCTTTCCGTTATCGTCATTTACCTTAAACTTTACATAAACCGTTGTGCACGGGTCGTCCTTATATTCAATTTCAGCCTCTGCAAGCGCAGTTTCGTCCTTCGGGCACCAGTAAACAGGCTTTAATCCCTTATAGATATAGCCTTTCTTATACATCTCCCCAAAGATTTTGACCTCTTCTGCCTCAAATTTCGGAGACATGGTGAGATACGGGTTTTCCCAATCACCGATTACGCCGAGACGCTTGAACTGGTTGCGCTGGACATCAACAAAGTTCTCTGCAAATTTCTCACAGGCTGTGCGGAATTCGGGAATCGACATATGCTTGCGGTCGAGCTTGTTCTTCTTTATAATTGCAGACTCAATCGGCATACCGTGGTTGTCCCAGCCCGGAGTATACGGCGCAGAAAAGCCGGCCATGTTCTTATACCTTACGACAAAGTCCTTCAGGCACTTGTTCATAGCCGTACCCATATGTATGCTTCCGTTTGAGAACGGAGGGCCGTCATGCAGAATAAACTTCGGCCTGCCCTCGTTCTTCTCCATAAGCATTTTATAAACATTATCCTTTTCCCATGCCGCGAGCATGTCCGGCTCACGCTTCGGAAGCCCCGCCCGCATCGGAAACTCTGTCTTCGGCAGATTTATTGTGCTGTTGTAATCCTGAGACATTTTTAACTTTCTCCCTTTTGTTGCCGCGCCGAGCTGTCAGACGACAGCCTCCCGGCGTCAGTTATTCTTTTTCGTCAGTAATATCGTAATCCTTGCCAAACTTCAGTTCAGTAAACTGAATCACGCGCTTTTTGGGCTTCTCTTCTGCAGCCTCCTCAAGCGCATCCATCTCCTCTTTAGTCGGAATCTCCGGTGCTTCGACTAATGTTATCGGCTCTTTTTCCGCCTCCGCCTGCGCAGAGTTCTGTTCCATCTCCATCGCAAGCTTTTCATCTTCCTGGCGCACCTTTTCCTCAAGAGACTTTGCTATCTCATCAACAGTATCCTCTGCAACTGCGGGAACCTCCTCCGGAGAGGGCTGAACCGCAGGCGACATCTCACTGCCTATCTCGACAAGCTTTTCGCGCTCTGCTTCAAACATCTGCGTTACGCTCGCAATAAACTTTGCAGTTTCTGCCTTTGCGGCGGAAAGCTTTGCCTCCTCCTCCGCAACAAGGCGTGAAAGCTCGCCTATCCTTGCCTTTGCATCAGCGCTTGCCGTGTCAAGCATTTCACGGCTCTTCTTCTCTGCCTCGGCGACCATGTCATTTGCCATGTTCTGCGCAGTAATAAGCGCTTTACGCATAGCCTCGTCGACACTTCTGTAATCTTCAACCGTTTCGGCAAGAAGCTTAAGCTTCTTTTTAAGCATTGCGTTTTCTTTAAAAAGTGTAGTATAGTCCTCAACGACGGCTTTGAAAACCTCGTCAACCGAAGCTACATCATATCCGCCGAATACAGCCTTGTCAAAGCTTTTATCCTTAAGCTCATTAGGAGTATACATATTTTCTCTATCCCCTTTGCTTTTTATATGGAAATAAACATCATACGCAGTATATCAAGAATCAGAAACACTACCAAAATAGAAAAATCCAGCGGGATATTATAAAGCGCGGGGATTTTTCTCAAGGCTGCGCGAACGGGAGCCAGAACAGGCTCCGTTATTGAGTATATGAACATAACGATACGGTTGTCCTGAAGCATCGGAAACCAGGACAAAAGCGCCCTCGCTATCAAAAGAAGCTCATATACGCGTATGAGTCTGAGCATAAATATCTGCAAAAACCGCAATATGAACATTAAATACTGCTCCTCTCAGACTGCGCTATATTAAAAATACAGTCCGTTGTTCTCGAGCTCATCAATAAGGTCGCCCTTAAGGTCGACATTATACGGTGTGATAATATACGTATTGTTTGCAACGCGCTTAATCTGACCGTCGTTTGTATATGCAACTCCGCTTAAAAAGTCAAGAACGCGTCTTGCAGTGTCCTTATTGGTCGACTCAAGATTCAGTACAACCGTGCGCTTCTCCTTCAGATGGTCAGCAATCTCGGTTGAGTTCTCATAGCGCTCAGGCTTTACGAGCACAACCTGAAGCTGTGTTGTCGTATGAATATTGACTACGCGGTCATCTCTCTTTGAACCGGAAAATGACATTTCGCTCCTCTTTTCACGCTCTGCCGAGGGGACAAAATCCTCAAACTCTTCGTCATCTTCTACCTTTGCCCATTCTTTAAACTTCTCCATGAAACCCATAACAGCTTGTCCTCCTGAAAATAATATTTAGACACGCAGGTCTATATGTAATGCCTTTGACCGAATATACCGGTGCCGATGCGAACCATATTGGCTCCGCACGAGATGGCAGTCATGTAATCGCCGCTCATGCCCATCGACAGAAAGTCCATACTAATATTATCGTATGTTTTTGCTCCAATGTCAATAAATAATTGCTTCATTTTAAGAAAAAAGGCTTTTTCCTGCTCAGTATCTGAAGAAATCGGCGGAATTGTCATAAGTCCGCGGACCCGTATACCCTCAATATGCGACATTTTTTCAATCAAATCGTATGCATCGGCATAGTCAGCGCCGCTTTTGCTTTCCTCATCGCCAACATTTATCTCGACAAGGATATCCTGCACAATCCCCTGCTTTTTTGCATGCTTTGCAATTTCCTCCGCAAGCTTTATTGAATTAACTGACTGTATAAGCGCTACCTTACCTACTATATATTTGACCTTGTTTGTCTGCAGCGTACCGATAAAATGAAGCGGCGCGCCGTTATATGCGCCTTGCTCATACTTTTCAATAAGCTCCTGCACGCGGTTCTCGCCGCAGGCATCAATACCGCAGGCTATCGCCTCGCGCACACGGGACGCATCATTCATCTTCGTCGCCGCCACGAGCACAATATCTTCACTTTTCCTTCCCGAGGCTTCCGCCACGCGAGCTATATCTTCCCGGATTTTCTTTATATTCTCCGATATCCCGCTCATAACCACACTCACCGCCATTATTTTATAACCTTCTTGTGCTCGAGATTTTTTGCCGATATTACAATCTCATCATACAGAAGGAGAGATTTTGTGTCACTGCTGTCGTATTTTGAAATATAATAGCTGTCCTTTTCAAACGAAATCTCTATCGGCTTGAATTTTACCTGAGATTCTATGAGGCAGTACACGCCGTTTCTGCCCTCATCATCCACACGCAACGCCTCGCGCGGGACTTTAAGCCCCGAATATGTCTTTATAACTGCCTGTGCCGTTACCTTTCTCACCTTCGTAAAGTCCGACACATGCGTATTGCATTCAAAAACAACAAGCTTCTTTCCCTCTTCAGGCTCAGAAACACGCCACACCTCCGCCGTTACATCGGGGAGGGACTTTTCCTGAAACTTAAGCACCATGGAATTCCCGACTTTAAGACGCTGCGCATCAGCCTCGCCTATGACAGCCGCAAAATACCACTTGTTGCTCTCTATAAGCTTTCCGACAGTATCGGCATCGGGAATTGCGTGTGCTTCACACACACTTAAAAACTCATTCGGCGTTGCCTTTTCAAGAACGCCGGAATTAAGAACACTTTCATATCCGTCCGTGCTGTGCGAGAAGTATCCCGCCCGCTGTGTGTAAATCCTCTTTTTTACCTCACTTGCACGGCCGAGCTTTTCACGCTCCGCCTTAAGCTCATCAATAACCTCGACAAGCTCAGCCTTATCTCTGTAAATATACTCACGAAGCATTGTTTCAAGTTTTAACTCTTCTACCTTGCTGTCGATGTTATAAAACATTCCGTCCTGAATCATGTCATTAATACGGCAGGTGTACTCTGCAATACTGTTATTAATCGCATTAAGGTCATATGTCTCACCGCTCTGGCTGTAGAGCGTCGTTATCCTGTCTATCTGCTCATCAAGCTCCTGTATATTACGGCTCTTTAAGGCAGATGCCTCATCGGCGTACACAACTGCAACGGCGCTTCCGCTTGCCGCACGCTCGCCCTCGTATAAATTCATCTCAAGCACACCTGAGCCATAGCTTCCGGTAATGCTCTTTTCGTTCCGGACAATGTACCCGTCCATCTGAACAGAATCATCTACCTCTGCAAAGACCGCGCTTACGGTGCGCACCGGATTGTACAATGACCGCCATGCCTGGTACCCTATGTATGCGCACAGGAACAACCCAAGAACTACCGAAATTATCCGTGATGTTGCACTTCCCTGTTTCATTCGTATGCGAGAGCCCGATGCACACAGTCATTTTAATTGACTTATATCGTACATTCCTCTCGCAAACCCTCCTTCTCGGTGGATTCAAAAAATTTCAAAGTTTTTGACGGAATAACCGTTGAAATTGCATGTTTATATATAAGCTGCTGACGCCCGTCGCTGTCAAGCACTACCGTGAAGCAATCAAAGCTGCGTACTATCCCCTTAAGCTGGAATCCGTTCGTCAGAAATACCGTTACGCTTATACCCTCACTTCTTGCCTTGTTGAGAAATGCATCCTGTAATCCCGCAGTTTTCGTCATGTAAATACACTCTTCTTTCTATAAGATTTCTTATAGATTATATACCGCCGAATCGGATGAAATTCCTCGAAGCCTGTAATATGTCGGAAAAATTCTGCGTTTTTGATACATCTATCCAGTTAATGCTTTTATTCCTCTTAAACCATGTCATCTGCCTCTTTGCATACCGCCGTGTCGCGCGTTTGAGCACCTCTGCGGCAGCCGCCAAATCGCACTCGCCGCGAAGTGCGGGGATAAGCTCCTTATAACCTATGGCCTGCATCGCGGTCGAAGCCTCGGAAATTCCGCCGGAAAGCAGAGCCTTTATCTCGTCAAGGATTCCGTCAGAGAGCATTTTGTCCACGCGCGCATCTATTCTCCCGTAAAGCTCATCTCTCTCAGAAAACATAAGACCTATATACACCGCGTCATATCTCGGCTCGGCGGTCTCTGATTCCCTATCATGCTCCGTAATCGTGCGGCTCGTTGCCTTATAAACCTCAAGCGCCCGTATTGTGCGCTTTACATTATTCGGATGTATTTCCTTTGCGCGCTCAGGGTCGACCTCGGAAAGCATTGAGTGCAAATATTCTGCGCCCTCGCGCTCATAAAGAGAAAACAGCTCGCGCCTGTACTCCATATCCTCATCAAAAGCCGCAAATTCAGTGCCTTTTACGAGCGAGTCCACATAAAGCCCCGTACCGCCGACAACTATCGGAAGCTTTTTTCGATTCAATATGTCATCAACTATGCGCGTCGCGTCCTTTACATACCTCGCAACAGAGAAGCTTTCATCAGGAGAAACAACATCTATCATATGGTGTACAACTCCGTCTCTTTCAGAAAGCGACGGCTTTGCCGTTCCGATGTCCATCCCCTTATATATCTGCATGGAATCCGCCGAGACTATCTCGCCGGAGAATTCCTTTGCAAGAGCTATTGAAAGCGCGGTTTTCCCCGATGCTGTCGGCCCGACGATGCAAATTATTTTCTTTTTTGACATTCGCCGCTACCTCGCTATACTATGCGTTTGAATTTCTTTTCAAGCTCATACTTTGAAATCTCAAATAAAACGGGCCTTCCGTGCGGGCATGAGCGGATATCGTCATACATAAGAACACGGTATGCAAGCTCGTAAAGCTCTTGCTCGCCGTTTTTCTGCCCCGCCTTTATCGCCGCCTTGCACGCAACAGAATACATAATCTCATCAAGGCTTTCGGGATTTTCGGCGCGCGCGCCTAACTTGAGCGTCTCGGCAAGCTTCTCGACCACGGCGGCCGCATCATTTGCATCTATCCCGTCGGGAACGGCAGAAACGGCAACACTTCCGTCGCCGAATTCGTCTATCTCAAAACCGAGAGATGAAACCTCCACGCGATTTTCAATAAGCGCTGCGGCAGCGCTTCGGTCAAGCTCTATCACAACAGGTGTAAGCAGAAGCTGCGTCTGTATCGCTCCGCGCTCACGCAGAAGCCTTTCATAAATTATCCGTTCGTGCGCGGCATGCTTATCTATAAATATAACCGTCTCTCCGCGCTCGACGATTATATACGTATTCATCGCCTCTCCGATGAGCCGAAAGTCAGCGGCGCGTCTTTCTTCTCCCTGAGCCTTTTCCGCGTTCACAGGCTCCTTCACCTCAGGCACAGGCTCAACAGTCGCCTCTGCTTCAGGCACCGCATTGCTTCTGCTTTCGTATTCAACATAAAAATCCGACCTCAGGTTATAATGCTCAGACGGCGGCTTTTGCACGCCGGTTTCCTCTCTTGCAATTGAAGGCAGAACTATTTTGGGAGCAGCAGGCGCGCTCACTTTTTCTCGAAGCGGAAAATCAAGCTTCTCCTGATTCTCCGTAACCGTATCAACCTTAACCTGCGGTGCCGGCGGCTGCTCCGCCGTTTTAACCGGGTCAAGAGCGGACTTTATCCCCCAATATATCGCATCAAACACATCGCGCTCGCGTGCAAATTTTACCTCGGTCTTCGCCGGGTGAACATTTACATCCACCTGGTCAAGCGGAAGCGTCAACATAATTACGCATGTGGGGAACCTGCCCTTCATAAGCTGCTCTTTATATCCTGCCTCAAGGGCAACTGAAAGCATTCTTGAACGCACGGGGCGGCCGTTTACAAAGAAAAACTGCATTGCGCGGTTGCCCCTTGATGCAAGCGGCGCACATGTAAAGCCGGAAACACCGATTCCGCGTTCAGAAAATGAAACCTGCTTCATATTATTTGCAAAATCGCGGCCGAACAGCGAATAGATACATGACAGAAGCTTCCCGTCTCCGGGTGTGTGAAGGATATCGCGCCCGTCTTTTATGAGCCTTAACGACACCTCGGGATGCGACATTGCCGCCGCACGCACCGCATTTTCGACAGATGCAGCCTCTGATGCGTCTTTTTTCAGGAACCGCATCCGCGCAGGCGTGTTATAAAAAAGCTCTCTTACAATTATCGTTGTCCCGTCGGGGCAGCCTGAATCCCCTGTATGCATAAGCTCGCCTGCTTCTATATGCAGAGTGCACCCTATGTCACTCCCGCGCAGCTTTGTTATCAAATCAATTTTTGACACGGACGCGATTGCCGCAAGCGCCTCTCCGCGAAAGCCCAGCGTTGAGATATTTGAAAGGTCGTTTTCGCTTGATATTTTACTTGTGGCATGGCGTAAAAAAGCGGTTTTTGCGTCCTCGTGGCTCATGCCGCACCCGTCATCCGCCACACGCATATATGTTATGCCGCCGTTCTGTATCTCTACCGTGACCGATTTTGCACCGGCATCAATGGCATTTTCCACAAGCTCTTTTATAACGGATGCAGGATTTTCAACAACCTCGCCTGCCGCTATCATATTTGCAACATGCTTGTCCAATACGTTTATCCTGCCCACGAAAAATGCCTCCTTTCAAATAACTTTTTCTATTCCGCCTCTCTGGCACGGTTTGCCAAATCAAACAGCAGGGACAATGCCTCAAGCGGTGATAATGTGTTTACATCCATATGCGCAAGCCGACTTAAAATCTCGTCACCTTCTTGTGACCGCGCGCGCTCGGGCGGGATCTCAAACTCTGCCCTCGGAATTGCGCTCATGGTTTCAAGCCCTGTAAGTATCTCCCGAGCGCGAAGTATAACAACATCAGGAACTCCTGCAAGACGCGCAACCTCTATTCCGTAGCTGTCGTCCGCGCTTCCGCGCACGATTTTCCTTAAAAATGTAATGTCGAATCCGTGTTTTTTTACCGCGATGTTGTAATTCTTGACCCCGTCGAGAGCCCCCTCAAGCTCTGTCAGCTCGTGATAGTGCGTGGCAAAAAGCGTCTTTGCGCCGATATGCTTCTTATCTGAAACATATTCTATAACAGCACGCGCAATCGCCATACCGTCAAATGTCGAAGTTCCTCTTCCTATCTCGTCAAGAATTATAAGGCTCTTTTTCGTTGCCTTTTTAATTATATCCGAAACCTCGCTCATCTCGACCATGAATGTCGACTGTCCCGATGCTAAATCGTCCGACGCGCCTATTCGGGTGAATATCCTGTCAACAACGCCGATTTCCGCCGATTTTGCAGGCACAAAAGAGCCTATCTGCGCCATAAGAGTAATAAGCGCGACCTGCCGCATAAAGGTAGACTTTCCCGCCATATTCGGACCCGTGATTATCGCCATACGATTATCTCCGCAATCGAGCTTCGCATCGTTCGGCACGAACAGAGAATCCTTCATTACCCGCTCTACAACAGGGTGACGGCCATCGTTTATGACAATCTTCTCGCCGCCTGTGACCTTTGGTCTGCAGTAACCGTAGCGCGTCGCAATCGACGCAAAATTTACAAGCACGTCTATAACTGCAAGCGCAGATGATGTACGGCGTATTCTGTCGACATTTTCACAGATAAAGCCGCACAGAGCGCGGAAAAGCTCTGTCTCAAGGCGGCACAGCTTCTCCTGTGCACCAAGGATTGTGCTCTCCAGGTCCTTAAGCTCATCTGTTATAAATCGCTCACAGTTTGCAAGCGTCTGTTTTCTTATATATCGCTCAGGCGCATCGGCGACATTTGACTTTGTGATTTCTATATAGTAGCCAAACACGCGGTTATAACCGATTTTAAGGTTCTTGATGCCCGTTGCTTCCTTCTCCTTTGCCGCCATCTGCGCGACATACTGCTTGCCGTTTTTCATAATATCGCGGAGCTCGTCCACCTCGGAGCTGAACCCGTCACGGATTATCCCTCCCTCACGGATCGAAAACGGCGCATCCTCCGAAACGGCGTCCTCTATTTTTTCGCAAATGTCGGAAAGCTCGTCAAGCTCGTCATAAAGCTCCTTAAGCAGCCCGGATTCAAACGGTTGAAGCTTTTTCTTTATCGAAGGAAGCTCTAAAAATGTTTTTGACATGGATTTGACATCGCGCCCGTTTGCAACGCCGTACACCACGCGGCCCAAAAGGCGCTCTATATCGCGCACGGATTTGAGCGATACGGAAAGCTCCTCACGCGGGATTGACTCCGACACAAGCTCACCCACCGCGTCAAGACGGCGGTTTATTTCAGAAACATCCATAAGCGGCTTCTCAAGCCAGCTTCTTAAAAGCCTTCCTCCCATAGATGTCTTTGTCTTATCAAGCGCCCACAACAGAGAGCCGCGTTTTTCCTTGCCACGCATGGTTTCACATATTTCAAGGTTTCTTCTTGCAGTATCATCGAGCATCATAAACTGCTCACTTGAGTAAAAATCTATCTTATTTATATGCGAAAGATTCGTCTTTTGCGTATCGTTCAGATACGCAAGAAGCGCGCCTGCCGCAGAGATGGACGCATCTCCGCAAAAACCCAGCTGCGCTGTGTCCTCTTTCCCGAAATGGCTCTTTATTATTTCCTCCGAAGCGCTTTTTGAAAACAGCTCCTCTCCCCGAAGCTCTGTGTGCATACCGAGGCTTTTCTTAAGAAATGCAACCGCCTCGGAATTCTCCGCAAAGCGCGGGTTAATAACCGCTTCCCTCGGTGAGAATTTTGATATTTCGCCCAATATTTTATCCCCGAGGTCATCTCCCGAGAGCTCACAGCAATATGCCTCACCCGTAGAGATGTCTATAAAGCAAACAGCAGCAGTCTTCTCGCCGAGATATATTCCGCATATGTAATTGTTCTTCGTCTCGTCAAGCATTGTGTTCTCTATAACCGTTCCCGGCGTTACTACACGCACAATCTCCCGCTCGACAAGCTTTTTACCCTGACCTGCTTCCTCCGTCTGTTCACATATCGCGACCTTGTACCCCTTGGCAATAAGCCGCGCTATGTACGCTTCGCATGAATGATACGGCACGCCGCACATGGGTGCTCGCTCACCGGTTCCGCAGTCCCGTCCGGTAAGAGTAAGGTCAAGCTCCTCCGATGCAAGACGCGCATCGTCATAAAACATCTCATAGAAATCGCCGAGACGGAAGAACAATATGCTGTCCTTATTTTCTTCTTTAATTTTGAAGTACTGCATCATCATCGGAGAATACTTTATCATGCAACTTCCCTCTTTAATATTATACTAAATATCCGTACATTCCCCACTTTGAGGAATCTGTAATAACCGCTTCCGCAAATGTCCCGACAAGGCTCTCATCACCGCTTACATACACAGGTCTGTTTCCCTCGGTTCTTGCAAGCAGGTTTCCGCCCTTGCCGTCCTCCTGCACAGACTCGATAAGCACCTGAACGCGCGCGCCCAGAAGCTTTTGGCTGCGCTTGGCGGTAATCTCATCCTGCATATCAAAAAGGCGCTGAAAGCGCGAAACTTTTTCAGTGCGCGGCGTATCGTCCGGCATCTCGGCGGCAGGCGTCCCGCTCCGCTTTGAATATATAAATACAAACAGCCCGTCAAACCCGATATCTCGGACGAGCGTTAAGGTATCCTGAAAATCCTCCTCCGTCTCGCCCGGAAAGCCTATAATTACATCACTCGTTATCGATATATCCGGCATCTTGCTCCGCGCATAGTCTACAAGCGCACGGTACTTTGCGCCGTCATACCGCCTGTTCATCGCCTTAAGTATTCTGTCGCTTCCCGATTGGAACGGGAGGTGTATATGCTTTGCAATCTTGTCGCACCTCGCCATTACATCAAACAATTCCGGCGTCGCGTCCTTCGGATGGCTCGTCATGAAGCGTATACGGAAATCGCCCGGTATTTCATTTATCCGCTCAAGAAGGGCCGCGAAATTCACATCGCAGTCAAGGTCGTTCCCGTACGAGTTTACATTCTGTCCGAGAAGCGTCACATCGCGGCAACCGTTTTCGACAAGCGCGCGTATTTCCGCAATAACTTTTTCAGGGTCGCGTGAACGCTCTCTCCCTCGCACATACGGGACTATGCAATATGTGCAGAAGTTATTGCATCCGTACATTACAGATACCCATGCCTTCGTCTTATCCTCACGGAAAACAGGCAGTCCCTCCGCTATTTCGCCGTCTGAATTTTCAATTTCAAACACGCGCTTTTTTGTCGTAAGCGCACGGTATAAAATCTCCGGAAATCTGTACAGCGCATGCACTCCGAAGACCATATCGACATGGCGGAAGCTCTTTTTTATCCGCTCTGCCATTGCCGGTTGCTGCACCATGCAGCCGCACATGCCTATAAGGCAGTTGCGACGGCGCTTTACATGAATAAGTGCCCCGACATTGCCGAGAACTCTTTGTTCAGCATGCTCACGCACGGCGCATGTGTTTATTATTATGACATCTGCCTCGTTTTCGTCATAGACAATTTTATAGCCCATCTCAATGAGCATTCCGCGCAAAGTCTGGCTGTCTGCCTCATTCTGCTGACAACCGTATGTATCAACGAATGCACAAAGCCCTTTTTCGCGATTATGCTCAAAAACTGCCTGCATATATTCCTGCTGGCGGCTTTTTGCCGCATCTGAAATTTCATTTATTCTCATAGCTTATATTATACATCAGCGCGGCTCCCGTAGCAGTCGCGTATTCTGCATACTCCGGTATTATAAAGTTTACTCCGTAGAGCGTCTGGACATTTTTAAATATCTCGTGCGCCTGCGTTACATTGGTCAGATTTCCCGTAAGGACAATATTATTCGTCGCGGCATTTCTCGATGTAAACACCGCCATAACACCTATCGTCTGGAACACGAGATTTATTATGCCGAGCGCAAGGTCACCGTTCGTCGCAAGGTCGCTTATCTTGCCGAAATTCGAGGCAGTCATCGACGGATGCAGTGTCTCTATACTCTCTCGGCTTATGTCTTTTATATGAAGGTCGACATTTTCGAGGTTACCTGTTTTTGCCGTCTCAATTATGTCGTCAAAATGCCTGACATTTAATACGCGGCTTGAAAGCCCGAGGAGTGTGCCTCCTCCCACTCCCGTACCGCCCATATGCTGCACGCCATTCTCGTTTGCCGAGACGAACGCCGTACCCGTGCCCATACTTACAACAACCGCAGACTCAAGCCCACTCAGGAAAAGTCCGCCGCGGCCGACAGCCTGAAACTCGTCAATACGCCGCATTTCAACGCCGAATATCTCCTTATCACAGCTATCCGCGCCGACGCCTGTAATCATGACGCGTTCTATATCGGAAAGACTTAATTCATTCATGCTTAAGAATTTGCCAAACGCGCCGAAAAGCGATGCGCGCGGGTCACTCGCCTTTACAAAAAACGGCGAAAAAATCTTCCCGTTACGGTAGCCTATTATTTTTGTTGTACTTCCTCCGAGATCAATCCCGAGCACACACTTCATTTCCAAAAACCTCCAAACTTAAAACAGTCCGGTTATGTTCCCCTCATCATCAATGTCAATATTCTCTGCGGCGGGGCGCTTCGGAAGCCCGGGCATCGTCATAATCTCACCGGAGAGTGCAACCACAAATCCCGCGCCCATAGAGACTCTTGCATCGCGTATCGTGATATTGAATCCCTCCGGACGGCCGAGAAGCGCAGGGTTGTCCGAAAGCGAGTACTGTGTCTTTGCTATGCATACGGGCATATTTCTGCAGCCCATCTCCTCAAAGCGCGCAAGCTTCTTTTCCGCCTGCGGTATGAAATCCACATCGTCCGCGCCGTATATTTCGCGCGCAATAGTGCGTATCTTGTCGCAGAGAGACATATCATCGGGGTAGAGCACTTTAAAATCAGCCTTTCCGGAATCCGCCACAGCGATAACCTTCTTTGCAAGCTCAACTCCTCCGTCGCCGCCCTTTGCAAACACATCGGATATTGCAAACTCCGCACCGAGAGCACGGCACGCATCTGCTATCACATTAAGCTCAGCGTCTGTGTCTGTATCAAATTTATTTATCGCAACAACTACGGGAACGCCGTATTTTTTTATGTTCTCTATATGAGCATTGAGGTTTACTATTCCGCGAAGGAGTGCGTCCACATTCTCTTCTTTAAGCTCCGTCTTCGGGATTCCGCCGTTATACTTAAGTGCACGTACCGTTGCGACGAGCACCGCGCAATCGGGGGCAAATCCCGCCTTGCGGCATTTTATATCAAAGAACTTCTCAGCTCCGAGGTCCGCACCAAAGCCCGCCTCCGTAATCGCGTAATCAGAGAGTTTGAGCGCAAGGTTTGTCGCCCTTATTGAGTTGCAGCCGTGCGCAATGTTCGCAAACGGGCCGCCGTGCATTATACAGGGGGTTCCCTCTATCGTCTGGACAAGGTTCGGAAGCGCGGCTTCTTTAAACAGCGCTGCCATTGCACCGTGCGCGTTTATATCCTTTGCAAAAATCGGCTTCCCCTCATAGCTGTAGCCGATAAGTATTTCGCCAAAACGGCGCTTTAAATCTGCAAGGTTTTCTGAAAGGCACAGTATCGCCATAACCTCGCTTGCGACGCTTATCATAAAGCCATCCTCACGGGTTACGCCGTTCTTTGCGCCGCCAAGCCCTACTACTATCTGGCGGAGAACGCGGTCATTCATGTCAAGAACGCGCCGAACCTCAATGCTTTTCGGGTCGATGCCGAGCGCATTGCCCTGCTGTATATGGTTATCACAAAGCGCGGCAAGCAAATTATTTGCAGTTGTTATGGCGTGCAAATCGCCCGTGAAATGAAGGTTAATATCCTCCATCGGAAGCACTTGTGACCAACCGCCGCCTGCCGCTCCGCCCTTTATCCCGAACACAGGCCCGAGCGACGGCTCGCGCAGAGCTATTATCGACTTTTTCCCGAGCTTCCACATAGCCTGCCCGAGTCCGACTGTCGTTGTAGTTTTTCCCTCGCCCGCCGGGGTCGGGTTTACCGCCGTAACGAGAATAAGTTTTCCCTTACGGTTATTTGAAACGCGTTTTTCAAGCTCGGATGTAACCTTTGCCTTATATGCTCCGTACTGAATGAGCTCATCCTCAGCTATCCCGACTTTTTTGGCGACATCTTTTATTTTAAGCATTTTAACGCTCTTTGCAATTTCGCAATCCGTAAGCAATGTTATCCCTCCAACTATATATAGAGTTATTATACCATATCTTTCACCCAAATAAAATACTTTTTTAAACATAATACAAAAAACGGAGACATCCCAGAAACGGGATGTCTCCGCAAAAAATGCATATATTAGCCGAGTCTCTTCTTGAGATCTGCGAGCTGGTTAAGCAGCTCTTTCGGCATTCTGTTGCCGACGCTCTGAATCTTGTCATAGAATGCTTCAAGGTTTGCAGCATCCTCTTTCCAGAGGTCCTTATCAACAGAGAGGATATCGCGAAGAACATCAATAGTAACTTCGTCCTCAATTCCTGCACGGTTTATATCTTCAGCCTTCGGAACATAACCGATAGCCGTCTCGTCTGCGCCGACTTCATCGTCACAACGCTTGAGTATCCACTCAAGAACACGGAGGTTATCGCCGAATCCCGGCCAGAGGAATTTGCCGTTTGAATCTGTTCTGAACCAGTTTGTGTTGAATATCTTCGGCTTCTTTGTAATCTTCTTGCCCATCTCAATCCAATGTGCGAAGTAGTCACCCATGTTGTATCCGCAGAACGGAAGCATAGCCATCGGGTCACGACGGACAACGCCCACTGCGCCTGCTGCTGCCGCTGTTGTCTCGGAAGCCATAGCAGAGCCTACGAATACACCGTGATTCCAGTCAAATGACTGATATACGAGCGGAGCTGTCTTTGCACGGCGGCCGCCGAATACGATAGCAGAAATCGGAACGCCCTTCGGGCTCTCAAATTCAGGAGAAATGCAGGGGCACTTGCATGCAGGAGCTGTGAAACGGCTGTTCGGATGAGCGCCCTTCTCTCCGCTCTCGCAATCCCACTTCTCGCCTTTCCAGTTGACTGCGTTCTTCGGAGGATTCTTATCAAGACCCTCCCACCATACTGTATTGTCATCAAGATTATGAACAACGTTTGTAAAGATTGTATCCTGGAGGCAGGTATGGAGAGCGTTCGGATTTGATTTCTCGTTTGTACCCGGAGCAACACCAAAGAAACCTGCTTCAGGGTTGATAGCCCAGAGGCGTCCGTCATCGCCGACGCGGAGCCATGCGATATCGTCGCCTACGCACTCAACCTCATATCCCTTCTCTGCATATTCCTTCGGCGGAATAAGCATAGCAAGGTTTGTCTTTCCGCATGCTGACGGGAATGCAGCAGCGATGTATTTCTTCTCGCCGTTCGGAGCCTTGACGCCGAGGATGAGCATGTGCTCTGCCATCCAGCCCTCGTTGCGGCCCTGATAAGATGCGATACGGAGTGCAAAGCACTTCTTGCCGAGGAGAACGTTTCCGCCGTAACCTGAGTTAATGGACCAGATTGTGTTGTCCTGCGGGAACTGAACGATGTATCTCTCTTCAGGATTCATTGTTGCACGGCTGTGGAGACCGTGAACGAAATCAGCACTGTCACCGAGGTTGTCAAGGACAGCCTTGCCGATGCGTGTCATGATATTCATGTTGAGAACAACATAGATAGAGTCTGTAATCTCTATTCCTGCCTTAGCAAACGGAGAACCTACAACACCCATAGAGAACGGAAGAACATACATTGTTCTGCCCTTCATGCTGCCGTCGTAAAGCTTTGTGAGCTTTGCGTACATTTCCTTCGGGTCCATCCAGTTATTTGTAGCTCCCGCCTCTTCCTTAGTCGGTGCGCAGATAAATGTACGGTCTTCAACGCGAGCAACATCGTCAATCGCTGTTCTGTGGAGGTAGCAGCCCGGAAGCTTCTCCTGATTGAGCTCTATCATCTCGCCCGTTGCAACTGCCTGACGGCGAAGCTCATTAAGCTGTTCCTCGCTTCCGTCAATCCAAACGACTGAATCCGGCTTTACCAGGTTCTTCATTTCTTCAACCCAGTCGTTTACAAACTTATTCGTAGTTAAACTCATTTTGAATTTGCCCCTTTCATTTTGATGCAAATTTTATCAACTACTATTTTATTATGTTTCTTAGCAAATATCAATAGTATATTTGAACAATTTTTTTATTTTAAGAAAAAGTTTTTATCCAATATGACCAAAATCAGTTTTGAATGATTAATATATCTGTTTTTTCAAAAAAATTTTTCGCAATTATCGGCACAGTCCTCAATCGGACATTCACTTTTGACAAAAACCTTCACAAACCAAGCCTTAATTGCAGTATTTTTTTCTGTTTTATATACATTTCCCGACCTTTTATTCTGATTAATTTAATTATACTTTATATCAGTATGAAAGGAATGATTTAAAATATGGATGTAAAAAAATTTCATAAAACAGCATCAGCCGCAGGCGCGACACTTATACAAAAGCTCACCCTGAGGCTCAGCACAAAGGCTGTACAAAAAAACCTCATATATCCGGCGCTTTTTCTTTCGGCATATCTTCTTTCACAGGGCACAATACTCGGAGGAACATCCCCATTCGGCCTTGCCTTTTCTGCAGCATGCGGCTCATTAGACGGCTCTTTATTTGCGCTTATGGGCTCAAGTCTCGGTTATCTCAGCATACTCGACAAGATAAACTCGCTGAAATACATAGCCTGCATTATTCTTATTTACACGGCACACTTTGTTTTTAAAGGGACAAGCCTTACGAAAAGCCGTTTTTTTGCGCCGTGTTCCGTTCTCATACCCACGTTGTGCATAAACCTCGTTTTTCTTGCAGACAGCGGCTTTCCTCTGCTTGATACGGCAACTTCGTTTTCTGAAATAGTTCTTGCAACCTCATGTTCGTATCTTTTCTTTTCCCTGCTTACCCGCAAAAATCAGGAGAGCTTTACATCACCCTTTTTTACGCTTTCCCTGCTTTCTTTCATATCTTCGCTTTTAATCCCTCTCTCAGAAATTATTCTCCCGCTCGGAGTTTCACCGGGAAAGATTCTCTCCGTAACTCTTGCCGCACTTGCAGGGTTTGCCGGCGGCTGCGGAGCCGGCTGCATAACCGGCATGATAATCGGCTGTGCCGTCGGCCTTTCTGAAGGCACGGCAAATCTTTGTATGCTTTACGGCCTTGTCGGAATAATATCAGGAGTTTTTTCAAAAAAAGGGCGGCTTATCTCCTCTGCCGCGATATTTACAACCGCAACAGCCGTCAGAGCCTGGACAGAGCCGCAGAATCTTCTTCCGTTCATTATTGAGCTGCTGTTTGTAATCCTGATATTTACGGCGGTCTCTGATATTTTTGCAAAAAGAACACGGCGCACTTTTGCAAAAAAGCGGGCAAACGATGACTCACACCTCCGCTCATATGCAAAAGAACGCCTTACGCTTGCAGGGCAGTCATTCCGCAACCTCGGAAATATGTTAAAGGACAACATTGTGCAAGAGAGAAAAAACGACAACGCGGACATATCCTCTGCATATGACCGCGTCGCAAACCTTCTCTGCAAAAAATGCACGCTCGCAAACATCTGCTGGGAGCGCGACTATTCCGCAACAAGAAACGCGCTTAATGACGCAACATCGGCCGTCAGAACGCGCGGAGAGCTGCATGTCGGAGACCTCCCGTCGCACTTTTCATCACGGTGCATACATATTGAACGATTTGTGGACACTGTAAACCGAGAGCTTCTTCTAATGCTGTTCAGGCGGCAGATGAAGAACCGGAACGACGAAAACAAAAAGCTTTTGTGCAGACAGTATTCCGATATATCCGAGGTCCTCTCGTGCCTTGCATCAGACATTTCCGAAAACGAAAAGTCAGACGATAAATCCGAGCTTGAAATATGCGATATCCTTACCTCCTGCGGCGTGCTTTGCGACGCCGCGGTATACCGCGATGCGGAGGGGCATGCAAATATCCATCTTTGCGGGCGCGACCTTACGGATATCGCAAACAATTTTGAGAAATACAAAAAGCCTTTTTCCGATGCACTCGGCACAGCCGTCGAAGACCCGATTCTTACACGCGGAAATCAGCTTGACGACATTCTAATCCGCGAAACACCTCCGTTCCGCTCACGGATAGGTGCCGCAGTACACAGGCGTGCAGGCTCTGAAATCAGCGGCGATTCAGGAAGCTTTTTTAAGCCGTCAGTCGGCAAACTCGCCGTAATCCTGTCTGACGGGATGGGCAGCGGACGCGAAGCTGCATCAGACAGCGCAACTGTCATCTCGCTTCTCGAGGGCTTTCTTAAATCAGGCATACCGCCGAAAAGCGCACTCACCGCGCTCAATTCCGCACTTATTCTCAAGACGGAGCATACAGGTTCATTCTCCACTCTCGACCTTGTATATTTTGACCTTTTTTCCGGAAATGCCGACTTCTTCAAATTCGGCAGCGCACCGACGTATATAAAGCGCGGCCGGCATGTACGGCGCATAACCTCCTCAACACTCCCGACAGGTATAACCACGGGTGCCCCCACGCCTCCGGATTCAACAACCGTTCCCCTCATTGACGGAGACTTTATCATTACCGCAAGTGACGGTGTTGCGGACATAAATGACGATGCATGGCTTATGAAGTTTTTATCAGAAAGCGAGGAAACGAACCCGAAAAGCCTTGCCGACGAGATTCTTGCACATGCGCTCACAAAATACGGGCGCGCCGATGACATGACCGTCATTGTCACACTCTTTGAGCAAAATCCCGATTCAGATGTATAACAGCCCAGCTTTCGGGACAAAATTCTTTTACAAAAGCTTTAGGACAAAGCCGACGGACAGAACCTGCAAAAGGCATGCTTCTACTCCGTTTCGGCTTTTGGTCTGCGGCAGACTTTAGGGGAGAAGGTATGATGGTCAAGGGCATTTCAAAGCGGGTAATTATAGTAAAAACACCGGTCAATAACCTTTTTGACCAGGCCATATTCATCTTAAATGACAGTGCACTCAATACATCCCCTGTCAATGCAGAAAACATTCTCCGCGAAGCCTGCGCCGTGGCGGACGAATACGTCAGACGTCACTGCGGAAAACGGCGAAGGCTGAAAAGAAGCAAGACCACTCTGCTCATCTCCTGCGGAGTAGGCGCCCTTGCTCTCTCAGCCCTCATTTTTTCATTTTTTATTTAAAAATTATAAGACCTGCAGACTTTAAAATCTGCAGGTCTT
>JAZRPG010000038.1:0-30756 GCA_045649105.1 Eubacteriales bacterium
CAATGTAATTTCTTCTTCAGCAGTTTTGAGTAGTTTATTATCTCTTATATTTAATTTGTTTTTCAACACATTACTATCGGGATAGCAATATATTGATTGGGTAGTTGTATAAACATCATATTTTGAAAACATAGTTACACCCTCTGCATATATTTAAGCTTCAATTCTTCAATTACATCTGTATAACTTACTTTACCGCTATCAATTCTTTTGAGATTTTCAATGCTTTCCTCACTAACATTCATATTCTCGACAGCAAATGTTCCTTTTAGATTTTTTAAATTGCTTTCAAAATCGTTAGATGCCATATCTGTTTTATTTCTCCAATCGGTATATTTACCTGATTTAATTCTTCTATCTGCGGGTTTCTCTGCATCTTTTGGTAAAAGCCAAGCACCTGCAATTTTCTGTGCTCCAACAATTCTGCCCTCATTACACAAAACAGTAATTCTTCTTACAGAAATCCCCCACATTAAACTTGCCTCTTTTATTGTTAGTATATCCATATTAACACCTCATTTATCAATATTATATACCAAAAATAGAACAATGTCAATATTTTAAGATTTTTACTTTTTATTTATATAAAAAAACAGACGCCACCTCAAATGAAGTGCCGCCCATTCGTTATTAGAAAAGTTGTCCCGGAAGCTTCAGTTTTTCTTTATAAGGAAATTTTTTATCAAATTCCTCTGCTTCTTCCTCAGGGAAAAGATATACATCCGGTGGTCCGTATTCTCCTGTGATTCCGCTTAGGTACCCGGGAATTAACTCTTTGCATAGGAAGAATGAAGCATCCGCACCTTCGGGCAGTCCGTGATAACGGAGTCCGAATTCACTTGCAAATGTAAATCCGCTTTTGCCATAGAAATTAATATTTCCCTCAAAACATACCGCACCAAAGCCAAGCTCGGTTGCTTTCTTAATTGAATAATCAAGCAGAATTTTACCGTAGCCTTGTCTTTTGAGTTTGGGGACTATACAAATCGGTCCCATTGTAAGAATAGGAACATTCCTTCCGTCATCAGCCTTAATATTTGCTTTTACGAATACATTCTGACCGATAATTTCGCCATCCTTTTCCATAACAAAATCAAGTTCCTTGACAAAGTCAGGATGTTCCCTTAACTTCGTTATAAGATAGTGCTCCATACATCCCGGGCGGTACACATTCCAAAACGCTTCACGAATCAGGTTTTCCACCACGGGGTAATCTTCTTTTCTTTCTAATCGGATAATATAATCATTTTTAATCATTTCATTTCCTCCTGATAATTGTATAGAACGATATATCAGCACAAGACCGCTACTTAATAGTGCACCGCCGATAATATCCGAAAACCAATGCACACCCGAAATGAGTCTCGCTATTACCATAAAAGCAATAAATGCAAGGATTGAAATGTTCAAACATTTCTTAAATCCATTATTTTTGATGCGTGCATCAAACTGCATGATAGCAGTCGGCATAACACACATTACAAGCATTGTTGTTGATGACGGATAAGATGCTTCCAAATTGCCGTTTATAAGTATCGGTCTGTAATTTACTACGACCATTTCAAAAAAGATGTAAAATGCCATCACAACAATATAAAATCCGCCAAGTGTGAGGATGCTAAAATCAACCTTAAAAAGATTTTTTCTCCGAGTCCACTGGCAAAGCCCAAGTATGCCAAACCCCATGATAAAGCAAAGCGGAACAAGTCCAAGCCAATCTGTAATGGTGTAGAGTGACATATGCACTCCTGTAATATCGTGTATCGCTTTGTTAAGTGTTGCAAAACCGACACTTGAGCCTTGCGGTCCTGCCTCTCCCACATCAACAAACCCAAGAGCTACTGTCCATATAACAAATAATACAAGTAACCCCAACCCAATGTAAAAACTTTTTCTTTTCATTTTTTAAAACCTTCCTTTTGTGTATTTGGCTTTCGCCTGAATACACTTTAAAGGACAGTGTTAAAAATCTCAAGAATTGAGTCGTTACATCGGTGATACTTTCCGTGTCATTGCCATTTCACAAGTATTAACGCCTTTATTATGAGGAATATGAACAGGAAAGCACCTGCATATACCTGTGAGCTTATAATAAACAAAAGCACCGCAATAGCATTTAATATAAGTGATATTTTTTCTCTGTTTTGTACCCAAAACAGCTTTTGAAAGTTTTGAAAAGTAAGCGTTAAAATTCCATATACTATAATTGCGATTACAATAGCATAGTACGCAGTCTTTAAATAAGTCGCAATTCCGTTTAAGGACAATAGCGAAACTTCCTGAATGACACCATTTGCTTTTTGTCCGAAGAATGGCAGGAAGAAGAACATCAAAACACTTATATCCAAAAGAGCAAACACAAGGCTTCGTAAATGCTTTTCTTTTTGTTTATTATCTTCTTCTGCAATACTCAAGACTTCACCACTTGAAAGCAATTCATCTATCGTAACCGAAAAACATTTTGCTATCGCTTTCAGAGAATCTATGCTCGGATATCCTCTGCCTGATTCCCATTTTGAAATTGCTGTTCGGGACACATAGAGAGCTTCTGCAAGCTCTTCCTGCGTAAGTCCTTTATTTTTTCGCAAGCTTTGTAATTTTTCATTAAATTCCATAATAACACTCTCTTGCAAATTTAAGGTTGTTAAACTTTTTATTTCATAAAAAGTGAGAACCCACAGCAGGAAGATTCTGCTGTGGGTTTGTTGTCTTTGTTTTGTTTTCAGCAGAGCATTTATGCTTCTGAATTTGTGGCACTTTAAAAAATGTGCGTTAAGAGCCTCTTTTGTTGAACGCCAAAAACTCGAAAACTCTTAATATATAAGGCTTTTTGAGTTTTTTTATTCCCATTCGATTGTCGAACAGGGCTTCGGCGAGAGGTCGAAGCACACGCGGTTTACATTTTTCACTTCTGCAAGTATGCGGTTTACAATGGTCTGAAGTACGCTCCAGGGAAGCTCGGGAACCTCTGCTGTCATTGCGTCAACCGTGTTTACCGCGCGGATAATTACAGGATAGTCAAAGGAACGGGCATTGTCGCGAACGCCGACAGACTTAAAGTCAGGAACCGCGGTAAAGTATTGCCATACGCTGCGGTCAAGACCGCTCTTTGCAAACTCCTCACGAAGGATTGCGTCCGACTCGCGCACAGCCTCAAGTCGCTCACGCGTGATTGCTCCGAGGCAACGGACACCGAGACCCGGGCCGGGGAATGGCTGGCGGTATATCATGGAATCGGGAAGTCCGAGTGCCTTTCCGCAGGCGCGGACTTCGTCCTTGAACAGGTACTTAATCGGCTCAACAAGCTCGAAATTTAAATCCTCGGGAAGGCCTCCGACATTGTGGTGGCTCTTTACGACCTTTGCCGTTTTTGTGCCGCTTTCAACGATATCGGGGTAGATTGTACCCTGTGCGAGGAACTCAATTCCGGAGAGCTTTCGTGCTTCTTCCTCGAAAACGCGGATAAACTCCGCGCCGATTATCTTGCGTTTTTCTTCAGGGTCAGCAACGCCGAAAAGCTTGCCGAGAAAACGCTCTGAAGCATCGACATAAACAAGGTTTGCGGAGAGCTCGTCGCGGAAGACCCTTACGACCTCTTCCGGCTCGCCCTTGCGAAGGAGACCGTGGTTTACATGCACGCAGGTGAGCTGGCTTCCTATTGCGCGCAGGAGAAGCGCTGCAACGACAGAGGAGTCCACTCCTCCGGAGAGAGCGAGAAGAACCTTTCTTTTTCCGACCTGGCGGCGGACGAGCTCGACCTGGTCAGCAATGAAATTTTCCATTGTCCAGTTTGCCTGCGCGCGGCATGTGTCAAACACAAAGCTGCGGAGCGCGTCGGCGATTGCGGAATCCTCATCAGGCATCGTTATCGCCTTTCCGTCAAGCTCATAATCAAAGGCAAAGAACGGGATTCCCGTGCCGCGGAGCTCATCGGAGAGCGTGATTTTAACACCGTCGATAATATTGTTCGGACCGCCACAGGCGATGACGCCCTTGACATTCGGAAGAGCCTTAAGCTCTGCCGCTGTTATGTCGTGCGGATATATCTCACTGTATACGCCGAGGGCGCGGACAGCGCGTGCAACATCCGTATTTCTGGTGCTGCCGAGGTCTAATATAACTATCATGTCCTGTTTCAAAGTTGACATCTCCCTTGTAAAATATAAAGCTTGGGCACAAAAAAGCTAAAACTCCATATGCCCTGCATTTGCTGAAATAATGATTCAGGGCTACAGAAGGTTCTTACGAAGTTCCTCGGGGGATTGAGGATGCAGGTAGGAGAATGCAACGTCAAGGACTGTTTTGCATCCGTATTGCCCCTCTGCGTTCATGCGGAAAGCAGCTCTTGCATAAGCTGTCAGAACGCTTGCCGTGAACTCCGGATTTGAGTCGAGCGTCAGTTTATACTCAATAACATGCTTGTTTTCGTGGCTGAGTCCCGTAGCGCCGCTGCGCAGAACAACACCACCATGCGGGATTCCGCCGTGCTCGCGCATGAGCTCATCCTCGCTTATGAAATGCACTGTCGTGTCGTAGTCGGCAAAGTAGTTCGGCATAGTTTTTATAGCTGTCTCTATAGCGGCAAGGTCTGCCCCTTCCTCGGCAACGACATAGCAATCTCTTATGTGCTTTTCACGCGTTGAAAGCTCCGGATTTTCGCCGCTGCGCACGCGTGCAAGTGCCACATCTACCGGGATTGTATATTGCTTTGCATTTTTGACGCCCGGTATACGGCGAATCGCGTCTGAATGACCCTGGCTTACGCCCTTTCCCCAGAACGTATAGTCATTTCCGTCGGGGAGAACCGCCTGCCCGAGGGCGCGGTTCAGTGAAAAAAGCCCCGGGTCCCAACCTGCGGAGATAATGCTTATTTTCTTGGATTTTCGGCTTACAGCATCTACGCGCTCAAAATGCTCAGGGATTTTTGCGTGCGTGTCGAAGCTGTCAACCACATTAAAATACTGTGCAAGCTCAGGTGTCTGAACGGGAAGGTCATTGGCGCTTCCGCCGCACAGAATAACAACATCAAGCTCGTCTTGAAGCTTAGGTGCATCGTCAATATGGAGGACGGGGACATCTTGTAAGGCTATTTTCAGACTCTTTGGGTCACGACGGGTAAAAACAGCGCGAAGCTCCATATCAGAGCTGTGTTTTAATGCGCATTCAACACCGCGGCCGAGGTTTCCGTATCCTGCAATTCCGATTCTGATTTTCATACGATTTCCTCCTTCGCCGAAAAATAAAATGTAATATAATTATATAATTATAACCGCAAGCACAGGTGAAAGTCAATTATTAAACACTTAAATTTTTTCAGATTTTATATTTTTGAAAAGTAAAAAATATGCATGGGTAAATGGCGGATAACGCCCGCTTAGATTAATTTTTACAGTTTGCCGTAAAAAATTCCGTTAAGCTCATCTGAAAGCTTCTGAAATATGTCCGCGGTACCCATATGAAAAGGAAGCTCAAGGCGTATCCTGCAGGAATGAAGCGCACATCTTCCGGGGAGCCGTGCGTCCTCCTCGCCGTAGAGAAAGTCGCCGATTATGGGATGCCCCATATGCGCCATGTGCACGCGTATCTGATGCGTGCGCCCGGTCATGGGGCGGACGCGCACAAGGCTCATGTTGTTTCTGCGCTCGATTACCGAAAATTCCGTGATTGCGGAATCGCCGTCAGGAGAGACCATGCGCTCGATTACGGAGCCGGGCTTTCGGGCTATCGGTGCGTTTATCGTTCCCGAATCCTCCTCTATCTCTCCGCGCACGATTGCCATGTATTCGCGGAGAAAAGACCCTGTGTGCAGAAGTCTTGCGCAATATGTGTGCGAGTATGCATTTTTGGCAACCGCCATAAGCCCCGATACACCGCGGTCGAGGCGATTTACGGGTCTGAACACAAAATCTTCGCCGAGATTTTTATAGTGCCATACAACAATATTCCCGAGCGAGCTTGTAAAATGCCCGTGTGACGGGTGAACAGCAAGCGTTGCGGGCTTATTGAGTATCAGAA
Source organism: Eubacteriales bacterium (assembly GCA_045649105.1). Classification (GTDB taxonomy): domain Bacteria; phylum Bacillota; class Clostridia; order Oscillospirales; family JAAYXM01; genus JAZRPG01. Next base: position 6,016 of record JAZRPG010000038.1, read on the forward strand.
TATCCTCATTTTCAAAGCGTATGTCAAGCTCGCCCTCCACGGGGACTATCCCGTCTGACGCGCGCTCGCGCTCCTCAAGGATTATTTCCATATAATCACCCGCGTGCACGGTGGCAACGGTAAAAACCGGGCTCCCGTTGAGGAGAAGCCCCTGCGGGTTTCGCTTGATTCTGCTGAGGAGCATTCCGGACACACCGAAACGCTGCCTGAGTATATCGCAAAGGCGCTTTCCGTCGTCCTCAGAGTCGGCTGTGTGAAGGAGCTTACGTAGCATCCGTATAGCGCCCCCTTCGTCTTATGAATGCACCGACAGGTGCCGGGAAGGGGAGTTTTACATGTACATGGAGCTTTGCGTGACGCGCGGATTCGACCTCGTTCCCGTCATCGTCATGCATTTCTGAAAATATTACGGGAACAGGTGCCTGTCTCGGCTGCATGAGCTCATATTCAACGCCGCGGTCAAACTTGTTTTTCTGCTCGAGCACGGCATTTCCCTCATCATCACATTCTATTACTGAAGCGACAACATCCCATGTGCGGATATATTCCGAGCTGTCAGTTCTCTGGATATTTTTCTCGCCGAAATAGAAGCCGGTGCAGTACTCTCTGTGGCTGACCTTATTTACCTCATCAAGCCAGAATCCGTCGCGCTGCCATGTGTCGGGTGATTTTATATATTCCTCGCATGCGAGTCTGTAGGCGTTTGTCACTGCCGCGCAGTAATATGCCGACTTGACTCTGCCCTCTATCTTGAAGCTGTCTATTCCTGCGCCTATAAGCTCGGGAATATATGAGACCATGCACAAATCCTTTGAGTTCAGAATATGCACGCCGCCGTCCTCGGAAATCGGGAAGTATTCTCCGGGCCGCGTTTCCTCTACGAGAGCATATTTCCAGCGGCACGGCTGTGAGCAGTTTCCGCGGTTTGCAGAGCGGCCTGCCAGGTAGTCGGAAATCATACAGCGGCCTGAGTACGCCATGCACATAGCGCCGTGGACAAAGGCCTCAATCTCAAGCCCCTTTGCGCGGAATTCCGCAATTTCGGAAATTTCGGCAAGGCTTGCCTCGCGCGCGAGGCAGACGCGGGAAGCTCCCAGCTCGTACCACGCATTTGCGGCGGCAGAGTTTAAGACGCTTGCCTGCGTGCTCATGTGAATTTCGGCGTGCGGTGCGTATTTCTGCGCAAGGCGCATACACCCGAGGTCGGATACGATTACGGCATCGGCGCCTGCGTCATCTAAAAATTCAAGGTATTCGGGAAGCCTTTTTAAGTCATGGTTCCGCATGAGCGTGTTGCAGGTGATAAATGCGCGTACACCGTTTTCATGCGCAAGCGAGATTGCACGCCGCAGTCCGTCATTGTCGAAGTTTGATGACGCGGTGCGCATTCCGAAGCTTGTGCCGGCCATATATACCGCATCTGCACCGTACAGTATGGCGGAGCGGAGCTTTTCTTCATCCCCTGCGGGGGAAAGTATTTCAGGTCTTTTCATCATATTCATTACGGATTAATTTTCGGCGTCTTCAAGTGTTCTTCATAAGTTCTTGAAAACTTGTGCGTACCGTCCTCCTGAAGTGCGAAGAACAAAAAGTCTGTATCCTTCGGGTAGAGAGCGGCTTCTATCGAGTCAAGGCCGGGGTTTGCAATCGGCCCCGGGGGAAGTCCCCTGTACTTATAAGTGTTGTACGGGCTGTCGATTTTCGTATCGGCGATGCTTATAACCTTTTTTCTTTCGCCGAGTACATACTGCACCGTTGCGCACGACTCAAGGTACGGATATGTCTTGCTTTTAAGACGGTTGTGGAATACGGATGATATTGTCTCTCGGTCAACCGCCGTAGCCTCGCGTTCAATTATCGAAGCGAGCGTTATAACCTCTTTTGTGCTCATTCCAAGCGCCTTTGCACGTGCCTGCATGTCTTCATTATACTTAAGCTCAAAGTTTGAGAGGAACTTCTTTATAACATTTTCAGGGCTGTCATTAAGGTAAAACTCATATGTGTCGGGGAAAAGGAAACCCTCCAGTCGTGATACCTTACCGAGCGGGATTCCTGCAAGAAAATCATATTTAAAATCGGTGCTTGAGATGGCATCTTCAAGCGCTTCTTTGTCGCAGACGCCCTTTTCGTCGAGAAGTGCGGTAATCTGTTTTATTTCGTATCCCTCGGGGATTGTAACCTTAACTGTATTAAGCGCTGCCTTCTTGCTCGTCAGACGGCGAAGCATTGCGCGGTAATCGAGGTTTGAATTAAGCTTGTACTCCCCGGCAGGGAAGGTCGCCTTTCTCTTTGTCATGAAGGCGAACAGGTTAAAAAGCTGTCTGTGCTCTATGATGTTTTCGTCTTTAAGAATTTTTGAGATATCTGAGCGGGAGGCACCCTCGGGGATTGAGACTATAGCTTCAAAATCCGGGCGTGCAAGAGCGAATACCTCGTTTGCCGCCATTATAATCCACGCTGAAAGGAGCATGGAAATACCGAGTATGAATGCGATGTACATATATGTTGTGTTTTTTAGCTTTTTGCGTCCTCTGCGCCTTTTAGGCCTGTTGTTATCTGTCATTTTCAGTCCACCTTCTCCTTATAAGTTTGGTCGCACGGTGCGTTTTTCGGTGATTATTATATCAATTTGTTCATCATGTTCGTCGGTATTGATCGAAGATATAAGATTGTTTTCGCGGCAAAGCCCGACTGTAACGGAACTTTTTGCGCGGCTTATGTATCTGTCATAGTATCCTGCGCCCCGTCCGAGCCTTGCCCCTTCTTCGGAAAAGCACACGCCGGGAACGATTATCAAATCAAGCTTTTGGGGAGGAATGCACGCATTTTCGCACGGCGGCTCGGGAATGCCGTAGAGTCCGCGCCTTAACTCATTTGTGTCATTAAGTTTTATCGCGTCCATAATACCTGCGCCGTAGCACAGCGGAACAAATACATTCTTTTTATCGTTTAGCATTGCCTGTATGATAGCCTCTGTCGAGACCTCGTCGCCTGAACTTATATATATAAAAATATTTTCTGCAGATATATATTCCGGAAGCTTAATAAGTGTGTTATATATTGCGGTATCTGCCGTATTGCGCATATATTCAGGCATGCTTTCCGATGCTTTTTGCATTTCCAGCCGCAGCCTTTTCTTATACATGGCAGATGGCCTCCCTGATTTTCTGCTCGGCTTCTGTGCCGCGGAGAAAACGCAGAATAAGGAATGAAAATTCAAAGGCATCTGCGGCGGCGCGCGCCGTGATTATATTGCCGTCTTTTGCCGTTGCGGTGTCGGGCATGTAATGCGCTGCTGAAAGCTCGCTCTTGCATGACGGGTAGCATACGGCATCCTTTCCGTCAAGAATGCCGAGCCGAGCAAGTATTATGGGCGCGGCGCAGATTGCGCCTATCGGAATATTCTTTGAATAAGCGTCTTTAACAAGCTCGCGGACGGATGGGTTTTCCCACAGGTTGTCAACACCGGGCTGACCGCCGGGGATTATAAGCATTTCCATATCATCAATACAAATGTCCCGGAAAAGCATGTCTGCCTTGACGGTAACACCGAGAGAAGAAGTTATAAGGTCAGCTGACACGCCGACGAGCGCAACATCGACCGCCGCGCGGCGGAGAATATCTACGGGCGCAAGCGCCTCACACTGCTCAAAACCGTTTTCCAGCAAAATATATACCATATTGCTTACCTCGTAATGTTATTAGTTATGCATAAGATTAAGATATCTTTCGGAATTTTCTGAAAATGCAGACCTTGCCGCATCCGTAATAAGCTTTACGGCACCGAAAGGAGAACCGCTTCCTGCATACAGGACTGTGCAGGTAGCTTTAAGCGCGCCTGCCGCAATGCCGGCAAAGGCAGGCTCTTTCGGGAAGATTTCGCTTATTACAGGTGATTTCCCGTCCATATAATATGCGAAGTAGCCCTCATTAATCAGAGCAATTCCGCCGTTTGCCGCGGAAAGCTCCTCGAGAACCGCCCTCCAGTGACTTTCTGTCCGCACGGGATGGAGAGAGCCTTCGGTAAAGTGCTCATATATACTGTTAAGATGAGCTGTGTCGGATTCCGTTGCAAGCTTCAGTACGGTTTCGCCTGCGGGCTCTGCAGTTTGTTTTGTGATATAGAATCCGGGCGAATATCCGCTCTTTTTATAAAAATCAAAAAGCCCTGCGTTTTGAGGTATCAGGAAAAGAAAATCGCAGTCATTCTCAACGCTTTCAAGAAGCTTTGATGCGGCGCCGAGCCCGCGTGACTTAATTCCGGTACCTACTCCGTAGATATATTTTGCGCGGAGCGGGCCATGCTCTGTATTAAAAGTACATGGAAAAGCATGAAGCATTGCACAGACAGTATCGTCTAAGGTGCACACCATTGCGTATTCGGGATTATAAAGCTTTTTAAAGAAAAATGTCCTGAATTCGCGGTCTTCTGGAAAACACTCGTTCCACAGCGTTTGAAGCTGATTTGTATCGCGCGCTTCTGCGCGCCGTATCTTCAGCTTTTCCATACGGCACGGTATTTCTTCAGCAAAAGCTCAGGGTTGTATGAGAGCTTTGCATGGCGGAGTCCTTCGGAGCCTGCGTCATCCTCACGGTTAACATACAAAACACCGGAGCAGTTGCGCTCACAAAACAGTTTGTTTATTGCCTGATATATGCCCTTAAAGCCGTAATCGCCCTTTTCGGTCATCACAACAAAGGTGTCGTCACTGATTTTTGTCCCCAGACTGTAGGCGCAAACTGCGCCGTCAATGCGGATAAGTCCGCCTCTTACATCGAGGGAAAACATGTCATCAAGCACGCGGTTTATTGCGTCATTCTCACGGTTGAGAATATCATCGCGCTTGCCGTCACAGGCGCTTTTCAGCCACTTTTCCTGAAAAACGCGGACCTCGTCAATATTATGGCTGGTTATGTCCTCATATACATATCGGTCGGCGTATGCCTTTATAAACTTGTTAAAGTGATTTCTTTTCTGGTGAAACTTGTTCCCCTTTAATTCCGTAAGGTCTTTTGAGCTGTATATATAATCGAAATAGTCGCGCGTCTCGGAAAACTCAAACTCGCCTGGGAATGCGGCCTCCATACGGTCGCGCATCCGACCCGTAACGGCGTTGAAAACAGGAGAAATGCCCTCTTTCTCTGCCGTTTCGCGGATTTTCATAAGTGCCGGTCCGGTATCTCCGCCGAAGGGGAAGAGAAAGTACCGTTCAGAGCTGCTGTCGGCACGGAGAAAGACGGTGCCGTCCTCGATACATATCTGTGTGTTATATGAGCCGCCCCACATGTATACATCTACAAATGAGCTCTCCGTAGACCCGAAACCCGATGCCTTCATAATCGGAGCAGCCGCATTGTAATCCCCGGCACAAATGGGTGTGAACTGTAACATCAAAAAAACTCCTATTCCGTCAGAACGCGCGAAACCTCATTGAAAATTTCACTGTGGATTTCGTCTCTTGTCTTTATTCTCCCGTTTTCTGAGCACGGTATTCGGTGCCATGAAAACCGCTGCGCGAGAGAACATGCATTGTTGTAACAGGCGCGCATGTATGCCTTGTCCTGCTCATGGACATCCTCTTTCTCGCCGCGGTTTGCAAGAAGCTTCTCTGCAAGCTCGGGCGGCATATCGAGAAACAGCACAAGGTCCGGCGCGGGAAGCCCGAGCAGATTGTATTCAAAGTTAAAAAGCCAGTCGCAAAACCCCTCGCGCTCATTTTCGGGGAGCTTGCTTGACTGATATATTGCATTTGAGGTTGTGTACCTGTCGAGAAGTACCGTTCCGCCGCGGCTGAGATATTCGCGCCATTCGCGGAGATATGATGCGACGCGGTCTGCCGCAAAAAAAGTCGACGCGGCGTATGCATTTACCGATGCCGGGTCAGAGCCGAACTCGCCGCCGAGATACATTCTCACGAGTGCCGATGAGTCACTGTCATACCGCGGGAATGCTATTTTTTTAAAATCACGCCCCTCGCGAGCAAATCGGTCGCAGAGGAGTGAAAGCTGAGTTGATTTTCCCGAAGCGTCAGTACCCTCGATAGTAATAAGCTTGCCGCGCATTTTAGCATTACCTCTTTCTTAAACTGTCGATGATGACAGCAAACATGTATTTCGGAAGCGCAAGCATACGCTTTGCGCGCCACGGCTCCTTTATGAGTCTGTAGAACCATTCAAGGCCGAGTTTTATCCAGATTTCAGGGGCGCGCTTAACCGTCCCGGCGTATGCGTCAAGAGCGCCGCCGAGACCGAGCATGAGCCGGACATTTAACCTGTCCTTGTTATCCGCCATCCAGTATTCCTGCTTCGGAGCGCCGAGGCATACAAAAAGTATTTCCGCACCGCTTTCATTTATCATACGGACTATTTCATCATCGTCCTTAAAATATCCGTCGTGCATGCCGCAGAAGTTTATGCCTCGGTATTTTTCGGAAAGTTTTTCTGCCGCAAGCTCGGCAACGCCGGGTTTTCCGCCGAGGAAGAAGATGCCGCGCCCGCTTTTTGCCGCGCGGGCAATAACCTCCTCGCCGAGCTCAACGCCTGCGACCTTCTCCTTTACGGGGGTGCGGTATATTTTTGACGCGTACACAACGCCGATACCGTCTGCAACCGTAAGCTCCGATGCGTTTATTATATCGCGGAGCCGTTTGGTATTTTTGGCGAGATAAGCTATTTCGGCATTGGGAGTAACCACCATGTGATTTCCGGCCTCTGAGAGAAAAGCATCTGTCATATCTGCCGCTTCTCCGAGCGTCACATTATTGTACTCCGTGCCGTATATCAAAGTTTTTCTGCACATATACATAAAAAAGTCCTTTCAGGGAAAAATGGTTATTATTTCTCTTATATAATATAATAACACATTATGGCGAAATATAAAAGCGTTTTTAAAAAAGGTGCCGGAAATATCCTTTCCGACACCTTTTTGTATGCTGCAGTGAAAAATGAAAATCAGATAAAGGCATGAGTGTCAAGCGCTTCCTTAAGAAGCCGTATGCACGCATCAATGTCTGAGAGTGCGGCAACCTCGCACGGAGAGTGCATGTACCGCAGAGGAATGCTTATGCCGCCGGTGGGGATTCCGCCGCGGGTGAGATGAATGCTGCCGGCGTTTGTTCCGCCCGAGGTGACAATGTCACGGCAGTAAGGGATTTTGAATTTCTTTGCAGTATCCTCAAGCGCTGAAACAACGGCAGGGTGTGCTATTGCGGCCTTGTCCATAATCTTGATTGCGGCGCCGCTTTTAAGTGCTGCCTCCGTGTTTCCGTCAAATCCGGGCGTGTCGCCCGCGTCAGTCACATCAACGGTGATTGAAAAATCCGGTTTGACGGCGTATGCCGCAGTTTTCGCTCCGCGGCAGCCGACCTCCTCCTGTGCGGAGAAAACGAAGTACAGGTCATAGTCGCACTTTGAAAGAGCGCCGAGGACACAGAGAAGCACCGCACAGCCAAGTCTGTTGTCGAGGTACGGTGCACAGATGCGCTCACCCGAAAGAGAGCGCAGTGCGCCGCAATAAACGGCGGCATCTCCGGGAGAAACAATCTCTGCGGCAGACGGCTTGTCCGCCGCGCCTATATCGATAAAAAACGAGTCAGTCTTTCTGTCCTTTGCCTCAACCTTCATCTCGCATGAGATTGTGCCCTGTGTTCCGTTAAGAAACTCAATGGGTGTATTGCAGAGGTCGGACACCTCGAGTCCGCCGAGCATATCAAAGCGTATAAAGCCCTTGTCGTCTATATGCGTTGCGAGAAAACCCGTAGTATCCATGTGCGCATCGATAAGTCCGCGCTTGCCCGTGCCTTCTCTGTGTGCTATAAGGTTTCCGAGCGCATCTGTGCAGTAGGGAATTTTCAGTTTGTCGAGAAATTCGCATATAACCGCCCGTGCTTCGCCCTCAAAGCCGGATGGCGATTTTGCCGAGCAGAGTTTTTTCAGTATTTTTGTTACATCAATCATTAAAGGAGGCCTCCTCACAGCTTATAAATTCGCGGGCAAGACGCAGAACACAGTCCATGTCATGAGTATCGGCCACACATGACGGGGAATGGATATACCGCGTAGGAAGCGACAGCGATGCAGTGCGCACTCCTGCGCGTGATGTGTGTATGCTTCCTGCATCAGTTCCGCCTGCAACGCGGGATTTTATCTGCCAGCTGATTTTTTCGCGTTCTGCAATATCACGCAAAAGAAAAAACAGCTTTTTGTCATATATCGTGCTCTTGTCCATACAGCCTATTACGGCGCCGTTACCGAGAGAGCACACGCGGTTTGCCCCTGAAGAGGACGGGATATCTGCCGCAGTTGTAGACTCAATAACGAGTGCAATGTCAGGCGCTACGGAAAAAGATGCGGCCTTCGCTCCGCGGCAGCCGACCTCCTCCTGAACCGTGAATGCAAACCATGTGTCATATAAAAGAGGCTCAGACATAAGCGTAAGAAGAACGGCACAGCCGAAACGGTCATCTATTGCGCGCGCCTTAAAGCGTGTTTTGCCGAGCCGTATCGGTGCACTGTCAAATGCAGCATATTCCCCGAGTGATACAAGCTTTTTTGCCGCCGCGCGGGACTCACAGCCGATGTCGATGCAGAGCTCTGTAAGCTTCGGCGTTTTCTTGCGCTCCTCCTTTGTGGTCAGATGCACTGCTTTAAGACCGATTATTCCGGGTATGGCACGGTCACCGACAAGAACGCGCTTTCCGATTGCGACGCGCCTGTCAACGCCGCCGGCAAAGGCAAAGCCCAGCGAGCCGTCTTCGGAAATATCGCGTATATACATGCCCACCTCGTCCATGTGTGCGGAGAGCATTACACGCTTTTTGCGGCGTTTTTTACCCTTTATGAAAACGATAAGATTGCCGAGTGTATCCTCTGCTATGCTGTCTGCATATTTCTCTGCCGCTTTGCGGATAAAAGCGCGCACCTGCTCCTCTCTGCCGGAGACGCCGGGGATGGAGCAGAGCTGTTCTAAAAGGTTAAGCATGTGACGCACCTCCTCCTGCTCCGAGCTGCATTACAAATTCACATACGAGCTTTGAAACGGCTTCAATATCACTTAGTTTTACTGTTTCGACAGGTGTGTGCATGTACTTGAGAGGTATAGACAGAAGCGCAGTTGCAATCCCCTCGCGTGCGGTCTGAAGCTCCCATGCGTTTGTTCCCGAATCACCGGGGCATACTTCTATCGTATACGGAATTTTTTTGTCCTTTGCTGTATTTATCAGCATGTCCGAAAGCTTTTTGTTCATGTTCGGACCTATGCCTATCGCCGCGCCGCTGCCTGCGTCAAAGGTTTTTGATTTGTCTGCGCCCGGAGTTGTCGCGTGAGTGACATCAACAACCAGTGCGTAATCGGGGTTTATTTCATAACCGCAGACCTTGGCACCGCGGCACCCCAGTTCTTCCTGAACACTTCCGACAACGACGAGGTCAAGCGCTATACGGCGGTTTTTAAGGTTGTCTGCTGCATGGAGAAGCGCGGCAAGACTTGCGCGGTCATCAAGCGCACGCGCAGAGATATATCCGTTCTGAAGCTTTACGCAGTCGGAATAAAAAACTATCGGTGTGCCGGGAGAAACCGTGATATCTTTGTCATCACCTGCGCCGATGTCTATATATAAATCCTCTTTTTTTAGTGCGTTATCCATCTCCTCCGCGGTCTGAAGATGCGGGGGAGATGCGGTGATTACTCCGTGAACCGGCGGGTCGGAAAGCACGGTGACCTCTCGCGCCGGAAGTATGCGCGGGTCGACTCCGCCGAGCATATCAAAGGTGAGAAATCCATCACGTATTCCTGTGGATATAAGGCCTATTTCGTCTATATGTGCGTCGAGCAGCAGGCATTTTGCGCCCGGGATTCCGCAGCGGCGTATGCCTATTACATTGCCGAATGCATCAGTTCCCACATCGTCTAAAAAGCGAGACATAAGGCGGGCGACACGCTTTGAAGCTGAATGCTCAAAGCCTGATGGCGACGGATGTGCACATAGTTTTTCTATAATTGAAAAGATATTCAAGCTGACTTTACACTTCCTTCCGTAGCTGTAACGGCAACATTTTGTTTAAATATTATATCACATGTCGGAGTATTTATGAAGAGCTTTTTGTGCTTATTTTTCCGAGCGTAACGCCTGTGTAGTAGGTTTTTAAAATTTCCTCACAGGATTTTCCTTCAAGCGCCATTGCCCGCGCACCGTACTGACTCATTCCGACGCCGTGACCGTAACCGCGTGTTGCAAAATGAAGCATTCCGTCGCGGAAAGTTATGGTAAAGTTTGTCGAGTTAAGCCCAAGTATTGAACGGATATCCGAGCCTTTGACCGATATTCCGGCGACACGTAGCGAGGTTATGCCGCCTGCCTCTGAGCGCCTTATGTCGGAAAACCAGTTCTCCGGGTTTGCGTCAAAAACCGCGGCATTGTACTTTTTGGTGAATTTTTCTTTAAAGTCATCAGGGGAGATGCTTTTTGTGTCCTCGTAGCGCGGAGAGTCAGTCTCGCCGGGGCTTTTTACGCTCTGGAGATACGGCGTGTCATTTCCCCAGACATCTGCGGCGCGCTCTGTCATTCCTGATGATGTTGAGTGGAAAACCGCGCTTATCGGCTCGTTGTTATACAGAAGAATCTGCCCGTCTGTAGAGCTGACGGCGTTTTTGATTTTTTCTGTATATTCATCTGCGGAGCCGCCCCAGCTTGAGGCAAAAGCGCTTATCGGCTCATACGCCTTGCAGTGTGCGGGATTACTGCAGAGTGCGGAGCCTTTATGCTCCTCGGGCGGCGTTGAGGTAAGCTTTTTCATTGTGTATGTTCTCGCTGCGATTGCCTGTGCGCGGAGTGCTTCATCGGGAAAGAGTGCGGGCATTTCCGCCGCGACAACACCTTCGAGATAAGAATCGAGAGGGAGAGTTATATTTTCTCCGTCATGGTTGAGCGTGACAGTGACGGCGCTGTCTGCGGAGGAGCTTTCTTGTGCGGCGGGCATTGCAGTCGGCAGAGGAAGCTCAGGTATCTCGCCTCCGGCACCCGTGAGGGTAAAGAGCGGGGCGATAAATATAGTCAGCCAGAGTACGGTCGTAAGAAGAAAAAAGCGTTTCATTTTACATATCCCTTCTTTTACAGTGAATAAATGGGTTGACTAATACTTATAAATAATATAAAATAATTCTTATTAGCTAGTGGAGGTTTATACATGTCCAATATAAAGACTTATGAGTCAGCCGCATTTATAAAAAGCGTATGCGAGGATTTCGAAAATAATAACCGGATTGACCCGGAAATATTTAATAACCCGAAGGTAAGGCGTGGTCTGCGCAATCAGGACGGAACCGGTGTGCTTGCAGGCATTACGCTTATAGGAAACGTTCGCGGTTATAACATAATAGACAGTGAAAAATGCCCGATAGACGGTGTTCTTACATACAGAGGCATAAATGTTGAGGATATCGTAAGGAATATTACGCGCGAAAACAGATTCGGCTTTGAGGAAATAGCGTACCTGCTCCTTATCGGAAAACTTCCGACAAAGAAACAGCTTGCCGATTTTAAGAACATGATAGCAGAGAGCAGACAGCTTCCGAAGAATTTCACCGAGGATATGATAATAAAGGCGCCAAGCCAGAATATAATGAATAAGATTGCACGCTCGATTCTCGCGCTTTATTCATATGACGATGATGCGGATAATACATCGCTTGAGAATATCATGCGTCAGTGCATACAGCTCATCGCGCGGCTTCCGATAATTGCGGCTCAGGCATATCAGGTAAAGAGACATTACTACGAGAATAAGAGCATGTATCTCCATATCCCGCCTGATACGCTTTCTGCGGCGGAGGTACTTCTGTATTGCCTGCGGTCAGACCGCAAATTTACGGAGGAAGAGGCAAGGCTTCTTGATATATGCCTTGTTCTCCACGCGGAGCACGGCGGCGGAAATAACTCTGCTTTCACATGCCGCGTTCTCACCTCAACGGGAACTGATACATATTCGGCGATTGCGGCTGCAATGGGTTCACTTAAAGGCCCGCTTCACGGCGGTGCGAATAAGCAGGTTGTCAGCATGATGCGTGATATTGAGGCAAATGTGTCAGACTGGAAGAATGACGATGAATTGAGCGAGTATTTAAAGAAAATAATTCTGCGTCAGGCAGGTGACGGCAGCGGCAAAATCTATGGCATGGGGCATGCTGTCTATACAAAGTCTGACCCGCGCGCGGTTATCCTCAGAGAAAATGCAAAAAAGCTTGCCGAAAAGCACGGATTCCTCGAAAGGTTTGAGCTTATTGAATCTGTCGAGAGGCTTACTCCGGATGTGTTCAAGGCGGTTAAGGGTTCCGGTAAGAAAATGTGTGCGAATGTTGACCTGTATTCAGGGCTGGTTTATGAAATGCTCGGAATTCCTGAGGATTTATATACGCCGTTATTTGCTGTTTCCCGCGTGGCGGGGCTCTGTGCACATCGCATTGAAGAGGCACTTACCGGCGGGCGCATAATACGCCCTGCGTATAAATGCGCAACGGGCGAGGTAGAATATGTTCCGATAGCCGAAAGATAATTAAGGTGTGGTTTTCTGATGAAAAACAGATGGTTTCCCATTCTTATCGTCATGCCGGTTGTGACGGGTATATGCGGCGCGATTCTTCGCGCGGCGCAGCTGACTCGTGCGTTTGATGCTGAAACGGGTGTTTTAAAAAGCGGTTCTCCGCTGACGGCTGCGCTTGTCGCGGTCAGTGTAATTGCCGTGATGATGGCGCTTATCAGTGCGTTTGTTCTCAAAAACGGCGTTACTTCCGCGCCGAATGGCAAGGTAAGCTCGATTGAGCTTTTTTCAACAATTTCAGCAGTGCTGATTATTGCAGATGCGGGCGTCGGCATCTTCGGATTGATGAATAAGTTTGATGCAGTCGAGCTTATATTCTCGCTTCTTTCCGTATACTGTGCCGTGGCAATTATCGTGATGGGGAAGTACCGTATGGAAGAGCGGGACAGTGTCCCGTACTCAGTGTTTGCCGCCGTTCCGGTGTTCTGGGCGTGCTTTTTGCTGATACTCACTTTCAGAGAAAAAATAGCAGACCCGATTATAGCAGACTATGCAATGCTTATATTCTCATATATATGTATACTGCTGTTTCTTTACGCGCTCGCGGCACATTTGCTCGGCAGAAACAGATTTGCAGTTATGATTTTTTCATGCTTTGTAGGTATGTATTTTATAATTGTCGAGCTTCTGTCGCCTGTCGTTGCAGCGTTTATGATGCCTTCTTATGATTTTATGATGCATATTGATATACGGGAGCTGCTTCCGCAGCTTGCGCTTCTGATATTCATGCCGTCGGCTGCCTCGCTTATTGTGCGCAGACGCAAGCAGTGATAAAAATAAAAACGGTGCGTGCTTATCTCATTTGAGATGGGCACGCACTTTTTTATATAAGCACGTGAAAATTTTAAGCCGATACGGTGTAACAGGTTCATTGCAAACGGCATAGGATGTAACTGAGAATATTTATGGGAGTGAGATTAAAAATGGAGGATGCATGCCGGCTGAGCGATATGTCACGGGGGCAGTCGGGAAAGGTTACGGGGCTCTGCACTGACGGAGGAATAAGAAGACGGCTTCAGGATATGGGCATAGTTGAGGGTACGCGCGTTGAATGCCTTCAGAAAAGTCCGCTCGGTGACCCGGTGGCATTTCTTGTGCGCGGAGCTGTTATTGCTCTTAGGATAGAGGATGCGGAATGTGTTTGTGTAGATATAATAAACTGAGGTGATTCGATATGGGCCTGACCAGGCAGTCGGTAGGGAAAAGTGCAGGTGATACATGGCTTGGAATAAGCAAAAAAAGCGCAGATGACAGAGTTGTTGCGCTTGCCGGAAATCCTAATGTGGGAAAAAGCACGGTTTTTAATGAGCTGACAGGGTTGCGGCAGCACACGGGGAATTGGCCGGGCAAAACGGTGGCAAATGCGCAGGGCTATTGCCGCTTTGAGGGCAGAGGATATGTTCTTGTGGATATTCCGGGTACATATTCGCTTGTTGCGCGCTCTGCAGAGGAGGAGGTCGCGCGGGACTTCCTCTGCTTCGGCGGAGCTGACGCTGTCGTGGTCGTGTGCGATGCCACATGCCTTGAGCGGAATATGAATCTTGTGCTCCAGACGATAGAGATAACACCGAGGACCGTTGTCTGTATAAATCTTATGGACGAAGCAGAGAAAAAAGGTATTGAAATTGACACGGAGCTGATAGAGAAAAGACTCGGAGTGCCCGTTATTGCGACGGCCGCAAGAAAAGGCAGGGGGCTGGGCGCGATTCTTTCGGCAGTTGAACGGGCGATAGAAAATACGGGTGCGGTGCAGGTTGAATACTCGCCTGAAAGCGAGAACGCGATTTTAACCGTGCAGAGTGCGACAGAAAAACACTGTAAGGACATAAATCCGAGATGGCTCGCAATAAAGCTTCTCGGCGGGGATACAAATATTTCAAAGTCGCTTTCTGAACACATGGAGTACGATATTGCAAAAAAAACCGAGGTAAAAGAAGCAATAAAAAAGGCGCATGAATATCTTGATGAAAACGGAAAATCAACAGGCGATTTTGATGATGACATAGCGCGGGGGCTTATAAACAAGGCAGAGGAAATATGCACGGAGGCAGTGCACATAAAGGACAAAAAGTACAGCAGGAGAGACAGAAAGCTTGATTATATATTCACGAGCAGATGCACGGGATTTCCGATAATGTTTCTCATGCTCGCGTTTATCTTCTGGATAACCATAACGGGTGCCAATTATCCGTCTGAGATTCTTTCCGATTTCCTCTTTGAATTTGAAACGCCGCTTTATGAAGCTTTTATGCGGATAGGCGCGCCTGTGTGGATGTGTGAGGCGGTCGTGCACGGAATGTATCGGGTTCTTGCGTGGGTTGTGTCGGTAATGCTTCCTCCGATGGCAATATTCTTCCCTCTGTTTACTTTGCTGGAGGATTTCGGGTATCTTCCGAGAGTTGCATTTAACCTTGATAAGTTATTCAAAAAATGCTCCGCCTGCGGAAAGCAAAGCCTCACGATGTGTATGGGCTTCGGATGTAACGCGGCAGGCGTCATAGGATGCCGCATAATTGATTCGCCCCGCGAAAGGCTCATCGCAATTCTTACAAATAACTTCGTACCGTGTAACGGCAGGTTCCCGACGCTGATTTCGATAATAACAATGTTCTTTATAGGCACATCGGATGCCTTTGGAATAGGCACATCGGATGCCTTTGGAGGTTCTGTACTTTCTGCAGTGCTCCTTTCCTCCGTTATCGTTTTCGGAATAGTGATGACATTTGCTGTGTCAAAGATACTCTCTGCTACGGCGCTTCGCGGCGAGGCGTCCTCCTTCACTCTTGAGCTTCCGCCGTACAGGCGCCCTCAGCTTGGGAAAGTCATTGTGCGTTCAGTGTTTGACAGAACAGTATTTGTTCTGGGAAGGGCGGCAGCTGTCGCCGCGCCTGCAGGGCTTATAATATGGATAATGGCAAATGTGACAGTTGCCGATGCATCACTGCTTGCGCACTGCTCATCGTTTCTAGACCCGTTCGCGCGGCTTCTCGGTCTTGACGGAGTTATACTTATGGCGTTTATACTCGGCTTTCCCGCAAACGAGATAGTCATGCCGATTGTGATAATGGCATATACCGCGGGAGGCAGCCTTACGGATATATCAAATCTTCATTCGCTCCGAGAGCTTCTTTCGGCAAACGGCTGGACATGGATAACCGCGGTGAGCACAATGCTGTTTTCACTCATGCACTGGCCGTGCTCAACGACGCTTATTACAATAAAAAAAGAAACACAAAGCGCAAAATGGACGCTGGCATCAGCCGTGATTCCGACAATGGCGGGAATTATCACCTGCTTCATTTTTGCAAGTATTGCGCGGTGGTTTATATAAATTTGCACGGGGCACAGGGAAAAGAGTTGTGCTCCGTGCAAATTTACTGTTGATTAAATCAGGCGTTAGTGGTAGAATAAATTAAATTTGGCAAAACAGGTCCGGAGGGGAAAAGATAATGAAACGGAATACAAATCTTACAATGCTCATGGATTTTTATGAGCTGACAATGGCAAAGGGTTATTTCCGGAACGGAATGAAGGATGTTATTACGTACTTTGATGTGTTTTTCAGAAAGATACCCGACAATGGCGGATTTGCAATAATGGCAGGAGTTCATCAGGTTGTTGAGTATTTGAAAAACCTGCGCTTTGAGGATGAAGATATCGCGTTTTTAAAGAGCAAGGGTTTGTTCGAGGATGACTTTCTGGAGTACCTGAGGGATATGAAGTTTACATGCGATGTGTGGGCAGTTCCTGAGGGTACGCCGATATTCCCGGGCGAGCCGATAGTTACGGTCAGGGGCCCTGCCATACAGGCACAGCTTGTTGAGACCATGCTTCTTCTTACGATAAATCATCAGAGCCTTATCGCGACAAAGGCAAACAGGATAGTCCGCGCGGCGCAGGGGCGCCCGGTGATGGAATTCGGCTCCCGCCGTGCGCAGGGCGGTGACGGCGCCATTTACGGCGCGCGCGCTGCATACATCGGCGGCTGTGTGGGAACGGCATGCACGCTTTGTGAGCGTGATTTTGAGGTGCCGGCGCTCGGCACAATGGCGCACAGCTGGGTACAGATGTTCCCGAGCGAGCTTGACGCATTCCGCGCGTATGCAAAAACCTGGCCTGATAACTGCTCTTTGCTTGTCGATACCTATAATGTGCTTAAGTCGGGAATACCGAACGCTATCCGTGCATTCAATGAAGAAGTGCTTCCGCGAGGTTTCCGCCCGAAGAGCATAAGAATCGACAGCGGCGATATGACATACCTGTCACGCAAGGCAAGAAAAATGCTCGATGATGCAGGATTTGAGGACTGTAAGATAATAGTTTCAAACGCGCTTGATGAGTATATAATCAGAGATATACTGATGCAGGGCGCGCAGATAGATTCATTCGGCGTTGGCGAGAGACTCATAACATCGCGTTCTGAGCCGGTGTTCGGCGGTGTATATAAGCTTGCGGCTGTTGAGTCTGACGGAAAAATCATTCCGAAAATAAAGCTTTCCGAAAATGTTGAAAAAATAACAACGCCGGGATTCAAGCAGGTTTGGCGCCTGTTTGACAACGAGAGCGGGAAGGCAATGGCTGATGTAATGACGTTGCATGATGAGGTTATTGAAAGCGATAAGCCGTATGAATTGTTTGACCCGGAGTTTACATGGAAGCGCAAGGAGATAAAGAATTTTACGGCGCGTCCGCTTCTTGAGAAAATATTTGATGGCGGAAAATGCGTATATAAGGAGAGAAAACTCAAGGAAATACGCGACTATTGCGCGGCTTCCACCGATGAGCTCTGGAGCGAGGTGCTCAGATTTGAAAATCCGCACAGATACTATGTGGATATGTCGCAGAAGCTGTGGAATATGCGAAAAGAGCTTCTCGACGCGCACTGATAACTGATAAAAAAACAGAGTGGGCACATGCCGAGTGTTCTTAAGGATAGTAAATTCAAAAGGCAGAAACGATTGATTTCGTTTCTGCCTTTTCTGTGATTATCATACTTTTATATTGGCTTATTTTAGTGATATTCTGTGCTTTCGCCCAGAGTAATGTTTTTGATTGATCAAAAGTGTTATTAAAACCTTAGGTTTTAGTGGTGTTTTATTCGCGAAAACTGCCGAAGACAATACCACTGCGAAGCGATATCACTTGCAGAGCAAATATCACTCGCCGAAAGGCGAATAAAACTGCCGAGTGTCCTTAAGGAACACTCGGCATGTGCCCACTCTGTTTTTTATCAGTAAAAATTATTCGCTTTCAATTCTTTTAAAGAAATCGAGATATCCCCACTCGTAGAATTGCTTTATAAGTGCAATCGGAATCGGCATAAACATACCGATTACGCCGAACATACGAAGCCCGACATACATGGAAAGCAGGGTTATAAGAGGGTGAAGGCCTATTTGCTTGCCGACGATTTTGGGTTCTATCATGTTTCTGACGGTAACGATAACTGCATAGAGAACAATGAGCCCGACGGCAAGCACAATTTTATTGGTAAAAAGTGAGATGATTGCCCACGGTATAAGTATTCCTCCGGTTCCGAGTATGGGGAGCGCGTCTATGAGGGCGATAATCATTGCAAGCAGGAAAAAGTTCGGAACACGCAAAACGGCAAGACCTATTGCGAGCTCGACAAACGTGAGGCAGATGAGTATAAGCATCGCGCGAAGATAACTTACGAGCGTGTCTGAAACATGCTCACGCGTCTGCTTAAAACGCAGGCGCCATTTCATCGGTGTCACTTTTGCAAGGGACGCTTTTAACTTATAGTAATCGCAGCTTAAAAAATAAGTAGCGACGAATGCAGCTATTATAAAAATAAGTATTGACGGAACTGATGTCGCAATATTTGTTGCATATGATGCAACGGGACCTACAAGATTTCGGAGAGCGGATACTATTTCCGAAAGCCAGGATGTTATATTGCTGTTTATAAAGTCCTGGGCCGCAATCGGCAGATGTGAAATAATGCTGAAAAACATGTCGGTGAGTTGATCAACGAGCTGGTTAATATTCAGATTTCTCAGCTTGTCAAATAAGATAATGATCTCTTTTATTATTTTCGAGGAAATGAGATATACTGCACTGCATATAATTCCATAGAAAATGAGCGTAAACAGGAGACTTGCAAGCGGGCGCGGAAAACGGAGCCGCTTTTCAAAGAAGCCAACAGGTTTTTCAATCAGCCTTGAAAAAATAAAGGCAATTATAAACGGTGCAAGCCAACCGAGTGCATATTTAAATATGAGCCAGAACAAAAACAGACCGAGTGCTATATACAGAAGACTCAGAAAGAAACGCAGATGCTTGTTTTCAGGCATTGAAGTTCACCTCCGAAATATATTATATATCAGAAAAGAAGCAAATAAAAGAGATTTTTTTAATACAGTTAAATTTCTTTTGAAAATTTTAAATTTTCTGTTGCATCTTTTTTTATAATGTGTTATGATGATATCCGTGCTGCAAACACAAATGACCCTGGTGGAGGGATATGACTTGACTGAAAAGCCAAAATATTATATAGTCGAAGATACGGCGCTTCCACGGGTTCTGGTAAATGTTGTAGAGGCAAAGGAGCTTCTCACATCAGGCCGTGCGAAGACTGTGAACGATGCCGCGGCAAAGGCGGGGATAAGCAGGAGCGCTTTTTATAAGTACAAGGACCTTGTGAAGCCGTTTCACGATATGTCGGTCGGGAGGATAATAACCTTCAGAATGATTCTTCGTGATGCGCCCGGGGTGCTGTCCGGCGTGCTCGGCCTTTTTGCAAGTTTCGGAGTGAATATTCTTACAATACATCAGACAATACCTGGCGGCGGTCAGGCGCCGGTGACAATATCTGCCGATACAAAAGGTATGAAGACCGGAATAGAGGAATTCATACGGAAGGCTGCGCTCCTTGACGGAGTTGTAAAATTCGAGCCTCTGGCAGGAGAATAGAAAGGGGAAAAATCATGATAAAGATTGCGATTCTGGGGTATGGAACAGTAGGTTCCGGCGTCGCAGAGCTTATGGATAAAAATGCAAAGGTTATAGAAAAAAACGCCGGAGTTCCGATAGAGGTTAAATATATCCTTGATATCCGTGACTTCTCAGGTGACAAATATGCCGACAAATTTGTCAGTGATTTTAAGGTAATTGAGGATGACCCGGAGGTTTCTGTTGTTGTGGAAACAATCGGCGGAACAAAGCCGGCATATGATTTTACAAAGCGTGCGCTTCTTTCGGGTAAAAATGTCGTAACCTCAAATAAGGAGCTTGTGGCGACACACGGGGCAGAGCTTCTCAAAATAGCAAAAGAAAAGAACCTGAATTATCTCTTTGAGGCATCTGTAGGCGGCGGTATACCGGTTATTCGTCCCATAAGCCAGTGCCTTGCGGCAAATGAGCTTACCGAGGTGTGCGGCATACTTAACGGTACGACAAACTATATTCTTACACGCATGATAAAGGGCGGGCTTACTTTTGAAAAGGCTCTTGCAGAGGCACAGGAAAAGGGCTATGCAGAGCGCGACCCGAGCGCAGATATAGAAGGACACGACGCCTGCAGAAAAATTTGCATTCTGTCCTCGCTCGCATTCGGAAGGCATATATACCCGCAGTTTGTTGAGACTGAGGGTATTACGGGCGTAAAGCTTGAGGATGTAAAATTTGCAGATAAAACAGGCAAGCTTATAAAGCTTCTCGGGCGTGCAAGATTATGTGAGGACGGGCGCGTATATGCGTTTGTAGGACCGCATCTCGTCGATAAGGATTCGCCGCTTGCGTCGGTTGAGGATGTATACAACGGGGTCATGGTCAGCGGAAATATGGTCGGAAATGTTATGTTTTACGGCGCGGGCGCGGGCAAGTACCCGACGGCAAGCGCAGTTGCGGCAGATGTGGTTGATGCAGTAAAGCATCTTGCGGCAAGGAAGTATATCAACTGGGCCGATGCAGGAGCTGAGGCTGTGGCAGATATATCGATGTTTGTGTCAAGGTTTTATGTGCGCATCTCGGGTGAGAGTGCCAGAAGTGCTGCGACGCAGGCTTTTGGAAATGTTGAGTTCATACCCGGCGATGAGCGTGAGATTGCGTTCCTGACAGATGAGATAACGCAGGCAGATTTTTCCGAAGCGCTTGAAAAACTGTCTGAAAAATGTGAAGTATTATCGCGCATGCGCGTATTATAAAGTGAAAAATATTCCGGGAAGGGGAAATATATATGAGTTTAATCGTACAAAAGTTCGGTGGCTCGTCTGTTGCTGATACAGAGCGTATCTTTAATGTAGCTGACATTGTAACGAGCACGTTCAGCCGCGGAGATGATGTAGTAGTTACACTCTCAGCACAGGGCGACACAACTGACGACCTTATCGCAAAGGCGCAGGAGATAAATCCGAACCCGTCAAAGCGGGAGATGGATATGCTTCTTGCAAACGGAGAGCAGATATCAATATCACTGCTTGCGATGGCTATTGAAAAGCTTGGATATCCCGTAATTTCGCTTACGGGCTGGCAGGCGGGAATCCATACCGATATGGGCTATGGCTCGGCAAGAATCCAGAAGGTGACGGCGGAAAGAATTAAGCTTGAGATTTCAAAGCGCAGAATTGTAATCGTTGCGGGATTCCAGGGTATAAACAAGTTTGAGGATATAACTACCCTTGGACGCGGCGGCTCGGACACAACGGCGGTTTCGCTTGCGGTTGCGCTGGGCGCGGACCTGTGCCAGATATACACAGATGTTGACGGTGTTTATACGGCTGACCCGAGAGTTGTCAAAACGGCAAGGAAGCTTGAAGAAATTACTTATGACGAAATGCTTGAGCTTGCATCGCTCGGCGCGCAGGTTCTTCATAACCGGTCAGTGGAAATGGCAAAGCGTTTTAATGTAAATATGGAGGTAGTATCCAGCTTCACCCGAAATCCGGGCACAAAAATCAAGGAGGAACACAACATGGAAAAAATGAATGTAAGCGGCGTTGCGCGTGACATGGATGTTGCACAGATATCACTTGTAAATTTGGCAGATGTGCCCGGAATGGCATATAAGATATTCTCAACACTTTCACAAAAGGGTGTGAATGTTGATATAATCCTTCAGTCGATAGGCAGAAACAACACAAAGGACATTACATTTACGGTAGCTCTCTCAAATGTTGAAACTGCAGTAAAAATTCTCACTGAGAATAAAGAAAAAATCGGGTTTGATGAGATATATGTCAATGAAAAGGTATGCAAGCTGTCAATCGTCGGAGCGGGTATGGTCAATAACCCGGGTGTTGCCGCAATGATGTTTGAGGCGCTTTCTGCAGCAGGCGTAAATATCAATATGATTTCTACAAGCGAGATAAAGATATCCGTCCTGATTGCTGAGGAGGATTCAGAGCGTGCAATGCGCGCAGTACATGACAAGTTTTTTTAAATAACTGAAAAAGAAGGTACCGGTTTTCCGTAATTGGAGAACCGGGCTTTTTTTATAAAAAGTAATATCTGCACCGGCTCACTAATATAATTAACTGAAAACAGAAATAAAAAGGAGTGAGAGCAGATGGAGCTTGGACTTAAAAAGAATAGCATAGAGCTTTACGGTACGGTGTTTTGCGGCACGGTTTCACACGAGGAGAATACTGAGATGATAGTGCCGGACTTGAGCCCGGACATAGTGAGGATAATAACCGGAAGCGGGAATGCATTTATAAGGGAGAAGAGTGCCCGTGACGGAAAAATAGACATAAGCGGGAATATAAAGGGCGCAGTTCTGTACATAGCTGAGGGGGACAGAAAAATTCGCCGTCTTGATATTTCTATGCCTTTTGCTTATGTGGTAGAGGGGAGCGGCATAACGCCTGATTCAAAAATATGTGCAAATGCAACCCTGCGCTCTGTTGATGTGCGCGAGATAAACCCGCGCAAGGTGTCCGTCCGCGCAAATGTTGAGCTTTCCGTAGAAGCGTTTGAGCCAAAGGTGATTGAGCTGTGCGCTGAGACTGTTATAGCGGAGGAGCACGGCGTGCAGCAGCACAGGAGAAATGTTGATGTATATCTCCCTGTGACCATAAAGGACAAGAGTTTTACAATAAGCGACGAATGTGAGCTTCCCTCAGGTGCTGCAAAGCTTGAGGAGATGCTGACAAGCGATGTTTATCTGTCGCGGACAGATATGAAAATAATCGGCAATAAGGCGATAATGAAAGGCGTTGCAAGCATCAGATACATGTATAATCTTGAGGACGGAAGTCCGGCATCGGGAGAGCAGGAGCTTCCGTTTTCACAGATACTCGATGTCGACGGAATGAACGAGGATTATGACCTGCGTATTGTGATGTCCGTTCGCGGTGCGGAGCTTGAGCCACAGTACGATGCATCCGGCGAGGCAAGGTATATGACTGTCAATATTTTGTGTGACGCGTGTGCAATAGCGTATTTACGCGGCAGTATGGATTGTGTGGACGATGTATACAGCACAAAGTGTGAGCTTAATGTCAGCCGCGACTATCAGCCGTGCACAAGGCTTTGTGAGCGCACAAGCAAGCGCGTTGCAGTTTCGGAGACAATAGAGACAGGAACGGCAGTGAAGCAGGTGCTTGATGTTTCGGTAAATCTTATGCCGTACACCCGTCATCGTGAGGAGGGAGGAGAGGTCCTTGCAAATGATGCGGCGATATCGGTTGTATATATCGGTGAGGATGACTCTGTATACTGTGCATCGCGGCGCGCAAGTGTTGTTTGCCCGATGCGGCTTTCGGAGGGCAGCGATTACAGCTGTGAGACTGCGATACAGGGGAAAAGCTTTTCTGTAGGCGCGGGTAATGAGATAAATGTACGGTTCTTTACGGATTATGATATAACAGAGACGTCTTCTGAGCGCATTCCGGCAATATCCGCAATCGAGCTTGATGAGAATGCAGAGCGCGATTTGTCGGCAGTTCCGGGCGTGACGATAAAGCGCCTTGAACATGAAACGGACATGTGGGAGCTTGCAAAGCGATACAGAACAACTGTAGATGAGATAGTAATGGCAAACAAGGTGGACCGTGAAGCTCTGCTTGAGGCGGGACGCATGGTATTGATTCCTAAAAAGAGGTAGGAGGCAGATTAAAATTGCTTCTGCACGCGATAACAATAGCGGCGACGATATTTATAGCGGAGCTTGGTGACAAGACACAGCTTTTTGTGATGGGACTCGCCTCAAAGGAAAAAGTATCGGATATAATAATCGGCGTGACTGCGGCGACGGTGCTTTTAAACCTTATCGGCGTGCACCTCGGCGTTATGCTCTCGGGATTTATGCGTCTTGAGATTATAAATCTCGCCGCGGGTTTCTGCTTTCTTATCTTTGCATATCTCGCGCTTATGGGTGAAAGCGGGGATGAGAGCGTAAAAAAAACATCCGGCATTGCGGCGCTGAGCATCGGAATGATGTTTTTTATGGCGGAGCTTGGTGACAAAACCCAGCTTTCCGCAATAGCGTTTTCCGCACAGAATCCGGAGCTGCGCACCGCAGTTTTTCTGGGCGTTGTGTCAGGTATGCTGCTTGCTGACGGTGTAGGGCTGCTTATAGGTATGCTTTTGGGGAAAAAGCTGCCGCGGCGCGCGTTCTCGCTCTTTGCATTTCTGATATTCTGCGGGTTCGGCTTTGTATCTGTATGGCGCGGAGCTGTTGTGCTTGCGCCGGAGCGTGCGGTGATTGCGATATCCAT
This sequence comes from Eubacteriales bacterium, assembly GCA_045649105.1. Taxonomy (GTDB): domain Bacteria; phylum Bacillota; class Clostridia; order Oscillospirales; family JAAYXM01; genus JAZRPG01. The sequence goes on from JAZRPG010000038.1 coordinate 30,291, forward strand.
AACTGCCGCTGTATATCTTGCGCTTATTGTGTCGGGGATTATGCCGGCACTGCGAAAAAAACGGCAGAAAACCTGTGCATAATAAAAATGCGGCATCCGTCGGATGCCGCATTTTTCATTGTCATATCAGGCACCCGAGTCCGCATTTTTCCTCATCGCAAAACCATAAAAACGGCGCACCTGCGCCGTTTTTTCTACATTCATCCTCCCCTTTTTCACCCTCAAAAAAGTTGGGAAAAAGTTGGGACAACAAAAATTAAAATTTGTGGTATTATATATGTCATAAAATCAGTACTGAAAATAAAAAGAACAAAGGAGGTGGAAGAATGACAAATATGTGCACATATACGGGAAAAAGAAAATTTGAAACGGGAAGGAACAGATGATATAATTTACATAGGTTAATATAAATATCATTCTCCTTCCCCAAAAAAGAAAGGAGAATGAAAAAACAGTGTATCAATAT
>JAZRPG010000039.1:0-3510 GCA_045649105.1 Eubacteriales bacterium
ACTGTCCCGCGCCGTAAAGACCTTCAATGAGCTTTGTTTCAAGCGTCGGGAAAAGTGCGAGCGGGTCAATACAATCGTATTCTATAGCGTATGCAAAGCGCATTACCTGCGCATGTTCAAGACCCTTTACAGAGTGTATCATCAGAAGCTGGACATCCTCAGGCATTGACGATGACATACCCTGTAAATACATCTCCTCGGTAGAAAGCCCCATCGGCTCTACAAACAGCTGATGACGGGCCTTGTCGGCAAAGCGCACGACCTTGTCCTCTATCGACGGGCAGTATCGCGGTCCGACGCCCGAAATATTCCCCGAAAACAGCGGCGAGCGGTGAAGATTCTCCCGTATTATGCGGTGCGTTTCCTCATTCGTATATGTAAGATGGCAGATTGCACGGTTTTTCGGGACAAAATCTGTATCAAACGAAAACGGACATATATCCTCATCGCCGTACTGCGGCTCCATTTTATCAAAGTCTATCGAGTTTGCGTTTATGCGCGCAGGGGTACCCGTCTTAAACCTGCGAAGCGGAAGACCGAGCTTTAAAAGCGCCTGCGTAAGCTCTTTTGCCGCAAACATTCCGTCAGGCCCGCCCTCGCGCGAGGAATCTCCCACAGTCGTCCTTCCGCCGAGATATGTGCCTGACGCAATTATTACTGCCGACACGGGGTGCACCGCGCCCGTCGCGGTTACAACATGCGTTACACGGCCGTCAGATACGCGTATGTCTATAATCTCCGCCTGCACAAGGTCAAGATTCTTTTGTTTCTCAAGCGCGTGCTTCATGCGCTCCTGATATGCGCGTCTGTCAGCCTGCGCACGAAGCGAATGCACAGCGGGGCCTTTGCCGCGGTTCAGCATTCTGTACTGTATGCAGGTAGCGTCTGCCGCCCGCGCCATCTCACCGCCGAGCGCGTCAATTTCGCGCACAAGATGACCTTTTGCCGTGCCGCCTATTGCGGGGTTACAGGGCATATTCCCGACAGAATCCAGATTTATCGCAAAACATACCGTTCTTGCGCCGAGGCGCGCCGCGGCAAGTGCCGCCTCACAGCCTGCATGCCCCGCGCCTATTACGGCTATATCATATTTTTTAGCTTCATATTCCATATCTCATTCGCCTTACAAAATTGCGCGCGCATGCTTTGAGCGCTTTTCAGGCAAAAGCCCTAACGCAACGCTCAGCTCCGCGCCGTATTTTTTCAATTCCTCAACGCCTCCGCAAATGAGCTCAAGCTCAACCTCGCAAAAGCGCATCATGCTCTTTTTAAAAACTCCGCAATCGAGAGACAGCTCAAAAGAAAATCCCTCCCGCGGCGTTACCCTTGCGGCGGTGCGCAAAAACTCAACCTCTGCCACTGCCGACAATTTCTTTCCGCATATTTTTTCAACAGGTGCGCCGACGCCTCCGAGAAGCTCTGCCGCTCGGCTTAAATCATCCGTCACAACGCTCCACTCGCCGCGGACAGAGAGCTCACCCTCGCGCTTTTGTGCCTGCTTCAGCGTAAGCTGCGGCACGCCGTTTTCCTTGCGTAGGCGAAGCGAAATTCCGTTCTCTCTCGTATCCCGCTCCTCTGTATCAAGATATACCGTGTGCATATCCGTCCTTGTAACCTCACCGCAAAACGGTTTTATGAGCGGATGTGAAAAAAGCGCATCTTCGTCTGTTTCGCGCACACACGCATATTTAAGCTCCGCCTCTGTTGCCATACTAATTTTCACGACCCTTTCTCACATATGCCGCAAGAATCTCAAATTCATGCGCAATAACCGGCACAAGTGCGGCCGCAATAGCTCCTCCTGCCCATGCGGGGCTAAGCGCCTGCATATCAAAGAGCAGCGCAAGCGGCGGCACATAAATCACCGCAAAGGTAAGAAGAATCCCGGCAATAATCGCCCGGAGCATAAATTTATTTTCAAAGTGGTTCACCCTGAATACGGAGCGCAGACCGCATCTTATGCCGACAGAGTGGAAAAGCTGACTTATCGCAAGCGTTGCAAACGCGCATGTACGCGCAGTTTCAAGACTTCCCGTTATCGCCTCTGCCGTTTTAAACATCGCAAGAGCAGTAGCGCCGATTATAAATCCGTACACACCGACGGAAATCCATTCGCGGCGGGAAAACACCCCTGTATTTGCATGATGCGGAGGCTTTTCCATTGTATCGGCGTCTCCCGGATTTACACCGAGGGCAAGCGCCGGAAACGAGTCAGTTATAAGATTTATAAGCAGTATATGAAGCGGCACAAGAGGCAAGTTCCCTCCGATAAGCATGGCAAAAAGCATCAGGATAAGCTCACCCATATTTGACGAAAGAAGAAACCTCGCCGACTTCCGTATATTCTCAAAAATAATCCGCCCCTGTCCCACTGCAGAAACAATGGCTGAAAAATTGTCATCAAGAAGGACAAGGTCTGACGCGTCCTTTGCCGCGCCTGTCCCCGTCATGCTCATTGCGACGCCGATGTCAGCCTCTCTGAGCGACTGCGCGTCATTAATGCTGTCACCCGTCACTGAAACTATATGCCCCTTTTCTCTCAGTGCGCGCACTATGCGGATTTTGTGTTTCGGGTCAATGCGGGAAAAGATACGTATATCCTCAATGCGCTCAGAAAGCTCCTCATCACTCATCAGTTCAAGCTCTGCGCCCGTAACTGTCAGTTTTTCATCATCTGTTATATTTACAGCAGAGCCTATGGCAAGCGCTGTCGATTTATGGTCACCCGTTATCATGACAACGCGGATTCCTGCGTCGCGGCATGTATCAACCGCATTTTTTGCTTCATCACGCGGCAGGTCTATTATCCCGACAAGGCCGACAAACACAAGCTTCTTTTCAGTCGGTATATAATCTCCCGAGCGCATTGCAAGCGCAAGTACGCGCAGTGCCCTTTCCGCCATCTCGGCACCTGCGCGCTCTATTCTCTCGCGGTCAGAATCCTCAAGAACGCGTATCTCACCGTTTTCAAAAATATGCGTCGTGCTCGGAAGCACGCTGTCAAGCGCTCCCTTTGTGTATGATATAGTCGTGCTCCCTGCGCGGTGCAGTGTTGTCATCATCCTCCTTGCGGAATCAAACGCAATCTCACCCTTTCTGGGAAATTCGTCCGAGAGCTCAGAAATACTTCTTCCATGCTGCTCGGCAAACTTAAGAAGCGCAGCTTCCGTCGGGTCGGCTGACGCACCCGCGCCCGTAAATCCCGAATTGTTGCAAAGCGCAAGCCCCTCAATAAGCGGTGCGGAGATCTCCTCCCTCGCATCTTTTACCGCTCCGTCGCTATATGTCGCCACAACCGTCATGTCATTCTGTGTAAGCGCACCCGTCTTATCAGTGCAGATAACCGTTACTGAGCCCATCATCTCCGCAACGGAAAGCTTGCGCACTATCGCGTTTTTTTCAGCCATTCGCGTTGCGCCAAGGGCAATTGCAACGGTGACAACACTGGCCGAGAACTGTCCGGTAACTCGGTCGATGCCTTCATTGGGATTCTCGAGCTCGGCATATACC
>JAZRPG010000040.1:0-39341 GCA_045649105.1 Eubacteriales bacterium
TTGGTGGAGGCAGAGGGACTCGAACCCCCGACTTCTTGCATGTGAAGCAAGCGCTCTAACCGACTGAGCTATGCCTCCGTATTAATATGCATAGTATTATAGCATGTTTGTTCCGTGATTTCAAGGGCTTTTGCGCTTGACACTTATAATGAAAAAGGGCAGAGCGGCGGCGACTCCTGCCGTTCTGCCCCTGATATTTGATGCGCTAAGGTTTGAGACGGTGCAAACGCAAGTCCGTACAGAGAATGTCACCGCCCTGCGGGAGACTATGACTGTTTGTCAACCGTCTTTATAATTCTTGCAAGAGTTTCAAATGTGAGCTCAAGGTCATCCTTTGCCCTGTGCTTTATGTCGGCGAAATTTTTTGCGACGCGGTTAGTGCTCAGGATAAATGAGACGCCCATGCTGTATATATCCTCAATATCGTTTCCTATATCGCCGGCGATGACGGCGACGGGGACTCCGAGGGCAGAGGCATTTTTTGCGATTCCGGCTATTGCCTTTCCGCCGGCAGTCTGGCTGTCAATGCGCCCTTCTCCCGTTATTATAAGGTCAGCGTTCCGTGCAAGCTCGTTAAATCGGCAAAGCTTGAGCACAGTGTCGATTCCGGGACACAGAACGGCACCGAGAAATGCAACGGCGCCTGCACCTGCGCCTCCTGCGGCGCCTGCGCCCTGCATTCCGGAAATGTCAATTCCGAGGGAGCGCTCAACGGTACTTGCAAATTTCATAAGGTTCATGTCGAGAAGATTTACCATCTTGTCGTCTGCGCCCTTTTGGGGAGAAAACACAAATGCAGCCCCTCTTGGCCCGTACAGCGGATTATCCACATCGCACATTGCCGTAACTTCTATACCGTCCAGAAGCGAGGTTATGTCGGAAATGTCTATGTCCTCAATTTCACCGAGAGTTGCGCCTGTGGGGATAAATTCACTCCCGTCCTCCTTAAAGAACCTTGCGCCGAGAGCCGCGGCAAGACCGCACGCCCCGTCATTTGTCGCACTGCCGCCGAGGGCGAGGACTATTTTCCTTGCTCCGCGGGAGAGTGCGTCGGAGATGAGCTCTCCAACTCCGAAGGTTGTTGAAAATGCAGGGTCCTTTTCGTCATTCATGAGCGGAAGACCTGCGGCGGAGGCAAGCTCAACTACGGCTGTGTCACCGTTTATAATAGCGTACTCCGCGTGCACGGGGATAAACTTCGGTCCCGTGACATCAAGAGCTATTCTTTCACCGCCGATAGCAGAAAGGAAGCAGTCTACAGTGCCTTCGCCGCCGTCGGCAATCGGCAGACGGGAAATTTCGGCATCGGGGATATGGCGCAAAATTGCGCGGCTTCCTATATTGCAGATTTCAGTGGCGCTTGCCGTTCCCTTAAACGAATCGGGAGCGATGATAAATCTTTTCATAATGTATCCCCCTTTGAATTAGAGAAGAGAAGTAGTGTCCGCATCAAGAAATACTGTTACATCGTTGTGTATGTGAAGTAAGATGTGTCGGGCCTATGGGAGTGCCGTCCGGCTCGTTAAATCCGACATGGCCGTTGTGGACGATTTTGAGAACCTGAAGGTCAATACCGCCCATGCTTTCAATCTTTTTGTCATAATTCTTGCATACTACTGAGTTCATTGTGTAGCAGACTCTCTGCAATTTCTTTTTATTATTATACCACACCCTTCCTTAAAATGGAATAAGGTAAGTATAAAAGTGCAATATTTAATTTTGATATATTTGTCTGTCGGTATGTCTTGCAAAAAATGCTGTTTGCAGATTTTTTTTCATAAATATATTGAGTTATTTGCAAAAATAGAATATAATAACTAAAGAGAAGTGTATATTATACTCTGAGGAGGGCTGTATATGACGATTAAAAATGACAACGGTTCTATAGAAATAACAAACGAAGTTTTTACCGTAATAGCGGGCGATGCTGCTACGAACTGCTTTGGTGTGCGCGGCATGGCATATCGCAGTGTCAAGGACGGTATTGTCAGTCTCCTTAAAAAGGAGAATATGTCAAAGGGCGTTAAAGTAACCTTTGATGAGGATAAGATTTCAATAGATGTTCATATCATTGTTGAGCATGGCGTAAACATTACGGCCATATGCGAATCAATTATAAACGAAGTGCGCTATAATGTTGAGCGCCTGACCCGTGTCGGTGTCAAGAATGTTAAGGTCAGTGTCGATTCGATAATGACTGAATAACGGAGGTACAAATCTTGAGTGAACAGATAAAAGCCGCGGCGTTTAAACGCATGGTGATTTCGGCTTCTGCGGCGATTGACAATAATAAGCAAAAGCTCAATGAGCTTAATGTTTTCCCGGTTCCTGACGGAGATACGGGAACGAATATGTCGCTTACGGCGCGCGCTGCCGCAACAGCACTTCTGGCAGTTGAGCCGGAGACCGTTTCGGAAGCTGCGGATATCACGGCTTCTGCGCTTCTGCGAGGTGCGCGCGGAAATTCAGGTGTTATTCTCTCGCTGCTTTTCAGAGGCTTTGCAAAGTCATGTCAGGGCGCGGAGACGCTTGATGCAGACGGGCTTGCAAAGGCTCTTGCATCTGGTGTTGAGTCTGCATACAGGGCGGTTATGAAGCCTGCGGAGGGAACGATTTTATCAGTTTCGCGCCGCGCTGCTGAGCGTGCAAATGAGCTTGCGGAGACGGAAACTGATATACCTGCTCTTTTTGAAAAGATTATAGAAGCCGCAAAGATAGCTCTTGAGGAGACGACGGAGCAGAATCCCGTGCTCAAAAAGGCGGGAGTTGTAGATGCCGGAGCATGCGGCTGGGTTCTGATACTCAGCGCGATGCACGATTCGCTGCTTGGCAAGGATACAGAGCCGCTTGATACGGCCAGCCTGACTTCCGCATCGCCGTCAACCTTTGCTGAAGCTGATGGTGATATTGAATTCGGCTACTGCACAGAGTTTATTGTAAACAAAAGTCCCAAGGGGAAAAAGCGCGATGTTGCAACGCTTCGTGCACACCTTGAGGCAATGGGAGACTGCGTTGTTGTAGTTGATGATGACGATATTATTAAGGTGCATGTCCATACGAACACCCCGGACAAGGCGCTGGGCAAGGCTCTTACTTACGGAGAGCTTGTTAATATAAAGATTGACAATATGCGTTATCAGCATACGCAAAAGGTGCTTGATGAGGCAAAAGCAGGTGAGACCGCTCCGGAAATTGCGGCACCCGAGAAGAAATACGGCTTTGCGGTAATCGGCGCGGGTGAAGGCGTAATAAGCGTATTCCGCGACCTTGGTGCAGATACAATTGTCGAGGGCGGGCAGACAATGAACCCGTCGACAGACGATATTCTTAAGGCAGTTAACGCGACGCCGGCAGAAGTAGTGTTCGTTATGCCGAATAATAAAAATATAATAATGGCGGCAGAGCAGACTGTTTCACTTACAGAGAAGCGTGTTGTCGTCGTTCCGACGAAGACGATGCCGCAGGGAATATCCGCGATGCTTGCATTCGACCCGGACGCTGAGGTTGAGCAGAATGTTGAGGCGATGGTTGAGGCGGCAGGGAATGTCAGCACAGGCCTTATAACATATGCCGCGCGCGACAGCGAGTTTGACGGGCACTCAATAAAAGAGGGCGAATATCTTGCACTTAATGAAGGAAAACTCGCGTCCTCCGGCAAAGAGCTTTCCGACATCGCAGAGCGTCTTGTATCAGAAATGAATATTGCAGACAAGAGCTTTGTAACAGTGTTCTACGGCGAGGGTGTCAGTGCCGAGGAGGCAGCTGTGCTCGAAGGAATTTGCAAGGAAAAGGCGCCGGATGCCGAGGTTATGCTTCTCGACGGCGGACAGCCTGTATATTATTATATGATTTCTGCAGAGTAGGTTTTTCTATGGAGCGACCGGACATAAACAGCAGAATAACGTACTTAAAAGGAGTGGGCGAACGACGGGCAGAGTTGTTCGCCCGCTTGGGAATTTATACGGTTTTTGACCTTCTCAATTACTTCCCGCGCGAGTATGAGGACAGGAGAAAAATCGTCCCTGTTTCTGAAGTGCGCGCGGGAGAGAGTGTGTGCATAGATGCGATTGTTGCATCAGGCATCAGTACGCGTGATATACGGAAGGGCTTTTCAATAACAAAGCTTCGCGCTGTTGATGAGAGCGGCGGCATAGGAATTGTGTTTTTTAATCAGAAATACAGTGTTAAACAGCTTGTACAGGGCGAGCGCTACATATTTTACGGGAAGATTGAAGAGCAAAACGGAAGCCTTGTGATGATGAACCCCGGTTTTGAAAAGAAGAGTGATATGGGGAAAAAGACGGGTGCAATACTGCCGATATATGCGCTTACGGCAGGGCTTTCGCAGGAGATGCTCCGCACGCATATGCGCGAGGCGCTTTCTCTGTTTTCTGAATGGATACCGGAGATAATCCCCGCTGATGTCCGTTTGCGCGAAAAGCTTGCACATGTCGGATATTCGTACCGACAGGTACATTTCCCGACCGATGAGGAGGAGCTTTCAATTGCAAAGCGGCGTCTTGTCTTTGAGGAGTTTTTTGTTCTCTCGCTTGGACTTATGCGCTTGAGAAACCGCAGACAGAAAGAAAACGGCCCTGTATTTTCCGATGTCGGGACGGATAAGTTTTTTAATGCTCTGCCATTTGTGCCGACTGCGGCACAGCTTCGCGTTATAGAAGAAGCGGCAGGTGATATGATAAGGGAACGCCCGATGAACAGAATAGTCCAGGGCTATGTAGGTTCGGGCAAGACGGCTGTTGCCGCGGCGTGCGCATATATGGCGTATAAAAACGGGTTTCAGACTGCGCTTATGGTGCCGACGGAGATACTTGCCGAGCAGCATAAAAATTCGCTTTTGCCGTTGTTTGAAAAACTCGGTATGCGCATAGGCCTTCTCATAGGCAGTATGCGCGCAGCGGAGAAACGCGCGGTAAAGGAGCTTGCCGAGAGCGGAGAAGCAGATGTGCTTATCGGAACGCATGCGCTTATAACCGAAGATGTCAGGTTTTCCTCTCTCGGTCTTGTTATTGCCGATGAGCAGCACAGGTTCGGCGTGCGCCAGCGTGCAGCGCTTGCGGCAAAGGGTAAGAATCCTCATCAGCTCATTATGTCTGCAACGCCGATTCCGCGTTCACTTGCGCTTATTATGTATGGCGACCTCGATATCTCGGTTATTGACGAGCTGCCGCCCGGCAGACTGCCGGTTGACACATTTATTGTAAATAACTCAAAGCGAAATGATGCGTATGAATTTATACGCAGGCAGATGGATGACGGGAGGCAGGCATATATAGTCTGCCCGATGATTGATGATAATGAGGAGGGCGAGCTCCGCTCGGTCGAAAAATTTGCAAAAGAGCTTTCAGAAACGGTTTTTTGCGGCAAGCGCGTAGAGTTTTTGCATGGACGGCAGAAACAGAAGGAAAAGGATCAAATAATGCGCCGTTTTGTCATCGGTGAGACTGATGCGATTGTATCGACGACTGTTATTGAGGTTGGAGTGAATGTGCCTAACGCCGCGGTTATGGCAGTTGAAAATGCTGAGCGCTTCGGCCTTTCTCAGCTGCATCAGCTCAGGGGACGTGTCGGACGCGGAGAGCATAAGTCGTACTGTATATTGTTTTCAAATGTTGCAAAGTCAAGCCCTGCTGCACAGCGCCTTGAGGCGCTTCGAAGCACGAATGACGGATTTAAGATTTCGGAGGAGGACTTAAAGCTTCGCGGCCCCGGTGATTTCTTCGGCACAAGACAGCACGGACTTCCGGAGCTTAAAATTGCAAGCCTTGCGGAGGATATGCGTGTTCTTGATACGGCAAAGCGTGAGGCGAAACTGATTCTTGAAAAAGACCCCGAGCTTAAGAGCGAGGATAATAAGAATCTGCGTGCGCGCATGCTTTCGATGTTTGATGTAAATACGGGTAATTCATTTAACTGATATGTATAATATTTAGTTTCAGAAAGAAAAGCGGCGATGTGAATTTTCACATCGCCGCTTGAAACTTTTTATGTAGGAATTACGGATTGACCGAGTAGTTCGGTGCCTCTTTCGTGATATAGATATCGTGCGGGTGGCTTTCCTTAAGACCTGCGCCTGTTATGCGGATAAACCTGCCGTTGTCGCGCAGTGCCTGGATATTGGCAGCGCCGCAGTAGCCCATGCCTGAGCGAAGACCGCCGATAAGCTGATATACAGTGTCGCTTGCAGAGCCCTTGTACGGTACACGGCCTTCGACACCTTCCGGGACAAGCTTTCTGTTATTGTGCTGGAAGTATCTGTCGCGTCCGCCTTTTGCCATTGCGCCGAGTGAGCCCATGCCGCGATATACCTTAAAGCGGCGGCCCTGGAACATTTCAAATTCGCCGGGAGCCTCGTCACAGCCTGCAAGCAACGAGCCGAGCATGATAACGCTTGCGCCTGCGCAGATGGCCTTCGGGATATCGCCTGAGTACTTAATGCCGCCGTCTGCAATGACAGGGATGTTGTGTTTATCAGCAACCTCAGCAACATTCATGATAGCCGTTATCTGCGGAACACCGATACCTGCGACAACGCGCGTTGTGCATATAGCACCGGGGCCCATGCCCACCTTGAGAGCATCAGCGCCTGCTGCGATAAGGTCAGCAGCAGCTTCTGCGGTTGCAATGTTTCCGGCGATGAGCTGGACTTCCGGGAATGCACTCTTTATTTTTGCGACAGCGCGGACAATGTCTATGTGATGACCGTGGGCGCTGTCGAGTGTGAGCACATCAACACCGGCATCAACAAGTGCGCCTGCGCGGTCAAGTACATCGGGCGTGTTGCCTATTGCGGCGGCAACAAGGAGACGACCTTTTGCATCACGCGCAGAGTTCGGATACATGAGAGACTTCTCAATGTCCTTTATTGTGATAAGACCGCGGAGCGCCATATTTGAGTCGACAATGGGGAGCTTTTCTATCTTGTTCCGGCGGAGTATCTCGGTTGCGTCCTCAAGCGTCGTGCCGACGGGCGCAGTTATAAGATTCTCCTTTGTCATGACCTCTTTAATCGGGCGGTCATAATCGGTTTCAAACTTTAAATCGCGGTTGGTGATTATTCCGACGAGCTTTCCGTTCTCGCAAATCGGAACGCCTGAAATGCGGTACTTGGCCATAAGGTCATCAGCATCTCCGAGAGTGTTGTCAGGATTCAAAAAAAATGGATTGGTGATTACGCCGTTTTCCGAACGCTTTACCATGTCCACTTCTGCAGCCTGCTCGTCGATAGTCATGTTCTTGTGAATAACGCCGATTCCGCCCTCACGCGCAATGGCAATAGCCATGCGTGACTCGGTAACGGTATCCATAGCCGCGCTCATTACAGGTATGTTAAGTGTTATTTTTGATGTCAGACGGGTAGATACGTCTATATCAGCGGGGAGAACTTCGCTTTTTGCGGGGACCAAGAGAACGTCATCAAAGGTGAGACCCTCGCCAAAAAACTTTTTGCTTATGTCCATATCCCACATACGCTCCTTTATAATTATTTATTAAGATATATAATACACTAACAGCGCACACTTTGTCAAGAAAAGTGTGCGCTGAATTATCGCAATTTTGTCGGATTAAATCACATGTTGCGGGGTTTTCTGTGCCCGGGTGGCAGAGTGAATCAAAATTAAGTCCGGAAGAAAAAATTTCTCTGCAACCTGAATTGCGCAACGGGGATTTTTATTTTCGGGAATGCCGGGATTTTTTCGGCTTTCCTAATCGTCGTCGCTTCGGATAAAGTCTATGCTGTTTTTAATCGTTGAGCCCTTTGAAATAGCCGATTTGCCGTATTTCTCGCGTATCCTGTCAATGGTGAGCTCCATGCTCTCGCGCCGCTTTCTGTCCGAGGTGTCGGAAAAAAGGGAAAGCTGTTCGTCACATATATCTGAGGGAACGAGAGATGAGGCCGTAACCGTGAGCATGCGGACAGGCCGTTTTTGTGTAAAGGCATCTCTGTACAGCGCACGGCAGGCATCGGAAATTTCGCTTTCAAGAAATGTGGCGCGCATAAGCGTCCTTTGCCGTGAGATTGTCTTGAACGAACTGTCGCGCACTGTTAGTGAAACGGCGCGACATTTAAGCCCGTGCCTGCGCAGACGCGACGCGACATCATCGGAAAGCACGGAAATGCCTGTGTGTATATCGGAAATGTCGGTAAGGTCGTGACGGAAGGTGATTCCGCGGCCGACGGATTTTGGCTTACTCTTTTCAAACGCAGACTTTACGGGTGAGTTATCAATTCCGTTTGCATAATCGTGAATGGTCTCGCCTATTTTCCCGAGTTTTGCGGAAAGTGCATTTCTGTCGCTTGCGGCAAGAACTCCGATTGTGTCTATTCCGAGCTTTTTTAATACCTCTGCCGTGTTTCGGCCTACAAAAAGCAGGTCGGAAACGGGAAGCGGATATACGATTTCTTTGAAATTCTCGCGTGAAATAACGGTTGTTGCGTCAGACTTTTTGTAGTCACTGCCGAGCTTTGAAAAAACTTTATTAAAAGAAACGCCGACAGAGATTGTAAGCGAGGTTTCTCTTTTTACGGTTTCGCGCAGCATGTCAGCGACCTGTGAAGGGGTGCCGAACAGGTGCATGGAACCTGTTATGTCAAGCCATGACTCATCAATGCCGAACGGCTCGACAAGGTCCGTAAAACGCTTGTAGATATCATTTACAAGCTTTGAATACTTTGCATATTCATCATGATGCGGAAGGACAAGGCGAAGCTCAGGGCATTTCCGCTTTGCCTGCCCGATTGTTTCGGCAGTCTTCACATCAAAGCCCTTTGCAAGCTGATTCTTTGCAAGAATTATTCCGTGACGGTTTTCGGGGTTTCCGCAAACTGCCATCGGGACATTCCGAAGCTCAGGAGCGAGCACCTCTTCGACAGATGCATAAAATGCATTAAGGTCACAGTGCAGTATTGTTCGCTCCATGCGCGCCACCTCCTAAATTTTCGGAAGAGAGTCAAATCCGCGCTGCAGGTCCTCATCGGTGGGGATATAATCCTGCATTGTGTTGTTATTATACGCAGAATATGCAGCTGTGTCAAAGAAGCCTGTTCCCGAGAGGCCAAAGAGAATAGTCTTTTCTTCGCCTGTTTTCTTGCACTCAAGCGCCTCATCTATCGCCGCGCGTATCGCGTGTGACGACTCGGGCGCAGGGAGCGTACCCTCTGTTTTGGCAAAGAGTGTTGCGGCCTCGAAAACACGTGTCTGTTCGTAGGCGCGCGCTTCCATATACCCGTCGTGATACAGCTTTGAAAGTATCGGAGACATACCGTGGAACCTGAGCCCGCCTGAATGATTCGGAGCGGGAATGAATCCGCTGCCGAGTGTGTACATGCGCATGAGCGGGGTTGTACGGCCCGTATCTCCGAAGTCATAAGCATATTTCCCTCGGGTGAAAGACGGGCAGGACGCAGGCTCTGCTGCGATGAAGTGAATGTTGTTTTTACCCTCTATTTTGTCTGACATGAAGGGGGAGATAAGACCGCCGAGGTTGCTTCCTCCGCCTGCACAGCCGATTATAATGTCGGGCTTAATGTCATATTTACGGCAGGCTATATAAGCCTCTTCTCCGATTATCGTCTGGTGGAGCATTACATGATTTAAGACGCTGCCGAGGACATAACGGCAATTTTCACGCTTTGAAGCAACCTCTATTGCCTCGGATATGGCGCAACCGAGCGAGCCTCCGGTTCCGGGGTGTTCGGAGAGAATCTTGCGGCCTACCGCTGTTGTCTCGGACGGAGAGGGGACTACATTTGCTCCGTAAGTCTCGATTACCGCGCGTCTGTGCGGCTTTTGCTCTGCGGAGACCTTTACCATGAACACGGTAAGGTCTATGCCGTAATATGTGCATGCCATGGCAAGAGCCGTGCCCCACTGGCCGGCACCCGTCTCTGTTGTGAGCGCGGTGAGGCCCTGCTTCTTTGCGTAGTAGACCTGTGCCGCAGCGGAGTTTAACTTGTGTGAGCCGGAGGTGTTTGAGCCCTCAAATTTGTAGTATATTTTTGCCGGAGTATCAAGCTTTTTCTCAAGGCAATATGCTCGTACAAGCGGCGACGGACGGAACATTTTGTAAAAATCAAGAACCTCTGTGGGTATATCGATGTATTTGTCCGTTGTGTTCAGCTCCTGCGCCACAAGGTCGTCGCAGAAGACTTTTTTAAGCTCCTCAGCCGTACAGGGCTTTCCTGTCGCAGGGTTAAGGAACGGGTCGGGAAGCTCCTTCATAAAGGCGCGGATATTATGCCATTTTTTCGGCATCTCATCTTCAGTAAGATAAATTTTGTACGGTATCTGTGCCATTTTAATATCTTCCTCTCGAAAAAAAATTATGCGCCGGGCGGGAATAAGAATATATTTTAAAATAAAAAAACCTTAGATGTAGGACAGCAAAAATCACTGTACATCTAAGGGACAAAGGATAAATCCTCTGCGGTACCACCCAAATTGTGCATTCACACCGCTTTTTCGCGTACGCATTATACGCGCTCTGTTTATAACGGGCGAGCTCCCGTCGGCCTATACTGACGCATTTGCGCTTTGAGGCCGCCCTCACAGGTCCATTCACAAAATCCGCACTATGCCGCGCTCACACCGTCCGCAGCTCGCTTTGAAAGGCAAGGTTAAGCTACTACTCCTGCTCACAGGTTTTGCTTATTTGATATTAGTATATGCCTGAACTTGAAAAATGTCAAGTAAATACTGAAATATATTGACAGAAAGTAAAAAAACGGCTGTCCGATTATACTTCGGACAACCGTTTTGCGAAGGCTTTAGAAATTTTCTTCGCGATTGTTGTTCTTGTTCTGCTGATTGTTCTGGTTGTTCTGATTCTGCTGATTGTTCTGGTTGTTTTTGTTCTGCTGATTGTTCTGGTTGTTCTGATTCTGCTGATTGTTCTGGTTGTTCTCTCTTGCCATTTGTAAATTCACCTCGCAAAAAAATGTATCAACACTGCAAAGTAGTGCCGATGTATTTGTATTTTGCACATATAAGTCTTTTTTTATTCATTTTTTAAAAAATAAAACAAGTAAAATTTAAAAAATGCGATATAAAGAAAACTGCCGGCGAAGCCGGCAGTTTTCTTTATATGCCATTACGGGCGTCTTGCGTTTCTGTTGCGTGCGGGGACTTCGGTGGAGTTGTAGATAGTAATGAATTTTAAGGCGTACAGGTCACATACAATATATCTGTCAAGCTCAGGCTGATACAGAACGATGAAATTCACGCCGACGCTGTTAAGTATGCCGTCCCGTGTCTCTAAAAGCTGTGTACCGATGAGAAAATCGCAGACTACATAGTAGCCTATGGAGCTTTGCAGTTCCTCGGCGAGCATCATGGTCTGGCTTTCATTGGTTATCGTATTCCCGCCGAATTCATTTCTGGGTATCGACTGTTCAAAGCGTATGTTGCCGTTTGGTATGTCCATAAAAACACTCCCTTTTAAGTTTCGGAATAAGCTTCTGTCGGGTTGTAAAAGCAGTGGTCGCCTACTCTGACAGTATAGGTTCCTACATTGCTCGGGAATTGAGGTCGGCATTCGGGCGAAAACGGGTTAAAAAACCATAACGCCTGACCGAGCGGAGGAAGCCTGTTTCCTGCAATCGCCCAATCAGCTATGTCATAATGTATCTGCTCAGGGTTCATGTTAAAAATGTTCTGGGGGTTGTATACGCCGTTTTCATAGTCAGTTGCACACTCGAACTGACCCGGCTGGAATATTATGTTGCGGATATTCTGCTGTCCGACACGCGCATATTCTCCGTCGGGTGCGTATACGCGGTTCATAATGACGCTTGCTACAGCCGCCATTCCGTTATCCCCCTCTCCGCCGGCTTCGCATTTTATCAGTCTTGCGAGAAGTTCTCTGTCAGAAAAAGGCATATGCATCGCTCCTTTACAATTAAGTATATGGAGAAATAGCGCCGACCGTTCACTACTGCAAGTACAAAAAACGCGGCCTGCAGAAGCAAACCGCGCCGATGTTTGATATAAAATTACTTTGCGAGGATTTTTTTAAGCCTTGCAAAACGCGGAAGTCCGTCCTCTTTCTGAAGCTCAGTCTCCCCGGTGATGAGAGGAAGGGCGTAGTCTATGAATGCCCGGGTTAAACCGTTGCCGTCCCTGTTTATCCACTCGCGCGGAACCGTCTTCTCCGTGTTTGCAACTATGTCGAGCGGGAAGAGCTTTATATTGCACCTATATCCGCCGTCGCGTGTGCATTCAAAGCCGACCATCTTGTCTGTAGCGCCGTTGATTGCATTCTCGACAGCGGCAGCGCCTGAGTTGTATGACTCGTCGCAGTCGGTTTTTGAGGCGCAGTGTGCGGCACAGCGCAGGAGAAGCGAAAATTCAATTCCGCGGATCTTTGCACCTGTCTTTTCCTTGACAATCGCGGCGAGGGCGGAGGCGAGCCCGCCCATCTTTGAATGGCCGGATGTATCCGTCTGCTGTGCGGGTGCGCTGCCGTACTCAGAGATATATTTGCCGTTTTTGTCCTTGATTCCTTCGGAAACGGCGACGATGACATTGCCGTTTTCCTTGTATTTGCGTGACACATCAGTAAGGAATTTGTCCATATCAAAGTCGACTTCAGGGAGATATATAAGGTCAGGTCCGCAGCCTTTTGCGGAAGCGAGGGCAGCTGCGGCGGCAAGCCAGCCTGCATTGCGTCCCATTATTTCAAGCATTGTAATCATTTCGGTATCGTATGCTCGTGCGTCATGATAAATCTCCATGCACGAGGTTGCAATATATTTCGCGGCACTGCCGTATCCCGGGCAATGGTCCGTTCCGAAAAGGTCGTTGTATACTGCATTCGGGATTCCCATTATGCGGCATTCATAGCCGACCTTCTGCATGTATTTGGAAATTTTGCTGCATGTATCCATTGAGTCATTACCGCCGTTGTAAAAGAAGTAACGCACGCTGTACTTTTTAAATATTTCAAGGATTCTTTTGTAATCCGTATCATCCACATCAGGGTCTTTGATTTTATAACGGCATGAGCCGAGGGCAGAGGATGGAGTATAGCGAAGAAGGTCGAGCTCTTTTTCGTCTTCAAGTCCAATGTCATAGAGCGTGCCGTCAAGAATGCCCTTTATGCCGTTTGCGGCGCCGAGAACACGTGTGATGCAGTCAGACTTGAGAGCTGTCTGTATCGCACCGAGCGCACTCGCGTTGATAACGTTTCCGGGTCCGCCGGACTGGCCGATTATGCAAGCTCCTTTGAGTTTTTCCATTTGGAATCTACCTCCGATATTTTTTCTGTCAATATGAAATATACCACAAAATGCAAATATTATTTATAATATAAAAAGCGGTTTTATTTTGCTGTGTCTTGAAAAAAAGAGTGGTATGTAGTATAATTACAAATATATATTTAATTCTGGGAATGAGGAGATATAATGTCAGGACACTCCAAGTGGAAGAACATACTTCATAAGAAAGAAAAAACAGATGCACAGCGCGCGAAGATTTTTACGAAGATTGGCCGCGAAATAGCTGTGGCAGTCCGTGAGGGAGGGGCAGACCCTGCCGCAAACTCAAAGCTTCGTGATTGTATTGCAAAGGCTAAGGCAAACAATGTGCCCAACGATAATGTAAAGAGAATTATAGAACGTGCGTCCGGCGCTGACGGCGCAAACTATGAGACTATTGTGTACGAAGGCTATGGCCCGTGCGGAGTTGCGGTAATAGTTGAGACGATGACGGATAACCGTAACCGTACCGCATCGGAGGTGCGTCACTATTTTGACAAGTTCGGCGGAAATCTCGGTGCTACGGGCTGTGTCGGTTGGCAGTTTGACAGAAAAGGCGTCATAGTTATTGAACGAGGTGACCTTGACGAGGACGAGGTCATGATGGCGTGCATTGATGCGGGCGCAGATGATGTCGTTACGGAGGACGAAATTTTTGAGGTGTACTGTGCTCCGGAGGGAGTTTCGGACATAAGCGAGGCTCTTTCGGGCGCGGGATACACAATCCTTTCTGCAGAGGCGGCACTTGTGCCTCAGAATTACACTAAGATAGCTTCTGAGGATGATGCAAAAAATATGCAGAAGCTTCTTGATATGCTTGAGGATAACGATGATGTGCAGAATGTATGGCACAACTGGGATGATGAATAAGCTTTTTTTGGGAGGGGAAAGAACTTGTCCGGTAAAAAAATAATTCTCAGCGCAGACAGTACCTGTGATATAGGCGATGTGCTGAAAGAAAGATATTCTGTCAATCAGATTCACTACAAGGTCACACTTGATGAAAAGACATATACCGACAGCGTGGACATAACGCCTGATGATTTATATGATGCGTTCCGCAGGGACGGGACGCTGCCGAAGACATCAGCCATAAATACGGCAGAATATATTGACTACTTCAAAAAATGGACAGATGAAGGGTATGAGGTAATACATATTACGCTCAGCTCGGCGATAACCGCAGGGTATCAGGCATGTAAGCTTGCGGCAGAGGAGCTTCCCGGCGTCTATCCTATAGATTCAAGAAATATTTCCACAGCGGTGGCGCTTCTTGTAATTGAAGCCGGTGAGCGCATAAAGAAGGGCATGAGCGCAGAGAAGATAGTTGAGGAGGTAAGTGCTCTTCGCGATAAAAGCCACTGCAGCTTTGTTCTTGAAACGCTTGATTTTATGCGTGCGGGCGGGCGCTGCTCTGATGTAGCGGCCTTTGCGGCGACGCTTTTGAATCTTAAGCCGTGCATCGAGGTAAATAACGAGACGGGCAAAATGTACGTTTCGAAAAAATATCGCGGAAGCATGGATAAGGTCCTTCTGCAATATACAAAGGACAGACTTGAAAAGTATCAGAATATAAAGCGTGACCGGGTGTTTATAACGCATTCCGGTGTACCGGAGGAGCGTATAGAGCTTGTTAAAAAGTGTGTCGAGGAGAGCGGCATGTTTGACGAAATATATGTCACACGCGCAAGCTGCACGATTTCTACACATTGCGGACCGGGAACACTCGGCGTGTTGTTTATGACGGAATAAAATTGTTTTAATACTGCAAAAAGGGTGAAATGATTAATTCATTTCACCCTTTTAAAATGTGCATTTATAATGCGGCGTTGCAGCCAAAGGCTTTTATTTTACATATCGCGGTTTTCGATTGCGTCTATGCCGAATCTGACTGCGAGAAGGATTTTTTCACGCTCGCGTTCATCTGTACAGGTGTTTAGCTTTTCACGCATTGAGCGCAGGAAAATTCCGCGCAGCCCTTCTTCCTCGATACCGCTCCATAAGTCACGCGGCGGAGTTGTTCTGTCGCTTATAAAAAGCTCATAATATCGGGGACGCAGAAGCTCAAAAAGCGCCTCTGTGTCAGGCGTATCACACTCGCCGACAAGAGTAAGCCGCAGAAGTTCACGCCCGGAAACCGGAGGAAGCTGTGAGATGATGTCGGAATTGTTGGAGATATTGATTGTAAGCTCTCTGTAGCGGAAGTCGGAAACACTCCGCCTTGAAAGCGTTACATTTTTTTCGTCAAAGCAGATGATGGAAATTCCCGTATCGTATTTTTCGTCAAAGGCACGCGCCTCGGGGCAACCGCAATATGAATAGTATGTATTGCCTGCCTTTTTAAGTTCTGTGGGCTTATGTATGTGCGAGAGGGCGATGTAATCCGCGCCGCTTGCGGCGATGTCGTCCTCTGTTATCGGGCAGTAGCCGGAGCTGTTCAGATTGGCATGCAGTGCTATGATGTTTATGAAACCGTCGTCAGGAGCGCGAAAGCCTGACAGGATATTTTCATCATTTACAGCGCTTGTGAAGCAGGCGCCGAAGATGCGGAGAGAGAGCTCGGGGATTTCTGCTGCCGCGAGCTTATCTGAAGTGAAGATATGCACATTATCGGGGAAATGCAGCGTGCGGTACGGAGAATCAGCGGTGTACGGGTCGTGATTGCCCGGCGTGAGAAATACGGGGACTTTTGCACGGGCGAGGTCGTGGATGAAGCTTTCTGCCGTTTCCGGATATATCGGATATGCGTCAAACTGGTCACCCGACATAATAATCGCATCTATATTCTCATCAATTGCAACATCGATAATTTTTGAAAACAGAGACCGAAGCCCAATGCGCCTTTCGCGCGCTGTATCAGGAGAGAGGCCGACAAAGGCGCTGTCGAGATGTATGTCTCCTGTGTGAAGTATTTTTATCATGGCACTCTATCCCTCCGGAGTGATGTTGATTCTGGAAACACCGACGCACCTGCCGGACGCATTTATTTCAAAGCAGGCACCGTTTATCATTGCAGGGCCGCATGCTTCGGAAAACCTCTCCGGCAAGCCGCCGAGAAACATGGAAAGAGAGCTTTCAGGCGTGCTGCCTATGACGGAATCGCGCGGGCCTGTCATCCCGAGGTCTGTGATATATCCTGTTCCTTGAGAGAAAATGCGTTCGTCTGCGGTCTGAACATGAGTATGAGTTCCCCATACGGCTGATATGCGCCCGTCAAGATGGAAACCCATGGCAAGTTTCTCGCTTGTGGACTCAGCATGAAAGTCAAGCAGTGCGATGTCAAACTTTCCTTCGTTCAGGGCAAGGATATCAGTTGCTGCATGAAACGGATTGTCAGGACCTGCGTTCATCGCCACTCTGCCGATGAGGTTCATGACAAGGATTCGTTTTCCGGCGGCATAGAAAATTCCGTATCCGCGCCCGGGCGCGGGTCCTGAAAAGTTGTGCGGACGGAGAAGGGCCGGCTCGCTTTCTATATACGACACAATCTGGCGGCGCCCCCAGGCGTGATTACCGAGGGTAATGACATCGGCGCCTGCGGCAAACAGCGCATCTGCTTGCTCGGGCAGAATCCCGCCTTTGTCAGTGTTTTCTCCGTTAATTACCGTAAAATCAGCGCCGTATTCTTTTTTCAGTGCGGTCAGATTGCTCTGTACAACGCGGATTCCGCTGTTTCCGAACACATCGCCTATTGCAAGAATTTTCAATTGGAATACCTCTTTTCAAAAAAGTGGGGGTGTAACCTCGTAGATATTGTTTCAACAAATATCGAGATTACACCCCCGAAAAAGCGAGAAATGTTTTTACTTTGCGTACTCAATTGCGCGGGTTTCGCGAATGAGATGAATTTTGATTTGTCCCGGATATTCAAGCTCGGACTCGACCTTTCTTGCAAGGTCATGAGAGAGAAGTACAAGCTCGTCATCATTGACTTCGTCCGGCTTGACAATTATGCGGATTTCGCGGCCTGCCTGAATGGCGTAAGAACGCTCAACTCCGGGGAAAATGTTTGCGATTTCCTCAAGCTTTTCGAGGCGCTTGATGTAGTTTTCAAGGTTTTCACGGCGTGCACCCGGGCGCGCAGCGGATATGGCGTCTGCAGCCTGAACGAGACATGCGACAATCGTTCTCGGCTCAACATCGCCGTGGTGCGCGTGGATTGCGTGAATAACATCTTCGTTTTCCTTGTACTTTTTGGCAAGGTCGACACCTATTGTAACGTGCGAACCCTCGACCTCGTGGTCAACAGACTTTCCAAGGTCGTGCAGAAGTCCTGCGCGCTTTGCAAGCATAATGTCAACGCCGAGCTCTGCGGCAAGAAGTCCTGCAATGTGGGAAACCTCAATCGAGTGCTTGAGTACATTCTGGCCGTAGCTTGTGCGGAAGCGGAGACGGCCGAGAAGCTTGACGATTTCGGGGTTAAGGCCGTGTACGCCTGTGTCAAATGTCGCGTGCTCACCCTCCTGCTTTATGATGAGGTCGACATCGCGGCGGGCCTTCTCAACCATTTCCTCTATGCGTGCGGGATGGATTCTTCCGTCGGTTATAAGCTTTTCAAGAGAAAGACGCGCAACCTCGCGGCGAATCGGGTCAAAGCTTGAGAGGGTTATTGCCTCGGGTGTATCGTCTATTATAAGGTCAACACCTGTGAGCGTTTCGAGTGTGCGTATGTTGCGGCCCTCTCTTCCGATTATGCGCCCCTTCATTTCGTCGTTCGGGAGCGGAACAACAGATACTGTCGCTTCTGCGACATGGTCTGCCGCGCACTTCTGGATAGCGAGCGAGATAAGGCGACGAGCCTTCTCGTCTGCGTCTTCCTTGAACTGGGCTTCTATGTCCTTTATGCGTATTGCATATTCGTGACGCACTTCGGACTCAAGGTTTGAAATAAGATATTGCTTTGCTTCTTCAACGGTGTATCCGGAAATTTTTTCGAGCATCTCAAGCTGACTGCGCTTAACCAGCTTAAGCTCCTCGTTTATTGCTTCGTTTTCTTTAATCTTCTGTGCGAGAGCTGCCTCTTTCTGCTCGGCTGCCTCATGCTTCTTATCGAGCGATTCCTCACGCTGGAGGACTCTGCGCTCCTGCTTCTGAATTTCTGCGCGGCGCTCCTTCATCTCGCGGTCAAATTCGGTCCGGTTCTTATGTATCTCCTCTTTTGCCTCGATCATGAGCTCACGCTTTTTGCTTTCTGCTGCTTTTATTGAATCATTTACAATTCTTTTTGCTTCATTCTCTGCGCTTTCAATTTCCTTTTCGGCTATTTTTTTTCTGAAAGCAACGCCTAAAACGAATGCAACGATGGCAAGAACAACTGCGACCGCCGCAAGAACAATCCAGGTAACGATGCTGATTGTAGAAAAATCCATGTTGACTGCATTTACCTCCTTGATTTTGTATTTCAGTTTTATTCAGTTTAATTATGCAATAAATCCCAGTTATTGAAAATACGTATAATAAACGCATAGCGCAACCAATAACCATTGAAATTATCTACATATATATTTTAGATGTAAAATGTCAATCTGTCAAGGTCAGTGAGAGCGGAAATATATAAAAATTTTAATAGTGTGGCTTTTGTAGGATATAAGCTCTTATTTTGACTTGACTTTTCTTTGTACAGAATATAAATTTATATGTATAAGTAAACGCAGAGGTGTAAGTACATGCTTGATGAAATAGGAATAAACGGATTTGTTATGGAGCAGAGTGAGCGGTTTTTGAAGCTTGGCACGGACGCTATGCTTTTATCGGAGTTTGCACGCGTAAAAAAAGGCTGGAGAGTATGCGACCTTGGCTGCGGAACGGGCGCAATATCGGTTCTTCTTGCCGCGCGGCATGACAGCGTAAGAATAGACGGAATAGAGATATCGGAGGGCGCGGCAGCTCTTGCGCAGAAGAATATACGGCACAATAACATAGAGGACAGAATGCGCGTATGGAATATGGACTTAAAAGAGGTTTCGCAAGCATTTTGTCAGGGGGAATTTGATGCAGTTGTTTCAAATCCGCCGTTTATGCCGCGAAACTCAGGGCTTGCGACGGAAAAAGGTGAGCTGCTCGGGGCGAGAATGGAGATTTTCTGTAATATAAATGATGTATGCCGTGCGGCGTCATATCTTCTGAAATTCGGGGGGTTGTTTTCCGTGGTATACAGACCGGAGCGGCTTTCGGAGCTTATTTCAGCGCTCAGGGCAAACGGGCTTGAGCCTAAGCGCATGCGCCTTGTGCAGGATACTGTTTCGGCAGAGCCGTCGCTTTTTCTGCTTGAGGCGAGGAAGGGCGGGGGCGTCGGAATTAAATTTCTGCCGACGCTGATAATAAAAAATGCTGACGGCTCGGAGACTGAAGAGGTGCGGCGCATATATCGGAGGTAGATGCGCAGTAAAATTGGTGCCGTGAGCGTATCAAACGCCGCACAAAACAAGCAAAGGAATATCTTGCAAAACATGTTAAATAGTATTATAATAATACTTAACATGTAAAATAGGTAAAACTTGTTTTTGATTGCATTGAGAGAAAGGGGTAAAGAAGATGAGAGTGCTTGCTGTCGGGTGCCATCCGGACGATTTGGAGCTTAGTTGCGGCGGGACACTTGCCCGTATGGTAAAAGAGGGATATGAGGTATATACCTGCCATGTATGCAACGGTAATATGGGTCACGCGGTTATTATGCCTCCGGAGCTTGGGCCGATGCGTACAATAGAAGCAGAGGATGCAGGCGCAGTTCTCGGCGTTAAAAAGGTTTACAATGTGGATATCGGTGACTGTATGATTTATGCGGACGATATTAATGCCCGCCGTGAAATGGTGAGGATTATCCGTGAGGTCCGCCCTGATTTTATTATCACTCATGGTCCTGATGATTATATGAACGACCATCTCGAGGTCAGTAAGCTTGTGTTTGAAACAAGCTTCACTGCAACTGTCGGGCATATGTTCCCTGAATATCCTGTTATGGATAAGGTCGTTCCGATTTACTATATGGATAACCTCGCAGGGACAAATTTCGTTCCTGAAATGTATGTTGATGTTACAGACTATATTGACAAAAAGCTTGAGGCTGTGGAATGCCATAAGAGCCAGATAGTCTGGATGCGTGAACATGATAAGATTGATTTTATTGAATTTGTGAGGTCGTGCACTCGCGGTAGAGGCCTCCAGTGCGGAGTTATGTATGCCGAAGGGTTCAAGACCTGTAAGGCACATCTTCGTCAGACAACCATCAGGCATTTGCCGTAAAGGCTTAATTTTAAGATAAAAAGCAAGGAGGACAAACGTTATGGATTTTATGAGTACAGTAAAGGGGTCATTACTCGAGGGGTTTTATCCTGCAGGCTGGGATTTTGAAAAAATTGACAAGTGCTGCTCAAATGCTCCGGAGTCAATTGGTGAGCGTCAGTCATTCTGGCATAAGGATTTTAAGCCGGTTGAGTGCAATAATGTCGCTGAGTTTGATATGATGATGGGACACGAGATTGCGAACCAGATTAAAATGGCGCGCGAAGAGGGAATCAAGCTTGCCATGATTTTGCCGGCAGGCCCGATGGGAATGTACCGCTGGGCGGCATACTTCCTCAATGAGTGGGATATTGACTGCTCACATGTATACGGATTTAATATGGATGAGTGGAGCGATGCTGAGGGCAATACGCTCGAGTCATCAAATCCCGGTTCGTTTACATATGCAATGCGTGATGCATTTTACAGCAAGATAAATAAGACCGTTCCTGAGAATCAGCGCAATTTTGCAACTAAGGAAAATCTTCCGACATACCCGGAAAAGATTGCAAAGCTCAAAGCTGAGGGTGCACGCCTTATCACAACTTTCGGAATAGGCCGTATGTGCCACATCGCTTTCTGGGAACCGCAGTTTGCAGCTGAGTTTGCAAGCGAGGCTGAGTGGAAGAATCAGATGTACAGAATCGGCGCAAAGCTTCATCCGCTTACAATAGAGCAGAACGCGCTTACAAGCTTTAAGAGCCGCACAACGCTTGTTCCGTGCCGTGCGAACACAATAGGACCGGGCCTTTTCCTCCAGTCTGACAGAATAATCGGAGGATGCGACGGTGCGCTCTCACGCGGAATGCAGTGGCAGGGTATGTCTCTCTGGATGACATTGCGTTACGGACCGAGCATGTGGGTCACATCTTCTTATATGCCGACGATAGCAGGAAAGCTGTTCTATCTTAAGGAGCTTGCAGGTCCGCTTGTTGCGGAATGCAATTAAATTGTAAGAAAAGAGGAAATTATATATGAAAAAGGTACGTTGGGGCGTTATCGGTGCCGGCGGCATTGCAGACAGAAGAACACTCCCCGGTATGATGCTTGCAGATAATGCAGAGCTTATTGCAGTAATGGAAATAAATGATGAGCTCGCAGAAAATCTCCGCGTTAAGTACGGGGCAAAGCGCGCATATACTGACCATAAAGCCCTTCTTGCAGACCCTGAAGTCGATGTCGTTTACATTGCATCTCCGGTAAATTGCCATAAGGAGCAGGCGATCGACGCGGCGCGTGCAAAGAAGGACATACTCCTTGAAAAGCCGATTTGCCTCGATATAGCAGACGGTGAGGAGGTTTTGCGCGTATGTGAGGAAGAGGGCGTAAA
Source organism: Eubacteriales bacterium (assembly GCA_045649105.1). Taxonomy (GTDB): domain Bacteria; phylum Bacillota; class Clostridia; order Oscillospirales; family JAAYXM01; genus JAZRPG01. The sequence goes on from JAZRPG010000040.1 coordinate 21,885, forward strand.
GATTGCGACGGGCTTCCTTATGCGCTTCCATGCCTATAATCAGAAAATCCGTGAGATCGTTGCATCAGGTCAGATTGGTCAGGTTGTTTCCTGCCGTGCACAGCTCACCTGCTGGTATCCGGATATGCCGGGCGCATGGCGTCAGGTCAAGGCGCTTTCCGGCGGCGGGCCGCTTATGGATATGGGCGTGCATTGTATAGACCTTCTGCAGTATATAACAGGAGCGAAGGCAAAGAAGGTTGCAGCCCTCTGCAGCACAAACACATTTAAGTATGAGGTTGAGGACCAGTCCTCACTTATCATGGAGCTGTCAAACGGAGCTTTTGCATATGTAGATGCAAACTTCAACATTCCTGATGCCGCGGCAAAGAGCCGTCTTGAGATTTACGGTACACGCGGCTCAATCCTTGCTGAGGGAACACTCGGGCAGGTAGAAGGCGGAAAAATCGAGGTTGTCGTAGCTGATGACAGCCTGGGATATGACGCACAGCAAACGAGAAATGAGGTCAAGCCGCTCGAGATAAATGTTGAGTTCGGAAACATGTACACGAAGGAGCTTGAGTCATTCGGCCGTTCAGTTCTCGACGGTGCACCGATAGAGGTTCCGGCATCTGACGCGATTCAGGTTCAGAAGGTAATTCAAGCGGCTTATAAGTCAAATGAGACAGGAAGGTTTATTGAGCTTTAAGTCTTCCGCTGCTTTCAAATCAAAAAGTCTTAATTATGCTCTGCTTTTTGCAGAGCATAATTTTTTATTGTACAAGAGCACTTGAAAAATGGCAGGATAGCTTGTATAATTAAACCATAAATGCAGCATTTTGTTTAAAGAGTAGAAGTGCCTTCCGAATGCTTGAATCAGATTTATGTGTAAAGTGATTTAGCATTACACATGCATATCTGAGGTGAGGAGCTTCATAGGTTAGTAAAGAATATAAATAATAGGATAATGGTGGTTTTATGTCGATTTTCGACCTTTTAAAAAAGATACAGGACGAGCGCGCAGAGGCGCCGGGAAAGCCTGAGTGGATAATCGCAGGGCTGGGCAATCCCGGAAAAAAGTACGAGCTTACGCGCCATAACACAGGTTTCCTTATGCTTGACACGCTTTCGGGAATACTGAAGGCGGATGTGCGTGATGTGAAATTTCGCGCACTCTGCGGTCGGAGCAAGGTAGGGGATACAAGCGTCCTTCTTATGAAGCCGCAGACATTTATGAATCTCTCCGGAGAAAGTATAGTCGAAGCGGCGTCATTCTATAAGATACCTATGGAGCATGTAATTGTCGTGTATGATGATGTGTCCCTTCCGATAGGAAAAATCCGCATAAGAGGAAAAGGGAGCGCAGGTGGGCACAATGGAATAAAAAATATAATTGAGCGCTCGGGGACTGATGTATTTCCGCGTATAAAAATCGGTGTCGGCGCGCCCGCGCATCCGGGATATGAGCTCATCGACTGGGTTCTCGGCACATTTTCAGAGAGTGAGCGCAAGGAGATGACAGGCGCGATAGACAGTGCATGCAGTGCTGCATCTTTGATTATAGAGCGTGGCGTTTCAATCGCTGCGGGAAAATATAATTAAGTTTGGGAGTATACAATGCTTGCTTTATGCGAGACACTCAAGAATAATAAGGACTTTGCATTGCTGATGCAAAAATTAGAAGCCGGAGAATGCCCGATAGCGCTCTCCGGTTTATCTGCTATACACAAGTCGCACATTATTTCAGCTGTCCGAATGCTTACAAAGCGCCCTGTAGTGTGCATATATGCAGACGAGTTTGACGCGCGCCGTGCCATGCGTGATATTTCGGTAATGTGTGGGGAGGAGCCTCGTATTCTTCCGGTTTATGAGTTGCAGCTACATGATGTGGACACTGCATCGCGTGAATATGAGCATGAGCGGATTGCGACGCTTCGCGCAATGGCGGAACGCACATCAGGCATAACGCTTGCGCCGGTTTTTGCGCTTCTGCAGAGGACAGCGGCAAAGGAAAATCTTCTTTCAAAAACGATTACGCTTACATTAGGAGAAACAGAGAATCAGGAGCTCCTTTGCAAAAATCTGTGCAGCCTCGGCTATGTGCGCGCAACCCGGGTTGAAGCTGAGGGGCAGTTCGCTGTTCGCGGAGGAATAGTAGATATATTCTCTCCCGGTATGGAAAACCCTGTGCGTATAGAGTTTTTCGGCGACGAGATTGATTCTATGGGTGCGTTTGCAACTGAATCGCAGCGCAGGATAGAAAATATAAAATCAGTAAAGATATTGCCTGCCGCGACTGCGGCAGGAGAGGACAGCGATGTCCTTCTTTTTAAGCTTCGTGAGGAGCTTGCGCGTTGTACTGAAAGAAAAGAGCCGAATGAGCGCCTTATAAAAACGCTGACGGACGATATTTCCCGTCTTGAGGACGGGCTGCCGCTCAAAGCATGTGACAGGTACTTTGACTTTACAGAAAAAGGTACCTCGTGCGGTGTTGAATATATACCGGAAGATGCGATAGTATTTACCGATGACTATCACAGAATCCGCGACGCGGCAAAACGCGAGAGGGAGAGAGAGCTTGAAGATGTAAAGAACCTGATTTCAAGCGGAATACTGCTGCCTGACACGGAGGGCTTCTCTGAAGACTTTGCGAGGATTGGTGAGCTTCTTAAAAGTCGCAAAAGCGTGATGCTTGAGGCTTTTGTGCGCGCAGATTACGGGGTTGCTCCGAAGTCTGTGCTCAGCATAATAGCAAAGCAGCTTCCGAGCTTTGGCGGTAACCTTGAGCTTGCCTGCTCCGAGATAGGTGAGTTTCTGGCGAATGGAAACAGAGTCGTTATCCTGACGGGAAGCAGGAAAAACGCGGAGAATATGAAGACGCTTCTTTCAGACCGCGGGATAAACGCGGGCCTCGATTTTATGCTTGCAACTCTTCCGAAGAAGGGCTGTGCCGTGATAGGAGAGGGAGTGCTTTCGTCAGGATTTGAGTATCCGGCGGAAGAATTTGCTTTGTTTACCGAGGGCCAGCTTCTACGTGCGCCTGCAAAGCGCCTGCGTACGCGCCGCGGTAAGTCAAACCGTCAGAGGATAGAGCAGTATCAAGATTTGTCCGAGGGATGTCTTGTTGTTCATGAGCTGCATGGTATCGGAAGATTTGCCGGGATAACGAAGATACAGGTTGACGGAGTGGAAAAGGACTATATAAAGATACTGTACCAGGGTACAGATGCGCTGTATGTGCCGGTAACGCAGCTTGATATGGTGTCTAAATATATTGGCGGCGGCGAGGACTCGGGAATACGCCTGAGTAAGCTCGGCGGCGGTGATTGGCAGAAGGCAAAACTGCGCGCAAAGGGCGCGGCAAAGGAGCTTGCAGAGCAGCTTATAAAGCTCTATGCGCAGAGGAGCGCGCTTGAACGCGAGCCATTCCCTGCAGACAATGAGTGGCAGAAGGAATTTGAGGAGTCATTTGAGTTTGAGGAAACGGATGACCAGCTTCGCTGCAGTGCTGAGATAAAGAGCGATATGCAGCGCAAATATCCGATGGACAGACTGCTGTGCGGAGATGTCGGCTTCGGGAAGACCGAGGTGGCATTCCGCGCTGTTATGAAATGTATATTGAGTGGCAAGCAGGCGGCAATACTTGTGCCGACAACAGTGCTTGCACAGCAGCATTATATGACAGCATGCCGTCGCTTTTCAAACTATGCGATAAATATAGGGATAACATCGAGGTTCTGCTCTGATGCAAAAAACCGCGAGACTCTGAAGAAATTAAAAAGCGGCGAGCTTGACCTTGTAATAGGAACGCATAAGCTTCTGTCAAAGAATGTGTCGTTTAAGAATTTAGGGCTTCTTGTAGTCGATGAGGAGCAGCGCTTCGGAGTGTCTCATAAGGAGCGGTTAAAGGAGCTCACAACCCAGGTGGATGTACTGACGCTTACGGCAACGCCGATACCGAGAACGCTGAATATGGCGCTGTCCGGAATACGCGATATGTCAATAATGGAGGAGGCACCGAGAAACCGCCATCCCGTGATGACATATGTGTTTGAATTTGACCGTGAAATAATAGCAGATGCAATACGGCGGGAGATTGCGCGCGGCGGTCAGGTGTATTATCTGCACAATAATGTCGCATCGATAAATGCCGCTGCAGCAAGGATTGCGCGGCTTGTGCCGGATATAACCGTAGCCGTCGGGCACGGGAAGATGGAGGAGGGGGAGCTCTCCGATATTATGCGCCGTATGGGTGAGGGGGAAATTCAGGTCCTCGTGTGCACGACGATTATAGAAACGGGAATCGATATCCCCAATGTCAACACACTGATAATTGAAGATGCGGACAAAATGGGACTTGCCCAGCTGCACCAGATACGTGGGCGTGTAGGAAGGTCAACACGGCACGCATATGCATACCTGACTTACAGACGCGGAAAAGCTCTTTCGGAGATAGCCGAAAAAAGGCTTTCTGCAATACGTGAGTATGTTGAGTTTGGTTCGGGTTTCCGGATAGCGATGCGTGACCTTGAGCTTCGCGGAGCAGGGAATGTGCTCGGAGCTGAGCAGAGCGGGCATATGATGAGTGTCGGTTATGATATGTATTTAAAGCTTTTGGAGCTTGCGATATCTGAGGAAAAGGGCGAGCCGCAGGCCACGGCTGAATCGTGCAGTGCGGATATTACCGTATCTGCAAACATACCTGAAAAATATGTTGCATCGTCAGAAACGCGAATGGACTTGTATCGCAGAATAGCATCAATATCGAGCGAAGAAGACGCGGAGGACATGACAGACGAGCTGATTGACCGCTTCGGTGACCCGCCGGAGGAGACGATGATGCTCATAAAAATTGCACTTCTGCGAAAAGATGCGGCAGAGGCAGGAATATGTGAGATTCTCCAGAAGGGGAACAGCCTTAAAATAACAATGACTGACCCGAGCTTTGACGTGATATCCGCCATATGTACAAAAGTTGAGTATAAGGGAAAGATTCTTTTAAACGCGGGGCAGGAACCTTATCTTATGCTGAAGCTGAAGGGTGAGAATCCTTACTGTGCGGCAAAGAACTTTGTTGAGGCGTATAAGGCGGCAAAAGAGATGAAGAAATAATAAAAAGCCGGTAGAAACAAGAAGATTTCTACCGGCTTTTTATTATTCAACTACTTTTCCGAAATGCCGGTTATGCCTTCAACCGACATCAGAGAAGAAAAGAGGTCGTTTTTGTCAGTGCGGGATTCCGTGCGCACAAGAAGCGTACAGATACCGCCTTTTACTTTTATGGATTGAACATCGTATCCGAGTGATGAAATTTCATTTATAATATCGTTTATATTGCGGGATTCGATACATGCCGTGAGCTGAAATGTGGTATTGTCTGCACTTATTTTTAATGTAAGCGGGCGAAGCACATACATGGTGAACATCATTAAAAGAACAATAGTTGCGGCAACTTCAAGAAAACCTGCTCCGGTAACAAGACCGACGCATCCTGTCGTCCAGAGTCCGGCAGCAGTCGTAAGCCCTTTTATTCTGTTACCCGTAACTATAATGCTGCCAACGCCGAGAAAACCGATACCGCTTATGACCTGTGCACCGAGTCTGGTTATGTCGATTATACCGCCGAATCTGACAGCGATAAGCTCACTGGCTATCATGACAGAGGCGGCACCGAGACAGAGAATTATATGGGTGCGAAGTCCTGCGTCATGCTTGCTTCCGCCGCGCTCAATTCCAATTAAACCGCCGAAAATAAGCGCCGCAATAAGACGGACAAGAACGGTCAGATACTGGTCGAGAGGGATAAGGTAATTTGACATTTCCATAGAAGCTCACCTCATATTATTAATTTTCAGGAAAGAAAAACAGACAGATTAAAAAATCTGTCTGCCTGACTTGTCCTCTATACTATATCGCGCGCTGAACCTTACCGGAACGGAGGCATCGCGTACAGACGTATATATGCTTGGGAGAACCGTCTACCATAGCCTTAACACGCTTGATGTTGGGCTTCCATGTTCTGTTTGAGCGTCTGTGCGAATGGGACACTTTAATGCCAAAGACTACGCCTTTGTCACATATTGCACATTTTGCCATTTGCCGCACCTCCTTCAAATTCGTATCAATAAACAGCATATAATATAATAACAGATTTGTTTTTAAAATGCAAGTGTTTTTCTTATGCTTTTACAAAAAAGCTTTTTAATATTTTTTTGCTCGGGATTTTTGCCCGGAATGCGGGTTTATATACCGGCCTCAACAAATCTTCCGTCTTCAAATACAAGGATAGAAGAAAAGCCGACTTCGCGCAATATTTCAATGGCATTTTCAAATCCGTAGCACAAGCCGTCCTTCTGGTGACAGTCAGAGCTGAGAATAATCTTTGCCGAAAGCTCCAGAAGGCGTTTTAACAAAAATGCTGAAGGATACGGGAGCTTGCGCGCACCGCGCCGTACAGCACCGCAGTTTACTTCAAATATACCGCCGGTCTCAGCACAGGCATCGAGAGATTCAAGGGCTGTGCTGCGATATCTTCTGTCATTTTCATCAAACATAGGCCCGTCGCCGTTGTATTTTGTTATAAGGTCAAAATGGCCGATTATGTCCGGTCTGTACTTTAAGGCGTTTTCGGCAACCAGCCTGTAATATTCCTTGCACAGGGCGTATCCGTCACCTCCGAAAAGCTCATTTTTGAGAAACAATGTTTTTTCGTATGAAGCATCAAATGGGAAGTATTGTTCAGCCCCCGGCGCCTTCATATAATGAACAGAGCCGATTACATAGTCATAACGCGAAGAGTCGCGGCACGGCGCAAGAAAATCCTGCTCAATTCCGCACCAGACGCGGATTTTATCGCTGTATTTTTTGCGGCAGGCAAGAATGGTATCTATATACCCGTCCTCGCTTTTGATAGAATAGTCAAGGTCAAAAGGCGTATAGCCGTGACCCGATATTCCGATGTCCGAAAGACCTTCGGCGATTGCGGAGAGAATAAGCTCATCGGGAGTTGCCGCACCGTCGCAAAGAGTCGTGTGATTATGCAGAGAGCTTTTTACTGTGCTCATTTCATTGTCTCCTGCTTTACCTTGTGGTCAACAACATGGCGTGAGGCAAGCTCACGGCGAATGTCGGATACGGATATTCCCATTTCAACCATAAGGACAAGGACATGATAACACAGGTCTGAAATTTCGTAAACAGTTTCCTCAGGGCTGTTCTTCATGGCGCCGATTATAACCTCTGTGCACTCCTCGCCGACTTTTTTGAGTATCTTCTCGCGTCCCTTTTCAAAAAGATATGTCGTATAGCTTCCTGCAGGGCGTGAAGCGTTTCTTCCCTCAAGGAGCGAATACAGAGCCTCAATGGAAAATTCCTGAAGCTCGGGGGAAGAGAAAAGCTCGTTTATAAAACAGCTGTCGCCGCCGAGGTGGCAGGCAGGCCCGTCCTTAATGACTTCAACAACGAGCGCATCATTGTCACAGTCGCTTGTTATACGGACCACATGCTGGACATTTCCGCTTGTCTCTCCCTTGCGCCACAGTTCCTTGCGGCTGCGTGAGAAAAAGCAGGTGCGCCCTTCTCTGAGCGTTATTTCAAGGCTCTCGCGGTTCATATATGCAACCGTAAGGACTTTTTTTGTGTAAAAATCCTGTACTACTGCGGGGATTAACCCCGAATTGTCAAACTTAAGCTCTGATATATTCATAGTAACACTCCTTAAATACGTACAGCAATTCCGTTTTCACGGAGAAAATTCTTAAGCTCTGTAATAGACAGCTCGCGGAAGTGGAAAATGCTTGCCGCAAGGCCTGCGTCAATGCCTGTAAGTCCAAACAGCTTTACAAAGTCCTCCTTGCATCCGGCTCCGCCCGATGCAATTATGGGGACGGACACACACTCGGCAAGAGCGGAAAGCATCTCAAGGTCGAATCCGTTTTTAACGCCGTCCGTGTCAATGCTGTTGAGGACGATTTCGCCTGCACCGCGCGCTACACCGTCACATGCCCACTCGAGAGCATCAAGTCCCGTGTCCTCGCGTCCGCCTTTTGAAAAAACGCGGAACGCTCCGTCCACCCGTTTTACATCCATAGAAAGAACGACACATTGGTCACCGTACTTTTCTGCCGCGCGCGAGATTAGAGACGGGTCGCGTATCGCGCCTGAGTTTACGCTGACCTTGTCTGCGCCTGATTTTAAGACGCGCTCAAAGTCGTCAAGCGTGTTTATGCTGCCTCCGACTGTCAGCGGAATAAAAATTTCGCCCGCAACGCGCTCCAGAACATCTGTAAAAAGCGGGCGCTTTTCAACGCTTGCCGTTATGTCGTAAAAGACAAGCTCGTCTGCACCTGACTCGTTATAAAACCGCGCAAGCTCTACAGGGTCATCAACATCGCGTACTCCGCTGAAGTTTACGCCTTTTACAACCTTGCCGTCGCGGATATCAAGGCAGGGGATTATTCTTTTGGTGAGCATTATAACCTCTCCTCCGATACTGCGATTGCATCTTTAAGACTTAAGCGGCCTTCATATATCGCCTTTCCGACAATTGCGCCGTATATCCCCATTTCACGAAGCTTTTCAATCTCGTCAAGATATGTTATCCCGCCCGAGGCAATGATGTTCAACCCTTCGATTTCCGAAAGCTCTTTGTATACTGAAAGATTCGTCCCGCAAAGAGCTCCGTCCTTTGAAATATCAGTGTAAATAATTGTTTTGACGCCTTTTGCCTGAAGCTCGCGGCAGAAGCGGAGACTCGCAATTCCCGAGCCTTCGAGCCAGCCGTTGGTTGCAACCTCGCCGTTTTTTGCATCTACGCCTACTGCGATGTGCTCACCGTATTTTTTTACCATATCTGCTAAAAATGCAGGGTTATTAACCGCTGCGGTACCGAGAATAACGCGTGCGACACCTGCGTCGAGGTATTTCCTTATCCGTGCCTCATCGCGTATGCCTCCGCCAACTTCGACCTCAAGCGGAGCGGAAGCGATTATATCGGAAATCATTGAAAAATTCGAGAGTGCGCCGTCTTTTGCACCATCCAGGTCTACTACATGGAGGCACTTTGCGCCGCAGGAGATAAACTCATTTATAACGGCAACAAAGTCGTCGCCGTACACCTTCATTTTGTCATAGTCGCCATTTGTAAGGCGGACGATTTTGCCGCCTCTTATATCTATTGCCGGTAGTATTTTCATATATGAAATCCTTTCAAGAATTACAGTTCACAAAATGCTTTTAAAATTCCGAGTCCGACATTACCGCTCTTTTCCGGATGAAACTGGCACCCGAAAATGTTGCCGTTTTGAACAATTGCAGGAACATGGACATCATAATTCGATGTGGCGACGAGAGCATCAGCGCAATCGCACGCATAATAAGAGTGCACAAAATAGACGTAGTCTCCGTCCTTTGTATACTTTAAAATCGGAGATTCTGCAGATAAATCAAGCCTGTTCCAACCCATATGCGGAACCTTAAGACTTTTATCAATATCCTCTGCCAGAGGGCGAATAACACCGTTTATAAAGCCGAGCCCCTTGTGATGGCCGTATTCAAAGCTTTCTGTGAACAGAAGCTGCATTCCGAGACAGATGCCCAACAGCGGTTTATTATTTCTGACGGCTTCCCGGAGCGTCGGTATAAGTCCTGATTCAGAAAGCTTTTTTATAGCATCGCCGAATGCGCCGACGCCGGGGAGAATAATACGGTCACATGAAGATATTTCTTCGGCGCTTCGTGAAATTATGCACTCTGTGCCTATTTTGCGGAGTGAGGCGGAGAGGCTGAAAAGGTTGCCTACTCCGTAATCAACTATTGCTGTCATTAAATATTACTCCTCGATTATGCCTTTTGTGGACATTATCTTGTTTCCTGAAATTTCGCATGCCTTGCGGAGCGTGCGTGCAAGAGCCTTAAATACACCTTCAATAATGTGGTGGCTGTTTTTGCCCGCAAGCTGACGCACATGAAGCGAAGCGCCAAGCGTGCGCGAGAAAGCAGCGAGAAATTCCTCTACAAGCTCTGTGTCAAACTCGCCAACCTTCTGTGACGGGATATCAAGCTCGCAGACGAGAATGCCGCGCCCCGATATATCAATGGCAGAAAGGATAAGCGCCTCATCCATCGGAAGAATAATATCGCCGTAGCGCTGTATCCCGGCGCGGTTGCCGAGCGCTTCGGAAAACGCCTTTCCGAGTACAATGCCCACATCTTCCGTTGTGTGGTGAAAATCAACGTCCGAATCACCGTCACAGCGGAGAGAAATGTCAAATCCGCCGTGGCAGGAAAAGAGCTCAAGCATGTGGTCTAAAAATCCGCAGCCCGTGCTGATCTCATACTCGCCGCTTCCGTCAATTTTAAGGCTGAGTTCTATATCGGTTTCTGCTGTGGTTCTTGCTATTTTTGCTTCTCTCGTCATTTTTTACACCTCGCATAAAATACTTTTAACAGCTTCAATAAGCTTCTTGCACTGCGCCTCCGAGCCGACCGTTATCCTCAGAAAGTCCGAAAGGCGCGGCTTGTTGAAATGTCTGACAATGATGTTTCTGTCGCGCAGCTTATTCATGAGCTGTTCTGCCGTGATTTTGGGATGTTTTCCTGCAAATATAAAGTTTGCACAGCTGTCCGTGACGGAGAAGCCCAGCGCGGAAAACTCACGAATCAAGACTTTGCGCGACGCAATAATTTTTTTTCTGCACTCGTCAAAGTACTTTTCGTCCGAAACAGAAGCGGCACCTGCAATAAGTGATAGGCGGTTGATGTTATACGGATTAAACGAAAAACGCATAAGCTCAAGGTCCGCTATAAGAGCCCTGTCCGCGATTGCATATCCTATTCTGCCGCCGGCAAGACTGCGTGATTTTGACATCGTGTGGATTACGAGGAGGTTTTCATACTTCGATGTAAGAGGAATGACACTTTCTGCTCCGAAATCGACGTATGCTTCGTCTATTATAACGAGGCGGTTTGTGTCGGAAGAAACGATTTTTTCAATTTCTGCCGGAGAAAGAGAAAGTCCCGTAGGTGCGTTTGGGTTTGCGATAAAAACCGTAGCTTTGCTCTTGCAAAAGGCATCAACATCAATAGTGAAATCCTCTCTCAGCGGAATGGTGGAAAAAGGTGTACCGAACATTTTGCAGAACACTTCATAGAAGCCGTATGTGATGTCGGGAAATACTGCGCCATTTTCGCAGAATGCGTGGAAGCAGAATGCGAGCAGCTCATCACTTCCGTTTCCGACGGTTACATTCTCCGGAAGGATTCCAAACCTGTCTGCAATGGAGCAGGTGAGGCTACGGCAAGTCGGGTCCGGATAAAGACGAAGGTTTGAAATTTCCGCTTCGTCAGCAAGCGCCGAGAGAACTTTCGGCGATGGGGGATACGGACTTTCGTTTGTATTAAGTTTTATAATCTCGCCTGTAGTTTTAGGCTGCTCACCCGGAGTATACGGTGTGAGCGATGAAAGCTTCCGGTCCAAAAAAGTGCTCATATATTGTCCTCAAATCGCTTTGTAATACTTCTTGCATGTGCTGAAAGGCCTTCGCGCTCGGCAAAGGACGCAATGCGGCGCGATACCTTTTTAAGTGCTTTTTCTGTATAGTAAATAAAGCTTGTGCGCTTTGTAAAATCATCAACTCCGAGCGGGCTTGCAAATCTCGCCGTACCCATGGTGGGGAGTGTGTGGTTCGGCCCTGCAAAGTAGTCTCCGAGTGGCTCGGGCGCATAGTTTCCGAGGAACACACTGCCTGCGTTTTTCACATCATCAAGATATGCAAACGGGTCGTCCAGACAAAGCTCAAGATGCTCAGGCGCAATTTCGTTTGCAAGCGCTATTGCACTTTCCGTAGATTTGCATATAACAATTTTTCCGTTGTTTTTAATTGATTCACGCGCAATGTCGCATCTCGGCAAAACCTCAAGCTGTCTTTCAAGCTCAAGCGATACCGCGTCGGCAAAGCTTGGGGATGTGCAAAGGAGATGCGCGCTTGCAAGCCTGTCATGCTCTGCCTGGCTGAGCATGTCTGCAGCAACAAAGCTTGCCTTTGCAGAGCTGTCGGCAACGATAAGGATTTCGCTCGGGCCTGCAATCATGTCAATGTCGACCATGCCGAAAACCTGCTTCTTTGCCGTTGCAACATATATGTTGCCCGGGCCGACTATTTTGTCTACACGCGGAATCGTCTCGGTTCCGTATGCAAGAGCGCCGACGGCCTGAGCACCGCCTATTTTATATATTTCCTTAATGCCTAAAAGCTTTGCCGCGGCAAGTATAACAGGTGAAATCCTGCCGTCTTTGTCAGGCGGAGTGGTCATAACTATTTCGGGAACACCTGCTATAATTGCGGGTATTGCGTTCATGAGAACGGTAGACGGATAGCTTGCGGTACCGCCCGGTACATAGATACCTACGCGTGAGAGGGGAAGGACACGCTGACCGATTATAACCCCGTCGTCCTTTTCTGTTTTAAATCCGCATCTTGCCTGCTTTTTGTGAAATTCAAATATATTCTCGGCAGAGAGCTTAAGTGTCTCCAGAAAGTCAGGCTCGACAGATGAATAGGCGTCCTCAAGCTCCTCTTCGCTTACGCGGAGGGAGGAGAGCTTTGCGCCGTCAAACCGCTCGCAGAGCTCATAAACTGCGCGGTCGCCGTTTTTTGATATATTGTCGAGTATTGCGGCTACGCGCTCCTCTGTTTCGGGGGGAGTGCTGTTGTGGGCGCGCGCGAAAAGAGCTTTATCACGCGCTTCGGTTTCAGTATAAATGTTAATCAAAGCAACTCCTCCAATCGCTTTATTATATCATCAATTTCTTCTGAATGGAAGTGATAATTGCTTTTGTTTGCAATAAGACGTGCTGAGGATTCCTCAACGGTTTCGCGGACAGAGAGATTGTTTTCTCTGAGCGTTGAGCCCGTTTCCACAATGTCAACGATGACATCGGAAAGACCGAGAATCGGCGCAATCTCAATACTGCCGTTAAGCTTTATAATTTCAATTTCGCGGTTGATGGATGAGTAGTATTGCTGTGTAACCCGCGGGTACTTTGTCGCAACACGGAGCGGGATTGCAGTGTCCTCCACAAATCCGTTTTTAGCAGCAACCGCAAGACGGCACTTGCCGAAGCCGAGGTCTAAAAGCTCATATACATCGGGGACGGTCTCGAGAAGGACATCACGGCCTACAACGCCGATATCTGCGGCACCGTGCTCGACATAAATTGCAATGTCGGATGGCTTAACAAGAAGATAGCTGACACCGGCATCGGCATTCTCGAAAACAAGCTTGCGGTTGTCCTCGTCCATTTCGGGGCATGCATATCCTATTTTGCGGAACATGCTGTACGCCCGGTCGCCCAGGCGACCTTTCGGAAGTGCTATATTAAGCATTGCGCATTACCTCCATATTTCCGTCGTCATGTAACTTGACTATGCTGCGCGGCGTAATTCCTGCAGGAGCTTCTCGTTCTGCACGGACGGATTTACCGTCACGGATTATTGCCTCTACGGCAGCAAGGACAACTTTTTGCTTTGTGTTTCCGTATAAAAGAAGAACATCGACATCATATTCTTTAGGCGTGTGCAGTGCGCGGTCAAGCTCACCTATATACAAGGCAAAACCGAGCGCAGGCTTGTTTTTTCCGAACTTGCGCATTATGCTGTCATATCTGCCGCCGGAAAGAACTGCACGCGGGATACCGCGTATATACCCGTTGAAAATTATGCCGTTGTAATAGTCAAAGTCGTTTATAACGGACATGTCTATCTTAACTTTTTTTGCAAGGGCGCCGAGCGCATCGCAGAGCTCTGAAAGCTCCTTGACAGCGGCGTTTGCCTCAGACGTCCGGGCAAGCTCTGAAAGCCGGGGGAGAACATCGCCCGGAGCACCGGAGAGAGTAGTGAGCCGGCAGAGGATATCAGAGCTGTTTTGATCAAGCCCGAATTTTTCGGCAAGTGCACGGACGGCATTGGCACTTTTCTTTTTCATCGCGGCGAAAATGTCCGTCATGGCATCTGCGGAAAGCCCTGCTGAAATCAGAAAACTTGCGAGATAACCCATGTGGCTTACGCCGAGGACATACTCACTGTCGATTGTTTCGAGAGTCGAAAGCGCAAGTTTTATAACCTCCGTTTCCGCATATCCCTCATCGCCGCCGATATATTCAAGACCCATCTGGCGTATTTCACTGTATTCATTTCCGTTCTGATTCAGGCGGAATACGTTCTCAAGATAATAAAGTTTTCTTGCGCCTGTATCGTCTCCGGTGTTTTTTATCATGCTGAGTGTAATGTCCGGCTTCAGAGCCATCAGCTTGCCGTTTGCGCCGGTGAAGGTAATGATGCTCTGGCTTTTTAAAAAGTTTTTATTATCACGGTAAAGGTCGTATGACTCGAATTTACTCATGCGGAATTTGCTGTATCCGTATTGCTCGTAAAGTGAGCTCAGTTTCAAAGGAATTACTTCCTCAGGTGTAAGATTCTGCAGCATAATTGCCACCTCCACTATTGATTTGTAAATTATACCACATACAATTAAATTAGTCAAGTAATATATTAGCATGATAAAGCGATAAAATGTTTTTGTTGGGAAATTGTAGAGAATTATGAAGAATTTGAGGGTTGAAGAAGAAAAAAGTTTTGTTTAAAATAAAAACCAGCCATACACAGGAGGTGTTTTATGAAAGGGATTACAAAAATGCTGTTTGCATTACTTATGGCCGCGTGCGTTTCAGTAACGGCATTTGCGGCAGAGGTCAGCGTAAACATAGACGGAAATGAACTTGATGGAGCGAGGCTTATAGAATCAGTGACATATGTGCCGCTGAGAAAGTTTTCGGAAAGCACCGGTTCAGGTGCAGTGGAATGGAATGCTAAAAACAGAGAGGCATCAGTAATTAATGATGAGGTGCAAATTTATATAGGTATCGGCAAAGCTTATATAGAGGGGAATGACAGAGTTCTTTATTCAGGGAATCAAAACCTTATAATTGACGGCGCGACATATGTGCCTGTAAGAAGTCTGTCGAAAATAATAGGAGCTGATGTAACGTGGGATGCATCCTCGAGGACAGCGTTTGTCAAAACGGGCGGAACGGTGTTGCAGGGCGGTGATGAATTTTATGACAAAGACGATTTGAACTGGATGTCCCGTGTGATAAGTGCGGAAGGTCAGGGAGAGCCGCTTGAAGGAAAGATTGCTATCGGGAACGTAGTTCTGAACCGTGTTGCAAGCGAAAACTTTCCTGACAGCGTGTACGATGTCGTGTTTGACACGGCAGGAGGTGTACAGTTCACACCCGTAGCAAACGGAAGTATACACAACAACCCGACGGAAGAAAGCATTATAGCTGCAAAAATATGTCTGGAGAAATATAAAATTACCGATAAGAATGTTTTATTTTTCTTTAATCCGTCGATTTCCACAAGCACATGGATACCTGAAAACCGCGACTATGTAATGACAATCGGACAGCATAAGTTTTACGCATAAAAAAACATGGGGTTATATCGTAAGATATCGCCCCATGTTTTTTTGTTGTAAATTAACTGATTTCATCAACATTAAACGGCGTGGACTGGTATACGTAGTAATTCAGCCAGTTTGTATACAGAAGATGAGCGTGGGCACGCCATGTGACGACAGGTAAAAGTGACGGGTCATCGTTTTTGTAGTAGTTTTTCGGGATATCTATCGGAATGTTGCGATCGAGATCGCGTGTGTACTCGTTTCCGAGAGTTCCGGCATCATATTCCGGATGTCCCGTAACAAAAATTTGCCTGCCGCCGTTTCCGAGTATGATGTATGGGCCGGTCTCGCGAGAGGAGGACAGTATCTCAAGCTCCGGGACTTTAAGTATTTCGTCTTCGCTTATCTCGGTGTGTCGCGAATGCGGAGCATAGAAAACGTCATCAAAGCCTCGCAGCAGAGGGCATTTCGGGTTCAGGTTCTTGTGGAGAAATACGCCGAAAAGCTTATTGTCGAGCTGCATTTTGCTTATTCCGTAGTGATAGTGAAGTGCCGCCTGAGCACCCCAGCAAATATGGAATGTGGAGAACACATTTGTTTTTGTCCATGCCATGATTTCACACAACTCGTCCCAATAGTCGACGGATTTGAATTCAAAAGTCTCAACGGGGGCGCCCGTAATTATCATTCCGTCATATTTCCTGTTCTTTATATCTGCAAAATCTTTATAGAATGAATCAAGGTGCTCAGCTGAGGTGTTTTTTGAGGTGTGTGTTGCGGTTTTGAGCAGGTCAAATTCAATCTGAAGCGGTGTGTTTGACAACGCTCTCAGAAGCTGGGTTTCTGTTGCAACTTTCGTAGGCATAAGATTCAAAATAAGAATTCGGAGCGGGCGGATATCCTGATGCGATGCGCGTTGCTCCGACATTACAAATATATTTTCGTTTTCAAGTATGCTGCGTGCAGGCAGCAAATCAGGTATTTTAATCGGCATGATGCAACCTCCGTGAAAAGCGATAGTTTTTATCGGATATAATTATATATGAAAGTCGCAGCAAAATCAAATATAATTTACTGCTCGGAGCAACAAAAGAATCTGTGTTTGCCTCTCATGTGCGTTGTTGTGCCGGAGATGCCGTGCCCTGCGGCAAGGAGAGTAAGGTGCAGCCATGTATCTGCATCTGCCTCATAGCTGACGGGAAGATTTTGGCTTTTTTGAAATTCGCCGAGCGAATGTTTTGTCCTTGAACCGAAAAAACCGTCAAGCTCCCCGCCTGTAAAGCCGAGCGTGTTAAGAGCGTCCTGAAGTATAAGGACAAACAAACCGGACATGCCGTAAGAAAGTCTCGGGAATTGTTTTTGTAAGTTTTGTGAGCTTACATGGATTTTGCTGGAATAATTTTCTGAAAATCGGAAAAAATTATTTATGTCTGATATCTTCGCTTTTTCTGTGTCGCTGTCTGATATCTCAAAATCGGCGGCAAGCCCTGCGAAATGCATTGAATTTTGTATGTGTCCTCCTTCGCACAAACGGCGAAATACATGACAAGGCCGTATTTCGCCAAATGAAAATGAATCCCATGCCTGCAGAAAGGAGCTGGATGACCAACCGATGTAGGATGAACTGTTTTTGAAAAAATCTGAAACGAGCATAGAATTATTTAAAATGTACGGCATGTTGTCGTACGCTTCGAGAGAATATCTCTCCAGCCGCCTGCTTGAGTCATTATATATGAAGATAATAAACATAAAGAATCCTCCGTTCAAAGGGGAAATGGGTTCTAAACCATAGTATTAAAATTCTTTGGACAAGGTTACAAAAATTTTTTCAAAAAAAGGGTTGACAAGGTGCCCTGATAAATGATATATTATTAGGGCACCTCAGCGCGGGGTCAAGACGAGGCGAAGAAAAAGCTTAAAAAAAGCGAAAAAAGTTCTTGACAAAGCGGAGTGAGCGTGATATAATCGATAATCGGTCGCGAGTTAAGCGGAAGCGGAAACGAGCGGCAGATAAGA
>JAZRPG010000041.1:0-88151 GCA_045649105.1 Eubacteriales bacterium
ATTTTATCGCCTACTGCACACTCGTTGTTTGCGTCGTGTACCTTAAGCTTAAGTGTTCTTTTAATGATTTTCTTGTAGAGCGGATGCTGTACTCTGTCCTCAATGGCAACAACACAAGTCTTGTCCATCTTATCGGATACAACTATTCCGACTCTTGTCTTTCGGAAAGCTCTTTCACTCATTGCTTTTGCAAACCTCCTCGTCTATACCGCATATCGCGGCTTCTAAAAATTACTGAGAGATTTCCTTCTCACGGATGATTGTGTTGATTCTGGCAATATCTCTCTTTACGTCAACAATTTTGATGGGATTCTCAAGCTGATTCGTAGCATGCTGAAACCTGAGATTGAAAAGGTCCTTCTTCAGCTCTTCAAGCTTTCTACCCATCTCATCAAGTGTCATTTCACGTATCTCTTTAGCCTTCATCAATTATCACCACCAGTCTCGAGATCTTCTTTCCTTACAAATTTACACTTTACCGGAAGCTTGTGTGACGCAAGGCGGATAGCCTCACGCGCAAGCTCTTCGGAAACGCCGCCGATTTCAAACATTACACGGCCGGGCTTAACAACAGCTACCCAATACTCGGGTGAACCTTTACCTGAACCCATTCGTGTTTCAGCCGGCTTTTCCGTAACAGGCTTATCACAAAGAAGTTTAATCCAAACCTGTCCGCCACGCTTGATATAACGCGTCATAGCAATACGAGCCGCCTCAATCTGATTACTCTTAATCCAGCCGGCCTCTAAAGCTACTAATCCATACTGACCGTATGTTACCTTGTTACCGCGAGTTGCCTTGCCCTTTAAGCGGCCTCTGTGAACTCTGCGGAATTTTGTTCTCT
Source organism: Eubacteriales bacterium (assembly GCA_045649105.1). Lineage (GTDB taxonomy): Bacteria > Bacillota > Clostridia > Oscillospirales > JAAYXM01 > JAZRPG01. The sequence goes on from JAZRPG010000041.1 coordinate 845, forward strand.
TAGGCAAAAGCATTACTTGCTGCCTCCTTCCTTACGAGGAGCACTGCCTCTGTCAGACGGGCCACGATTGTCTCTGCGCTGACCGTTATTGTTTCCAAAACGGCGGTCATTCGGGCGGCGGTCACGTCTCTCACGACGCTCCTCACGCGGCTTCGGCATGTCTATTGTTCTGGGTCCGCGCTCGCCTGTGCGAAGAATTTCGCCCTTGTATATCCATACCTTAACGCCGATTCTTCCGTATGTTGTCTTTGCTTCCGCAAAGCCGTAGTCGATATCAGCGCGAAGTGTCTGCAGCGGAATTGTACCCTCATGATAGTGTTCGCTTCTAGCAATTTCCGCACCGCCGAGACGACCGGATACTGCAATCTTGATACCCTTTGCGCCCATACGCATTGCACGGCCCATCGACTGCTTCATTGCGCGGCGGAATGAGATTCTCTTTTCGAGCTGCTCTGCAATGTTCTCTGCAACGAGCTGCGCATTGACATCCGGGTTCTTTATTTCGATAATGTTGAGTGCGACAGGCTTACCTATCATCTGCTCAACAGAAAGGCGAAGCTTTTCAATCTCTGTGCCGCCGCGGCCTATTACTATTCCGGGGCTCTTGCAGTGGATGAATATTCTTACCTTTTTGCTGTCGCGCTCTATCTCTATACACGGCACACCTGCTCTGTACAGAGTTTTCTTAAGATATTCGCGGATTTTATAGTCTTCCACGATAAGGTCGCCCACTTTTTCGTCACGGGCATACCAACGGGAATCCCAATTCTTGATAACACCCACGCGTAAACCGTGGGGATTCACTTTCTGTCCCATAATTAACCTCCTGACCTAATCCTTCTCAGCCACAGCGATTGTTATGTGCGAGGTTCTTTTATTGATTCTGAAAGCTCTGCCCTGTGCTCTCGGCATGATTCTCTTGAGAATCGGGCCGGGACATGCAAAGATCTGTGAAACATAAAGGTTCTCGACATTCATGCCGTGATTGGCTTCCGCATTGGAAACTGCGCTCTTGAGGAGCTTCAGGATCGGCTCGGAAGCGGCTTTGGGCGTATGCGCCAAAATCGCGTTGGCCTCCGCAATTTTCTTTCCACGAATGAGGTCTGCTACTATCTTGACCTTTCTCGGCGAAATGCGGACATACCGTAAATGTGCTGTTGCTTCCATTACTGCGTCCTCCTGTCTTACTTCGTGTTCGAGGTCTTGCTGCCTGAGTGACCCCTATACGTTCTCGTGGGAGCGAATTCACCGAGCTTGTGACCTACCATATCTTCTGTTACATAAACCGGAACATGCTTTCTGCCGTCATGAACGGCAAATGTATGACCAACGAATGACGGGAATATTGTAGATGCGCGAGACCATGTCTTTACAACATTCTTCTCATTCTTCTGGTTCATCTCCTCGACCCTCTTTAAAAGCTCGGGGGCAACAAAGGGGCCTTTTTTCACGCTTCTGCTCATATTTTAGCCTCCTTACTTACTGCCACGGCGTTTTACGATGAACTTGTCGGACAGGTTCTTCTTCTTACGGGTCTTATAACCGAGTGTCGGCTTACCCCACGGGGTAACAGGACCCGGACGTCCGATCGGGCTCTTGCCCTCACCACCGCCGTGCGGGTGGTCACAGGGGTTCATAACTGTACCGCGTACTGTCGGGCGGATGCCCATATGACGCTTGCGACCGGCTTTACCAATCTGAACGTTCTCGTGGTCGAGGTTTGAAACCTGACCGATTGTCGCCATACAGTTCAAACGGAACTTGCGAAGCTCACCGGACGGGAGACGCACAAGTGCCATGCCGTCTTCCTTAGCCATCAACTGAGCTGCGTTACCTGCGCCGCGTACAAACTGTGCACCGCGTCCCGGATTAAGCTCAATATTGTGGATAATCGTACCTACAGGGATGTTTATAATCGGAAGTGCGTTTCCGGGCTTAATATCTGCCGTTGCACTTGAGATTACTGTATCTCCTACCTTGAGGTCATGCGGAGCGATGATGTAGCGCTTCTCGCCATCCTCATAACGAACAAGAGATATAAATGCGCCGCGGTTCGGGTCGTACTCAAGAGTAAGAACCTCTGCGGGGATATCCATCTTGTCGCGCTTGAAATCAATAATTCTGTATTTGCGCTTGTTTCCGCCGCCGCGATGGCGAACGGTGATTCTGCCGTAACTGTTGCGGCCGGAATTCTTGCTGAGGTTTTCCAAGAGGCTCTTTTCCGGCTTAACATCGCTAAGTAATCTGTAGTCCGTTACGGTCATATTACGTCTCGACGGAGTCGTCGGTTTAAACGTTTTTACAGCCATTTGCTTTTCCTCCTTTTAATGGTGTTGGGTGTCATCAGCCTTATGGCTTTACACCATTCCCTCAAAGAACTCAATCGTCTTCGAATCGTCTGTGAGTGAAACGATTGCCTTCTTGTAATCGGGGCGGAATCCGACATGAACTCCCATTCTCTTTTCCTTGCCGAGAACATTTATCGTATTCACCTTTTTTACTTTTACGTTGAAAATTTCCTCGATTGCCTGACGGATTTCTACTTTGTTCGCAGTCTTCTCCACCTCAAAGGCATATACCTTATCAGCTACGCGCTCCATTGACTGCTCCGTGATTATCGGGCGCTTTATGATATCATAAGGTGATTTCATTATGCGAACACCTCCTGAATCTTTTCTACCGCAGCCTTATCAACAATGAATTTACCCTGATTAAGGATGTCGTAAACATTGATGATTGTTGCAGTTGTTGTCTTTACTCCCTGAATGTTGCGAGCACTCTTTATAACATTCTCGCGAACCTCCGGTGTAACTATAAGTGCCTTACCGGAAGCGTCAACAGCCTTAAGGAAAGCGACCATTGACTTTGTCTTAATCTCGCTGAGGTTTAAGTCGTCTACAACGATTATCTCGCCTGCAGCTGCCTTTGTCGAAAGCGCACTCAGAAGTGCGAGACGACGATATTTCTTATTCAGACGGTATGAATAATCACGCGGCTTGGGACCGAGTGCAATTCCGCCGTGTGTCCACTGAGGTGAACGGATTGAACCCTGACGGGCACGTCCCGTACCCTTCTGGCGCCACGGCTTCCTGCCACCACCGCTGACTTCAGCACGTGTGAGCGTACTCTGTGTGCCCTGTCTGCGGTTGGCAAGGTGGTTCTTGACCGCTTCATACATAGCGACCTCATTGGGTGTTATGCCGAATACAGCTTCCGAGAGCTCAATCTCTCCGACCTGCTTGCCGGTCATATCATAAACTGTTGCCTTAGGCATAGCTTTCTAACTCCTTTCGCTTGTAAGTTGTGTTTACACGTTCTTCACAGCGTCGCGTATAAACACAAACCCGCCCTTAGGACCGGGAATAGCACCGCGGACTGCGATCATGTTTGTTTCTGCGTCTACCTTGACGACGTCGAGGTTCTGTACAGTTACCTGCTCAGCACCCATACGGCCCGGGAGCTTTGTGCCCGGCATAACCCTTGACGGGTCCGTATTAGCGCCCATTGAGCCTGCGCTACGGTGAACAGGGCCGACACCGTGTGTGTGGTTCTGCATGTGCTGACCGAAACGCTTTACTGTACCGGCTGTACCTTTACCCTTGCTGACACCGGTTATGTCCACAACATCGCCCTCTGCGAATACATCAGCGCGGATTACATCGCCCACATTGAGCTCTGTACCCTCAAGCTTGAACTCTTTGAGTACGCGTTTTGCCGAAACACCGGCCTTTTTGAGATGCCCGGCCTTTGGCTTTGTGAGCTGTCTCTCTGCAATGTCGTCGTAGCCGAGCTGTACTGACTCATAGCCGTCTTTTTCAACAGTCTTTTTCTGTACGACCGAGCACGGACCCGCCTGGATGACAGTAACGGGAATGACCTTACCCGAATCGTCGAAAATCTGAGTCATGCCGACTTTCTTTCCGATGATTGCCTTTTGCATATATCTTCCTCCTTTAAGGTTATTGGTTGGCACAAGGCCAACTTGACCCGCTCCTCACATTGCCTGCACCCCTAACGCGGGCAGTTTGAAGAGCTGCGGTACTTTGCAATTTTACAGTTTGATTTCTATCTCGACACCTGCCGGAAGATCTAAAGACATAAGTGCCTTTACAGCCTCAGCAGACGGCTTCAATATATCAATCAAACGCTTGTGTGTGCGGCGCTCGAACTGCTCACGGCTGTCCTTATATTTGTGCACCGCGCGAAGCATAGTGATGCCTTCCTTTGATGTCGGGAGCGGAATCGGACCTGAGACCTTTGCACCGTTTCTCTTTGCAGTCTCGACGATACGCTCTGCCGCCTGGTCAATAAGCTGATGATCATAAGCCTTGAGGCGGACACGAATCATTTCCTTTGATATTGCTGCCATTTTTTGTTCCTCCTTAAACGCACGTAGTTTTTTCTGCGTGCGGCGAAATTCCTGCACAACTCTGCCACGCGTTTCACGCTTTGGCACTATAAAAACCGGATTGGTAGCAGGGGTTCTCACCAAATCCGGTACTTGTCCGCATTTTACATCGCGAACTCGCACAGTCATTCCTGCCGCCCGATTAACGGACATACTCCACGGAAGTTACCTGCATATTGCAGCAATCTCCCGCTTCATCGCATACTGCGTCCATACAAACGCTCCTATAGTTTACCGTATAATGCATTGAATGTCAAGACTTTTTTTGGGTTTTTTTATATTTTTTACAAAGGTTGTAAATGTGTCTGTTTTGCATTACAATTATATATAAATAATGCAGCAAAGCGGGGTTAAACAAATGATTAAATTTAAGTGTGATTGTAAGATGAAGGAGCATTCCGCACCGGTAGATAAATATTTCATCTCACAGGGAGCATTAAACGAGCTTTCCGACACAATTAAGAATTACTCAAAAATTTATATAGTCTGTGACGAAACCACATATAATGTAGCAGGAAGAAAAGTTGAGAGCATTGTGCGCGGGCTTGGCAAGCTTTTTTCCATACTCGTTCTTCCCAAGGACCCTCTCCCTGATTACAAGACCGTAGGGAACATACTTGTACATATGAATGACCCTAAATATGATGCAGATATTTTAAGCTATTCTCCCCTGCCCGACTTAATACTCGCAGTCGGCACCGGAACCATCAACGACTCCTGCCGTCTTGTATCGTACCGTTTCGGCATACCATACGGAATCATCGGCACGGCGCCGTCTATGGACGGGTTTCTTTCAGCAGGCTCACCGTTTTTGTTTGACGGTTCAAAGGCAACTATAAAATGCACCACGCCCGCTTTCCTTATTGCCGATACGGATATTATGAAAGATGCACCGTGGGACATGCTTCTCGCCGGAATCGGCGATATGTTCGGCAAATACACCGGGATTCTTGACTGGGAGCTTGCGCGTGACTACAACGGAGATTATTTCTGTGACAAAATTGCAAAGGACGTTATCAACGCAACAAACTCATGCCTCAGTAGCGGATATTCCCTCAAAAAGCGCGATCCGATGTGTATAAAAAACATCATGGAAGGGTTTGCCGTTACCGGGCTTGGCATGGCATATACAGGAAACTCGCGCCCGGCATCAGGCTCGGAGCACATCGTCTCACATGTCTGGGAGCTTTCTGATGTTGCAGAGGGAAAGAAGCCGAATCTGCACGGACTCGAAGTGTGTGAGGCGACAAGGCTCATCGCGGAAATGTATCTTCTCCTCCTTAAGGAAACGGAGGATGAGCACTTAAAATCACTTATCTTAAAATATGTAGGATATTTTGAAGCAGTAGAAAAATTCTGTACGGACATGAATGTCCCGTCTCCCGTCAAAAGCTACGACAAGCTTGTCGAAAGTGTCCTTACCGCTCTCAAGCTGCGGGACAGATATACAATTCTGTTCTACCTTAATAAGCGCGGCAATCTCCAAAGATATGCCGAGACCGCTTCAAAAAATCTGTTGAAACGAATTTAAACACAACCATATGCAAAAGAAAATGACGCGTAAAACGCGTCATTTTCTTATATTAATTTACATGCTCAAATTCCATATCATAGATTATTATAGTGTCGCCCTCTTGGACACCGCGAGCATCAAGCTCATCATACACGCCGTATTTCCTGAGAAGGCGCTCGAAATATATCCGCGACTCGTAATCGTCAAAATTAACAGATCCCATAGCGCGCTTTATCCACTCACCCTCAACCTCGTACACACCATCATCAAGTTTCGTGACGGTAAAGTCGTGATTCGTGGTATCACGCTCTTCGCGAACATAATCTGCCTCATACACCTCAATCGGCGGGAGTTTTGACAGTGTCTCTGAAACCTTATTCATAAGCACATCGACTCCCTGTCTTGTCGCGGCAGAAATTTCAAAATACGGAATATTTCTTTCGGATATATACTGCTTAAACTTTTCCGCAACTTCCCTGTCGTAAATCAAGTCCGACTTGTTTGCCGCGACAATCTGCGGGCGCGCAGCAAGCTCCGGATTGTACCGTGAAAGCTCGTCATTTATAGCTTCATAATCCGCAATCGGGTCACGCCCTTCGCTTCCGGATACATCTACCATATGCACGATAAGTCTGCACCGGTCGATATGCCTCAGAAACCTGTGTCCGAGGCCTGCGCCCTCACTTGCGCCCTCAATAATCCCCGGAATGTCCGCCATAACATATGAAAACCCTTCATTTACGCGCACAACGCCGAGATTCGGAGTGATTGTCGTAAAGTGATAGTTTGCAATTTTGGGACGCGCTGCACTGACAACTGACAAAAGCGTAGACTTTCCCACATTCGGGAACCCTGCAAGACCGACATCAGCGAGGAGTTTCAGCTCAAGACGCACCTCGAGCTCCTCTCCTTCCATTCCCGGCTTCGCAAACCTGGGTGCCTGACGCGTCGGCGTTGCAAAATGCTGGTTTCCCCAGCCGCCGCGTCCGCCGTGGCAAATAATAAACGGCTCGCTGTCGGACATATCCTTTATAAGTGCGCCGCTTTTTATATCGTATACGAGCGTACCTCTCGGAACTTTTATCTTTATGTCTTTTCCGTTTTTACCCGAGCAACGCTTCCCACTTCCGTTTTCTCCGTTTTCTGCAACAAACTTTCTTTTATACCGGAACTCAACGAGTGTTGACATATTATCGTCAACAACGAGTACAACATTTCCGCCGTTTCCGCCATCGCCGCCGTCAGGTCCGCCTGCCGAAATATATTTTTCGCGATGGAACGCAACGGCACCATCACCGCCGCGCCCTGCAATAAACCTCGCGCTTGCCACATCTACAAACATGGAGGAAGTCACCTCACTTCGCTGAAATTATAAACCTGTTTATCCCATATTATACAATGCGGGCAGGTCAGATCTGACCTGCCCGCGCAATTTGTTTTTTACTGAGCAACCGGGTAGATAGAAACCTTCTTACGGTCGCGGCCGAGACGCTCGAAACGAACGACACCGTCCGCTGTCGCAAACAATGTGTCATCCGAGCCACGGCTTACGTTTGTGCCGGGATGAATCTTTGTGCCGCGCTGACGAACAAGAATGTTGCCCGCGAGTACGAACTGACCATCAGCACGCTTTACGCCAAGTCTCTTCGACTCAGAATCGCGTCCGTTCTTTGTAGAGCCGACGCCCTTTTTATGTGCAAAAAACTGAATTCCGATTTTAAGCATTTGACTGCACCTCCAAAACTTTAATGTTTTTCGGATACTCCTCAGAAAGCGACAGCATATGCTGCGCAAATGACGAGAGCACCCTCACACACGGTCTTTTAATATCTTCAGAAACTGCATCGGGTAATCTCAAAAACACCCTTGCACATTTCTCATCGACAGATACCTGCGCCGATGCATGAAATGAATCATTTATAATCGATTCACACAAGCCCACCGCGCTTGAAACCGCCGCACAGATTATATCACTGCCCTCTTTGGCATATCCGGAATGCCCGGACACATCAAAGCCGACTGTGTCTTCACCATGCTTCAGGACTTTAACCGTGACCATTAGACGCTGATTTTCTCTATCTGCAGCTTTGTGTACGGCTGCCTGTGACCCTGACGGCGTCTGTAGTTTTTCTTAGCCTTAAACTTGAAGACCATAATCTTCTTTGACTTGCCGTTCTTTACGAGCTTGGCCGTGACTTTTGCGTTCTGGACAGCCGGTGTACCGATAGTAACATTGTCGCCGTCAATCGTCATAAGTACGTTGTCAAACTCAACAGTATCGCCTTCGAGGTTAAGCTTCTCAACATAGATAACATCGCCCTCGGAAACCTTATACTGCTTGCCACCTGTGACAAAAATTGCCTGCATTTTGTTGCACCTCTCTCTCATATTTTAGAGTCTCGCTCTTGTAGGCGTGCATGCCGCAACTTCTTTTGCCCACTCAACGCGGTTTTATCATTTTACCACTAACAAAAGCAAATGTCAACAATTTTGACAAAAATTTTATCTGAATTCCTTTAATTGGCTATCAAATATATTTGTATGCGAAATTTCGCAGAATGACGGGGATAACTCCGGCTCATACTTTTCTATCGCTTTTAAGAGATACTCAGGATTCAGCGCCGATGCACCCGCGGCAAGAACTGCGCACACCTTTACCTCTCCGCAATCCTCCGAAGCCTTAAGTGTTTTTATCAGCGGCACAATATCAGTTTCACACTCACCGCGCTTGCTGCGTTTTATAACAATCAGCTCATTCCGCGAAAAAAGCGCGTTAATTCTCCCTGAAATTCCGCAAGTTGCCCCGTCATCATACTTAAGCGACATGCAAAACTCAGAATATGCAATATCACGCACAGGACGCCCGCCCTCATATGCCGACACGGCTTCTATCCCCTCAGGCAACGCAAGGTTAAGCCGCCTTATGAGCTCATCATTATCCTCATCGCTCAGGAGCACCAAATCGAGAAGCTCACACTCACCGCTATACCCCAGCGACAGTGGCAGCGCTATCGAAATGTACGGGTGGGGATTAAAGCCTTCGGTATGCTTTACATCAACCTCTGCCCTCTTTAACGCGCGCTGGAATGTACGCATTATGTCAAGATGTGATATGTAAACGGCGCGGCCCAGCTTTTTGTAAAGGATTCTTACTTTACGCATCGCACTTACCTCCCGAAAGAAGCTTCGAAGCACCGCAGCCGGTACAACCCTTTCTGCAATCCGGAGAAAGCTCGGACTTATATGCAAGCTCGCGCTCACGGTAGAGATGTGACTTCATAACTCCTGTTGAGATATGCTCCCAGGGAAGTATCTCATCTTTACTCCGCTCACGATTCGCATAAAATTCAGGCGATATTCCGCATTCGTTGAATGCAGAAAGCCATGTATCAAGGCTGAAATGCTCGCCCCAGCCGTCAAGCCTTGCGCCTTTCTTCCACGCAGTTTCTATAACCTTTCCGAGGCGGCGGTCTCCACGCGCAAACACTGCCTCAAGGAAGCTCACCGACGGCTCATGCCAGTTATAGGTTATCGCCTTTGCCTTTATTGCATCACGAAGAAGATGCGCCTTGCGTTCAAACTCCTCACGCGTGTTCTGCGCCTCCCACTGGAAAGGCGTATGCGGCTTCGGCACAAAGCAGGCAACACTTACCGTAATTTTGACACCGCGGCGCTTATTGGTCGCGTATGTCTTCCACAGATATAATATTTTCTGTGAAAGAGCTGCAATTCCCTCAATATCCTCATCAGTTTCTGTCGGAAGACCCATCATGAAATACAGTTTAACCGTGCTCCGTCCGTTCTCAAACGCTATTTTGCAAGCGTTTAAAATCTCTTCCTCAGTGATGTTCTTATTTATTGCATCACGCAGGCGCTTGCTGCCCGCCTCGGGAGCAAAAGTCAGACCGCTGCTTCGTACCTTCTGAATCCGGTGCATGAGCTCTACGGAAAAGTTGTCAGCGCGGAGTGACGGAAGCTGAAGACTTATATTCCTCGGCTCGCACCAATCGAGCAATCCGTCTGCAAGCTCGGGAAGCTCTCTGTAATCACTTGTTGACAATGATGCAAGCGATATTTCCTCATATCCCGATGATATGCACATTTCCTTACCATGCGCTATAAGTGTTTCGGCGCGCTTTGCACGGACAGGACGGTATGCATATCCCGCCTGGCAAAAACGGCATCCGCGAATACAGCCGCGGAACACCTCAAGCGATACGCGGTCATGTACTATCTCTGTCGAGGGGACTATCACCTTTTTAGGAACATATACAGAATCAAAATCCTCAATAATTCGTTTTGTTACAACCTTTGGAGCACCGTCGCGCGCATCCACTGAGCAGACAGTTCCATCGTCATTATAGCTGACATCATACAGTGAAGGAACATATATCCCGCCTATCTTTGCGGCTTTTTTTAAAAACTCAGTCTTAGAACCTTTGCTTTTCTTATGCTCCTTGTATAAATCAATAAGCTCCTGCATCTGCTCCTCGCCCTCACCTATGCAGAACAGGTCAATAAAATCAGCAAGAGGCTCAGGGTTATATGTGCACGGACCGCCTGCGATAACGAGCGGTTCCTCCTCTCCGCGTTCCTCACGGCGAACAGTTATCCCGCCGAGTGACAGCATATTGAGTACCGCAGAAAAACTCATCTCATACTGAAGCGTGAACCCGACAATATCAAACTCACAGAGCGCATCACCGCTTTCAAGCGCGAACAACTTTACATCATTCTCCTTAAGCTGCTCCTCCATATCGGGCCATACGGCAAACGCGCGTTCGCACCATACATCCTCACGCTCGTTAAGAAGACCGTAGAGTATCCGAAGCCCAAGGTGCGACATTCCTATTTCGTAAATATCCGGAAAGCAGAACGCAAAACGGACATCTACCGCATCTTTATCCTTTACAACGGCGTTATATTCACCGCCTGTATATCTTGCAGGCTTTTGTACAGATGCAAGAATCCTTTTCTTTTTAATATCCATAATTATATGATTCCTTTCGGAAAGTTGCTTAACATACGCTACATTGTAACACAAACCGCAAAAAAAGGCAATAAAAAAGGGCCTTCTGACGAAGGCCTTTTTTAATCAATTACTGATTGTCTTCCTGACGCATACGTGCAAAGCAATCGCTGCAGTAAACCGGACGGTCTGTCTTCGGCTCGAACGGAACCTTAGCTTCTCCGCCACATGATGCGCATGTTGCTGTGAAGTACTCTCTCGGTCCACGGCTTGCCTGCTTGCGTGCATCGCGGCAGCTCTTGCAACGCTGCGGCTCGTTCATGAAGCCACGCTCTGCATAAAACTCCTGCTCACCTGCTGTGAACACGAACTCTGCTCCGCACTCTTTGCACTGTAATGTCTTGTCTTCGTACATTTTGTTACCCTCTCTTTGACTTAAGACTTGCCCCAGGACGGACTTCCACCGACACCTCAACTGCGCTCTGAATGATTTAAGCTACTTGGGCATTTTTAATATATGCTACACAGGTATTTACCTGATGTCGCCTCTACCGGAAATATAACATGCGAACTTGCGCCTGATACGCTGTACCGCATTGTCAACTGATTTTTGCGGTTTTGATACCCGCTCGGAAATTTCCGCATACGGCAGGCCTTCGAGATACAGGCCAAGAACTTCAAGTTCAAAGCCGGATAAAATCCCCTGCAAAGCCTTTGAAAGCTCGTTATATGCCTCATGCCCGATTATCTGCTCAACCGGGTCAAGTGACATACTTGCTCCGAGTGCCGCTTCACCGCAACACTCACTTTCCGAATCGGAAATAATCGTTTCAAACGGGATATAGTTATTAAGCGGACTATGCTTACTTCCCGACGCGTTTTTAATCGCCGAGTATAGCCTGTTTTTAATGCATGTGAAGGCGAATGTCTTAAATGCCGCATGGCGACGAGGATCAAAGCCCGAAATCGCCTTTATGACACCTATCATTCCCTCCTGGATAAGGTCCTCCGAATCACCGCCTGCGAGAAAATACGGCCGAGCAAGACTGCGAACATATTTCGTATACCTTGAAACCAGAGCCTCCTCCGCATCACGGTCACCCTCACGGCAGAGAATAACAAGCTCTTCATCGCTCAATTTCTCAAACTTTTCCAAATTCGGAACCACCATCTGAAACAGTATCAATTATGAATTATAAACTACATTTTTTTAAATGTCAAGCTATATTTTTGCAATTTAATATAACTCTGAACCCATTTTAGACTTAAATTACAACTCAAGCTGACCTTCAAACGGAATGTTTAAATGGTCATATGCTTTTTTTGTCGCACAACGGCCTCGCGGCGTTCTGCTTAAAAAGCCGAGCTGAAGAAGATACGGTTCTACAACGTCCTCTATTGTAACGGCTTCCTCCCCTATGGTTGCCGCAAGTGTATCTAGCCCCACAGGACCGCCGCCGAAATTATATATTATGCTCTCCAGCATGCGTCTGTCAGTCGTATCAAGCCCGATTTTATCTATCTCAAGAATACGCAGAGCCATATCAGCCACTTCACTCGTAATTTCGCCATTTGCACGAACCTCTGCAAAATCCCTGACGCGCTTTAAAATTCTGTTCGCTATTCGCGGTGTTCCGCGACTGCGCTTTGCAATCTCCTCAGCACCCGAATCATCAATCCTTATCCCGACTATACCGGCACTGCGCTTTACTATTCTTGCAAGCTCCTCATGCGTATACATTTCAAGCCGCATCATTACTCCGAATCTGTCACGCAAAGGCGATGTAAGCTGACCTGCCCGTGTTGTTGCACCTATAAGCGTAAATTTATGCAGGCCGAGGCGCACACTCCGTGCCGACGGACCTTTGCCGATTATTATATCAAGCGCGAAATCCTCCATCGCAGGATATAATATTTCCTCAATGCTTCGGTTTAACCTGTGTATTTCGTCAATAAAAAGTATGTCGTTTTCGTTAAGACTCGTGAGCAGAGCCGCAAGGTCACCGGTTTTTTCTATAGCAGGGCCTGATGTCGTCCGTATATTTACACCCATTTCATTTGCTATTATCGCAGCAAGAGTGGTCTTTCCAAGCCCCGGAGGGCCATAGAGCAAAACATGGTCAAGAGCCTCGCTTCTTCCACGTGCCGCCTCTATATATACAGACAGCTTATCCTTAACTTTTTCCTGACCGGTATATTCAGTAAGCGTTCTCGGGCGCAAGCTGTTTTCATTATCGTCATGATTTGTAAGCATTGTGGAAACCATACGTCCGTCTTCTTCAATTTCCTCCATAGGGTTATTAAACTCTATACTCACAGCCTACACCTCCTTATCTCATAAGCCTTGCAAGAGCAAGCTTCACAATATCCTCAACGCTCATTGTCGACGTGTCGACACCGCGCAGAGCAGAGTTTATCTCATCTCTTCCGTAGCCGAGTGCAGAAAGTGCCTCCGCCGCCTCACTCTCGCAACTCTGCGCTGTTCCTGCCGTCTCCTGTGCCGTTATAACTCCGCTATCCGTCATACCCTTTGCAAGCTTGTCCTTAAGCTCAAGTATTATTCGTCCGGCAAGCTTTTTCCCTACTCCGCTTGCAGCTAAAAGAGGTTTTTCATCTCCCGTTGCCACCGCAAGAGTAAGCGCGGATGGCGTCACCACAGACAGAATCGCAAGCGCGGCTTTCGGACCGACTCCTGATATTGATGTCAGAAGCTTAAAACACACAAGCTCGTCCTCATCACAAAAACCGTACAAATCCAAAATGTCCTCACGCACATGCAGATATGTATATAGCGTTGCAAGCTCTCCGACATTCAGCTTTGAACATGTAACAAGAGATGTATTGCAGGCAAAGCCTACACCGCCGACATCCAAAACCACCATATTCGGTTCTATCATACCCACAGTTCCACGCAGATATTTAAACATCTCTATACCTCACATTATAATTTAATCAGAAGATTTCCCGAAGAGTTTGCATGGCATAGCGCTATTGCAAGCGCATCCGCAGCGTCGTCCGGCCGCGGAATCTTCTTAAGCCCCAGAAGGCGTTTTGTCATATCCATAACCTGGCATTTTTCCGCTCTACCGTATCCGACAACTGATATTTTTACCTGCAGAGGTGTGTACTCATATATCTTTACACCGCATTTTATACATGCGAGGATTATTACTCCCCGCGCCTGACTCACATTTATCGCCGTTTTTTCATTTGTGTTAAAATACAGCTTCTCGATGGCGACATGGTCAGGTCTGAATGTACGCAAAAGCTCCGTCATATTATCATATATTTCGCAGAGGCGATTTTCTATGCTTATCCCCGCCTCCGTCCTTATCACACCGTACTGCAGAGTCTTCATATCCCTTGTGTCTATAAGACCGTACCCCACTATTGCATAACCCGGGTCAATTCCCAAAATAAGCATCAGCGTCTGTTCCCCTTTTTCCGCCCATTGCCTGCGCGCTTTTTCTCAAAAGGCCTTGCGGCATAGTAGCTTTTTTCACGCTCGCTCTTTTTCTCGCGTTCAGGACGCACAAGGCACCTCTTTGCGTTGCCGATTAAATCCTCCCGGTGCGCCTTTTTAAGCGTCTCAATTACAACCGCTCTTAATTCCGGCTTGCGCCACTGAAGAAGGGCGCGCTGCATAGCCTTCTCCTGAGCCGTTTTCGGAACATATACGCTCTTCATGCTGACAGGATCAATCCCCGTATAATACATACAGGTCGATACCGTCCCCGGAGTCGGATAAAAATCCTGTACCTGCTCAGGCATGTGCCCGATACTGTTTAAATATTCCGCAAGCTTCACTGCATCCTCAAGCGTACAGCCAGGGTGTGATGAGATTAGGTACGGAACCAGATACTGCTCTTTTCCGCATGCAGCACACAAATCAAAATACTTTTTATAAAACCGACGGTACGTATCAAAACTTGGTTTCCCCATAAGCCTCAATACATTATCACACGAATGCTCAGGTGCAACCTTGAGCTGTCCGCTGACATGGTATTTCACAAGCTCTCTGAAAAACTCATCAGACTTATCCGCAAGCACATAGTCAAATCTTATTCCCGAGCGTATAAATACACGCTTTATCTTAGGCAATGCACGCAGTTTTCTCAAAAGCGAAAGATAATCGCTATGGTCTGCATCAAGATTTTTACACGGGCGAGGAGCAAGGCATCCGCCTTTACACATACCGCGCTCAAGCTGCTCTTTACATGATGTATGACGGAAATTCGCCGTCGGCCCGCCCACATCATGGATATATCCCTTAAAATCGGGAAGCTCAGCAAGCGCTTTAGCCTCATTTATAACAGACTCGTGGCTCCTTACGCTTATCATGCGCCCCTGGTGAAATGCAAGCGAACAAAAGTTACACCCGCCAAAACAGCCGCGGTTGTGTATTATTGAAAACTTCACTTCTTCTATTGCCTTAACTCCGCCGAGCGCCTCATAAGACGGATGATAATTCCGCATATACGGAAGCTCGTACACATGGTCAAACCTCTCTGTTGTTATCGGCGGCTGCGGAGGCGTCTGGACTATATACTCCGCACCGTGCTTCTGGGCAAGTGCACGGCCGCGCACCGCGTCCTGCTCCTCCTGCTGGACTTTTGCTGCGAGTGCGTATTTTCTCTTATCCGACGAGACCTCTTCATATGACGGAACCTCTAAATACGGGTATATACAGTCATCAAGCGTTTTTGACCTGTAAACAGTGCCTTTTATGTTTCTGATTTGTGATATGTCCGCTCCGCCTGCCAACGAATCTGCAAGCTGTACAACCGTATCCTCGCCCATACCGTACATCAAAAGGTCGGCACCCGAGTCGAGCAATACAGAGCGTTTAACCTCATCATCCCAATAATCATAGTGTGCAAATCGGCGGAGCGATGCTTCAAGCCCGCCTATTGCAACAGGCAAGTCAGGAAAAGCTTCTTTAATCCGCTTTGCATATACCGTCACCGCCCTGTCGGGACGCTTTCCCAAAACGCCGCCCGGTGTATAGCTGTCACAGCGGCGACGGCGCTTTGCAGATGTATAATGTGCGACCATCGAATCTATATTTCCTGCGGTGACAAGTGCGGCAAGACGCGGTTTTCCAAGCTTCCGAAAAGCATCCGCGCTTTTCCAGTCAGGCTGGGAAAGAACTGCAACGCGATATCCCTCATCCTCAAGCACACGCGTTATGACAGCAAAGCCAAAACTCGGATGATCCACATATGCATCCCCCGTCACGCACAGAAAATCATAGTAGTCCCACCCGCGCTTTTCCATATCCGCTTTTGTCATAGGTAGAAAATCTTTTTGCATATCTGTAATTCTACAAGTCCTCTCTGCGCATCTTTATTTCCTGCCACTGTTCACGCGTTATAAGAATCTTTCTTGGCTTTGAGCCTTCAAATTCTCCTACGATTCCGCGTTCCTCCATCTGGTCAATAATCCGTGCAGCACGCGAGTATCCGAGCTTTAATCTTCTCTGAAGCATTGATGTCGATGCCTGTCCCGATTCGAGAACCACATCCACTGCGGCATCGAGCATTTCGTCGGCATCGCTGTCTCCGACCTCTGCGCCTGCCGCCATGCCCTCACTCTTCTCTACATGCTTCTCTATCTGCTCCATTATCTCCTCGGAGTATTCTGCCGTACTGCTCTTCTTGACATGATTTACGACTGCCTCAACCTCATCAGAAGAAATGAAGCAACCCTGAACGCGTGTAGGCTTCGCTACCCCCATCGGCTCGTACAGCATGTCCCCCCTGCCTATAAGCTTCTCGGCACCCATACTTCCGAGTATTATGTTTGACTCAATTTTGGATGCGACGGCAAATGCAATTCTTGACGGTATGTTTGATTTTATAACACCCGTAATAACATCAACCGACGGACGCTGGGTGGCTATTATAAGGTGCATACCCGCAGCACGCGCCATTTGGCTCAGGCGCATTATGGAGTCCTCAACATCCTTACGGGCAACCACCATAAGATCGGAAAGCTCGTCTATAACTATAACAATCTGCGGAAGAGGCTCCGCATCACCTGTTCGCGCGACCGCCTTGTTATATGATTTCATATCACGCACATTGCGCTCTGAAAACAGCTTATATCTCCGCATCATCTCCACAACGCCCCATTGGAGCGCGCCGGCGGCCTTTTTCGGGTCCGTAACGACAGGGACAAGAAGATGCGGTATTCCGTTATACACACCAAGCTCAACCATCTTCGGGTCAATCATTATAAGCCTGACCTGCTCAGGTGTCGCCTTATACAAAATACTTACTATAATCGAGTTTATGCATACAGACTTTCCCGAACCTGTTGTACCTGCGATAAGCATATGCGGAAGCTTTGATATATCACACACCATGCAATTTCCCGATATATCTTTGCCGAGTGCGAATGCAACATTGCTTTCGTTCTTTGTAAACTCATCTGATGTGATTACCTCAGATATATTTACTACCTGTACAGACTTGTTAGGAACCTCAATTCCTATAAGTGATTTGTTCGGTATCGGCGCAATGAAAACTCCGCTTGCGCCGAGAGCAAGCGCTATATCATCAGAAAGCGCTGTAAGTTTTGAAAGCTTTACACCTGCATC
The DNA here is from genome assembly GCA_045649105.1 of Eubacteriales bacterium. Classification (GTDB taxonomy): domain Bacteria; phylum Bacillota; class Clostridia; order Oscillospirales; family JAAYXM01; genus JAZRPG01. The sequence continues at coordinate 18,336 of JAZRPG010000041.1, forward strand.
AAGCTGAATCTCGTATCGGGTAACTGACGGACCGCGCACTATATTGACAACGCGGGTATCGATGCCGAAGCTCTTTATCGTTTCGCCGAGCTTTATTCCGACGGTTTTAAGCTCATCTGAAGATGACGACTTAGACTCTGCTTTAGGTGCGTTCAGAAGCGACATGGGCGGATATGCATACATGGTTTTATTCTCAAGCTCTTTTTCATCAGGAATTACAAAGCCCTCACCGGGAGCAGGCTCTTTTTCACTTTCGTTTCCGTTTTCGCTCTCCTCTATTGCGCGGAGCAAATCTTCACTGAAATTGTCCTCATTTATATGAACAACCTCTTCAGGTGCCAATACTTCAGCAGGTGTTTTTACAGAAGTTGCCGCAAGACGGAAGCCCTTTTTCTCATTTTCTTCAGGCTCTTCCTCTTTTATATCATCAAGAGGAATGTCTATAACGGGGCGACGCCTTTTCGGAAGCTTAATCTCAGGGGCCTTTTGGAGCTCTTCCTCCTCGTAATACTCTTCTTCGTATTCCACTTCATGACGCATACCTGCAAAAAATGCGCGCAGGGCATCATAAGCGTTTATAACTGTTAAATTGAACGCGTTGAGAACGACAAAAACAGTAAACATAATGAACAAAATCGTCGTTGCTATTCTGCTTATGCCCTGTATAAGAAGCGCAACAGGATACCCGGCGAGAATACCGCCGCCACGAAGCGTTTCTCCCGACATAACAATTGCGTCAAACGAAAGCTCGTCCGTTCCGACAAGCGCATGCGACAGGGCTCCTATAGCATATGGGATAAGGAGCGCGCATATAACACGCCACTTAATGGGCCGGCCTCTGCTTATTATAAGAAGTCCTCCTGCAAGCAGGAAAGAAAACGGCATTGCAAAGAAGCCGGTGCCTATCGTCCAACAGGACACCTCTCCGATAAATTCAACAAAAACCGCATCAACACGGAACATTGCAAGAAATATGAGCAGGGCCAGGAAAAACATCAAGAAGGCCCAGCGCTGATTTATCTGTGCTCGCCTTTTCTGTGTTATGCGCTTTATCTCACTGCTGCTTTTTTTTCTTGGAGCAGTAGCCCTTTTTGCTGCTGTTACGCGTTTTTTCTTTTTTTGTGCCATAGTACTTAACACCTCAAAAAAAATATGTACCAACTTAATTATACAGTATATCACAAACTGCAGAGAATTTCCAGTTTTTAATTGCAAAAAAACAGCTCTTTTAATTGAAAAAGAGCTGTTTTTTAATTTGCCTGTGTTTTTATAATCCAAAAACAGTAAATAAAGCGCCTGTATGTTTTAATTAATCTGCTTTTACCTTTGCAAAGCCATCATTGTATTCTATTCTGTCGCCTGAGGAGTTTATACTGTCGACATATGCAAAATACTCTTCCTTCGAGTCAAATTGCGGCTCAAATGCCGCTATAATCTCATTTGCGCGTTTTGCATTATTCTGAAGCAGAATCAAAAGCATTGCAAGCTGCAGCTTTGCAGACTTGACACAGGCTCTTTCAGGATCTTCTATATAATAGCTGTCGCCGTGCTGTATACCTGTTTCACCGCCGGCATAAGGATGCACGACCGGCATAAGGCCGCAAAGCTCACCCATATCCGTACTTCCCGAGAGCGTAGTATGATCGATAAAGAACTTTTCCTCAGGGATTATGGCATCTGCCGCTTCTTTTGCAAGCTCCACCATATCCTGACAGTTTATAAGCGGTGCATATCCCGGAGTGTCAATTATCTCGATATTCGTATCCATTGAAAGAGCCGCACCGCAAAGCGCCCTGTTAATCTTCCTGTTTGCATTTTTTATCGCTTCAAATGTTTTGCCGCGCACAAAGCTCTCCAGCGTTACGAGCTCAGGGATAGCACTCGGAACCTCGCCGCCGTGAGTTATAATCGGGTGGAACCTTATGATATCCTTTTCGGCAAATGTCTCCCTTATTGCATTTGCCGCTGACATACCCTGTGTCGCAGCGTATATTGCATTCTTCCCTTCCCACGGAGCTATGCCCGCATGAGCCGATACGCCCTTATAATGCGCAGTCTTTGCGATACAACCGACCGAACCGTCATTTGCATAGAAATCCTTTGCGGTATGGACCATGAATGCCATATCCACGCCATCAAAATAGCCGCGGTATAAAAACTCACTCTTTCCGCCAAAGTATTTTATTACCCCCTTGCTTCTAAGCTCCGTACGGAAGGCTATTTCAATTAACTCCTCCGCAGGAACTGCGCAAAGACGAATCTTTCCGCAAAGCTTATCGCATATCTGTGGCTCCTTAAGCGCCGCCGCAACTCCCAGAAGCGCTGCGCACTGTGCATGGTGACCGCAAGCATGAACGCAGCCTGTTTCAGGGTCTGCATCCTTATGATTCGGGCAAATCAAAGAGTCAAGCTCACCCAATATAAGTATCTGAGGCCCGGGACGACCGGTATCCAAAACCGTGTAAAAACCCGGAATATCTCCGGCACAGACCACATCATAGCCAAGCTCTTCAAACTTTTCCTTCATATATTTTGAAGTTTTAACTTCTTTATAACCGGACTCGGGATTTTTCCAGATATATTGCTCTGCATCCAATATCAAATTACGGTGCTTTTCAACCGCACTTGCTATATCCTTCATTTTGCGTACTCCTTAGTTTCTTAAAATCTGCAACTACCTGCGTCCCCGCCTCGAATTTCCCTGACGCCTGTCGGAATACTGCTTGAGGCTGGATATTTTGCTGTCACTGTCCTGCATAAACTGTCTGAGTTTGTCCTCAAAGCTGAGCTCTGCAGGTTCACGCTGCGCAGGTTTCTTTTGCGCATAGCCGCCCTGTCCTGCTGACGGTGCAGCCGACGGGCGCGGTAAAGCCTTGCGTATAGACAGGCTTATCCTGCCATTTTCGTCTATACCGATTATCTTCACCTTTACATCCTGTCCGCTTTGCAGGTGGTCATTTATGTCATTGACATATGAATGGGATACTTCCGAAATATGTACCATTCCGCTTTTTCCCTCTCCCAGCTCTACAAATGCGCCGTATTTAGTTATTGATGTGACCTTTCCGCTGCAAATTGTTCCTACCTCGAGTGCCATGCTCTCTCCTGCGCCCTCCTTTGTATTTTTGATGTTTCTTCAGCTTCCTGAAACATCCACGAAAACGCGCTCATTCGGAGCCGCGTATCCTTGCTTTTGAGCTTCTTCTGTCATATATTCATCATCAATCTCGTCACTCAGCGCCTGCTCAAGCTGCGCTTTCTTCATCGATTCTGTGGCAATAAGCTCATCAAGCTTACGGGTATCGCTCTCCGTGTTATTAACCTTTATTTGTATTGATATGAGCGTAATGGCTGTATACACAACAAAAGCCGCAAGAATGAGCCTCGGAAATATTCCTTTTTTCTTCTTTTTTCTTCTCGCTGCCATTCGCCCTACACCTCTTTCGTTTTTTTCTTTTGTTTTTTATCTCCGGCCAAGCGCCTTTTACGACGCAAACTCCTTACTTTACGGCACAGTTTCTGCTCGCTCTTTTTTGCTGTGCGCCAGACGCCCCGCAAAATCAGATATATCGGCCTTGTCAAAAGTGACAATATTCTCCTCGAAGCAACAACAACCGCTCGCATAACTTTGTAGATTATTTCGCTGAGCGCGGCAATATATACAAATCCGCCCGAAAACACACCCAGAAGCACATACCAACGCATTCTTCCGCCCGAAACCGTCATGGTAAATGCAAGCAGCGCTATTATTGCCGCAAACCAGAACAGGCTGTCTAAAGCTGCGGTTATTGCATGGCTTTTGGGAATATATGAGCGCAACACGCGCATCACATCAAACAAAACGCCGAGACCGACGCCGAGCAGACCTGCATATAAAAATTCAAGTGTCTGCACAGATACGGAATTAATCACAGCGCACCGCCATTACTTAAACAAACGAGACCAGAAGCTTCCGCTCTGAATCTCATCGCTGTATTGTATTCCGTCAATTGTGCCTTCTACGGCAAGTTCGCCCGTCTCAAGGCTTAAGCGCTCAATATGTAGTCCCGAGCCGTGTATTACAAGCATTCCGCGGCTTGTGTAGAGAACGACCGTCGTATCATCAAAATTCTCAACATCTTCAACGCCGGACACACTCATTCTGGCTCGGCCTTCTATAATTACATTGTGCGGAGCATCCTGTATTCTGCCCTTATCTTCAAACTGCATGAGGCCACCTCCTATAATCTTGATAAAGTATATTAGGTGCCCCTGCTGTTTATTCTCAAAGTTTAGTATTATTACTTTCCGAAATCAGGTTTGAATCTTCCTTTTTCTCTGTAAAGTCAAACTGCTTAACGGTAAGGTGTGCATAAAAAATCAGCGCACCTCTTCATACATGGTGTGCGCCGTTTCCTTGTTCATATGTTCTGAAACGGCAAGAACACGAACCTTTACTGTCCGTGTACCAAAAGAGATTTCAATAACATCGGAAACCTTGACATCATATGATGCCTTTACCGGTTTCCCGTTTACTGAAATCCTGCCGTTGTCACAAGCTTCGTTTGCAACTGTTCTTCTTTTTATTAATCTTGATACTTTAAGATACTTATCAATCCGCATAGATTTTTCCTTGAAAGCTTAAAAAGTGGACCGCTTCGGGGCGAAGTATATTCTCCGCCCCGATATAGGTCAAAAATTACTTCGCGACAGAATCCTTAAGAGCCTTACCGGCCTTAAATACCGGGTTCTTAGATGCAGGAATTGTTATTGTCTCCTTAGTGCGCGGGTTTCTGCCCTGTCTTGCAGCACGTGTCTTTACTTCGAAAGCGCCAAAGCCAACGAGCTGAACCTTATCACCGCTTTTAAGAGCCTCTGTGATAGCGTCAACTGTAGCATTGATAACCTTCTCTGCATCCTTCTTAGAGAAGCCTGCCTTCTCTGCGACTGCGTTTACCAACTCTGTCTTGTTCATCTGTTTTGCCTCCTATTTTTTCTTTGTTTTATCTAAAAGGCGCGAATTACTCCCCAACCCTTTTAGCCATATTAATTTTGCTAAAGCCTGTCCGCATTCTGACGGAGCAGATTCTCAAGCGGATCCCCCGACTTTTCAGCTTCTTTTTCAAGAATCCCGAACTCAGAAATAAAGCGTTCGCATCTTTCATACAGTGCCTGTTCAGGATTAACATCAAGCATTCTTGCTATTTTAAGAATATCGAAAAGGACATCTCCCATGTCAATACCGTTACCTGCATGAAGCTTATCCGTGATTTTATCAACCAATGTCTCAAGGCTTTCCTGCGGAACGCCGGCTTTTTTCGCCTTGCCGTGAAGCTTGTCCGCACGCATGAGCGACGGAAGGCTGCGCGCCACGGAATCCATCGCGGAATAATGCGTCCCCTGCTTTTTCTCACGCCTCTTTATATCGTCCCAGTTTTTTAAGACCTCCGCGGAATCCTTAACCGTGCAATCTCCAAAAACATGCGGGTGACGAAGGATAAACTTTTTGCAGACACCGTCTGCAACATCATCTATGTCAAACCGTCCCGCGTCGCGTTCTATCTCAGAATGAAATACAACCTGCGCAAGAACATCCCCGAGCTCCTCACAAAGAAGAACGGGGTCTTTGTTGTCAATAGCCTCGCACGCTTCGTAAGTTTCCTCAATGAAATTCATCCTGATGCTTTCGTGCGTTTGCTCTCTGTCCCAGGGGCAACCTTCATCCGACCTTAAAATTCGCATTATCTCAATAAGGTCTGATATTCCGTATTTCTCTTTTTTTAAAAAATTTACCATATTTATTGCTCTCCTGCAAGTATTTTTTTATAATACTTAAATTTTTCAATCATTTTTTAAAAAATTAAATATTTTTTTGTCGCCAAAAATGAGTTTTTTGTCATTTTTATCTATTGCCCCTGTGCAAACGATGCACAAAACACATACCAAAACACCCGCCAAAACAGAAAAAATAACAAAACTGCGCACCTGCGCCATACCTTTGACATACATCTGGAAACAGTACGATGCAACACCCGTACATACGCCCGAAATCATCGGCTTTATAAAAATTTTTGTTAAATCAAGCTGCATGAATGCATACTTCTTAAAGCCGTATATATTAATCAACGAGATAGTTATATAGCATAAAACGGTACTTATCGCCGCCCCGTATATGTTTATCGCAGGCTTTCCTACAAGAATCGCATTGGAAAGAATTTTAACTCCCGCTCCGCAGAGCATTGAAAAAACAGGAAAATTCACCCTTCCGAGTGACTGGTGTACGGCATTTGTAAGCGAAGTAACAGCAAGAAAGGGAATGGCAAACGAAAGTACGGCAAGCATTCTCCCCGCCGCAGCGATGCTTTCAGCCTCAACACTTGCGCCATAAAGCAGGTCAAGAATCGGATGTGCGAGCGCGAACAAGCCCGCCGCCGAAGGTATCGCAACAAGCATTGTAAGCTTTAATGCCGAATTCACGGTCTTATCCAGCCGCAAAAAGCTCTTTGACGCATACGCACCTGAAACCGTCGGAATAAGCGCAACCGAAATTGTAGTTACCACCGTCGAAGGCAGGTTAAATAAATTCGCAGAATAGTTATAAGACCCGTAAAGCCATTTTGCTTCACGCAACGTAAAACCCGTCTTCTGCAGAAGATTCATAACAAGCGCACTGTCTATAACATTTGTAAGGCTTATTACCGCGGCCCCCATCGTTATAGGCACCGCAAGCCTCATAAGCTCTGCCAGTATATTGCGCTTTTTGCGCCCCGCCCCTGCCGTGCTGTAGTCCGCACCGTCCTTCAGAAGCGCAAAATACAATGCCGACAAAAACGCACCGGCACTGACGCCCAGTACGGCCCCTGCGCTTACCGCACTGTCTCCAAAGCCACTTTTCTTAAGCCACAATGCAGCGCCAAGACCTATCACGAGCTTCCCGACAGCCTCTGTTACCTCGGACACCGCTGTCGGATACATATTTGAGCGCCCCTGATAATAGCCTCTGTTTATGCTCGAAATTGCAACGAACATCACCGCCGGCGCAATTGCACGGATTGATGTCTCCGCATCAGGGCTGCCCATAAATGACGCAAACACGGGTGCTCCGAAAAACATCACTGCAAAACCTATACCGCCTATAAAAGCGAATGCAAGATATGATACTTTATATATTCTGCGGACATCGCTCAGGTTCTCGAGTGTCATCGCCTCCGACACCATTTTGGACACAGCGGCAGGCACCCCTGCCGTAGACAGCACAAAAAGAAGTGCATAGATATTATATGCTATCGAAAAATTCGCCATTCCCTCAGGACCGAGCACCGCACCCAGCGGAATTTTAAAGCATGCGCCTATTACCTTTACCACTATTCCTGCTACAGCAAGAATTGCAGCGCCATGGATAAAACTCTGCTTTTTTGCACGCATAACAGAAGCTCACACCTTTTTTATCTGATATGCGAATTTATGCAAAAAGCGCGCTTTTTATAACCTCACGGAGACTATCTTGCACGCATGGCGGAAAGTGCACGCTCAATATCAATCGTCTTGAACTCACCGTTTTCGTAGAGAATCCTGCCTGCAACCATCGTGAGCACAACATCACTGCCGCGTGCGGCATATACAGCGTTTGAGATTACATTATGGCACGGGGTAAGATGCACTTTGTCAAAGTCAAGCATTATTATATCCGCCTCAAAGCCTTCTCGTATTATGCCGCAGTCGTCTCTTCCCTGTGCTTTTGCTCCGTTTACCGTTGCAACCTTTATTGCATCATATGCACTGACCGCTGTCGGGTCACCGAGAACGCCCTTATGCAATATTGCAAACAGCTTTATTTCCTCAAACATGTCGTGGCTGTTATTGCTTGCAACACCGTCCGTACCCAGAGAGACATTTATTCCCCGACCGAGCATTTCCGGAGCAGGTGCTGTTCCCGAGGCCAGCTTCAAATTGCTTACCGGGCAATGCGCAACGCTTGCCCCGATGTTTTTGAGTGTTTCCATATCCTCAGACGAAAGGTGACAGCAATGCGCAAGAAGGGGCTTTACCCCCTCAAACAATCCTTCCTCAAGAAACAGACCGGCAGGCGTTTTTCCGTATTTTTTCACGCACCCGTCGTTTTCTTTTTTAGTCTCCGACATATGAATCTGCAAAACCAGCCCGCGCTCACGGGCGATTTCCGCGGTCTTTTTCCGGCAGTCAGCTCCTGAAGTATATTCAGCATGGATTGAAACATCTGCACGAAGGCGCCCGCCGTCCTTTAAATGAATTCTGTCTATTAACCGGAGCTCCTCGTCAACGGAAGGCATGTCGTAATATCCGTCACCGCCCTCTCCGACAATTGAGCGTGATAAATTCGCACGGATTCCTGTCTCTTCCGCTACATCGGCAATGGCATCAGTGAAGAAATAGCTGTCAGAAAACGATGTCGTACCTGATGCAAGCATTTCGGCAACAGCAAGACGCGCACCGTCACGCACTGCATCGGCTGTAAGCTTGTCCTCTGCAGGGAAGATATGCTCATGAAGCCATGTATCAAGCTCGCAGTCGTCTGACAATCCGCGGAACAGAGTCATCGGAATGTGAGTATGTGCATTTATAAGCCCCGGCATAATCACCTTTCCGCGCGCGTCTATAACGCGGTTGAATGCGTTTTTCGGTCGCTCCGTTCCGACATATGCAATTTTCCTGCCCGAAACTCCGATGTATGCATTTTCTATATACGGATTTTTCTCATCCATGGTAATAACACGAGCGTTTTCAAAAAGTATATCCATATTACCCTTCTTTTCTAATGAACCGCCGGCTGCCGCAAACCCGGCAGCCGACGGTGTTCTCAGTCGTCAAGTTTTTCCCCGCATTGCGAGCAATACTCACAATCACCGTCATGAGTTTTGCCGCAAGCGCTGCATTTTTTCGTGCCGCTCATATCCTTAAGAGCCTCACGCAGCTCCTCTATCTCGCTTATCTTTTCATCGATTGCAGTGAGCCTCGCGTCAATTTCTTCTGCCGAGGTTTCCTCATTGCAATGGGATGCATAAAGAAGCTTTCCAACCTCACGGTACAACACGTCAACGTCTGTTGTGAGGTCAAATATCTTAAGCTTTATTTTGGATGCGTTGTAGACGCCTGTGGCCTTCTTGCCGGCCGTATTATACGTCTTTGTGGCAAACTCACCCGCCGCATATGCGCCTGCACGGATTTTGTCCACTATTGCCTTAACTTTTTCATTCATAAAGTAACGCCTCCTCCTTAATTACATTATACTATTACAACAAACAAAAATCAATATCTGAAACTTCCCCCGCCTACAAACTCGCGCAGAAGCGAATCTGTCGGGACATATTCGTCGCCCAGGTCGTCAAATGCGTTTATATTCTCAAGCATCTGCAATATCTCATCATAACGCGCAATGCCCTCCGGCACAGAGGTTACCGCCTTTTTTAAATATTTCTTGAGCACGCACATCTCATACTCATGAGTCGAGTTGATTATTATGTCTGCCCTGTCCTTGAACGGAGATATATACATCTTTTCGCCGCGGCGGATATTATCCCATATGGTGAGCGTGAAATCCGCCGTTGTGCTTCGGAATTTTATATCTCGGACAATGCGGCGCACCAGCCTTGTCCATGTGCCCTTAAAATACAGCTCTCCGTTATATGTGAAATTACTTCTTGAGGATATATAGAGCTTTATACCATGCTCTCCTGCGGCACTTGTGACCATATCGTTAAGCGCATGTATTCCCTCGAATATTACGACCTCATTTTTCCCAAGACAAAGCGGGCGCACTGTATCCGAGCGGCGCTGATTTTTAAAATCAAACTTTGGTACATACACCTCTCGCCCGTCGATTATGTCCTTTATATGTCTGTTTAAAAGCTCTGTATCAAGGCATAACGGCGACTCATAGTCCACACCGCCGTCCTCCGTCTTCGGTGCCGTCTCAATGTCCACGGTCTTAAAATAGTCATCCAGTGATACGGGGCGTGTACGAACGCCAAAGGTCTCAAGCATACGCTCAAGCTTTAAGGCAGTCGTTGTCTTTCCTGAGCCCGACGGACCCGAAAGAAGCACAACGCAGCTCTCGCCGACTCTGTCGGCAATTTTTGCCGCCGCGTCTTTTATTGATTTTGCGTATTTTGCCTCACACTCCGTTACAAAGCCGTACGGGTCGCTCTTTATTCTGTCGTTAACTGCGGATATGTCAAATGCCATTCACCGCACCTCCTCTTCTTTTGCGAAGAACTTACAAATCTCTGAAATTCCCGAATCTATCTTTTCTTTTGCATTATTGTATTCATATGGGTATTTGGGATTAAATATTCGCTGTATAATATTTTTTTCGCGGCGGATGAGCTTCGTTACGCCGCCTGCCCCTGCTGATAATATCGTATGAAGCTCATCCATTATATAATTGTTGTAAAGCCCCTCATATCCGGGCCTTGCATATCCGACATTCTCAAGATTTCCGGACATATATTTCTGCCTGTACAGATAGTACGGCACATATCCGCAATCGCGAAGTCTTGTCATTGCATACTCAACCATGCAGGCCGTTCTCTCCCCCGTAGGAAGCGCGACCTTTTCACGCGAAAGCTCTGAGCCTTTTTTCAGAGCAAGCGTATGAACCGTTATATTCTCAGGGTCAAGCGCTATAACCCTGTCGAGAGAGGTCTTAAAGCTATCCGTCGTATCACCGGGAAGCCCTGCAATTAAATCCATATTTACACAGAGCCCGCCAAGCGCCTTTACCTGCGCCATTGCAGCCTCAACATCCTCCGCTGTATGGCGTCTGTCCATTGCGGCGAGAATATCGTTATTCATCGTCTGCGGATTAACGCTTATACGCGTCGCGCCAAACTCCTTGATTGCGCGAAGCTTTTCAATGCACATTGTATCGGGTCTTCCCGCCTCAACCGTATACTCTGAAACTGACGCAACATCAAAGCTTTCGCGGATGCATTTCAGAACTGCCCGAAACTCCTCAACACCAAGCGAGGTCGGCGTCCCTCCGCCTATGTATATTGTCTTTAAATTAAGCCCTGATATTCTCGCAGCACGGCCAAGCTCCGATATTTCATACAAAAGCATTTCAAGATACGGCGCAACAAGAGCCCGAGCTTTTTCAACAGAGTGGCTCACAAATGAGCAGTATTTACATCTTGAAGCACAAAACGGAATTCCGACATACAAAGATGCATCCCGCGGAGAAGTGCTGTCCGCAAGTGCCTTTGCCCTTAATGCAGCAGAAACCGCAAGCTCACTCCGCTCACGTGACACAAAGAAATCATCACACAGTATTCTTACCGTCTCCTCCGCCGATGCACCCGAGTCAAGATATCCTGCCGCAAACTTCGACGGACGAACACCGGTCAGCGCACCCCAGGCCGGAGGCTTCGGCAGTATTTGAACAGCCGCCTTATAAAACGATATTTTCACCGCACACGAGGCAAGCCTTCTTCGCTCCTTAATATCGCTTTTCTGCGGTATTGCAACATCCGCGCTTCCCGTATGCTTTTCTCCTTTATCGTATATCTCCGTCACTGACAGAAATTCCGTCGGAGACTCTTCAAGGCGCGACAGGGCATAGCTTTCGCCCTCCGGCTCGCCCTCACATATTTCGGCATGAGAATCCTCAAACATGCACATATATATCTGTTGCGCTGCGGCAACTAAATTATGACCTTTTAAATAAAGCTTCAATTCTGCATCGCCTCTGACATGTATATGTTTTTCTCGCGCTCACGCATAAGCGTTGTACTCTCACCGTGTCCGGGGAAAACATCGTAATCCCCCGGGAGCTGATAAATCCTTTTTAATGACATGAGCATATCGCCGTAGTTCCCGCCTATCATGTCGCATCTTCCGCAAGTATCAAAGAAAAGCGTATCACCCGAGAAAATCATGTTCCCTGAAATTATGCAAACGCTGCCTTCTGTATGGCCCGGAGTTGAAATAAACTCAAAATGCATTTCTCCGACATCCGTACTGAATCCGTCAGAAATCTCGATATCAGCCTTAATCGGCTCATATTTCCGCGTTTTAAGAATTGTGTGGCCGGAAGCCTCCGCATCGCTTAAGCGGTAAACCTCAGCCTCATGAACAACTACTTTTGCGCCCGTTTTTTCTTTAAGCTCATTCACAGCAAGAACGTGGTCAAAATGCGCATGCGTCAGAAATATATAATCAAGAGTGAGAGATTTTGTCTCAATAATTTCCAAAATCTTATCCGCACCGGCACCCGGGTCAATCACCACGGCATGCTTTCCGTCATTCAGAACATAGCAGTTTGTGTTTATAAATCCGACTACAAGCGTTGTAAGTTCCATATCTGTGAATTTTCCTTTCTGCTTCATTGAGCATCTGTATCCATCATTATCGTTACAGGGCCGTCATTTACCGACAAAATTTCCATATATGCGCCGAAAACCCCTGTCTCAACCTTATATCCCGCTTCACGCAGTAAAGAAATAAAATATTCATACAGCGGACGCGCAAGCTCCGGTCGTGCTGCATCTATAAAGCTCGGGCGGTTGCCCTTGGCCGTATTTGCATACAGCGTAAAATTAGATACTACCATAATAGATCCGTTAACCTGTGAGCAGGACAGATTGAGCTTTTCCTCAGAGTCCTCAAACACGCGCATCTGTGCTATTTTCTTTGCAAGGTACTCCGCCTCATGCTCAGTGTCGTTTACCGAAACACCGAGAATTACCAAAAGTCCGTTACCTGTCTGAGAATGCGTGTGTCCGTCAATACGCACCTCGGCTGATTTAACACGTGTTACCACAGCTCTCATTGTCTTACCTCCTAGCTTCTGGTCCTCTTTACATCTATTAAACCGCGCACTGCATGCAGCTTGTTCATAACAAACTCAAGCTGCTCTTTGCTGTTGATATTCATAACTACATTAACAATGGCATACCCGTCACCCAGGCGGCGGGCATCTATCTGGTGGACAGGTATTTTCAGATTATTGAGAACCGTAACAATATCCATAAACAGTCCGTCGCGGTCTTTTGCGGAAACCTGAAGCGAGGTCTGGAATTTATCCTTTATCTCATCTGCCCATGACACGCAAATCCAGCGGCTTAAATCGTCAGAACTTTTCATTGCATTCGTGACATTCTTACAATCCGCCCTATGGACGGAAACGCCATATCCGCGCGTTATAAATCCGATAATCGAGTCGCCCGGTATGGGAGTACAGCAACGCGCAAACTTGACCAGACAGTTTTCAACCCCCGGGACTATAACTCCTGAATTTGAGCTTGATGTCTTAGGTGTCTGCGAAAGCTTTTCACGTACTGCTTCGTCCTCGCTTTTGCTGTACACCTCACTCCTCTGCTGCTCGGAGCGGATTCTGTTTATGACACGGCTCATCTTTATTCCGCCGTATCCGAGGCTTGCAAACAGCTCATCTGCCTGCTTAAAGGACATTTTGTTCGCAACACTTGTGATAAGCTCATCAAACTCGCTCTGCGAAATTGATATGCCCTCTTTTTTCATCTCGCGTTCAAGCTCTGCTTTTCCGCGCGCTATATTCTCATCACGGCACTCTTTTTTAAACCACTGCTTTATTTTATTGCGAGCCTCGCCCGTTTTTACCATACCTATCCAGTCACGGCTCGGGCCACGGCCTGAATTTGAAGTGATTACTTCTATAATCTCGCCGTTCTGCAAGATATATTCAAGCGGAACTATTCTTCCGTTTACCTTCGCGCCGACCATTCTGTTTCCAACGGCAGAGTGTATTGAATACGCAAAGTCTATAGGCGTTGAACCTGTCGGAAGGCTTATAACATCTCCCTTAGGCGTAAATACAAACACCTCGTCACTGAACATGTCGGTTTTCAGTGACCTGACAAAATCCTCGTCCTCAACCTCCTGGTTTTCAAGGAGACGGCGCACCCACAGAAGCTTTTCGTCAAGGTTGTTCTTGCCGCTTACTCCCGATTTATACTTCCAGTGTGCCGCAATTCCGTATTCTGCAGTCTGGTGCATATCCTTTGTACGTATCTGCACCTCAAACGGGATTCCCTCACGCCCGATAACCGTTGTATGAAGCGACTGGTACATATTCGGCTTCGGTGTGCTTATATAATCCTTGAATCGCCCAGGAATCGGCCTGTACATATCATGTATGAATCCGAGAACATTATAGCAGTCCGACACCGTGTCCACTATTACGCGCATTGCATAAAGGTCATACACCTCGTCAATTGTCTTGTGCTGTGTATACATTTTTCTGTAAATGCTGTAAATATGCTTTACGCGCCCCTGGACATCAGCATCTATTCCCGCCTCAAGCAGACGCTCCGTCATGCGCTGCTTGATATGGCTCATAAATTCTTCCCGCTCCTCGCTTCTGCGCTCAAGTTCTTCCGTAATTTCGGCATAACCTACAGGGTCAAGGCAGCGGAGAGAACGGTCCTCAAGCTCCCATTTTATCTTCTGCATTCCGAGCCTGTGTGCAAGCGGACCATATACCTCCATCGTCTCAAGAGCTTTTTCGCGCTGCTTCTCAGGCTTATGAAACTCTATTGTACGCATATTATGAAGTCTGTCTGCTATCTTTATGAGTATTACCCGTATGTCCTTACCCATTGCAAGAAACATCTTGCGCAGATTTTCTATCTGTGCCTCTTCCTTGCTTGTATAGGGCATTCTTGTAAGCTTTGATACGCCCTCGACAATATCGGCGACTTCTTTTCCAAACTTCGCCTTTATTATCTCATATCCTACCTCTGTATCCTCTATGCAATCATGCAACAATGCCGAAACCACGGAATCAGCATCAAGCTCCATGTCGGCAACTATTTCTGCAACTGCTATCGGATGCGTCACATAGTCACTGCCGTCCCGGCGTTTCTGCCCCTCATGCGCCTGTATTGCGCAGTCGAAAGCAGCTTTAATTGCAGCCTCATCTTCACTTTTCAAATATCTCTTTATCTTATCTGTTAAATTTTTATATCTCTCATCAGGTATCATGACAACCCATCATCTCCCACTGCCGTTAAGCGCTCTGTATATTGCAGAATCCGCCAAATTCACTTTATTATTATGATCTGCTACCGAAATATGTACCCTTTCCCCGTCACATTCAAACTCAAGAAGCCCTACTTCGCGGAATATCTCAAGTGCCGTCAGAAACTTATATACCGTTATCCCCCTGTCCGCAGCGCAGATTTTCTTCTGCATCGCGGTAATGGGCGCATCAGCCTCAAACACCTTTTTTGTAATCGTGCGCCAGATTGTACCAAGCTCGCCATACGAAACAGTCTCAGCACCGGAGCAATCCCCTGCTTTAAGCTTTTCAATAGTGCCGAGTGCGCCGTCTATCCGCTCAAGCTCCTCCTCGCACGGACGCGCATCCTTTATATGAAGCTGTACACTTCTGCCGTTATAGTTATTTATCTCAGGTGTGAACACGACATCTATGTAGTCGCCCTCTCCGAAAGAAATCTCCTGAAGTGTCTTCCCGAAATAAACGCACTGGAACCTTTTTCCGTGCTCTAACATAATTTTAAGGTGCCTGTTTCCGCCTATCGGGAATATTTGTGATACTTTGCAATTATTCATACGAAGCTTTGGCGCCTCATTCATCTTTCCGTACGGCTCCATAATGCTGAGTGCATCAAGCTGCTCTATCGTCAGCTCATCGGGACTTGCCTCAAAATCTATCTCAAGCACCGGCACATACTCCCGCATCTCCGGAAGCAACGCCTCACAAAGCTTTTTCCTGAACTCCGGAATATTTTCTCTTTTTATTACAACGCCCGCTGCAAGGTCATGCCCGCCGAATTTTTCGACAACATCTGCGCACTTACCGAGTGCACTGTGCAGGCTGATACCCGGAACACTGCGACCTGAGCCGCGACAACCATCCTCATCCGACGATATAAGGACTGCGGGTTTTCCAAACCGATTGCATATGCGTGACGCAACAATACCGAGAACTCCATGATGCCACCTGTCCCCGTCTATTACCGCAGCGCTTTCGTCAAGGTATTCGGGGTGTTCCTCTAGCTTTGCCAAAACCTCACTCATTATTTTATTCTCGCACTCCCGCCGCTCGTTGTTCTTTTCACCGAGCTGCGCAGCAAGACGCTTTGCATCCTCCTTATTATCCGCAAACAGCAGCTCCAGCGCCAGAGACGCGCTGCCCATACGCCCTGCGGCATTTATCCTCGGCCCGATAAGAAAACCTATTGCGCCCGCGCTGAGCGGCTCTTTTTTTGTGGCACCTGCATTATCAAGCAACGCTGCAAGCCCCGGGCTTTCCGTCTCCGACAAAAGCTCCACCCCGAGGGAAACGATTATTCTGTTTTCATCACACAGCGGCATTACATCCGCAATCGTACCTATGCATACATACGGCAGGTATCTCCTCAAAACTTCCCTGTCATTTCCGCACATCGCACTCACAAGTTTGTAAGCAACGCCTACACCGGCAAGCCCGGAAAAGGGATACGAACAATCCTCTCTGCTCGGATTTACAACAGCGCATGCCTCCGGCAGTGTCTCTCCGCATTTATGGTGGTCAGTTATTATCATATCCATTCCGAGCTCTGTCGCAAGCTTTGCTTCATCTACTGCGGTAATTCCCGTGTCGACCGTAACTATGACCTTTACTCCCATATCCGCAAGCTCACGAAGGGTATTTGAGGCAACGCCGTACCCCTCGCTCAGTCTGTCCGGAATGTAATATGTACAGTCCGCGCCGATACTTTTTAAGTAGTGCAGCACAGTGTATGTCGCTGTGACGCCGTCTGCGTCATAATCACCGTAAACTGCGATTTTCTCACCATCATTTATTGCAGCATTAAGGCGCGCGACAGCCTTATCCATGTCGCGCAAAAGAAACGGGTCATGCAACCCGTCTGTACTTTTTGCGAGGAATGCACGCGCATCGCCTACCGATACAATTCCCCTTGCTGCAAGCAGCTTTGACACAAGCGAAGGAAGTCCAAGCTCTTCCACAAGTCTCCGCGCAGCGGCTCCATCATAATTACCCGTTACCCATTTCGTTCTCTTCATTTTTCATTTCCTTTATTATTTATGATTATATTATATCAAATTTTTTTAAAAAAACAACCTTACCGGAATGCTCGGGCATAAGTATTTTATTTTTATTCTTTTAGTGCTATAATATACAGGAATAACTATTTTATATTTTATGTGGAGGCGATTGAATCTTGTTTGAGAAACTGCTTCAAATAAAACCCGGCTCCTCTGAATTCACAATTGCCACCAAGGCACTTATACGGAATTTTCGCGAACACGGCGTCGGGTATGCAGGCGGTCAGATAGCATACTTTCTGATTCTGTCGCTTTTTCCGTTTTTGATTTTTATAAATGCGCTCATTGCCTCTTTTAACATTCCCGCCTTGAGCGTTATACAGTTTTTAGAGCCGTTCTTCCCCGAGCAAATCATTTCGCTCATCGCAAAGTATATCGAGTACATCAGCCAAAACCGTGGTATAAGCCTTCTTTCCTTCGGTATTATTCTTGCTGTATTTTCTGCTTCAAAAGCTGTCAGGTCTCTTGTAAACGCCTTTAACAATGCATATAATATCCCGCCGCAGCGCGGCTTTTTCGCACAGCTTCTGTTTTCGATGCTCTTTATTTTCGTATTCGGAGTGATAGTCCTTATATGTATTATGCTCGTTGCATTCGGAAACGAGTCCATATCAGGAATTATCGATGAAATTTCTGTTTCATTTGCTTTTATTGACTTGCTCGCAATATGGCGCTGGGTCACCATCTCCTTAATAATGTTTCTGATTATATCCGTTATGTACAAGCTTCTGCCGGATAAGAAAATAAAATACAAAGATACTCTCCCCGGTACTCTGCTTGCGCTTGCCGGATTTATCGTGCTGACATCTCTTTTCTCCCTATATGTGAATAATTTTATGGTAACATCTGCGCTCTACGGCTCTATCGGCGCCGTTATCCTCCTTTTGCTCTGGGCGTATTTTGCAGGTACAATTCTTGTGCTGGGTGCAGAGCTCAACAACATATGCGAAATGATAAGAAAAAAACAATAAACGCACAAAAGGCCCCGTTCATAATGAACGGGGCCTTAAATTATCCGTAAGCCTTATTTACATATTTGCTTCGATATAATTTACAACATCACCGACTGTTTTAAAGAGGTGCGCATCGCTGTCACTGACAGTAATCTGAAACTCCTCCTCAACAGACATCATAAGCTCAACCATATCAAGTGAATCTGCTCCAAGGTCATCTATTAT
Organism: Eubacteriales bacterium; assembly: GCA_045649105.1. Lineage (GTDB taxonomy): Bacteria > Bacillota > Clostridia > Oscillospirales > JAAYXM01 > JAZRPG01. The sequence goes on from JAZRPG010000041.1 coordinate 36,581, forward strand.
GCTCGTATTCTCCGTAACTGTCGAAGGGTCTACATCGAGCTGTGTCTCCAAAATGTTTCTCAAAGTGTCAAGTACCATAAATTATACCTCCGTAACATAAATTAGTGGCTTCTGCCACATCTTCCTAACACGTATAATAGCACTAATAATCAAGTTTTGCAATAGGTGAATTTCAAGTCAGACAAGTTTCTTTTTTACAAGCTCCAAAAACTTCTCTGCCTCCTCCTCCGTACTGAAGCGGGACAGACTTATCCGCACAACACTGCCCGAAAGCTTATCAGAAACCCGCAACGCCCGCAAAACATGGCTTTTCTTACCTCTGCTGCACGCAGAGCCTGATGATACATAAATTTCCGATTCCTCCAGAATCCGCATTGACACCTCACTCGGATATTTTGTAAACGCAACAGAAAGAATGTGCGGAGCGGGATTGTGAGGTTCGATTACATATGCATTTTCAAAGGACGCTATCCCATCTGAAATCTTTTTGCGCAGACGAGATATTCTCTCCATATCCGGCATGCAGCTCTCCGAAGCTATCTTCACAGCCTCCCCGAAAGCGGCAATCAGCGGCACAGACTCCGTTCCCGAGCGCATACCGCGCTCCTGTCCTCCGCCGCAAATCTGTGGAGCAAGACGCACTCCGCGGCGGATATACAGCGCTCCCACCCCCTTCGGTGCATGGATTTTATGCCCGCTTACGGATATTATATCCACTCCCAAGCGGTTTACATTCATCGGAATCTTAAGAAACGCCTGAACAGCATCCGTGTGTATAAGAACATCTCTTTTTTTCGCCCTGACAGCGTTTGCAATCGCCCGAATATCCATCACTGAGCCTACCTCGTTGTTAACGCTCATAACCGACACCAGGAATGTGTCATCTCTTACGGCAGCAGCGACATCCTCAGCATGTACCGAGCCGTCTTCCCCCGGCTCTATAAACGTAACATCATAGCCGCGCGCCTCAAGCTTTTTTGCCGCATTCAGCACAGAGGGATGTTCAAATGATGTTGTTATCATATGGCGGTGGCGACCTGAGCGTTCTGCCGCACCGAAAATCGCAAGATTGTTGCTCTCCGTTCCGCAGGAGGTAAATACAACTTCATCCCCGTCACACCCGAGCACAGCGGCAATCGCAAGTCTTGCCTTCTTAACTTCGAGCTCTGCAGATATACCCATTGCGTGTAACGATGACGGATTACCAAAACCGTCGCACATTGCCTTCAGAGCTGCATCTGCCGCTTCGCGAATCACTGCCGTGGTCGATGCATTATCAAAATAAATCATTTAAAATCTCTCCGCCTTATCTTTATCATATGGGCACTTTTCCGCTTTATCTCAAGCTTTTCTGCCCGAAACACATGTCGTTGCACTCTCTTATTTTTACATTATAGAATATTTTTTCTGATAAATCCAGTATTAATATTGTAAAAGCAGAGTGAAGTGTGTTATAATATGCGTTGGCATTGATAAGGCGCGGTTTTGCGCATATATATTTAAAGACTTTTCGGAACTATATAAGGGGGAGTCATTGCATGTCAGGAAAAGTTATCCTCGGAGCGCAGTGGGGCGACGAGGGCAAGGGCAAATTTATAGATATATTCGCATCGGAGGCCGATTTGGTTGTCCGCTCGCAGGGCGGTAACAACGCGGGTCACACGGTAATTGTAGGTGATAATGTCTATAAGCTGCACCTCATTCCGTCAGGTATACTCTATAAAGGTACAATGAACATTATCGGGTCAGGTGTTGTTCTCGACCCGAAGGTTATTCTGTCCGAGATGGACGAGCTCGCAGAAAAGGGTGCTCCGCTCGACAATTTATTTATCGACTCGCGCACGCATGTTATCATGCCCTGGCACATCGAACAAGATGGGCTTGAGGAGATTGCCCGCGGTGCAGGCGATATCGGAACAACAAAGAAGGGCATCGGACCCTGCTACATGGACAAAGCTCAGCGCATAGGCATCCGTATGCATGACTTTGTTTCAGAGGAAAAGTTTTTTGCAGCAGTTAAGCGCATAGGCACTATTAAAAATAACCTTTTTGTAAAATACTACGGCGGAAAAGCACTTGACCTTGACGCAATTGCCGCTGAATACTGGGAGTATGCAAAGAGACTCTCTCCCCTTGTCCGCGATACGACGGTCATGGTATATGATGCGCTCAAGAGTGGCAAAAAGGTTCTGTTTGAAGGTGCTCAGGGTACGCTTCTCGACCTTGATATGGGTACGTATCCGTATGTTACATCATCTCATCCTGTCGCCGGCGGCGTATGTGTCGGCTCAGGAATCGGCCCGACACTTATCGATGAAGTTGTCGGCATATTCAAAGGATACACGACACGCGTCGGAAAAGGTCCGTTCCCGACAGAGCTTGATGACGAAATCGGCGAATATATACGCTCAGCAGGTGCTGAATTCGGCGTTACTACCGGTCGTGCGCGCCGCACAGGTTGGTTTGACGCCGTTATGGCGCGGTATGCCGTCCGCGTAAACGGACTCACTTCTATAGTCATAAATAAAATCGACCCTCTTCGCGGACTCCCGACTTTGAAAATCTGCACAGCATACGAGATGGACGGAAAGATTATAAACGACTTCCCTGCCGACCTCGATGACCTTGCTAAGTGCAAGCCGGTTTATGAGGAGCTTCCGGGATTTAACGAGGATATTTCCTCTATAAAGCGCTACGAGGACTTCCCTGCAAATATAAAGAACTACATTGATGCGGTTGAACGCCTCTGCGGATGCCCGGTTTCAATAGTCGGCGTCGGACCTGACCGCGAACAGATAGTATATAAAAAGTAATTTTTCAAAACCTATTATGCGGCAGCGGACTTTTTACGGTTCGCTGCCGTTTTTTATAGAATTCACACCGCGCGCAGTAGAAGATATAGTTATTTTACTAAAAATAAAATACCATATATTGTGTTTTTGATATTGACAGAAATTCAAATAAGTAGTAAAATAAATGCTATTGAAGGAGGAGAATACGATGAAAATATCTGAAAATGCAATCAAGGTTCTCGAAAAAAGATACCTTGCAAAAGATGCAAACGGAAAGGTTACAGAATCTGTTGAAGGTCTGTTCCGCCGCGTAGCTGATGCAATTTCCGCATCTGACTTAAATTATGACAAAAATGCCGACATAAAGAAAATTTCGGACGAATTCTATAATGTTATGACGAATCTTGAGTTTTTGCCGAACTCGCCCACACTTATGAACGCAGGGCGTGACCTCGGCCAGCTCTCGGCATGCTTTGTGCTTCCGGTTGCCGACTCCATGGGTGATATTTTTGAGGCCATCAAGCAAGCTGCCCTCATTCACCAGAGCGGAGGCGGCACAGGGTTTTCGTTCTCACGCCTTCGTCAGAGCGGCAGTGTTGTCCGCTCAACGGGTGGCGTTGCGTCCGGCCCCATATCGTTTATGAAAGTATTTAACATGGCTACTGAGGCCGTCAAGCAGGGCGGAACGCGCCGCGGCGCCAACATGGGAATCCTCAGGGTTGACCACCCCGATATTCTTGAGTTTATCTCCTGCAAGGAAAACACATCTGACATTACAAACTTCAATATATCAGTCGGAATTACGGAAGAGTTTATGAAAGCCGCCGAGGAGGGACGCGACTATGACCTTATCGCCCCCAATACCGGCGAGGTTGTTGCCACGCTCTCTGCGCGTGACGTCTTTTCAAAGATTGTAGACCACGCATGGTCAACGGGTGAACCGGGAATAATATTTCTCGACAGGCTCAACCGTGACAATGTCGTCCCGTCGCAGGGTGAAATTGAATCCACAAACCCCTGTGGCGAGCAGCCGCTTCTCCCCTATGAGTCATGCAACCTCGGTTCCATTAACCTCGTCGAGATGCTCGCTGAAAATGACTTTGACTGGAAGAAGCTTAAAAAGACAATTAAAACGGCTGTTCATTTCCTTGACAATGTAATCGATGCGAATAAATACCCCCTTGAGCTTATAGATTTCACTACAAAGCAGACACGAAAGATTGGCCTCGGTGTCATGGGCTGGGCAGACTCGCTCTTAAAACTCGGAATCCCATATAACTCCGACGAGGCTGTAGAGCTCGCTGAGAAGGTTATGGGCTTCATTACCGAGGAAGGACGCGCTGCAAGCCGCGCTTTGGCAAAAGTACGCGGTGCATTCCCGCTCTTTAACGAAAGCATATACAAGGATGAGGAGCCGCTCCGCAACGCAACAGTCACTACAATAGCTCCGACAGGTACACTCTCAATAATCGCAAATGTCTCAAGCGGTGTTGAGCCTGTATTTGCTTATGCATACATACGAAATGTTATGGACGGAACGGAGCTTCTCGAGGTTTCCTCTCCGCTCCGCGATGAGCTTACACGCCGTGGCCTCTACAGTGATGAGCTTATGCGCAGCGTCGCAAAAGCAGGAAATCTGCATAATCTTGACGGCATTCCTGACGATGTGCGCCGTATATTCGTATCGGCACACGAGGTTACGCCCGAGTGGCATATTAAGATGCAGGCCGCATTCCAGCGCCACACTGACAATGCCGTATCAAAAACCGTAAACTTCCCGAACAGCGCAACCCGCGAAGATGTTGCCGAGGTATACACACAGGCATATAAGCTCGGCTGCAAGGGTGTTACAATATACCGTGACGGAAGCCGCGATTCGCAGGTTTTAAACATCGGTGAGGTAAAGCAGTCGGCAGAAAACAAACCTGCCGCTCCCGGAAAGATTCTTCCGAGAAAACGCCCCGAGGTTACTCACGGCATAACCGAGCGCTGCGAAATCGGATGCGGAAAGCTTTACATTACCATAAACTATGACGAAAACGGAATTTGCGAGGTATTCACAAACACCGGACGTCACGGCGGATGCCCATCACAGAGCGAGGCTACAAGCCGCCTCGTAACAACTGCGCTCCGCTCCGGTGTAGATGCTCAATACATAATAAAGCAGCTTAAGGGCATACGCTGTCCGTCAACAATCCGTCAGCCGGACAAGAAGGTCACCTCCTGCCCCGATGCCATTGCCCGCGCACTTGAGGGTGTTCTCAAAAACTACGAAAACGGAAATCTCAAGACATGCGGAAGCGTAATAGAGTCCTGCAAGGCTTCGAAAAAGGCGCCTACAGCAGCATCTGCTGCGCATGACATTCCTGCCTCAGCTTCAAAAATCCGCGTATGTCCTGAATGCGGTGCTGCAGTTGAGCACGAGGGTGGCTGTGTCGTCTGCCGCGACTGCGGATACTCAAAATGTAACTAACGCCTTATTGACACAATCCCTCTGTAATAGTATAATTACATGAGCAAAAAAACACACACTACCTGAAAAGAGGTACGGTTATGTCAAAAATTAATGTTGTAGGCCTTGGATATATCGGTCTTCCCACAGCGCTCATGTTCGCCGCTCACGGAGTAGAGGTTGTCGGTACCGATTATAATGAGGAGCTTGTTAAAACTCTGAATTCAGGCAGCACCACCTTTGAGGAGGATGGCCTTGACGAGCTGTTCAATGCCGCTGTCGCACGCGGAATTACTTTTTCGACGGAGTATGCAAAAACCGATGTGTATATCATATCTGTTCCGACTCCGTATGTTAAGGAAAATAAGAAAATTGACCCAAAATATGTAATAAGCGCATTAAAAAGTGTTATGTCTGTTTGTCCGCGCGGTGCAACAGTCGTAGTTGAATCCACTGTTTCCCCCGGCACTATTGACAGATTCATTCGCCCCGTAATTGAGGAGCACGGTTTTGTCATCGGAAAGGACATAAATATCGCTCATGCGCCCGAGCGCATAATTCCCGGCAACATGGTTTATGAGCTTGAGCATAATTCCCGCACCATCGGCGCTGACAGCATCGAAGTCGGAGAGGGGATAAAAGCGCTCTATTCATCTTTCTGCAAGGGTGAAATAGTCCTTACCGACATACGCACAGCCGAAATGACGAAGGTCGTGGAGAATACATATCGCGACATAAACATCGCATTTGCAAATGAGCTTGCAAAAATTTGCCGCTCGGACAATATGGATGTTTACGAAATTATCAGAATTGCAAACAAGCATCCGCGCGTCAACATACTTTCCCCGGGCCCGGGCGTCGGAGGGCACTGTATCTCGGTCGACCCCTGGTTTCTCGTCGGAGATTATCCCGGCCTTGCAAACATTATCCTCGCCGCGCGAAAGATAAACGACTCAATGCCTGAATTTGTTCTTGAGCGCATAAACGAAATAATGGAGGAACACGGGATATCCGACACCTCTCGCGTCGGTCTTTACGGCCTTACCTACAAGGAGGATGTCGATGACACGCGCGAAAGCCCGTCACTTCAGCTTCTCGAGAGCATGAAAAAGCATCTCGGCGGAAAAATCACCGCATACGATCCGTTTGTCAGCAAAAAGATATGCGCAGGTCAGGTCTTTGACTTTGACGAATTTCTCAAAAAAGTTGACATCGTCGTAATCATGACTGCGCACACGCATATAAAGGAAAACGCCTCAAAGCTTGACGGAAAAATTGTTCTTGACACAAGAAATGTCATAAACGGTGACAAAATTTATAAGCTTTAATAAACGACAACATTGCAAAAAGGCTCTGCCGATAACGGCAGAGCCTCTTTTTATTTTGCTATAAATATTAGGCCATTTGTGTATTGAGCGTCTCTCCCCCGAGAATGTGGAAATGGAGATGCGAAACCGTCTGACCTGCGTCCGCTCCGCAGTTTGAAACTACACGATAGCCACCGTGAAGGTTCTGCTCACGCGCAATTTTTGCAATAACTTCAAAAATATGCGCAACGACAGCTGAATTACTTTCATCTATTTCCGCTACTGACGCAATATGCTCCTTCGGGATAACGAGAATATGCATCTTTGCCTGCGGAGAAATATCGAAAAATGCAACCACGCGCTCATCCTCATATGCCTTTTTCGACGGGATTTCCCCTGCCACTATTTTGCAAAAAATACAATCTGACATAATCCTTTTCTCCTACTGAATATTCTTTTTAACAAATTCACGCGCTACATCGAGAGCTGCCTGAAGCTTTGTAACATCGTTTCCGCCGGCCATTGCGAAATCCGGCTTTCCGCCACCGTTTCCGCCTGCAGCCTGTGCTGTTTCGCGAATAAGATTTCCCGCTTTTATTCCGCGCGATACGGCATCCTTTCCGCAGCTTGCGGTAAATACGATTTTTCCGCCTGCAACTCCGGCAAGTACTGCTACAATGCTTGTATCAAGACTGCGAAGCTCATCGCCGATTGCGCGAAGGTCATCGCCCTTTACACCTTCAATCGACTTTGTGATGAATTTAATTCCGGATATATCTTCCGCATCTGCGAGATACTCACGCGCATTATTTTGTGCAAGCTTTGAATTCATATCGGAGATTTCCTGACGAAGGGCACGAAGCTCCTCTGCGCAGTGCTCAGCTTTTGATACAATCTCCTTCGGCGCTGCCTTAAGTGCTGCAGAAACATCGCCGATTGTATTTTCAAGCTCTCCGATTCTTTCAAGGACTGCCATTCCGCATATCGCCTCTATTCTGCGGACACCTGCCGCAACGGACGACTCAGAAACTATCTTAAAGAGGCCGGCTTTTGCAACATTATCAAGATGCGTTCCTCCGCACAGCTCAATCGAGTAATCGCCCATTTTTACAACGCGGACAATATTTCCGTATTTCTCGCCAAACAGTGCCATTGCGCCGAGCTTCTTCGCCTCATCAACAGGCATTTCCGAAACGGAAACAGAAAGACCGGACAAAATCGCGGCGTTCACTTTCTTTTCTACAGCCGAAAGCTCCTCATCAGTCATCTGTGAAAAATGCGCAAAGTCAAACCTTATACTGTCAGGCCCGACAAGTGAGCCTGCCTGCTCAACATGTGAGCCGAGCACATCACGAAGCGCCTTCTGCAGAAGATGCGTAGACGAGTGCGCACGCATAATCGCCTCGCGTCTTTCCGTATCGACGCTTGCCGTTACAGTTTCGCCGCTTTCTATTATTCCGTCTGCAACAACACCTATATGCAAGAACTTACCGTCTTTTGTCTTCTTGACATCAGATATCTTCAAAGAGCCGTTCTTTGCCTGTATTTTTCCCGTATCTGCAAGCTGTCCGCCGGACTCTGCGTAGAACGGTGTTCTGTCCAAAACGAGCTGAACGCGGGCACCCTCACTCGCTGCAGAGGCAAGCTCGTCACCCGTTACGATGGCAAGCACTTTTGCTTCACACGAGAGCGCATCATATCCCGCAAACTCGGTCTTTACGTCCTTGTCAAGGCCAAGGTCAAGCTTTTCCCAGGCAAAATCTCCGAGCGCCGCCTGTGCTGCACGGGCGCGCTGTCTCTGCTCATTGAGACATGCATCAAACCTGTCATGGTCAACCGACATGCCATGCTCCTCTAAAATTTCAAGAGTCAGATCTATGGGGAATCCGAATGTATCAGCGAGCTTAAATGCATCGTCTCCTGAGAGGATTTTCTCTCCATTTGCCTTATGCTTCTTTATCATATCTTCAAGAATTGAGAGGCCGGCATCTATCGTCCTGTTAAATCCGTCCTCCTCCATGCGGATTACCTTCTTAATATAATCCGCCTTTTCGACAAGCTCAGGATACGCGCCGCCGCTCTCAGTTATAACAGTGCTGCAGACATCATGCAGGAAAGTACCCTTTATTCCGAGCAGACGACCGTGACGTGCGGCACGGCGCAATAAGCGGCGAAGGACATAGCCTCTGCCCTCGTTTGACGGCATAACTCCGTCGCACACCATCATCGTTGTACTTCTGATATGGTCGGTAATTATGCGGAGCGAAATGTCAGTTTTTTCATCTGCGCCATACTTCACATTTGCAATTCGCGAGATATGCTCCATGATATTCTTTACCGTATCAACCTCAAAGAGCGACTTTACACCCTGCATTATGCATGCAAGGCGCTCAAGACCCATTCCCGTATCTATATTTTTCTGAACAAGCTCTGTATAGTTATTATTTCCGTCGTTGTGAAACTGCGTAAAAACAAGGTTCCAGAATTCTACATATCTGTCGCAATCACAGCCTACGGCGCAATCGGGCGAGCCGCATCCGTGCTCCTCTCCGCGGTCAAAGTATATTTCCGAGCACGGACCGCAAGGACCTGCGCCTATCTCCCAGAAATTATCCTCCTTGCCGAGGCGGACCATATGGCTCTCTGCGACGCCTATGTCGCGAGTCCACATCTCGAATGTTTCATCGTCATCCTGATAGACGGATACATAAAGCTTATCTGTGGGGATTTGCAGAACTTCGGTCACAAACTCCCATGCCCATCTCGTGGCGTCCTTTTTAAAATAATCGCCGAAAGAGAAATTACCGAGCATTTCAAAAAATGTACCGTGTCTTGAGGTTTTTCCGACGCGCTCTATATCCGGCGTACGGATACATTTCTGGCATGTGGTGACACGTGTGCGCGGCGGCGTAATCTCTCCGGAGAAATACGGCTTCATCGGCGCCATGCCTGAATTTATAAGTAAAAGCGAGTTGTCCCCCTGCGGCAGAAGCGGAAAGCTCGGCAAACGCAGATGCCCCTTGCTTTCAAAAAAGTCCAGGAATTTTTCTCTCAACTCGTTTAGTCCCATGTACTGCATATTAACCTCCGAAATGCAAAACAAAAAATTTTAAAAACACATGCTTTTATTATACCACATTGAAATTTCATGTCAATATTATGCTCTGACTGCTTTATCAAGTCATTATTAATATTTCAAAACACTTAGAATGCACTTGTATTCGTCCCGGAAATGGCTTATAATATCTTTATTATATAAAGGGAGTTGTCAATATATATGAAAAGAGTAATTTGCGCCGTTCTCGCAGCCATGACTTTGCTGCTCATGCTTTCTGCCTGCTCCTCCGGATATAAGGAGCCGCCAAAAGGCGGATTCATAGTAACAGAGCATTTTTCCGGATATAAGCTCGGCATAATCAAAAACCAAATCGAACCCTCAACTGTAAAAGAAAAAATAGAAAACCCTAAAATAGTCTCATATAATTCTGTCGACGACGGACTGAACGCGCTTCGCGACAAGCAGATACACGGACTCGTGCTTCCTGCAATTTACGCAAACAATGCCATTGAGAAAAGCAGCGACTTCAAAAAACTCATGGATACATTTGAGAAAAAAGAGCTCTGTGCAATATCCATGGACACCTCAAAATTAATAATGCCGATTGATGCCGCCATTACTCTCATCAAAAGCAACGGCACTATCGACAAAATAGTTGCAAAGCATATTCAGAACGCAGAACATGCCGATGAATACACCGCACCCACTAATTATAATAAGGTAAGCGGACGCACCATTACTGTCGGACTGAGCAACGAAAGCGCTTTCCCGTACACATATCGCGATACAGTCGGCGATATTGTCGGAATCAATATAGATGTAGCACGCGAAATTGCAGCAGACTGTGCCGCTGAGCTTGTAATTAAGGAATACCCCGAAAACAAGCTTACCGAGGCTCTTGAAAACGGAGAAGTTGACTTTATAATGTCACAGTTTTCCAAAAAGGAGGACGCGCCAAAATCTCATATCTACTCTGATTCATATTTTGATGCATCAACCTATATTCTTCTCAGAAGCCCGCTTGCAGATGTAAATAAAGAAAAATAAACGGAGCGAAATAACAAGGAGTGTATTACCGCTTTTGCGGCAATACACTCCTTGTTATTTAAATTATGTTATACCATTTCTTCCGGATGAAACACCTCGTCAAACTGTTGCGCAGTAAGAAATCCGAGTTCAACACACGCTTCCTTTAAAGAAATATTGTCTGCAAATGCCTTTTTTGCAGTTTTGGCGGCATTTTCATATCCGATATAAGGATTAAGCGCAGTTACAAGCATAAGAGAGTTATGCAGATTGTGATGCATTTTTTCCTTGTTCGCTTTAATCCCGGAAGCACAGTTTTTGTTAAATGACTCAATCGCCTCCGAAAGAAGCCTTGCCGACTGCAGAAAATTATATATACAAACCGGCATAAAGACATTAAGCTCAAAATTTCCCTGAGATGCGGCAAGTCCGACCGCCACGTCATTCCCCATCACCTGAACTGCGACCATTGTAACCGCTTCGCACTGAGTCGGGTTCACTTTCCCCGGCATGATGGATGAGCCCGGCTCATTCTCAGGAATAAAAATCTCTCCGAGTCCGTCTCTCGGACCTGACGCGAGCCAACGGACATCATTTGCAATTTTCATCATATCGCAGGCAAGCGCCTTAATTGCGCCATGCGCAAACACGAGCTCATCCTTTGATGTGAGTGAATGAAACTTGTTCGGCGCCGTCCTGAACGGCTTGTGTGTAATATTGCTTACCTCACGCGCAACAGTCTCTGAGAAAGACGCCGGTGCATTAAGGCCCGTTCCGACAGCTGTACCGCCGAGAGCAAGTTCGTAAAGCGGCTCTATTGAACTCCTGATAAGCTCGATATCTCTTTCAAGGCTTGCACGCCATCCGCTGATTTCCTGACTGAATTTAATGGGCGTTGCATCCTGAAGATGCGTTCTTCCGCTCTTCACTATTCCCTCATTCTCTTTCTCAAGGCGCCTGAATGTTTCTGCGAGCGCCTCAGCCGCAGGGATAAGCTTGTCCTCCAGAACAAGCACTGACGCAATGTGCATTGCAGTAGGGAATGTATCATTCGAGGATTGGCTCATGTTCACATCATCATTGGGGTGAAGCAGCTTTTTTTCTGCAATCTGATTCCCTCGGTTTGCTATAACCTCGTTTGCGTTCATGTTAGACTGCGTGCCCGAGCCTGTCTGCCACACAACAAGCGGAAAGTGGTCATTCAGCTCTCCGGACATCACCTCGTCACACGCTTTTGAAATTGCAGACATTTTTTCTTTTGTCATTTTTTCAGGGCGCAGTGCATTATTTGCAATCGCCGCCGCTTTTTTCAGCACGCCGAATGCATGAATTATCTGTGCCGGCATCGTTTCAATCCCGACACCGATTCTAAAATTCTCATGGCTCCTCTGTGTCTGCGCCGCCCAAAGACGGTCAGCCGGCACATTAACCTCGCCCATAGAATCATGTTCAACACGGTACTTCATATTCTAACACCCTTTTCCTGCGTTTTCTAATTAATAAGTATATCACAGCACATATAAACAAGTAAATAGTTTTACTTTTTAAGTACATAAAAATGCCGCCCGTGCAGGCGGCCTTTTTATATCTTTCTATTACTATTCAAATATTTTTATGAGGAGCATTGACAGAAGGCATATTACAACGCCCGCAACGCATTTAAACGAAACTTTTTCCTTATATACTATAGCACCTACTATTACAGTTACAACGGTTGCCCCGCCCATTACAAAGGTGAAAAGCACAGCCGAGGAAAGCATCGGCGTCAGTATCGTAACAAATTGCTGTACTATAAAGACAGCGAATGCAAGGAACAATGCATACAATATTATATTTTTAGAAAGCGGTTCTTTCTTTTCTCCCGTTGCTTCAATAGGCTTAAGCCCCAAGAATAAAATGACGGAGGGTATCAAAAATGTCATAAGCGAAAACATGGAGACATTGCCGTCCGGCTGTAATTCACCAAAAAGCTTCTGGCAAAACATGGTCATACCGTTTGAAACCAGACCTCCCAAAAGGTAAATCAACATTTTGGGAGAAAAGTGTCCGTATATCTTCTTGGAGGAATCAACAATCAAAACTGATGCTGCGAAAAATACGAATATACAAATAAACTGTATATAATTCATAGGTTCATCAAAAACGAATATTCCCAACAGGCACGGAACAATAAGACCCGCTGTGCTGAAAATCGATGACAAAACCATCGTTCCGCCCTTTAATGCCTCAATCTGGAGCCAAGAAGAAATGGCAAGAAAAATTCCGGAAAATGTTGCAATAAGCAGTCCCTGCAAATTAAAGCCGCCGAAATCCCCCGCTATAATAAGGCTTACAAGAGCAAAACCTGCCGCGAGGAATTTTGAAATCATTATATACTTTATGTATGCATACATAGAGCCGGGCAGTTCAAGATTCGCCTTCTTACTGTAAAAGCTTTGCACAACACGCATGCAAATTATGATGACCAGATACAGAGCTATCATTTTCTCCTATGCCCCCTATAAATGTTATGCGTTTATTATATATGTAGTCTTTTTGCAAACAGGCCAAAAACGAACCGATTGCAACACTCAGTATTATACGCTAATAAAATAAATTGTCAAGCAAAAAACAGAAAAAAAGTTCATGAAAATCGCAACCTTTTCAACTTCAGGACAAGACAGTTTAATCGGAAAAAATCAAAAAGAACTCCGAAATAATTATTTTCCTTGACAAATCGAAATTTCGGGTATATAATATCTACCAATAATAAAGAAAGGAAGAATCGCATATGCCAGTAGCGCTTAACACAAAACGCAATCGATTTTATTTTAGCCATCCGTGCGGTTTTTCATTCTTTGCAAAAACCCGTTAAATCGATGGCTTATGAGCTGTCGGCTTGATGGCAATTACAAAGTAAACTGAAGTCCGCACGGAATTTGATTTCAAATCAAAATCGTGCGGACTTTTTTTAGTAAGGAGATTATAGATTATGAATTTGATATTTGAAAGAAAACTTCCCATACCGAAAGAGATTAAAGAGATGTGTCCGTTATCACCGGACTTAAGTAGAATAATCAAAGAAAGAGAAAAGGAAATTGCGGATATCTTCACAGGAAAGAGCAATAAGCTCATCCTTATAATCGGCCCCTGCTCCGCCGATAACGAAGACAGCGTCATAGATTATATTACAAGGCTTAGGCGCGTGCAGGAAAAGGTTTCTGATAAAATCTTTATCATTCCGCGAATTTACACGAACAAGCCGCGGACAACAGGCGACGGCTACAAGGGCATGCTTCATCAGCCCAATCCTACCGAAAAGCCTGATATGCTAAAGGGCATTATGATGATTCGTGATTTGCATATAAGAGCAATCAAGGAAACAGGCTTTTCATGTGCAGACGAGATGCTCTACCCTGAAAATTACAGGTATCTGGATGACATTTTAGCCTATGTTGCAATCGGTGCAAGAAGCGTCGAAAATCAGCAGCACAGATTAACGGCAAGCGGAATCTCCATCCCTGTCGGAATGAAGAATCCCACAAGCGGAGATTTATCCGTTATGATGAACGCAATAAAGGCAGCTCAGCACAAGCATACATTCATATACCGCGGCTGGGAAGTACATTCTCAGGGAAACCCATTGTCACACGCGATTCTTCGCGGATATGTAAACAAGCACGGTCAGTCGCTTCCGAACTACCATTACGAAGACCTTGAACTTCTGTGCAAGTTATACAGCGAATCAGGCCTTGAAAACCCGGGCGTAATCATCGATACAAACCACTCAAATTCAGGAAAGCAAGCACTTCAGCAAATGCGCATCGCAAAGGATGTTATGCACAGCACAAGACACGACAGCGCCATCAAGAAGCTTGTAAAAGGCTTTATGATTGAAAGCTATATCGAAGACGGCGCTCAAAAAATCGGCGAGTGTATCTACGGTAAATCCATAACGGACCCGTGCCTTGGCTGGGAAAAGAGCGAAAAGCTTATTTTCGATTTAGCGGAATTAGTCTAAGGAAAGGAAAAAGACAAATGAAAATAGGAATTATAGGACTCGGACTTATCGGCGGCTCCATGGCAAAAGCAATAAGACTTAATACTGACCATTATGTTTTAGGAATGGATATTGACCGAAAGATAGTAACAAAAGCAAAAATCATAGAGGCAATAAATGAGGAGCTTACGGAGGAAAACATCGGCGAATGCGATATGCTTATCCTGGCACTATACCCCGATGCAACTGTCAATACGGTCAAAAAATACGCCCATCTGATTAAAAAGGGCGCATACCTTATTGATTGCGGCGGTGTTAAAGAAAAGGTATGTGACAATATCCCTGAAATCGCAAGAGAAAACGGATTTATATTTGTCGGCGGGCATCCCATGGCAGGTATTGAGAAAATTGGCTTTAAGTACTCAAATGCCGAGATTTTTACAGAAGCATCCATGATTTTAACACCCGATGATAATGTAAAGGTTGAGGACCTTGTCAATATAAAAATATTCTTCCTCTCAATAGGTTTCGGCAAAATAACGGTGAAAACGGCAAAGGACCATGACAGAATAATCGCTTATACCTCTCAGCTTGCCCATGTACTCTCAAACGCTTATGTAAAAAGCGAAACAGCAAAGGAGCATAGGGGCTTATCGGCAGGAAGCTTTAAGGACCTGACAAGAGTTGCGTATCTTAACGAAACAATGTGGACCGAGCTGTTTTTTGAAAACAAAAACAATCTTATTTCTGAGCTTGACACGCTTATAAATAACCTTGGCGAATACAAGTCCGCACTTGAAAAAAATGACGAAGACAAACTGAAGGAACTTCTCAGAATCGGAAGAGAAACAAAAGAGGCGCTTGACAATGAATAGAAAAGTTACGGTCAGCGGTGTCACAAAGCCTTACGACATCATTATAGGAAATAATATTCTAAACATACTCCCCGATAAAATAAAAGAGCTTACAGGGGCAAAAAACGTCGTTATCATAACTGATGATAATGTTGACAGGCTGTACTCCGAGAAGCTTTTAAGCATAGTAAATGATGCAGGGTTTAATACTCTTAAATTTGTATTCCCTCACGGAGAGAATCACAAGACAATGGAAACAGTCCATGACATATTGGAGTTTATGGCAGAAAACAACATAACCCGCTCCGACCTGATTATTGCCCTCGGCGGAGGTATTGTCGGAGATGTGACGGGATATGCGGCGGCATCATATCTCCGCGGAACAGCTTTCATTCAGGTCCCCACCACCTTCCTGGCTGCCATAGACTCATCTGTCGGAGGCAAAACGGGAGTGAACTTAAAATCAGGAAAAAATCTTGCAGGCGCGTTTTATCAGCCACGACTCGTCGTTTGTGACACTGACACCTTTAAAACACTGCCGAAAGAAAACTTTAAGGAAGGCGTTTGTGAAGCAATAAAGTACGGTGTAATTTGTGATAAGGAACTGTTTGATTTGCTTTCAAAAAACGAACGCACAGATATAGAGAGCGTTATAGAAAGATGCGTCTCCATCAAGGCCGAAATTGTAGCAGCGGATGAATTTGACA
The DNA here is from genome assembly GCA_045649105.1 of Eubacteriales bacterium. Taxonomy (GTDB): domain Bacteria; phylum Bacillota; class Clostridia; order Oscillospirales; family JAAYXM01; genus JAZRPG01. The sequence continues at coordinate 52,756 of JAZRPG010000041.1, forward strand.
CAGGCAAAAGACAGCTTCTGAATTTCGGGCACACAATCGGCCACGCAATCGAAAAGGCAACAGACTTTAAAATTTCTCACGGAATTGCAGTCGGAATCGGAATGGCGCTTATTTCCAAAATCAGCGATTGCCTGGGGTGGTCGAAGGAAGACACGCACTCCCCGATTATGAAATGTCTTAAAAACAACGACATTCCGACAGACACCGATGTTAAAACCGATGCGCTTCTGTCTGCCATGCTAAAGGATAAAAAGAGAAACGGAGACGCAATAAACCTTGTTGTCCCCGAAAAAATCGGGGCTTGTGTGCTTAAAAGCATACATATTGCCGAGCTTGAGGAAGTGTTAAAATGCAGGTGAAAATAAAACCCGTAAATCCATTCGGCGAAGTTTCCGCCATCAGCTCAAAATCAGATGCGCACAGAGCAATCATCTGCTCTGCACTCTCTGATGACAAAACCTCAATACACATATCGCATATATCAAAAGACATTGAGGCGACTTTAAACTGCATAAGAAAAATGGGTGCGGATTTTTCAAAAAACGGCAATTTATATGAAATAACACCTGTTCAAACCCCCGTTTTAAACCCCGTTCTGGATTGTAACGAGAGCGGCTCGACACTGAGATTCTTATTCCCTGTTTTGTCGGCACTCGGTTGCGGCGCTACATTTATCGGCTCAGGCAGACTTCCCGAGCGGCCGATGGAGCTTATCGTTGATTTATTAAAGGAGCACGGAAACAGCTTTTCGTCAACCGGGCTTCCCATAACCGTATCGGGAAAAACTACCGCAGGGACATTTGACATCGCAGGAAATGTAAGCTCACAGTTTATATCCGGGCTTTTATTTGCACTTCCCCTGCTTCGAAAAAAAAGCGTTATAAGACTCACATCAAAGCTTCAGTCATCAGCTTATGTCAACATGACGGTTGACACTTTAAAAAACTTCGGAGTAAATATCACGCAAACCGAGAACGGGTTTATTGTAAATGCAACCGATAATTACACATCGCCAAAAAAATATATTGTTGAAGGCGATTGGTCGAATGCGGCATTTTTTATGGTTATGGGCGCCCTCGGCGGTAATGTCACAATAAAAAACCTTAATTTAAACTCTCATCAGAGCGACAAAATGATTCTGGACGCGTTATCTCTTGCAGGAGTGGATTTCAGTCTTTCCGATAACCTGATTACAGTTTCAAAAAGCGAAATAAAGCCTTTTGATTTTGATGTGTCAGAGTGTCCCGACCTGTTCCCCGTTTTGTCTGTTTTAGCCTGCAGAGCAAAAGGCAAATCAACTCTTTATAACGCAGAGCGGTTAAGGATAAAGGAAAGCGACAGAATCAAAACAACCAAAGAGCTTATATTAAATCTCGGCGGAAATGCGGAGGAAACCGACGACAGCTTAATCATATACGGAAACGGGAAATTAAGCGGCGGGCAGGCAGAAAGCCATAACGACCACAGAATTGCAATGTCGGCATTTACCGCAAGTGTGATTTGCGAAAACGATATTATTCTCAAAAATGCGGAAGCGGTAGACAAATCCTATCCGACATTTATGGAGGATTTCAGTAAAATCGGAGGTGCTTTTGATGTCATCTGAAACAGGAAAAAAAATAAAAGTCAGTATTTTCGGCGAATCCCACGGCAGTGCTGTCGGCGCTGTAGCAGATAACCTGCCTGCAGGAGAATATATTGATTTAAACGAGCTGCAGCGCTTCCTAAAGCGCCGTCAGGGCGGAAACAACAAATACTCCACGCCGAGAAAAGAAGCCGATATCCCCGAAATTGTATCCGGAATCAAGGATAATATAACAACAGGCGCTCCCCTGTGCCTTATTATCAGAAACGAAAATACCCGCTCAAAGGATTATGAAACGGACATTCCGAGACCCGGACATGCAGATTTTACCGCTCATACAAAATACAACGGCTTCTGCGATTTAAGAGGCGGCGGGCATTTTTCAGGCAGACTGACCGCACCGATTTGTGCAGTCGGCGGAATATTGATGCAAATATTAAAAAGGCGCGGCATTGATATAGTTGCGCATTTGTCATCAGTCGGCAATATTTTTGACGATAGAATAAACAATCTTGCGCTTGATGAAAATCAGCTGAGCAAGATAAAGAGTTCCTGCTTCCCCGTCCTTTCAGATGCTGCAGGTGAAAAAATGCAGGATTTGATTATGAGCGTTAAGGACGAAGGAAATTCCGTCGGCGGATGCGTTGAATGCGGAATATACGGCCTTGATGCAGGCATCGGAAACCCGATGTTTGACGGGCTGGAAAATGCAATAGCTTCTGCTGTTTTCGGCATTGGCGGCGTAAAGGGCATCGAATTCGGACTCGGGTTTGAGGCTGCTAAAATTAAAGGCTCGGAAAACAATGATGAGTTTTATATGGACGGAGGTTCGGTAAAGACAAAAACCAACAACCACGGCGGAATCCTTGGAGGCATAACAACGGGAATGCCCGTCGTATTTAACGTTGCATTCAAGCCCACTCCTTCAATTTCGCTCAACCAGCAAAGTGTGAGCTTTTCAAAAAAAGAAAATGTTAATTTATCAGTAAAAGGCAGACATGACCCCTGCATTGCAGTTCGCGCAGTGCCTTGCATCGAGGCCATATCTGCAATAGCTGTATCGGACTTTTTACTGTAGAGGTGGTAAAAATGGGTTTAGATGAATTACGAAATGAAATAGACGCAATAGATGATGAAATTCTAAATCTTTTCTTAAAAAGAATGGAGAAGGCATCACAAGTCGCAGATTACAAAAAAGAAAACAAGCTTTCCACCTTGCAAAAAGGCAGAGAAAGAGAAATCCTCAAACGAGTGAGCGAAAAGTCAGGAAGCGAAATGGCGGAATACTCCCGGATGCTTTTTTCGCACCTGATGGACTTAAGCAAAAATTATCAGAACAAAAGAAACGCCGACTCCTACGGAGAGCTTTCCGAAAAAATAAAAAATGCACTCAGCAATACTCCGAAAATTTTTCCGCACTCAGGTACCGTTGCGTGTCAGGGCATTGAGGGTGCATATTCACAGATTGCGTGCGACAGGCTTTTTAAAGACTCCGACATTCAGTACGTCAAAACATTTGAGGATGTTTTTAAAAAAGTGGAGGACGGAACCTGCAGTTATGGAATTTTGCCTATTGAAAATTCAATCCACGGGACTGTAATTGCCGTTTATGACCTTATGAAAAACTATAATTTTCATATCATTAAAAGCATCAAACTAAAGATTAACCATGCTCTCATGGCAAACAAAGGTACAAAGCTTTCGGATATTCGGGAAATTGTTTCCCACGAGCAGGCAATCGGACAATGCTCGGAATTCTTAAAGGAGTATCCCGACATAAAGATAACCGTTTGTGAAAATACCGCAGTTGCCGCAAAGCTTGTTGCAGACTCGAAAAGACACGATATCGCTGCCATTTCTTCTCCCGATTGTGCAGAGAATTACGGACTTTTTGTTCTTGATGATAAAATCGCAAACTCCGACAGTAACTTCACAAGGTTTATCTGTATCACAAAGGAGCTCTTGATTTATCCCGGTGCCGACAGGATAAGCATTATAATGAACCTGCCGCACACTCCGGGCTCACTGAACAGCATTCTTTCAAAATTCGCAACGGCAGGACTTAACCTGACAAAGCTTGAATCAAGACCGCTTGCAGGAAGGGATTTTGAGTTTTCCTTCTATTTTGATTTGGAAGCATCAATATATGCAGAGGAAACACTCAGCATCTTAGATGAGCTTGCATCAGGAAACAATAACCTGATTTTCCTCGGAAGCTATCTGCAGTCTTAAGACAAAAAACAAAACGCACATAAGCGCAATAATCCCCTATCACTCTCCCCTGCGATAAGGGAAAATTTCAGTCTGATATTTAGCTGTTGCAGGGCGGCGGAACGGAATTTATAAGTATGAAATACGGATGCATAGGTGAGCATTTAACACACAGCTTTTCAAAGGAAATACATAACAGTCTTGCGGATTACGATTATGTACTAAAGGAAATTCCGAGGGAAAATCTCAGTGAATTTCTGACTGGCCGCGATTTTAAGGCTGTTAATGTAACAATTCCTTACAAAGAAGCTGTCATTCCATATCTTTATTATACAGACGATGCCGCAAAGGAGATTGGCGCAGTAAATACCGTTGTAAACAAAGACGGTAAGCTTTACGGATATAATACTGACTTTTACGGAATGAGAATGCTGTTATCCCACGCAGGAATCACCCTTAAGGACAAAAAAGTTGCAATCTTAGGCACAGGCGGCACTTCAAAAACTGCCGCAGCTGTTGCAAAATCACTTTCAGCAAAAGAAATTCTCATCGTTTCAAGAGCCAAAAAGGACGGCACGATAACATACGAGGAATTATATGAAAATAACAAGGATTCGGATATTATTATAAACACAACGCCGCTCGGCATGTTTCCGGACATTTTTACAAAGCCGGTTGATATACAAAAATTCACAAACCTCTCAGGCGTGATTGATGCAGTGTACAATCCTCTTAAAACCGGACTCATCTGTGATGCAAAAAAACTCGGAATAAAAGCAGAGGGTGGCCTTTATATGCTTGTGGCTCAGGCAGTTCTGGCATCAGAGATATTTACAGAAAAAAAATACGAAAAAGGAACGCTTGATGCAATCTTTAAGAAACTGAAAAAGGAAAAAGAAAACATTGTCCTAATCGGGATGCCTTCATCAGGCAAAAGCACGACAGGAAAAGAAATTGCAAAAAGGCTCGCCCGCAAATTCTACGATACTGACGAGCTCATAGAAAACGAAACAGGCAGAAAAATATCTGAAATTATCGCTGCAGCGGGCGAAGAATCATTCAGAAGCGCAGAAAAAGACACCGTATGCGAGGTATCAAAGAAAACAGGGGTTGTTATCGCTACAGGCGGCGGTGTTGTACTGAAAGAAGAAAATGTAAGAGCACTGTCACAAAACGGCAGAATATATTTTTTGGACAGACCTGTTGAATTACTTCTGCCGACAAAGGACAGGCCCCTCACAAGCACAAAGGAAGCTCTGCTTCAAAAATTCAGCGAAAGATACAGTATTTATGAACAGTCGGCAGATGTCAAAATTGATGCATCAGGCGATGTGGATACGGTTTCAAATGCGGTAACAAAAGATTTCAAAGAATAACTCCGCACTTTTTAAAATTTTTTTCTAAAAGTACTTGACAAAACAAAAGACAAAGGAATATAATATAATACAAATTTGAATATCACAAAAAACGACTATGATGAGGACGGTCGGATTGCAAAACCTTGAGAGAGTTGCCGGTTGGTGCGAGGCAATGGCAGAGCTTTCCAATGACTTATCACCTCTGAGTCGGAGGACCGAAAAGCTATGGCTTAGTAGACTCCTTCCGTAATGCTGCGTAAAAGCAAAGGGCTTGTCAGAGCTCGGTAAGTGACGGAAATTTATGAATTTTCGTAATTTGAGTGGTACCGCGGGTTATTATAACTCGTCTCAAAGTTATCTTTGAGGCGAGTTTTTTGTTTTATTCAAATTCGTAACCAAATGCTGAATTTGTCAAAACCGGAAAGGAGACAAAACAATGGATTACAGTTTGAAAGAGGTAGCAGGCAGAATCAAGGGTCTGCGCGAAGCAAAAGGATACACACAGGAAGAGCTTGCAAGGCTTTGCGGTGTATCGGCAGAAGACTATAAAGTCCTGGAAAACGGTGAAAAGGATTTCAGCTTCACATTTATTTACAAGTGCGCAAAAGCTTGCGGTGTTGAGGTTGTAGATTTGCTCGAAGGAACAAGCACAACTCTTACTTCTTTCGCCATCACAAGAAAAGGCGAAGGTCTTAAAATCGTTAAAAAGCACGGTGTGGAATACAACAACCTTGCCCCTAAGTTCAGAGAAAAGCTTGCCGAACCTTTCCTCGTTAAATTTCCGTACATTGAGGAGGAGCAGAACACTCCGATTCAGTTAAATTCACATAACGGTCAGGAATTTGATGTTATTGTCAAAGGTTCGCTCAAGGTTCAGGTCGGAAATCATGTGGATATACTCCGCGAGGGTGATTCCATTTTCTATAACAGCCTTATTCCCCACGGTATGGTCGCAGCAAGCGAGGGCGGCTGCGAATTTCATGCGGTAGTACTCAATCCGCAGGACGGCAAAGTCAGCGAAGAATATCCCGAAGCTCCGATGATTGCTGCAAAGGCAGCTGCCAAAAAGAAAAAGACAGAAACAGTTGCAGATAAGTTCATCGAATCATCTTATGATGAAAACGGTGTGTTCAGCGGTATCAAATTCAAGAATGCAGATTCATTTAACTTTGCTTATGACTGCGTTGATGCCATTGCCGAAAAGAATCCCGAAAAACTCGCCATGATGTGGGTGGCAAACGACAAGACGGACAGACGCTTTACATTTTCCGATATGAAAAAATATTCTGCAAAAACCGCAAACTACTTTGAATCACTCGGCATCAAAAAAGGCGACACGGTAATGCTCGTATTAAAAAGACATTATCAGTTCTGGTTCTGTATGCTTGCACTTCACAAAATCGGTGCTATCGCAATCCCTGCAACAAATCAGCTTGTAGAGCACGACTTTGATTACAGATACAAGGCAGCAAAAGTAAAAGCAGTTGTATGTACCGCAGATGGTGATGTATCACTTGAGGCAGAAAAAGCAGCTGCAAATTATCCCGGCATGGTAAAAGTATTGGTTGGCGGAAATAAAGAAGGCTGGCACGATTTCAATGTTGAAATGGAACGCTTCAGTACACACTTTGACCGCACGGAAAACACACCTTGCGGAAACGACCCGATGCTTATGCTCTTTACATCGGGCACTACAGGCTATCCGAGAATCGCAACACATTCATACAAATACGCACTCGGTCATTATCCTACAGCGAAGCATTGGCATAATGTAAATCCTGACGGACTCCACTTCACAATCTCCGATACAGGCTGGGGTAAAGCACTTTGGGGTAAGCTTTACGGACAGTGGCTATGCGAAGCGGCACAGTTTACCTATGATTTTGACAGATTCCATTCGGAAGATATTTTGCCGATGTTTGCGAAATACAACATCACAACCTTCTGTGCACCGCCTACAATGTACCGTTTCTTTATTAAAGAGGATTTGTCAAAGTATGACCTTTCTTCTATCGAGTATGCGACAACCGCAGGCGAAGCATTAAACCCCGAAGTATTCAATCAGTTTAAGAAAGCAACGGGTCTTACAATTATGGAAGGCTTCGGCCAGACAGAAACAACCCTTTCCATCGCAAACTTTGTCGGCTCAACACCGAAAATCGGTTCCATGGGCAGACCTTCTCCGCTTTATGATGTAGTCGTTCTCGACCCTGACGGCAACGAATGCAAAACGGGCGATACAGGCGAAATCTGTATCAGAGTGAAAGATGATATCCCTTGCGGGCTCTTTATCGGCTATTATCTTGACGAAGAAAAGACAAATGAGGTATGGCATGACGGATACTATCATACAGGCGACCAGGCAACAATGGACGAAGACGGATACCTTTGGTATGTCGGCCGTATAGATGATGTTATCAAATCGTCAGGCTACCGCATCGGGCCTTTTGAAATCGAGAGCGTTATCATGGAGCTTCCCTATGTTCTTGAATGCGCAATCACACCCGTTCCCGATGAAGTTCGCGGTCAGATTGTAAAGGCTACCATCGTGCTCGTCAAAGGACATAACGGCACGGATGAACTCAAGAAAGAGATTCAGGAATATGTCAAAACACACACCGCGCCGTACAAATATCCTCGAATCGTTGAATTTGTCGATGAGCTTCCAAAAACAATCAGCGGTAAGGTAAGGCGTGTTGAAATCCGTAAAAATGATATGAATAAAATGCAAAAATAATAATATTGCCACTGTCCTGAAGTAATTATGAAAATAATTACTGTCAGACAGTGGCAATTAATTTTCTGTAACCGGATTTTAAAATTTTTAGTGTTAATGCATACTCAATTTTCTGCAATACTGTGTACAGAGCTTGTCGGTACACTCGGAGCATCTGAGCGCCATATTGCTGTTTTCCCAGAATCTTTCGGGATATGTAAACACACACACTTCCCATACAAGCCATATAAGGAATGAAAATATAACGAGCGACCATGAATAAAAACTGTTTACCGTTATAATCGGCAGAAACATCATCAGGTGGTCCCAATTAAATATTCTGCAGGTAGTGCAGCATTTGTTTTTCATTATGAGCCTGAACGGGCACCAAACAAGGACACATATCAAATCGCACACATAAAAGAATGTGGATATAAGTATCATCATGCCCGTATCTATAATTACCGTCATATGCAATATACTGATTACAACTGTAAGCAGAATCCATATTATCATAACTTTGTATGCCGCTGCTGTTGTATCTTTGATATATTTTTTCAAATTTTCATAATTAATTTTCTCTTTTATGGGTCTGAACAGTGACTCAAAAACCTTCTGTGACCCTATGGAGATGTGTGCTTTGACGGGAATAAGTTGCAAAAACATATCCCATATCCAGATTGCCCATAAAATATGGAGAGGAGAAAATTCATTAAAAAAATTCCACCCGTCTGCTGTATTGAATCTTTCATTGTCAAAAATGTATATCAAAACCGCAATGAGAAATATGGCTATTCTGCCTGCCAATCTAAAAAAATAAATCCCTCTTGTTTTTGACATATGCGTGTTTTTTTGTTGCATCTGATGATATCCTCTTAAATTGCTTATCTTTATTTTTGTATATCATATCATAAAAGTTATCACAATTCAACTAACTTGATAAAAAAGACATTTTTCCTTTAAGGAAAAATGTCTTTTTTGGTCGGGATGACAGGATTCGAACCTGCGGCCTCTTCGTCCCGAACGAAGCGCGCTACCAAGCTGCGCTACATCCCGATATTAAGTCTCTCTTTAATAAATTCCCCCGACTGCGGAGAAAATGTACCTGTTGACGATTTGATGCCTGTTTTGATTTTCCGTACTCCGCAACGCCGAGACACAACCTGCTTTCGACAACTATTTTAGTATACAGATATACTCGCAATTTGTCAAGTTTTTTTTATTATTTTTTCTTTTAAAAATTGAATATTATGCCATGAAGAAATTACAACTAATAATAAGCTGCAAGCAGGTCAAAATACTAATGAAAACAAAACCGAGGAGGTGAAATGCAATGGCAATAGTTCCTAACGCACAGGAGGCTCTTGATAAGTTCAAGATGGAGGCTGCGTCCGAAGTTGGCGTAAACCTCAAGCAGGGTTATAACGGAGACCTTACTTCCCGTCAGGCTGGTTCTATAGGCGGTCAGATGGTTAAGAAGATGATCATGTCCTATGAGCAGAATTTAAGCAAGTAACTTAAACGATAAATAAGGCTGCTGCTTTTCGATTTTTTAAAAAATCGTTTTGCAGCAGCCTTAAATTCTGTATTCTACTCTGCCCTTTTCTTATGTGACCTTCTCCTTATAAAACCAATAAACATCACAGCGGCAGCAAGACCCCAGAAGTATGCATTCATATACGGAACTTCGAAAATATTTTCAAAAAACGAGTGTGAGAGAACTCCGATTCCGCCTGACACAATCCCGCTCGAAAGATATGACATTCTGTCTTTCCGCGTTCTGAAAATGCTCCTGCACGACCAGAGAAGATTCTTAAGGAGCAACCACACATACGACACAAGACCCACAAGCCCCATCTCCGTCAGCGTCTTGAGATAGTAGTTATCCATATAATAATAGACAAGGCTGTCTATCTCCTGATTCTGCATTGCAATCGCGCCGCCGTATCTTCCAAGGCCAAAACCGAATATCTTATTCTGCCGCCACAGCGAAAGGCCTATTTGCCAGCGCTCGCCGCGGCCGCCCGTAGCATTTGCCGCAGCAAAATCAGATGTGAATAAGAAAGCAATTCTGTTTGAAATTTCCGGCACGCTGATAATTATCGCCCCTATTCCGATTGCACCAAACAGAAGAAGCTTCCTGTCCACCAGCAGCGCAAAAACAAATACAGCTACCGTAAGCCCGAACCATGCTCCTCTTGAAAATGTGAACAGCGTTGCAAGGCATATAATGCCCGTGCAACCCCACATGGCACATTTTACCCAAAGCTTTTTTGCGTAATATGCACATGCCGCAAGCATCGGCGCCGTCATGACCATAAGCGCGCCCATTACATTCGGACTTCCCGTAATTGAGTATACACGCGTACGCACACCTGCCTCTGCCTTTGCTACCCACTGCTCAGGCATAGGCGCATTCGTTATATACTGATAAATACCGTGCAGAGCAACAACGGTCGCCATAGCACAAATCGTAAAATACAGCACGCGAAGGTCAGAATCGCTCTCAATAAGCCTCGTGAGCACAAAAAACCAAAGCATAAACTGGCAAACAGCACGGTATCCGCCTATAGCGACACCAAGCTTTGGCGAAACGACAGCCAGCACAAGAAGCGAAGCCGACATAAAGAAAATGAGCGGTGCATCAATCGGCGTAACACGCGGCTTAATTGCCTTCTCCGCCGTGCATAGTCTGAAAAAGATATACATTACACAAACAAGCATGAACCCTTCGTCCCAGACAGAGGACAGAAAATCGATGCCGAGCACATTGCGGATAAATACATCAGCGGGAAGATACAGCGCAAAAACCATAAGCAATATACCACGCAAGCCAAGCCGCTTTACAGCGTTCAAAGCAACACTGTGTGATACGCTCTCCGACGAAGAAATCCTGCGCGCAACGCGCATTATAACGCTTCCCTCCGCCACTTGCCGAAGCACATTTCCTATCCTTGCAAGCGCGTTATTAACTCCTAAAAGCAGCGCATAAAGCTTTGAATACACAGTCTTCGGCGCCGCAGAAAAAAACGCAACAAAAAGGCGGAGCGTAGCCGAGTCTTTAAACTTACGCCCGAGAAGTGCAGAAAGTTTGCCCGGAATGCTGTACGGGTATGCCCGTTTTATGGCTCCGCAAAACTTTGCAATCGCACAGCCTCTTATAATTTTATCCATCAAACTCCACCGTCTCAATAATTGCATTAAGCTCTACAGTCTGCGTTTTAAATATAAAGCCGCGACCTATCCTTACTTCCTGATTGCCTATTTTAAGCGCAGGGTCAGTTTTAGAAGCCTTCCCCTTCACTGTGATGAGCAGGTCCCTTTTTTGCGGGTCGTTTGCCGTGCGATACTCACCGTCCGCAGTCGAAGCGGCAGAGAGATACGGAATGCTCTCAACGGAAACAAGAGTAGCATCCAGAAAATCATTTCCGGAAACAAGTCTTTCACCGGGGGTGAGCTTTAACACTTCGCTCTCGAGATAGTCCATAGCGGCGCGCACGCGCATGGTTACATACATATCAGCCTTCGGCGCAATAACCTCTCCCGCAGCGGGTGCTGCAAACTTGTACACAGCAGCAACTGCCGCAAGCGCGATTGCAAGAAGAATAATCAAATCCACAACATTGATAATTCCAAAGAGCTTTCCCTTTTCGTTAACTATTTTCATAACTTCGATGTTCCTTTCATTTTATATTGCTTGACCGATTATCTATGTTATTATATAATATATAACAAAATATAACAATACCTTTTTTCAATAATGAGAAGCAGGAGAACACTTATGAAGATACTGCATATGATAGGCGGCGGCGATGTCGGCGGAGCAAAAACGCATGTCCTCTCACTTGTTCAGAGACTCTCTGAAACAAATGAGGTTATTCTCATCAGTTTCCGCGCAGGGGAATTTGCCGATGAGGCAATCAATCTCGGAATAAATACAAAAATAATCAGCAGCGGAAACCCGCTCTCTGATTTAAAAGAGCTTAAAGAGCTCATACTTCATGAAAACTTTGACATTGTGCATTGTCACGGTGCAAAAGCAAATGTCATGGGCACACTTATCAAGCACATTTGCCGCGCACCTGTTATAACAACCGTTCACAGTGATTACCGTCTCGACTATCTGGGCAATTTCTTAAAGCGTTGCACAAACGGTTTATTAAATACAGCGGCGCTTCGCTTTCTTGACGCATATATAGGCGTTACAAACGCCTTTGCCGACATGATGATTTCGCGCGGGTTTGACCCATACAAGCTCTTTACGCTTAACAACGGCATCGACTTTGACATACAGCCAAATCCACAGACCACACGCGAGGAATATTTAAAGAATCTCGGTATCGAATGCACAGACAAAACCGTTATATGCGGAATTGCCGCAAGATTTCATCCCGTAAAGGACATCGGCACCGCCATCCGTGCCGTCGCCGCTCTCAAGCAGTCCTGCCCGGACCTTTATCTCGTCCTCGGCGGCGGCGGTGAGGACGAGGCTCATCTGCGCAGTCTTGTAGACGAGCTCGGTGTATCTGACCGCGTTAAATTCGCGGGCTGGATAAACGACATGGACACATTTTTAAACGCTGTAGATATAAGCATAATATCCTCGCTCAGCGAGGGTTTCCCTTACAGCATCCTTGAGTCTGCGCGGGCACACTGTACTATGGTTTCAACAGAGGTCGGCGCAATGCCATCGATTATCGACCACGGCGCAAGCGGACTTCTGTTCATACCGCGTGATGTATCAAAGCTCTCCGAGCATCTTCGTTTCCTGTACGAAAACAGCGACGAGCGCCGCGCTATGGCGGACAGGCTCTTTGAAAAGTCACGCGTTGAGTATTCCTTCGATGCGATGGTTTCAGCTCAGCTTGCCATATATGAGCGCGTAATAAAACTTCAGAGGCGCAGCAAAAAGCGAGACCAGATAATCGTCTGCGGCTCATACGGGCGCGGAAACGCCGGCGATGATGCCATACTTAAGGCTGTAACCGGTGAAATATACAGCGTTGATGACGGCGCACGGATATGCGTCATATCCCGAAATCCCGAACAGACGCGACTTAAATACCGCGTGCGTTCCATATATACTTTTTCTGTGTTCCGTATGCTTTTTTCCATGTTCCGTTCACATCTGTATATAAACGGTGGCGGAAGTCTCATTCAGGACTCAACAAGCAGCCGCTCGCTGTATTTTTATCTGTTCACCCTTATAGCGGCTAAACTTTTCGGCTGCCGCGTGCTTATGTACGGTTGCGGAATCGGTCCCATTCGCCGTCCGATAAACCGCAGATTGTCAGCAAAAATCATAGACCGCTTTGTTGACAGTATAACACTCAGGGACCCGGGCTCATATGACGAGCTGTGCCGCATGGGCGTCAAAAATCCCGACATGTGCCTCGCGGCAGACCCGACGCTGTGTCTTGCCCCTGATGACGGTGTGAAGATTAAGAGTGTCTTTTTCAAAGAGGGTCTTTGTGAAGGTGAGAAATACCTGTGCCTTGCCATGCGCAACTGGCATGACATAGACGAAAAACTCGCGCACATTGCCCGGGCGGCAGATTATGCCGCAACAGAATACGGGCTTAAGACCGTGCTGATACCCATGGAGCAAAAAAAAGATTTGCCGATAGCAGAGCGCATACGCGATAAAATGTCAAGCAGCGCGATTATAATAAGCGGCGAATATGATGTACACACCGTTATTGGTCTTCTTTCCAAAATGCAGATAATTATGGCAATGCGCCTGCACGCACTTGTCTTCGGCGCAGGTCAGGGTGTCCCTACTATCGGCATTGCATATGACCATAAGGTAAGCGCTTTTATGGATTATATCGGCCGCGAAATGTGTACCGACTATAGTGAATGCAGTTTTGAGAAGCTCCGCAGTTTTATAGACAGAACTGTACGAGACGCGGAATACGGCGAGCATATGCAACGCGCCTGCCGCAAGATGCGCGAAAACGAGATTGAAAACACAAATATGCTGCGCAAGTTTTTTGATAAAGAGGTTGAGAAGTAATGAAAAAAATAGTTTGTCTGTCCACAAGCTGTTACCATCCGTTCCCTACACGCAAACAACATGTTATGAACAGAATCGATTCAGAAGAAATACTTTATTTTGACCCACCCATAACATACATTGCACCTCTAAAAGACAAAAGTGCGTGGAAGCGCCTTTTTGCATACCGTGCACCGGGCGAGCGAGCACGCAAAAACCTCACGGTATACGCACTTCCGCCGGTATTTCCCTTTTTTAACAAATACCGCTTTATAAATAAAATAAACCAGCGCATAATCGCCTTTTTCGTTAAAAAAAAGATGAAGCTTCACGGTTTTTCTGACCCGATTCTATGGTGCTATTCCCCGACTTCCGCGGATGCTGCACCGCTTATTCCGCACAGCGCGCTTGTATATGACTGTGTGGACCGCCACAGCGCATATAAAGGCTTTATAAACGAAGAAACGGTAAATGGTCTCGAAAAAAGCCTTGCAACGCAAGCCGATACTGTTTTCGCTACAGCCGTCGGACTCTATGACACACTCGCCGAGTATAATAAAAATGCAGTAATGCTTCCAAACGGCGTTAATTTTGAGCACTTTAACCGCGCCGCAACAGAAGATCTCCCCGTACCTGATGATATAAAAGACATTAAACACCCCATCATCGGATTTATCGGAATGCTTCAGGAATGCATAGACTATGAGAAAATTGAGCTGATTGCAAAAGAGCGTCCTGATTGGTCTGTTGTCCTTGTGGGAAAACCGCTCCCCGGTGTCAATCTCGATTATCTGAAGAAATATGACAATATCCATTTCCTCGGAATGAAGAAATACGACGATATTCCCGCCTACATAGCTAATTTTGACGTTTGCCTGAATGTATTTCGCTCAGGAAATCTGTCACGCGATGTAAGCCCGCTTAAATTTTATGAATACCTCGCAACAGGAAAGCCCGTCGTCAGCACGCCTCAACCCGAGCAGGTGCTCGGATACTCCGATTCTGTTTACATAGCGCGCGGCACAAGTGACTTTATAGAACAATGTGAAAAGGCGCTGTCTGAGCCCGATAACAAAAAGCGCGAGCTTCGCATCACATATGCACACGCCTGCTCATGGGACGCGCGTGTGCGTGAGATGGAGGAAATTCTTTCACAGCACGGGGTCTGCTGATTATATTAACACACAAAAAAACAACAGGAATGAAAAAACTCATTCCTGTTATTTTTTATTTACCTTAAAACTTTTTCTTATCCGCCCAAAGGCCAAGCGCAGGATTTCCGATATAGAAAATCTCCTCGCCGTTGTCCATTTTATTTATGCCGTTCTTAAGCTTTGCCGGGTCGTATTTCTTAAGCGCCTCATCAAGCGACATATACTTAAACCCTGCACCCTCGACCTCCTCACGGGAAAGGTGCCGTGTCGCATATGTTATTGAGAATCTGCCGTCGGACGAGCCGTGCACCAGATGCGCCGCAACGCCCTGATTCTCCTGCAGGTCCTTCTCTGTTGCAAAGAGCTTTAAGATGTTCTCACGCCCGATATACCCGTATTTGCGGATAAGAGCATCGTTTGTGTCGTCCTCTCCGAAGTGGCGTACACCCGGTGCGAGGATTATAAGCTCACCGTCATCTGCCATTGCCATTCGCGTACGGTACACGGCCTTGTTTCCGAGCCATGTGCTCTGGAACTCCTCTTCATCGAGCCAGACAACGCATTTTTTAAACGGCTCGTCTACAAAGGTCATGTTCTTCTCCTGGGCAAGCTTTACCGCCTTTTCAAATACCGAGCGGTTATCGCCGATAAACAGACCGTGGATTTTAAGACCATCCTCATCATTCGTGGTGACCGTCAGTATATAAACTATCGGAAGTTTTGAGAGGAAATTCTCCTGCGCATAGTCAAACACGCGCCTTACAGGCGTACCATCGCGGCCCATTATGCGCTCCATTCCGTAAAGCGCGCCGAGCATGTGCGATTTATTTATAAAGCTGCTGCCGCCGACACCGACAAGAATGTTCTTCGTGTAGTTTGCCATGCCGATAACCTCATGCGGCACGACCTGACCTATAGATATAATTTTCCCGTAACCGCCCTCAACAAGAGCACGGTTGACCTCAACATCAAAACTTTCATTGACGATGCCCTCCGATACCTCTGAGACAAACTCCTTCGGAACAACACCGACTTTCATAACATCCTCGCGCCAGTTGTGGTCTAAAAAACGCTCCTTTGGGATATCCGTTCCGAAAAATGTCTCGCGCTGAACATCACTTACCGGCTCATGAGTTCCGAGTGCCGGCATAAGGTCAACATGGCTTCTGTCCCCGATTTCCTTATAAAGCATCTGCGAAATCATGCCCGCTCCTGAGTGCATGCGCGTAAAGTCCGGAGGAATAAGAAGTGTGCGCTCAGGGATTTCTGATTCATCTATGAATTTTTTGATGGCCGCCTCTATCGAAAACTTCGATAAACCGCGCTTATCATTTGCATACAATACTATATCCTTCACGTATTATCCTCCTTGAAAAAAGCGGGAATGCGCACAGCAGCCCCGCTTTTATTCCTGTTTTTAAGTTATGCCTCGTATGTGCTTGCCGCAGTGTCTCCGCCGCGACCTGTCCAATTCGTGTGGAAGAATTCCCCGCGAGCCTTGTCGACTCTCTCGTATGTATGTGCACCGAAGTAATCGCGCTGTGCCTGGAGAAGGTTTGCCGGGAGTCTGTCTGTTGTATACCCGTCAAAATATGTGAGCGCTGATGTGAGTGCAGGTGCAGCGATTCCGTTAAGTACTGCTGTTGAGCAGACACGGCGCCAGCTTTCAAGAGACTTTGAAACCGTCTCTTTGAAGAACGGGTCAAGAAGGAGGTTTGAAAGAGCGGGATTATTATCAAACGCCTCTTTAATCTTCTTTAAGAAGACAGAGCGGATAATGCATCCGCCTCTCCACATAAGAGCGATTCCGCCGTAGTTCAGATTCCATTTATATGTCTCTGCCGCAGCGCGCATGAGTGTGTAACCCTGTGCATATGAAACAATCTTTGCGGCATAAAGCGCATTCTTGATATCCTCTATAAACTGCTTCTTGTCGCCTGTGAAGTTAACCTTCTTTACACCCTCGTATGTCTTTGCGGCAACAACGCGCTCTTCTTTAAGTGCCGAAAGGCTGCGTGCAAACACGGCCTCACATATAAGTGTTACGGGCATACCCTCGTCAAGAGATGCAATAGCAGTCCACTTACCTGTTCCCTTCTGGCCTGCAGTGTCAAGTATTTTATCAACTATCGGAGCGCCGTCAGTATCCTTATATGCGAGAATATCGCGTGTAATCTCGATAAGGTAGCTGTCAAGCTCGCCCTCGTTCCACTCTTTAAATACCTCGTGCATTTCGTCTGCCGACATGCCGAGAACTTCCTTCATAATCTGATATGCCTCGCATATAAGCTGCATATCACCGTATTCAATTCCGTTATGGACCATTTTTACAAAGTGGCCTGCGCCATTCTCTCCGACCCAGTCGCAGCATGCGCTTCCGTCTTCAACCTTTGCGCAGATGCTCTGGAATATCGGCTTTACATATTCCCAGGCTGCAGGCGAGCCGCCCGGCATCATGCTCGGGCCAAGAAGCGCGCCCTCCTCACCGCCGGAAACACCCGTTCCGACATAGAGAAGGCCCTTTGACTCAACATACTCCGTACGGCGGATAGTGTCCGGGAAATGCGAGTTTCCGCCGTCAATGATTATGTCGCCCGGCTCAAGATACGGGATTATTGTATCGATAAACTCATCTACTGCTTTTCCCGCCTTAACCATCATCATTACCTTGCGGGGCTTCTCAAGATTGTCGACAAGCTCCTGAAGCGAATATGTGCCGATTATGTTTTTGCCCTTAGCGCGGCCGTTTACAAATTTCTCGACCTTTGATGTTGTTCTGTTGTATACCGCAACGGTAAATCCCTTGCTCTCCATATTCATAACAAGGTTCTCACCCATAACGGCGAGGCCTATAAGTCCGATATCTGCCTTTTTCATATCAATTGTCCTCCTTATTTATTTGTTGCTCTTTTTACTTTTCCGGCTTCCATGGCGGAAGCTCAGGAAGATAAGTGTCAAACTCAGCAATGAGAGCTGCCTCATACTCACCTGCATATGTTCCGTTGACAAAGCGTTCAAGCGCCTCGTCGTAAAAGCGCTTCCATGCTCTGTCCTCGTCTCCCGGCAAAATCGGGAAGAACAGGACTCCGTTTGCCTTTGCAGCTTTCATGTCGCCCGGCGCATCGCCGACCATGAGGACATGGTCATTCTCATATCTTCCGTTTTTGGAAATATCGATACAGTGAGCTTTATTGCCCATTTCCTGACCTGCGATTACCTTTACAAACTTTGCTATGTCATGCTCTGCCCATTCGCGCTCAAGTGCCTCGCTCGGCGTTGCCGAAACAACAATTGCATCAGCATACTCCTGCATCTTTTCAAGAGATTTTTTTGCATACGGGAACGGCGGAACATCGCGCACGATTTTTGTGACCGTATCGTTTACTGCAACAGACCATCTGAGCGTTCTTTCAAGAACAGGGTCCTTTGTCTCCTCAACAGCCTTTATAAGTGCAGGGTTACCGAGGTTTTTCTCTGTATTCTGCCATTCTAAAAGCTTTGCGTATTCAGGAAGCTTAAATCCTCTGTCCTGAACCTCCTTACGGTCCGCAAGAAGCTCAAACACCTTTATAAGTGCGGGGAACCGGTTTATTCCGCGATATTTCGAATAAAGATTTACAAACTCTGCCGCTTCACGGGCATATTTGGATACTGCCTGAAGTCCCCACTCGTTTATCGTGTTCGGGCAGAAGCACTCCTTGTGCTTTATCTCCATTGTATCGAACGCACACCCGTCCGAATCGATGCAGATAAGAAAATCCTTTGTCTTTTTAAGGTCAATAAGCGGTTGTGATGGATTCTGCATTTTTTGCCTCCTATTTCTTTCTAAGTGCTTCAAGCTCATATGCCGGAAGCTTTTTCTCCGCAAATATGGGTTTAAAACGCGTAAAGCGCATACGCCCGTCTATTGTCGGAATTGAAACAAAGTCTTCGCCTATGAGCGGCTTTGCATATTTTACATACTCATCCGTAACATCCATACGGTTCTTTGTGAGCCATGCTTCCGGGAAAGTACGCTCAGAGTTCGCAACAACAGAGAGCGGAACCTTGTCATAATCCACATTATAGATTATGCCCGGGCGGCGTGTGAGCGTCGACATATATCCGTTTCCGTCCTCACGCGCGATAAGAACAGCTTTCTGACCAAGCTTATATGCCTCGTCAAGGTCTACTGCGGAGACAAAGTTTATGTTTCCGCGCTGATCCGTTCCCGGAACCTGAGCACGGGCAGCTCCGCGTGTGCGAAGGCCGACCTCATTCAGATAATTTACAACTATCTGCGCAACAGTTGTTTTGCTTGCACTGAACTGTGTATGACCGAAGGAATCCTTTGTATCTCCGAGGCTTCCGACATCTACGCCCTCTCCGATTACAAGCATTGCACGTCCGCGGGAGATAAGCATCTCATTTACGCGCTCGGCAATCTCGGGAAGCGTAATCTTTGATTCTGCCATGCAAATAAGAAGCGGAAGCTCACGCTCCGGATCTGCAAGACGCGCAGCCGCCGGGATATAACCGATCTTTCTGCCCATTGCCTGCATTACGAGAACCGGATCCGCCGGAGATGAGCCGTTATTTTCCTCGTTTGCATTCTGAACCATACTTGCCCAATATTTTGCAACACTTCCGTAACCGGGAGTGTGGTCTATAACCTTAAACTCCGTGTCGCCGACATCATTGTCTATTGTCTTTGGCACACCTGTAGCGATAAGCTCAAGTCCGCTCTCGCGGGCAAGCTTGCTTATTTTATTCGCAGTGTCCATCGAGTCGTTTCCGCCTATGTAGAAAAGATATCCGATATCGTGTGCGCGGAACACCTCTATAAGACGCTTAAAATCCTCCTGCTGATGGCTTTTGAGCTTATATCGACATGTGCCGATTGAGCCCGCTGTCGGTGTTGTGCGCAGGAGCGAAATCTCCTCCTGAGGCTGGTCACTTAAATTGAGGAGCTCCTCATTAAGTATTCCTTCAACTCCATGATATCCTGCATACACCGTTCCGAAAACCTCCGGGAACATTTTGCATGTCTCAATAACTCCGCGGAGTGAATTATTGATAACCGGAGTGGGTCCTCCCGACTGGGCAACAACCACATTGCGCGGTTTACTCATCTTTAATAATCCTCCTATTCATTGATGCCGTAGAACAAATGTTAATTACTTAATATTCTATACCATATATGAAAAAATTTCAACTCTTTTTTAGCACTACAGGGCTTATTGTTCTGTTTTTTTAATCAACTTTCTTATATTGCCTTTTGAATGCAATTGTGGTAACATATCCCTCGGGGTGAAATTATTATGATTTATAAATTTGGAGATATCAAACCAACAATCAGCAAAGACGCATTTGTTGCCGATGAGGCCTCGATTATAGGCGATGTAACCGTTAACAGCGGCGCAAGCATATGGTTCGGTGCAGTCCTTCGCGGTGATCAGGCACATATCGAAATCGGAGAGATGTCAAACGTCCAGGACAACGCAACGGTCCACGCAAATACTACGCTCGGACGCGGTGTTACCGTCGGGCATAATGCGATTGTTCACGGCTGCACAATCGGCGATAATACGCTGATTGGCATGGGCGCAATAGTTCTCGACGGCGCAGAAATCGGCAAAAACTGCATCGTAGGCGCAGGAGCACTCGTTACGGGCGGAAAGAAATTCCCCGACGGCTCACTCATTATAGGCGCTCCCGCCTCTGCAAAGCGCGAGTTATCGCCCGAGGAAATTGCCTCAATCAAAGAAAATGCCGACGAATATGTTGAGCTTTCCCGCAAATACAGAAAGATTTAAGTATTTTTAGACAAAAAAGCAGAGTATAGGTTTTTACCTATACTCTGCTTTTTTATTATTTTATATCAGTTCTTTTATAATCGCGTTTAATTCGTCATACTTTTTAAGTATATCCTTTGCAAGCGCAAGCTGTGAACGGCACCTGTCAAGATTATGCCCCGGATAATCCGTCTTAAAATAGCGGTCACCCGTCAGATAGTCATCAAGAAAACGGCCTGCAATCTCCATTGTGATTGCAAATGCTCCGTGTACAAGATTTGAAATCTCGACATCCTTGAGAACATTCCCCGCAACGCTTAAGTAGCCGCGCGAAAGGGCGCGGAATTTATCCAAATCTATCGATACCTTTGATAAATTCGTCTCGTCCTCTGCCGCCGTATTCGCACAAAAACGAACCGCATCGCCGAAATCATGAAGCGCAAGGCCGGGCATTACCGTATCAAGATCTATAACTGCAAGCGCCTCATGTGTTTCTGTATCAAACAGGACATTATTGCATTTCGTGTCATTATGTGTGACGCGCACGGGAAGCATGCCGGCCTTCTGCATTGCTGTAAGCTTTACGGTTTCTTCAAGATTCTCTCTGAAAAACTTAAGCTCCGCCGATGCATCCGCCGCACGCCCGAGCATATTTTCTTCTGCGTGCTTAAACAGAGTCGCCATGCGTTTTTCCGTATCGTGAAAATCCTCTATCGTTTCAAAAAGCTCGCTCGCATCAAAGTCGTCAAGCATCATCTGAAAACGCCCGAAAGCGATTCCTGTCTGTTCAAGAACTTCAAGATTGTCACAAGTATCATATGTAACAGAGTTGTCTATAAATTTATATGCACGCCAACAATGTAATTCTTCATCAAAATGACAGCTCTTGCCGTTACGGTCCCTCAAAAACTCAAGCACCATTCGCCCCGTTTTTGCGCCGAGTTTTTTTGATATATGCGAAGTGACCTTGAATATATTATCCATCATACGTTCAGGATTTTTAAAAACATATGTGTTTATCTGCTGCACAATATATGAATTTCCGTTCCGGCAATTCACCTTCAAAGTATCGTTTATGTGCCCGCTCCTTATTATATCGCATGATTCTATATCGCCTGATATCCCGAATTCTTTACAAATCTTCTCGATACTCAAACAACACTCACCCCTATCGGACAGATAAAACAATGTAATATTAGCATTATACTACAACCTTGAAAATTTTACAATAGCTAAATTTATTAAAAATGACAAAAAGCATGTGTTTCGACATAAAACGCATGCTTTTTTCTTATTTTTATAGATTGAGAGCTTCTGTTTTCTCTCTGTTTATGATACGGCAGAAACCGTTTCTTAATTTTGAGAAGTGTTCCGATTCGATTTAATCCTATGTTCTGTTCAATATTTTTGACAGCCCTGCCTCTGCCGTTTCCTTATAAGATCTGTGCATATCAATCCCGGTTTCTTTCATGGTTTGCATCACCTTATCCAAAGAAATTTTCCTCGTATTCCACAGAAAGCTTGCCAGACTCACAGCATTAATTGCCCGCATTGCAGCTACAGCATTTCTTTCAATGCATGGAATCTGAACAAGTCCGCACACCGGATCACAAGTGAGCCCGAGATGATGCTCAATAGCAATTTCAGCGGCACATTCAATTTTTTCTATACTTAATCCGAAAAGCTCCGCAAGAGCCGCGGCAGCCATTGCACATGCGCTTCCGACCTCTGCCTGGCACCCGCATTCCGCGCCTGAAATAGACGCGTTTGTTTTAATTAAATTCCCTATTATTCCCGCGGTCATAAGTGCACGAATTATGCTCTCATCGGTAAAATTATTCTTTTGCTGCTGATAATAAAGCACAGCAGGCACTATACCTGCCGCCCCGCAGGTAGGTGCGGTGACAATCGTTTCTCCCGCCGCATTCTGTTCTCCGACTGCAAATGCATATGCACACACTACTCTGTTTTCCCTTGTTTCAGCGGTTTCATCTATATGCTGATTACTAAACAGAATTTTCGCTTTTCTTTGTACTTTAAGCCCGCCGGGAAGCTCACCGGATTCAGCCAAGCCTCTGTTTATGCTGTCTTTCATTACATTCCATATTTTTGTCATATGGTCAACGAAACCATCATCTTCGTTTTCCAGCACATATTCCCACAGTCGTATATCCTTCTTCTGGCAATACTCAAATATATCATTAAACTTACTAAGCTTATAAATCTTTTTCGGCACCTCGTTAACCCGGTTTTCAAAAACTATACTTCCGCCGCCGACACTTAAAACTCTGTTTCGGCAAATTTCCTTTCCTTCTTTATATGCAATCAAATCCAGCGTATTGGGATGTGGTGTATTCGTCGTTATAAAGTCAAACTCCACATCACACTTAATAGGAAAAAATGTCTTTTTTATAACCGCATCAGTACCATGGCCTTTTCCGGTTTTTGCCAATGAGCCAAAAAGAACAGCCTTAAATCTGTCCGCATCGCAGTTTGCTTTTTTAAAAATCACACACGCCTTTTCCGGTCCAATCGTATGCGAGCTTGACGGCCCTCTTCCGACTTTATACAACTCTGTTAACGACTCCATACCGCTGCAGCCGACTTTAGCGCCTAAATCTTCAGTGCAGAAGAAATACTCGACAGAAACATTGAATATCTTAGACAAATTTATCAAATTCTGCCCTGATGGGTTTGACAGTCCGGATTCCCACTTAGAGATTGCTCTGTCACTGATGCCCATATATTTGCCCAGTTTTTTTTGCGACATCTTGTTTTTTGTTCTCAGCTCTCTGATTTTCGCATAATTAAAACTTTGCATCTTTTCTTCCCCTCAAAAAAACATCTTTATACTATTATAAATTTAAATCCTCCAACTATAAAGGCAAAATATTACATAGTTCGAGCTTATAACTCAACCTGTGGTTGATATTTATTTTGAAAAAGAAACACACGAAGACAAAAACAGCCTGTTTTATCGCGAAATGATTACAAAGCAACAATAACCAAAAAGACTATTCCATAGACATTTTTCCTTAAAAAAACCAACACTTCATATGCCGGTTTTCATATCTTGTATTCAAACAGCCCATGTTTGCTGCAATAAAAATAAAGCTTGCCTCCGGACATCCTCGGAAAACGCACCGCCGAATCCTGCTCCGGATACATACGAATCGTAAGAATCCTGTCAAAGCCCAGAAAAGCAACAAAAGTGATAAAATGTTCTTTTGTCATTTCGTGGTTAAATTCAATATACAAATCATCCTCTATTTCCGAGACGCTGACAGAATGAGATTCATCTGCCCCTTTACTTTCTGATACTTCTACAGGCTTTCCGCAGCATATGACCTGACACTCCCCTATCCCCTGCGCTATGCTTCCGCACTGCGGACATACATGAAATTTCGTTTTCTTCATATTTCCAACCTCTCGCATATTTTGAGTCAAATTGCCGGATAAAAGTATTCTCTCGCTTACCCCAAGAATATCGGATAAGGATGACACAACAGAAATATCGGGAAAACCATGGCCCGTTTCCCATTTAGATACTGTTTTCGGCAAAACGCCCAACTTGTCGGCAACCTGCTTTTGCGTCATTCCCTTGGCTTTTCTTAAATCGCAAAGAAGTTTTCCGCTTTTACTTAAATCCATCTGTATGCGCCTCCTTTATATTAAGTATAATATATTAAACCAAACTAAACAACCCACTATGCGTACATACAAAATTTAAGTAAAAAAGCACCGACATAATGCCGATGCTCTTTGTATATTCATATATTCGGTTTTGCAAGTATCGCATTCGTCATGCTCACGCAACGCCTTCTATTTAAACTATCTTTTTAATGCACCAAAATGCTCTTTTGTAGCCGTTTTCACAACTTTACTCAGCCCGATAATACCAATAAGGTTAGGTATTGCCATCAAACCGTTCATCGTCTCCGAGATGCCCCATACCAAATCAAGACTTGCAACTGCTCCCAAAAAGACGAATACGATATATATACATCTGTAAATCTGAACTGCAGTTTTTGAATTGTTGGACAAATACTCCATGCTTACCTCACCGTAATATGCCCAACCGAGAATTGTTGACAAAGCAAAGAAAACCGTAGCCAAAGTTACTATAATACCGCCCACATTAGGGAAGATTTCGTTAAACGATGCAATACTCAAAGCAGCGCCCTGAGCAGTACCGGTATTCCAGATTCCCGTCGTAAGAATAACGAGTGCGGAAAGCGTACATATAATGATTGTAGTGAAAAACACCTCAAACATTCCCCAAAGACCTTGTGAAACCGGGTCCTTCGTGCTTGATGCCGCATGCGCAATGGGCGCGCTTCCAAGGCCGGCTTCGTTTGAGAAAACGCCTCTTGAAAAGCCGTAATGCATTGCAAGCATTATTCCGTAGCCTGCTGTTCCTCCCGCTGCCGCTCTGAAGTTAAATGCTTCCTTAAAAATCAGCGCAAATGCAGCCGGAACCTTATCAATGTTGAATATCAGTGCCGCAACAGCACAAGCGACATAAGACACCGCCATAAACGGAACAAGCTTCTCATTAACTGACGCAATCCTGCGCATTCCGCCGAGGATTACGGCAGCGGCAATAACCGTAAGAACAATTCCCGTAATGCAGGGATTTACTCCCAATGTACTTTCCAACGCAACTGCAATAGAATTGGACTGTGTGGCATTTCCCGTTCCAAGGCAGGCAATCATTGCAAAGATTGCAAACAAAGCCGCAAGCCACTTCATGTTAAGACCGTTTTTTATGTAATACATCGGCCCGCCGACCCATTGTCCGTTTTCATTTTTTTCACGGTATTTAAGCGAAAGAATTATTTCGGAAAACTTGGTTACCATTCCAAGAAGGGCACTTACCCACATCCAAAACACAGCACCCGGTCCGCCGCAAACAATGGCAGTAGAAAGGCCGGCAATACTTCCCGTACCGATTGTTCCCGCCATAGCCGTAGCAACCGCCTGGAACGGACTGACACCGGAGGCATCTTTCTGATGCTGGTTTTTTGAAAACAGTCCCAGCACTGTCTTTTTCATCATATAACCAAATTTTCTGAATTGAATAAATCCGGTTCTTATTGAAAGAAACAACCCTGCACCGATAAGCAGGCACAACATAACAGGACCCCATACTACATCATTAACCGCAGTATTTATTGCTTTGATGAATTCCATTTGACTACCCTTCATTCTGTTCGTTTTCAATATCCGGAAGGAGATGACAAACCGCATATTTGCTTATTTTAAAAGCAATCAATGCGCCGCATCATCACACAGCCCGAACATTTTTAATTATACAAAAAAACGCACACGAAAGTAAAGTCATTCCACGAATTAAAATTAATATTGCGTACCTCGGTGTTTTTACAAAAAAACTTTTTGTTTATTGGCCTTTTATCGGCTCCGCAGCATAATTTTTTTGCTTATTTTCAACAAAAGCCTTCAATAATCCGCCGCAAATTCCCATCATTTTACAATTTTTGCGTTTTCAAAAATTTTGAAAAGAATTAACCCCACGGCAAGACCTGCAATGCCCTGAACCGCATTAGCCGGGATATTTACAACAGACGGTGCAAACCCATACATAAATCCCTCAAATACAAAATATCCGAGAACCATCACGACCTCCGCCAAAGCTCCGCCAATGATTCTTGAAGGAGTGTCGCCAAACTTAATATGCATTCTCTTAAAACAGAAACATGCAATGACTGCCATAATACCTTTGATTATAAAAGTTGCAGGAACATACATAATATAGCCTGAAAAAACATCAGCAAGTGCCGAACCGATACCTGCCGCTGCAAATCCGTACGCAGGAGACAGAAGCCACCCTGAGAGCAGAACAACGCAATCGCCAAGGTTTATATATCCTTTTAACGGGGACGGCATCTTAATAATCATTGTCGCTACACAGCAAAGAGCCGCAAACAATGATGCTGTCACGATTTTTTGTGTGCTCATCTTCATTTTAAAAACCCCTTTACAAAGCTTTTTGTTTATCATATAATAAATCTGAGCATATCTCAATTACCAACCAAGGAGTTTTTAATATAACCAGATGAAATATTCGATTGATACAAAATCTGAAAAAAGAGCATATCTGCAGCTGTATGAACAGCTGAGAACAGACATAATAAATTCTCTGTATAAATACGGGGACAAGCTTCCTTCAAAGCGAATCCTTGCAGAAGAAGCGCTGACAAGCGTTATCACCGTCGAACACGCATACGGGATATTGTGTGACGAGGGGTATATTGAATCTAAAGAACGCAGGGGATACTTTGTTACATACCGCAAAGACGATTTCGTTCCGATTGCTGAAAGCGAGATGCACGAAATCCCGCCAGAACCTCATCATTATAACACAAACGAATTTCCCTTTTCCGTGCTTGCAAGAACAATGCGTAATGTAATATCAAAGCATGGGGAAAATATTCTGATAAAATCTCCGAACGCAGGGTGTACAGCGCTCAGAAAAGCAATTTCAGATTATCTTGCGAGAAGCAAAGGGATTGATGTATCGTATAACCAGATTGTAATCGGCTCCGGCGCGGAATATCTCTACGGACTTATCGTACAATTCCTGGGGCGAAACAAGATATACGCGCTTGAAAATCCGTCCTACGAAAAGATTCTTTCTGTTTACAGAGCAAACGGAGCTGAATGTGATCTGCTCAAGCTGGGCAAGGACGGGATTCTTTCATCACAACTTACAAAAACCAAAGCATCCGTCCTTCATATAACACCTTTCAGAAGCTTTCCGAGCGGCATCACCGCAAGTGCCTCAAAGCGCAATGAGTATATCAGATGGGCAACAGAGCGGAAAGGTGTGATAATTGAGGATGATTTCAATTCGGAATTTACCGTATCCACAAAAAATGAGGATACCGTATTTTCGCTTGAGCCCGCCCGCAGTGTGATATATGTAAACACCTTCACAAAAACAATCGCTCCATCAATGAGAATCGGATATATGGTATTACCGAAAGAACTTGTCACTCCGTTTTTTGATAAAATGGGATTCTACTCATGCACCGTCCCCGTGTTCGAGCAATATGTCCTTGCTGAATTTATTGCAAGCGGTAATTTCGAAAGGCACATAAACCGTACTCGTAGAAAGCTCCGTCAGATACTGAAACCCAAATGAAGTGCAGATTAAATCTGCACTTCATTTGGTTACAGAACATCTATGTACTCACCATTTAAGGCTTTGTTCATATTTCTTACAGCACAGAATTTACCGCACATTGAACAACTCTCCTCAACCTCAGGTTTTCTGGTATCTCTGATTTTCTTTGCTGTTTCAGGATCGAGTGAACACTTCCACTGCATATCCCAATCAAAAGTTCTTCGTGCGTCAGCCATTTTATCATCAACATCTCTTGCGTGAGGAATATGCTTTGCTATATCTGCAACGTGTGCCGCAATCTTTGATGCAATAATCCCTTGCTTAACATCAGCCACATCGGGAAGTGCAAGATGTTCTGCAGGTGTTACATAGCAAAGAAATGCTGCACCTGCACTTGCTGCTATCGCACCCCCGATAGCAGCAGTTATATGGTCATATCCGGGAGCAATATCCGTCACAATCGGTCCTAAAACATAGAACGGCGCTCCCATACAGATAGTCTTCTGAAGTTTCATATTTGCTTCAATCTGATCCAAGGGCATGTGTCCGGGGCCTTCAACCATAACCTGAACATCTCTCGCCCACGCCCTTTTAGTCAGCTCCCCAAGGCGCACAAGTTCATCTATCTGACACACATCACTCGCATCCGCAAGACAACCGGGGCGGCAAGCATCTCCAAGCGAGACAGTCACATCATACTCACGACAGATATCAAGAATTTCATCAAAATATTCATAAAACGGGTTTTCCTCGCCTGTCATACTCATCCAGGCAAACACAAGAGAGCCTCCGCGGGAAACGATATTCATTTTCCTTTTATGCTTTTTTACCTGCTCAATAGTTTTTCTTGTGATTCCGCAGTGTATAGTTACAAAGTCAACGCCATCCCTCGCGTGCATTCTGACTACATCAATAAAATCCTTCGCCGTTAATGTGCTTAAATCTCTTTGATAATGAATAACACTGTCATATACAGGCACAGTCCCAATCATAGCCGAGCATTCGCTTACGAGCTTCCGCCTGAAAGCTTGCGTGTTCCCGTGCGAGGATAAATCCATAATTGCCTCAGCACCCATATTAACCGCTGCCGCTACCTTCTCCATCTCTATGTCATAATCCTTACAATCTCTTGAAACTCCTAAATTAACATTTATTTTTGTTCGCAGCATTGAGCCTACGCCATTCGGTTCTATGCAGGTATGTAACTTATTTGCACAGATTACGACCTGCCCTTTTGCAACAAGCTCTCTTATTTCTTCCGCAGTTCTGTATTCCTTCTCGGCGACAATTTTCATCTCCGGTGTAATTATACCTTTTCTTGCGGCATTTATCTGTGTAGTGTAATTTCTCATTTTCCTCGTCCTTTCAACCTGAAAATTCTTCAGTATATTTTGTGCCGGGTCCAAAATTGTGCATCAGAGGCCCCGAACCCGCTCCCAGGTTAAGCCCTGCAGCAAGTGCGTCAGATATATATTCCTTTGCTCTTTTTACCGATTCGAACACATCAAAACCTTTAGCGAGATTTGCGGCAATCGCACTTGACAGAGTACAACCCGTTCCGTGTGTGTTTGGATTGTCAATCCGCTTGGCGTAAAACCAATGAAATTCCCCGTCAGCATACAACAAATCGTTCGCATCGTTTATACCGTGTCCGCCTTTCAAGAGCACTGCGCAACTGTATTTGTCAGCAATGTGTTTTGCAGCCCTTTTAATATCGCCACTATTGTTTATTTTAATTCCTGAAAGAATTTCAGCCTCAGGCATATTGGGTGTTACCAATGTTGCAAGAGAAAATAACCTCTCCATAAGTACCGAAATCGCATCAGGATTCATAAGTCTTGACCCGCTTGTCGAAGCCATTACGGGGTCCAATACTATATTCTTTGCATTAAAAAATTTCAATGTATCAGCAATAACCGTAATAAGCTCAGCGGATGAAACCATACCGATTTTCACGCTATCAGGAAAAATATCGCTGAAAACCGCCTCAATCTGAAGCCTCAGAAATTCGGGTGCAGTTTCCCAAACGCCCCATACACCCATGGTATTTTGCGCAGTAAGTGCGGTTATTGCACTCATGGCATAAACGCCGTTCATTGTCATAGTTTTAATATCTGCCTGAATACCTGCACCCCCGCTTGAATCACTGCCTGCAACAGAAAGCACCGTTTTCATTTGTTTTCCTTTTACCATAACCCCAGTTCCCTCGCTCTTTCTATAAGCCTCGCTGTTGCTTTTTGAGAATTTTCAGCTTTCATAATTGCGGACACGACGCAAATTCCGGCAAGCGGTACTCCTCTCAGAATATCAATATTGTCCTCGTTAAGTCCGCCGATAGCATTAACCGGAATGGGGACTGCATTACAAATATCTTTTAATGTACCTACAGAAGTCAAAACCGTTTTTACCTTTGTTGTTGTAGGGTAAATCGCACCAACACCGAGATAATCGGCGCCCTGTGCATAGGCCTCCTCGGCTTGCGCAACCGTCTTTGCAGTTGCTCCGATAATCTTGTCTCCTCCCATAAGTTTTCTCGCGATACAAACGGGCATATCGTTTTGTCCTACATGAACACCTTCTGCATCTACAGCAAGTGCCACATCGACTCTGTCATCAATAATAAGCGGAACATTATATTTTTTTGTGATGCCATGAACCCTCCCGGCAAGTTCTATATATTCTCTTGTGGTCTTTTCCTTTTCACGAAGCTGAACAATCGTTGCACCGCCTGAAAGCGCCTGCTCAACGCGATATAAAAATTCTTTTTCGGAAAAATCTGAACTGTCAGTTATAAAATATAACCTTGTATCTGTTTTCTTCAACTCACCTTTCCTCCATATTCAATTTTTTCAGAATCTCTGCTCTGCCAAGGGTAGAGATTTTATTTATTAAATCAATCATGAAACCTCCGTTACCGCTTCCCGTTTCAGCGAGCTCTCCGCAAATACCGAAATAACAGCATGCAGCTATTACTGCTTCAACGGGACATGCAGATGTCATAAATGCAGCACACAAAGCACCAAGCATACACCCCGTCCCCGTAACAGAAGCGAGCTCCGGCCCTCCATTTTTAACATGCACAGCTCTTTTTCCATCTGTTATAACATCCGTATGTCCTGTTGCAAGAATAACCGTTTTGTATTTTAAAGAAAGCTCTGCTGCCGTCTCTTCGATATAGCGTATATCAAGAGAAGCATCGGCATCCACTCCGGGAGAAAAATACTGCGGATTATATAAAGCTGCAATTTCTGAATAGTTTCCCTTTATTACAGAAGGCGCAGACACCTTAAGCAGGTTCAATACATACTCGCGTCGTAACTTGGAACAAGCTGTTCCGACAGCATCCAATAAAACGGGCATTCCTTTTTCTTTTGCTTTGCCCGCAGAAAGCATAATGGATTCCATTCTTGCATCCGTAATATTTCCTGTATTGAGCATTAACGCATCAGATGCATCTGTTATTTCGCAAACTTCCTTTGGATGCTCTGCCATAATAGGTCTCGCTCCGACTGAAAGTATCACATTTGCACATTGATTTATGGAAATTGGATTTGTTATGCAATGGATAAGCGGTTTTCGCTTCAAAACCTTTTCACGAATGCCGCAAATTTTATCTGTCATTCTTCTTCACCTTCTTTGAAACATAATATATAATTGCCGTAACAACACACATCACAAGGGAAACATACGGCAAAACATCAAATACAGGTGATGTGAGCTTGAATATACTTGATGAAATTTCAATTATCACAAAAAGGATTGCACCAAATGCTGCAATCATCAAGGTGTCTGAAAACAAGCTGCTCTTATCCCGATAACTCTTTGATGCAAGCATATTCTGTATCCTCTCAAGCATTCCATTATCAGCAAATTTGCGCAAAAACACATACGCTATACTTCCGCCAATAAGTGTTCCGCAAATAAATGACGGAACATAGAAAAGCAGACTAAGCCCCTCCTTACCCCAAATGAAATTCATGACCGGGTATGATACAACAGCCCCGATAATACCCGTTCCGATAATTTCGCCAAGTACCGCAAAGACTATTTTGCCTTTGGACATACGATAAAAAACGCCTGACAAAAATGCTCCGAAAATTGCACCTGTCAGCGCAAGCGGCGGAATCCCCATCGTTACCATGCGGATAATACCTATAAGTGTTGCACATAAAAGTGAGTACCACGGACCTAAAAAAACAGAGCACACAATATTGATTAGATGTGCCATCGGGCACATTCCCTCGACTCTGAGTATCGGAGATATTACCACACCAAGAGCAACAAGCATTGAAAGCACAATCATTTTAAGTAGGTTTTTTGAATCAGTCATTTGTAATTCCTCTTTTCTTGTTATTATACAAGGCATAAGCCCTGCTCGGTCGAGAATAAATTTTCTCCTCTCACCCCGAAACACGGGTTCCCATCGCAAAATACAAGACAAAAGGCGCTCGCCAGATATCCGTCCGATTCTCTCGGATGTAAAACTCACCTCCTTTACAACAAAAAAAGGAAGCTACCGATTTGGTAACTTCCTCTTTGCTCTTCGTTATTCCTAAACCTCAAGTTCAGGCATCCCTACGTTGGCATTATCCAAATCAGGTTCTCGGTCGAAGGTTATACCTTCCTCTCAGCCTGTACCACAAGCTCCCGTTTATTAAGTTTAAATATATTCTATCACATCTTTTGACTCTTTTCAATAGCTTAAAATTTTTTCATCTTCTGTCAAGGATGTGCAATTTCATCAACCTGCAGCAGACACTTCTAATTTCTTGACATTTTTCTCACCTATTGATATTATAATCTAAAGAGCATACCACATATTACTAAAGGAGGTTCATAAATGAACAGAGCAGAATTAAAAGCAGCAGCAGAGCAGCAAATCAAAGGAAAAATCGGAATACTTTTTGTTATCACACTAATTATTATAGTAATATCAGCCATATCTTCTATTGTCTTATCATTTATCCCCTTCGTCGGTAGCTTAGCTTCCTCAATTATTATTTCGCCTGCATTAGGCTTGAGTCTTATCCGTGTTTACCTTAATGTCACAGCCGGCGGAAACCCTGATGTAAAAGATGCATTTTGCGGATTTGATGATTTCTGGGCAGCATTCAAGGTGAATTTCCTGGTTGGCCTTTTTACTTATTTATGGTCACTTCTTTTTATCATTCCCGGTATAATCAAAAGCATATCTTACTCAATGTCTATGTATATTCTCGCTGAAAACAAAGGAAAGCCGGCCCTTGAGTGCATTAATGAATCAAAAGCAATGACAAAAGGCTACAAAATGGACCTCTTTGTTTTAGGCCTGTCATTTAATGGTTGGATTCTCTTAGGTTTAGTTACCTTCGGTATTGCATTTATCTGGGTTGTTCCTTATATGGAAGTTACATTTGCCAATGCGTATAAGTATTTAAAATCTGTTAATCCGCAAACAGCAAATGACCCCGAAGTTACTCCCTGCTAAGCATCGCATAAACTGGCGTTGAAAATTTCATGTCAGAGTTTGTTCTGCAAAAAAAACGATAACATAATACATAATTTGAGTATAAAAAAGCAGAAGGACATCTTTTAAATGTGTCCTTCTGCTTTTTGCTACTTCTGTCATACAATCATCATTATTACTGTAAGCGGTATTAAAAAAGCAAAGTTATATGCTAAAAATCTTCCTATGTAATAAAAGGTTTTTCCGGGGTTATATTTAACATATTCTCTGAATGTAATTAAGCTTGCAAGGGATGCTATTAATGTCCCTACCCCGCCGATATTAACTCCCACAAGCAAATCCCTGTAATTTTCAGTAAACTGCGAAAGTAATATCGCCGACGGAACATTGCTTATACACTGGCACGATACTACACTAAACAGCAGCGTGCTCTTCTGAAGCAAAAATGAAATAAATTCACGAACCACACGAATCCTTGCCATATTACCTGAAAAAATGAAAAAAAACACAAATGTCAACAGCAGTGGATAATCAACCATTCTGAGAGCCTTTCTGTCCATAAAGAACAGAACAATCGGAATGACAATAAGTCCTATCCAATACGGTATCGTTCTGAACACAATCACAATGGAAAGTGCGAACAACAACATATATACCGTTGTCCTGAAAGGTTTTATTTCTATTTTTTCGTCCGCTATTTCAAGCTCTTCCGGTTTTACAAAAATAACACAGCAAAGAGTTATTATTATAACAGAGATAACAAACGGCAAAAGCATAATTGATACAAACTCACCATTAGGTATGTTGAATTTTGTATACAAATATAAGTTCTGAGGATTGCCGAAAGGTGTCAGCATTCCCCCTAAATTTGCCGCGATATTCTGCATAATAAAAGTAAAGGCCATGTACTTTTCTTTTCCGGTTGTCGTCAACACCAGATATCCTAACGGCAGAAATGTTAATAGTGCCATATCATTTGCAATAAGCATAGACCCAATAAATGTTATATACACCAGGACCAGCACGCTCATCCGCGCAGTTTTGAAAAGCTGCACTACCTTTCTTGCCAGCATATAGAAAAAATTTATGTTTTTCAATGCACATACAACAGCAAGCACACAAAACAGACATGTTAATGTTTTGTAATCAAAATACTCTATATAAGCACTATCAATCGGAACAATAAACCCGGTTATCACTGCAGCCGCAAGTGCAATACACATAACAGTATTTTTCTTAATAAATGATGCAATGTTAGACAGTGTTTTGCTCATAATCAATTCGTCTCCATCTTATGTGTTCTGTCGCATTTTTCAAAAACTGACTTTTTTCGCAAATAAACGCCAAGTAAAAATCCCCGTACTGCAGTACGCGGATTTTGGAAGAACCGAACGATTTAGATGTCATCTGATTCAGCTGAAAACTTCTCACCATTTAATTCTTTTTCACTATTATGCCAATTCGAATAATATTGCTCTTTATTAGAATACATAATTGCATCAGCTTTTTTCAAAGCGACGTGAAAAGGTTTTGCGTTATTAAAATCCACTTCTGCGCAACCATGAGAGAATGTGGTATTATTTAATTTAAATAATTCTTCATTCAACTTTACAATTAGGTTCTCGACACAAGATAATTGCATATCTTCTATTAGCAAAACAAATTCATCGCCACCAATTCTAAAGCTTTCACAATTATAACTCTCAAAATATTCAGTAATAACCTTACCTACTTGTTTTAAAATTTCATCCCCTGCGACATGTCCTCTTGTATCATTGATATTTTTAAATCCATTGATATCAAGCATAACAAAAATAAACTGTGCACCGGGATTCTTTCTGTGGTTTAATACTTGTCTTCTGGTAAATTTCTCATATGCTGCTCTATTTTTCATATTTGTCAAAGCGTCTGTGTACGCAACATTTTTCAGTTCATCATTTTCATATGTTTTTTTATTCATTTCGGCGCTATCTTTTACTAAATTAAAAATCAAAATTAATGTTAAATAAA
>JAZRPG010000042.1:0-2077 GCA_045649105.1 Eubacteriales bacterium
CGACAATGCAGGCGAGGGAATCTCACTTGAGAAGGGTACGGCAATCATAACATTTAAGGCAAACAATCCTGACAAATCGTTTGAAACATGGAAATACGGCGGACTCAGCACATTTGAGCTTGTAGCAGGTCCGGACGGCGCACCTATGTACTGCTACCCGAAGCATGAAAAGATGGGTCTTGTAAAGGGCCAGACAGCAAAGCTTTCCGGAATTGCATTCCTCTCGAACCACAAAGAGGGCGAGATGGAGGTTTCAAACATCAGGATTGCCGAGGGCGGCGACAGTGTCATCTCAATTTCTGATGATGGCATAATAACAGCGCTTGCAGAGGGAGAAACATCTGTTACATTCACGGCTACATACGGTGAAATGACAGAGGAGCTCTCGACAGAAATAAGCGTAAAGAATACCGGATTCAGAATAAGCTATGATATATCAGGCGTTCTGCAAAAATTCGGATTTTCGGCTACGCTTTTAAACGGTGACCTCAGAAAGTTTAATGATGAGGCGACAAACGGCCTGTTCAGATATAAGGCGGCATATATTTATCAGCACTGGCAGGCAGGACTTGCCTTCAACGGCGCATTTATCGGCCCGACAGTCGGTAACTATATTGCCTTTGAGGTATATGTCCCGCAGGCGGGTATTTACAAGATGGAAGTAAACCACGCAGGCTTTGCAGACGGTAAAAAAGTCGACGTGTACATGAACAAGACAAAGATGTCTAAAGACCGTGCGGATTATCTCGGCACATATGACTGTTACAGAGAAACGGGCGGCCATGTCTCTTTAGCAGTGGATGAGCCGAGCGTCATCGCCGATGTTGTAATCCCTGAGGCAGGATACTATGTCTTCACCTTTAACCCGGTAAACGGCGTTGATTCTTATGTAACATGGCAGTACGGCTCTATCGGCACATTCACGCTCACAAGCGGTGGCGAATCAGTGCTCGCAGGCGTTATCCCCGGCGATACAGCCGAGGAAAACGAGATGATAGTCGTAAGTGTTGACGCGCCTGTCATTAACTGGACGGATGCGCACAATCCGCCGCAGGTAAGAGTTTCTGCAAATGTTGTTTCCGCAACGGACGGAGCACAGGCAGAAAACACAGTGTCTGCAGTAACATACACCTCATCCGCACTCAGAATAGCCACAATTGACGATACGGGCTTAATCACTCCCAAGGCAGAGGGCAAGAGTGACATAACCGTTAATGTTACAGTAAACGGAAAGGTTTACAAGGCTGTTATGCCGATAGAGATTGTAGATAACACGGGCGTCGTCCCCGGCTCTGCAAGACTCGGCTTAAAGGAGAGTATACATCTCCGCGAGAAGCTTATGGCGCCGTTTACCGTAAAGATGGGAAGCGGAAATACGATTGAAATTCCGTCCTCTGAGGTTGTATACACATACAGCACAGACGGCATTGTTGAAATCGATGCAGACGGAATGGCAAGTGCTATCGCCGAGGGTGAGACAACGGTCACGGCGACTGTTCCCTCCTTCCGCGGCAGCGAAAATCTCACCGCAACCGTAACCGTTAAGGTAGAAAAGCATGAGGGCAAGCAGGCCTCGACATATTACACAGCCGAAAAGCGCCAGAATGTACAGAACAACATAAAGAAATACGACTGGGCGGCTTCGATAAAAAATGCAGCAGTAGCTACAGCGGAGAGGTATCTTGAAAGCTGGGAAAAATACTATGATATGATTCCTGCACGAGGCATAGTGTCTGCGATGTGGATATCTTCTCAGGCAGACCCGAACTGGAAGAAGTGTCACTACTGCAATACTGACCTTTCGAAGAACTACGGAACGATGAACCATATAAACTGGACAATCAATCCGTTGGTTAACCCGTGGAAGGTACAGTGCCCGGAGTGTAAGAGGTTTTTCCCGACAAACGACTTTGAGCTTCTCTATGAGCGCGGAAAAGATGCGCAGGGTCGCTATGATCCGGAGCGCGCGATTGAGAATAACCGCATCGCAGTAGAAAACGGCGAGAAGGACGCGCTTGTAAACGTGCTTTACGACGAAGTAGCAGAGGTTGAGACGCTGAACTTCGGCGCAGGTCTC
>JAZRPG010000043.1:0-3471 GCA_045649105.1 Eubacteriales bacterium
GGAAAGTCTCTTGAGAGCATACCGAACTATTTAAACGGATGCTATAAAGGTATGGCGGTTACGCTGTATAACCTCATTCCGACCTTCACGGTTGCATTCGGTGTAAGCGCACTGCCCGCGATAACCGTTGCATGGACAGAAAAAAATTCGGCATCGCTTAAGAAAAATATAGAGGCGGTTTTGAGAGTTACGATGCTTCTTGTTCTTCCTGCGGGAATCGGTATGTCGGTCATGTCAAACGGTATTCTTACACTGCTGTTCGGAGGAAAACCGGAGGAGGTAATTGTTGCGACACCGCTTCTTGCAATTCTCGGAATTGCTGTTATTTTTGCATCTGCCTGTTCGCCGATAAACAGCATGCTTCAGGCTGTGGGGCGGGCGGATTTGCCGGTAAAGATAATGGCGGTGTGCGCATCGATAAAGCTTATTGCAAATTATATAATGGTTGGTATTCCGGAAATTAATATCCGCGGTGCGGCGATAGGAACGCTTGTTTGTTATGTTATGATTATGACAATAAGTCTGTGTTTCCTGTTCAGGATTACCGAGCTTAAAATTAATTATATGACGGTATTCATAAAACCGCTGATTTCGGCGCTTCTGTGTGCGGGTACGGCATATCTCGTGTCGTCTGTGCTGCGTGCCGCCATGTCACAGAACATCGCGACAATACTCGGTATATGCGCAGGTGGAGTTATATATCTCGCGTCTCTCGTCCTTTTGCGTGGCATAACAGAGGAAGATTTTAAAATGCTCCCTAAGGGGGAAAAGCTTGCGGCTGTGTATGCCAGACTCCCGGGGATAGGTAAGAAGTAATAAAAAATGAGCATTGTATATTGTTTTTGATATACAATGCTCATTTTGTCTGTATTATGGAATGTCAGAGTCTGTGGGGTTATGACTGTAAACCTGCTTTGTGGATGAGTGACTCAACGATTTCAATAATCTTAAATTTGAATTTATAGCTCGTTTCGTCGGAGGTAATCAATGATATTTCCTCCTGCGACAGTCCTGCATTACGGGCAGAAAGCGTGACTTCGGCCTCGGAAGCTGATATGCAGAGCGGCGGAAAAAGCACACACCACCAGTTTTTTCCCGACCCGCTTCCGATTATTATGCGCAATGCTTCGTAGTTTCCTGCAGGCAGTGAAAATGATTGGTATTCACGGGTGGGGAAGTATACATCTTCAAGTGTTGCGGACACTTCATAATCAAAGCCGCAGGCATTGATTTCGTCCGCGGCGATTGCACATAATCTCCCGAGGTTTTCTCTGATTATTAATCTTGATTCGGCTATATCAGAGACGCCTTCCGTAAGGCGGGAAACCTCAAGGAGTATTTTGTCGCGGACCTTGTATTTAAGAGCCTGATCCTCCTGCGAATCGGAATTTGCGATGACATGCAGGCGAATGAGCTTGTCTGATAAATCATCTTGCCTGGCGCTTGCAAAAGAACCGATAAGGATAGAAGCTGCAAGGCCTATTGCCAGTGAAAGCTCTAAAACATATTTTCTCATAGTGATAAAAAATCCTCCGTCCATGTATTGTTGATGTTATGGACGGAGAATTTGTTTTTTATACATATTTTTTCAGTCGGTCTATCAAAAAGGAAGAAATAAGTGCTGTGAGTGAGCCTGTAACAACTGCTGATATAAGAAGAAACGGCAGATAAAACACGGCTGATACGGACGAGAGCAGAATAATTGCCGCAAGTATCTGGCCAATGCCGTGAAAAGCGGCTCCCGCTATGCTTACACCGACTATAGATAATGACTTTATGCGCTTTAAGATGTGCATTGTAAGAAGAGCACAGAGCCCGCCACAGATTGAAAATGCAAGCGAAGTTATTCCGCCTCCGAAGAGAGAGGCGAGGATGCATCTGCATATAAGAACAACTGCTGCAGGGCCGCTTCCGAGTGTGTACAGCACAAAAAGCGTAACTATGTTTGAAAGACCGAGCTTGACACCGGGAAGAGGAATGAAGGCAGGCGGCAGCCAGCTTTCAAAAACGGATATGGCAAGCGCTGCAGCAATGAGGACTGCATACGTTGTAATATCACGCGTCTTAAGTCTCATAATTTTATACTATTTCAGGAAGGCTTGCCGCCGCTATTGACTGACCTACGCGGCGGAATTTCTCGTCGGGAAGACTGAGGCGTACTTTTTTCGCAATTTCGGGATATTCTTCTGAAAGAACGCGATTAGCCGTTTCGAGGATAATATCTCCGCCTTTTCCGGACATAACGCGCCCGAGCAGAAGAACATGCTTTATGTCATAGAGCATGTCGTACCAAGGAAGTGTGTGGCCGAGATAAATGCCGAGCGAGGTATAGACGGCGCCGGCCGTCTTGTCGTCGTTTTCCATAAGCGCCTGAACAGCCTTGAGCTTCTGTGCGGGAGTTTCGTGCATTGAAAGGTCAATTCCGGCATTTGTCGCAAGCTTTATAATGCCGTCCTGAGAGAAGTACTTAACTCCGCAGCCGATATCACCTGACCACTCGTCAGCCATAGCGTCCGGGTTAAGGTCGACCGGCATAAATGCAAGCTCATTGAGACAGCCGGTAATATTTCCGTTATTGTCGACAAAACCGCCTGCTTCACTGGTTCCCATTGCGATTCCGAGAACGCCTGTATCATCAAGACTCATGGCTCCGGCAAGAGCCGTTACATCACCGTCATTTGCAACTGCAAAGGGGATATCTCCGAATTCCTTTACAGCGCGTATATATATGTCTTTAACCTTTTTTTCAAAAAGCTCCGGCGGCACCTGTATGAATAATGAAACAAGCATAGCACGGTTGCGTACAAATATTCCTGCCGAGCTTATGCCTATTGCATCGACACGCGGCATCTTTGCTGCGGCGGAACGGAAGGCATCAACAATTCCGGCATAGTGATATTCTGGGTCGGCATTTGTCTTCGGATGCCAGACCACTTCCTCACTCCACACGGTTTCGCCGTTTATTACAGCGGATACCTTGCGGTCACTTCCGCCTGCGTCAAAGCCTATTCTGCAACCGTCGAGATGTCTGCCAATGTTTTTGGATATGCTGTGTGCTTCGGGAACCTCGTTGAGCGGTACGGAAAGAACTTCGAATTCGTGCTCATAAATGTTTGCCATGTTCTGCGCGTCAAACTCGCGTGCGCCGCCATTGCAATATGCCTGTTTGATGAAGTCTGCGAGATATTCGCAACCGCCTATGTACACGCGGAAACCGCCGTTGCACCAGAGGAGGGATTTTACTATGCGCTCGCCCATGATAAGGTCAGCAGAACGCATCTCAGGCGTTCCGTAGAGCTTGAGAGAAAAGGTGGCAAACTGGCTGTCCTCACGCTCAACTGCAATTTTTACGGCGATTCCGCCGTCCTTAATTCCGTTGAAGAATGCTTTGTAGAACTTGTAGACGGGAACAAATCCGGGGTCAAATTCGGGGGTGTTTTTAACTTCAAAGGGGATTTTGAGTAAGTTTTT
>JAZRPG010000044.1:0-32718 GCA_045649105.1 Eubacteriales bacterium
TTAGTCTCAACGAAGTATTTTCTTAACGAATTAACATCTTTTAATCCCAATTAAAGCCTTCAAGGAACAGGCCGGTTTGAGGCGAGGAGAAACTCTGAGAAGGGCGGTCGCGCTTATCGGCATTTGCGCGAATTGTTGCAAACTTTTTCATTTTTACTTATCTTTCTGAATTCGCTAAGTCAATACCGTATCGGATCCAATAAGGATCGTCCTTGGCGACGGTGAGCTACATCACGCAGTCTGTTCTTTTCTGCAGAATATGTTTTGCGTTCCGTCAGCAGTTTAATCCTCGGAGAGTTTTGTAAGCTTTCTCGTTTCGATGTCAAAGCGGTGCAGACCCTCTTTGTTGCAGTAAAAGAAAAGCGAGTTTTCGGCAACTTCAAAGCCGGAAAACCTTCCTTTAAAAAGATGTTCCATCTTCTTGCCGTCTTTTGAAAGCCTGTATATCCCTCTTTCATCAGATGTACAGAAAAATATTGAATCACCGCAAACTATCATATCTGAAAAGCTTTCTTTGAGTAAAACTTCTTTTTCAAGAGTTTCTTTATCAATTCGATACAGATAATCATCTGCTGTAAAATAAAGATATTTTTCGTCGAAATTCGGAACAGAAAAGTTTATTTCAGATGACTTGCTCGAATGAAGTTTTTCTCTGTTTTTTCCCGATGTATCCATTTTCCATATTGAATAGTCATCAGTATGGTCTATGTAATAAATCTTTTCTCCGTCAACAACAAAACGCAGGATTTCGTCTTTTGAAATAAGTTTTTTATTTCGGCCGTTTAAATCGCACGAATATATGCTGCCCAGGAAAGGTTTAAGCCACTCTGTTTTAATCCAAGGTCCGTCGCAGAGAGTCAGCCTGTAATATATCCGTTCTCCACTTATAATGACATTTGTCATCTGTGAAAAAACAACAGGTTGCTTTAAGCGTCCACTCTTGCTCATTTTCCATAATGAACCCGGAGCACCAACGACATAATAAATATAATCCCCCGAAATGTTTAAATTGTTCACATTGCCATTTGCTATTTTTGTCTTTTTAAGAGACTCCTTGTTCACTTTGTATAAGCCGCTTTCTCTGTAAGAAGCTGCAGAGGTTGTATAGTAAAAAAACTCTTCATCCTGTGCAACATCGCCTCCATTCAAGATGTTTCCCGGAACATTTCCGAGAACAGCAACCTCTTGTGCGGAGTTTGTGTTGTTTGAAAGAGACAGCAAAAGCATTGCCAAAAGTATTGCAGGAACTATACACAAAGCAAACTTTTTCATTTTTACTTACCTCCCTGATCTTGAAAGATCCCGTCCGTATTCTACCCAAAAAGCATCATCTTTGTCTCTGGTAAGGAAATTGTTATATACCCATTCAGGTAGCCCCATTTTGTCGCCAACATAGGCCATATTCATATTGCCGAGCTTATCTGCACCAATAAGATGACCGTCAAAATATATCCATGGAAGCCAATTTCTGTTATTGTCTGCATCAAGGTCTTTTCCGTCAAAAACTTTCAAGTCTTTTCCTTCTTCTCCACCTACTCTCCAGTGATCATTATATTTATAGTTCCACTGATTTTTATCAACGACCATTGTGGTTAGAAAAGCAGATGGCCCAAGTAAACCGCCAGAAATTCCTGCCAAGAGAGGATTAGTTAAAGCTGTTTTTATCGGTATAGTTCCGATTGCCCCTGCATTGACAAGTTGTCCGAGTTTTGCATTTCTGTGCATAACATCAAATATTTCGTCCGTGCCATATTTTAACGGATTATTACCGCGGGCAAGTCTTCTGACTTTTTCGGCAACCTCATGCAGTCTGTCTTTTTCTGCAGAATCAGAGGTTGCATACCATCGTTTGCTGAGATCCTGAAGAATTTTATATGTTTCGGAATTCTCTCCAAAATCTATGGCATCCTGATTTTTAGCTTTGCTTTGGGGCTGTTTGGCCGTCTCATTAAACCCTTCAAGGAACAGGTCGGTTTGAGACGAGGCCGAACTCTGAAAAGGGCGGTCGCGCATATCGGCATTTGCGCGAGCTTTTGCAAGCTTTTCTTTTCGCTCCTGCTCCTTCTGTTGCAGTTCTTGCTCTCTTTTTTCTCCGTAAGGGTCAATGAAGCTCTCTGAAAAAGTGTCATATCCCTTTTTTACTAAATTGCGTTCAGCTGTTTTTGTAATGGAGTCAATCAGGTTTGAAATGGGCTTAGTTTCGCTTGTTGTCTGTGTTTCCCATTCATCTTTGCTTGGAATCTTACCCGGCTCATAGTCCATAAAAGTTTTTGGCCGTTTGTTAAATAAATCCGGAAT
The DNA here is from genome assembly GCA_045649105.1 of Eubacteriales bacterium. Taxonomy (GTDB): domain Bacteria; phylum Bacillota; class Clostridia; order Oscillospirales; family JAAYXM01; genus JAZRPG01. The sequence goes on from JAZRPG010000044.1 coordinate 2,299, forward strand.
CATCCTTTTCTTTCCTTTCATTATAGCATTGTTGCAGTGTTTTCGCAATAAAAACAGACGCTTTGCGCGCATAGAGCATCTTCTATGAATGCGCGCAAATTCATAAAAGAACACTCTAAAAGCGTCAGTTTACGAAGTATAACACAAAAAATAATTTTTGTGTTAAAAATTTTTGAAAAAGAATAAGAATAAAAGTCCGTACACAAAAGTGTACGGACTTTGACGCAAAAGGTGGGATTCGAAATTATGTGCCGTTACCGGCAAACGCGGTTCGAATCAGTTATATTCAGCGCTTACTTTGAAAGGTCTACGAGATGCTCATAACGAGCCTTTGCTCTCGCTTCAGCCTTGTCGAACAGCTCCTCAGCTCTCTCCGGGAATGCGAGCTTGAGAGATGTGTAACGCGTCTCGCCCTGGATGAACTCCTTGTAGTCTGCTGTCGGAGCTTTGCTGTCGAGCTGGAACGGATTCTTTCCGTCAGCTGCGAGGCGCGGGTCGTAGCGGTAGAGGTGCCAGTAGCCTGCCTCAACTGCGCGCTTGGCCTCAGACTGAGCGTTTGCGAGACCGCCCTTAATGCCGTGGTTGATACACGGAGCGTATGCAAGGATGAGTGACGGGCCGGGATATGCCTCAGCCTCTGCGATTGCCTTGATGCACTGTGCCTGGTTTGCGCCCATGGAAATCTGAGCGACATATACATAACCGTAGGACATTGCGATTGCGCCGAGGTCCTTCTTTGCAAGAGACTTACCGTTTGAAGCAAACTGTGCAACCTGTCCGATCTGTGAGGACTTGGATGCCTGTCCGCCTGTGTTCGAATAAACCTCTGTATCGAATACGAAGATGTTTACATCCTTGCCGGAAGCGAGAACATGGTCAACACCGCCAAATCCGATGTCGTATGCCCAACCGTCGCCGCCGAATATCCATACGGACTTCTTAACGAGCTGGTCCTTGTTTGCAACAACCTCACGGCAGAGGTCACACTTAGGCTCGCCGATTGCTTCAAGCAACGCTGCAGAAGCCTTCTTTGACTCCTCTGCGTTGTCCTTTGCTGCAAGCCATGCCTCAGCTGCAGCCTTGATGTTTGCGTCGCAGGCTTCTGCAACGAGTGCATTGACTGTAGCAACGAGCTTCTCACGGCGCTGCTCGATTGCGAGGTTCATACCGAGACCGAACTCAGCGTTATCCTCAAAGAGTGAGTTTGCCCATGCGGGGCCATGACCCTTCTTGTTAACTGTGTAAGGTGTTGCCGGTGCGCTGCCGCCCCAGATGGAGGAACAGCCTGTTGCGTTTGCAACATACATTCTGTCACCGAAGAGCTGAGTGATGAGCTTCGCATAAGGTGTCTCTCCGCAGCCTGCGCATGCGCCCGAGAACTCGAGAAGCGGCTGCTCAAACTGGCTGCCCTTGACGGTGTTCTTATTGATGCCGAGCTCCTTGGGAGCGACATTCTTTACATTATAATCGAAGTTCTTCTGCTCAGCAAGCTGTGAGTCGAGGCTCTTCATAACGAGTGCCTTCTCCTTTGCCGGACAGATTCCTGCGCAGAGTCCGCAACCGAGGCAGTCCATAACATCGACGCTTATTGCAAAGTGGAGGTTCTCGCATCCCTTGCCAATCATCTTCTTTGTCTTCATGCCTTCCGGAGCGCCTGCAAGCTCATCATCAGTGAGAGCATACGGACGGATTGTAGCATGCGGGCAGACGAGTGAGCACTGGTTACACTGGATGCAGTTTTCCGGAATCCACTGGGGAACATCAACTGCAACGCCGCGTTTCTCAAATGCTGCCGTACCCTGCGGAAGTGTTCCGTCTGCTGAATCCTTGAATGCAGAAACGGGGAGTGAATCGCCGCGCTGTGCATTTACCGGCTGCATTATCTTCTCAACATACTCGCGGAGGTCCTCGCGGTCAGTTTCCGGCTTTGAGTATGTAATGTCGCCGCTTGCGTTTGCCCAATCTGCCGGAATCTTAACCTCAACGAGGTTTGCGATACCTGCATCAATTGCAGCGTGGTTCATTGAAACGACCTTTTCACCCTTGCGGCTGTAAGTGTCGATAACAGCCTGCTTCATGTATCCGACTGCCTCGTCTATCGGAATGATGTTTGACAGCTTGAAGAATGCTGCCTGGAGAATCATGTTGATTCTTCCGCCGAGACCGATTTCACGGGCAATTCTGATACCGTCAACAGTGTAGAGCTTAATATTGTTCTTTGCGATGTATGCCTTAACCTCGCCCGGGAGATGCTCAGAGAGCTCGTCTGTATTCCAGCCGCAGTTGAGGAGGAATGTTCCGCCCGGCTTAAGGTCCTGAACCATGTCATACTTGTTGACATATGACGGGTTGTGGCATGCGACAAAGTCAGCGCGTGAGATGAAGTATGTGGACTTAATCGGCGAATCACCGAAGCGGAGGTGGGAGACAGTTATACCGCCGGACTTCTTTGAGTCATAAGCGAAATATGCCTGTACCTTTTTGTCGGTGTGGTCACCTATAATCTTGATTGAGTTTTTGTTAGCACCTACTGTACCGTCAGCGCCGAGGCCCCAGAACTTGCAGGAAACAATGTCCTTCGGAGTAACATCAAGTGCCTCGCCGAGCGGGAGAGAGAGGTTCGTAACATCGTCTTCAATACCGACTGTGAACGGATTCTTAGTCGATGCAGACTGAATGTTGCGATATGTTGCAACAACGCAGGCAGGGGAGAAGTCCTTAGAACCGAGACCGTAGCGGCCACCGGCAACCTTGACGTTTGCAAACTTCGTATCCTTAAGCGATGTGACAACATCGAGATAGAGCGGCTCGCCAAGTGCGCCCGGCTCCTTTGTACGGTCGAGAACTGCGATGCTCTTGACTGTCTCCGGAAGTGCGGCAATGAACTTGTCGGCAACCCACGGGCGATAGAGACGGACCTTTATGAGACCGAGCTTTTCGCCGTTTGCATTAAGTGCATCGATTGTCTCCTCGATAGCGTCACAGGCAGAGCCCATAGCAACGATTACATGCTCAGCATCGGGTGCACCGTAGTAGTTGAAGAGCTTGTAGTCCGTGCCGATTTCAGCATTGACCTTAGCCATGTACTCCTCAACGACTGCCGGAATGTTGTTGTAGTATGTGTTGCACGCCTCACGTGCCTGGAAGAATATATCAGGGTTCTGAGCTGAGCCGCGAAGTACCGGATGCTCAGGATTGAGCGAATTGTCGCGGAAACGCTTTACAGCGTCATGGTCAAGCATCTTGTTGAGCTGCTCATAGTCCCAAATCTCAATTTTCTGCATCTCATGGCTTGTACGGAAGCCATCAAAGAAGTGGAGGAACGGAACGCGTCCGCTGATAGCGGAGAGGTGCGCAACGGCACCGAGGTCCATGACCTCCTGCGGATTTGTAGCGACAAGCATTGCAAAGCCTGTCTGGCGGCATGCCATAACGTCAGAATGGTCGCCGAAGATGGAAAGCGCGTGGCTTGCGAGAGCTCTTGCGGAGCAGTGAATTACTCCCGGGAGAAGCTCACCTGCGATTTTATACATGTTAGGAATCATGAGAAGCAAGCCCTGTGACGCGGTAAATGTTGTTGTGAGAGCTCCTGCTGCGAGTGAACCGTGAACAGCACCTGCAGCACCTGCCTCAGACTGCATCTCCATGACCTTTACTTCCTGGCCGAAAACATTTTTTCTGCCGGAAGCGGACCATTTATCTGACAAATCCGCCATGACTGATGACGGAGTAATCGGATATATGGCAGCTACATCGGTAAAGGCGTAGGAAACATGTGCGGCGGCAGTGTTGCCGTCCATGGTTTTCATTTTTCTTGCCATGATACTATTTTCCTCCTTAATTTTCTTATAATAAGTTATTGTAACACTTCAGAACGAAAAAGTAAATGATAATTTGAATAAATACATCATTTTGGCGAATATGATATAGAATTACGATATATCAGGCGTATGTTTGTATGCTTTTTAAAAAGAAGACTTTATATAAAGCTCTGAAAGAGGCCGTTTGGGCACATGGTGCACGGAATCGGAGTCGCGGAAATATTTTATGTCCCCGTCCTCTGCAGTGTCGATGACAACAGTTTCAGAGGGTTTTCCGAGCGCTATCACAAGAGGTATCTCAAATTTATCATCAAGCCCGAGCGCGCGCCTTAACTCGTCACGCTTCACGCTTCCGAGCATACAGCCGCCAAGCCCCTTTTCGCATGCGCCGAGGAGCATTGTCTGTGCGACGATGCCGACGTCTGCCGCGTTGCAGCTTCCGAGCGCAGTGTCGTGCAGGATAGTGATGTATGCACTTGGCCGCTCCCCCGGCTTCGGAGTCCCCTTGTGACCGAGATATGCCGCCCACGCAAGGGTCGGAAATATTGCCTCGCACGCCTCTTTTGAGTTGGCAACGTGGAATTTCAGAGCCTGTCGGTTTCCCCCGCTCGGAGTAATTCTCGCAAGTTCAATAAGCGATTTCAGAATATCGTCTGAAATTTCATAAGACTCGAGGAACCTGCGGTATGAGCGGTTTTGCAAAACTATATCGTAAAGCATCGTTTCACCTCATATAACAGTGAGATGTTCTTATCTCTTGTTTACAATACCGTAGCATGTGCCTGAGAGAGCAGCTGCGTTGGATTCATCAGTGTCGACATGCATGGCGGGAGCAAACTTTTCGCTGACACGGATAACTACCTCGTCAAATGTGAGTGCGCGCTCGCCCTCGACTGTGACGGAAACGATTTCCTTATCGGAAAAACCGTATTTTGAAGCTTCTGCCGGAGTTATATGTATATGTCTCTTTGCAGCAATTGCGCCCTCTGCAATCTCAACCTCACCTGCGGGACCGACGATTTTTATCGGTGCGCTTCCTGCAACATCGCCGCTCTCGCGGATGGGAGCTGTAATGCCGAGAGTACGCGCATCGGTAAGAGAGATTTCAACCTGAGTTGCCGGACGCTCCGGACCAAGGATGGAAACACCGGCGATAGAGCGCTTGGGACCGACGAGCGTGACCTTTTCTTCAGTAAGGAACTGACCGGGCTGGGACAGCTCACGCTTGTTGTGAAGCTGAGCGCCCTTGCCGAAAAGAATTTCGAGATGCTCTTTTGTAACATGAACGTGACGCGAAGATGTCTCGACGAGTACTTTAAATTTTTCCATTATTCTACAACCCTTTCATATATATAATAATAAATATTGACTAATATAATTTAACACAAATCGCGATAGGTTTCAAGTCGTTTTAAGCAAAATAAGGATAATAAGAATACAAGAGAGAGGACTGTCATATAAATGAGATAACAGAATTGCATGGAGGGGGCATCCGCGTGGCCAATACGTACATAGAGGAGCGGGCTGTTGAGCTTGCGCATTACGTAATAGAAAACAAGAGCACGGTAAGAGAGGCTGCGAAAAAATTCTATATTTCAAAATCGACCGTACATAAGGACATTGTAGAGCGTCTTCAGGTGTTTGACAGGAGCCTCTATCTTGAGGTCAAGCGCGTGCTTGACGAAAACAAGGCGGAGCGTCATCTGCGCGGAGGAATGGCAACAAGAAGGAAATATCGTGGCGGCGAGGACGCCGAAAAATAGCAGAAGACCGCATCTGTTTTTATGATGCGGTCTTCTGCTGTATAAAAAAGAAAATTTTGCTGTACTGATTAAGAAAATGTGTTATAATATAGAAAACTTAAACAGGAGGGACAGAAAAATGTTAAAAGGTATTAATCCGATACTGACACCTGAGCTTTTGAAAATTCTTATGGAGATGGGACACGGGGACGAGATAGTTATTTCAGACGGGAACTTCCCGGCGGCGGCTATGGCAAAAAGGCTTGTCAGATTAGACGGGCTTAATGTGCCTGAGGTGCTGGAGGCAATACTGCAGGTAATGCCGCTTGACCAGTATGTTGAGAATCAGGTTGCGCTTATGGAAGTTGTGCCGGGTGATAATTTTGTGCCGGTCATCTGGGATACATACAAAAAGATAATCAGTCAGTATGAGCCTGAAGCCAAGATTGAGCATATGGAGAGATTCAGCTATTACGAAAGGGCAAAGGAAGCCTTTGCGGTAGTGTATACAACCGAAAAGTCGCAGTATGCCAATGTAATCCTGAAAAAGGGCTGTGTAATATAAAAAACAGCATTACCGGTGCATTTTTCGGGAAGGGCGGCAGCACTGTTTGCTTTCACACGTGGGACAAGTCGCGCATATTATATAGCGCGGCAGATGCCGATTATTGCGTATGGGAGTGAATCTGATGACTGACAATTTTGAACCCGGGAGATGCCAGAGAATATGCTGCCTCAATGTTGTAATATGCATTATTGCGGCCCTTCTTGCTTTTACGCTGGGAGTAATCCTCGGCGCGCTTGTATCCGCATTTTTCACGGCGAATATTGTGCCGGTAGTAATATTTGCGATTGTTCTCGCAATACTGCTTGTAATATTCCTGATTTTGCGCGCGTGCAACAACAGATAATGCAATGTTAAAAAAGGAGCAGAACGACCAAGTTTGTTCTGCTCCTTTCCCGTATGCGCTTCCGTTTCCGGCGGGGGCGCACATACGGACAGAAATACCTTTGCGAGAGCTTCTTTTCGGGCGTGATTTTATCATTATTCGTTGCATTTTATAACACAATGCGATATACTTAAACAGTAATGCCTGAATCGGCAGATACAATAAAAGTCCGTGAAGCGGACGCATAATGAAGAAAGATATTCAGACAGAAAAGCATGACGGGGAGACTGTCAGTGTGACAGAAGCCGTTTGCGTGTTAAAAGAAACTGCAACAGGTAATAATACATATTATAAGTCTAAGGGGGGCAATGCGTTAACATGACTGTGGATGAGCTTATTGCGAAAATTATAAAAATGGGAAATCCCTGCGCAGTAGGGCTTGATGTCGGCTTTTCGGATATACCTTTGAGACTTATCGGGAAGCATACAGACAAAGACGATGCTGTATGTGAATTCAATCATGCCGTAATTGATGCCGTGAGCGATATTGTCCCCATACTCGGAGTCAATGTTCACGCTTTTTTGTCACATGATAAATTGACGGCCGTTGCGCAGACAACAGAATATGCAAAAAAAGCGGGAATGTTCGTCATTGCCGATGCGAAGTGCAGCGGAGACCCTGTCACCGCGCGCGCGGAGGCAGAGTTTTATTTTGATGAGCTCGGCGCCGATTGCGTTACAATAAGCGGATATTACGGCACCCTCGGCGCGCAGGCGTTTATTGACAGGTGCAGCAACGACCCCGAAAAAAGCATATTTGTACTTGCGCGTTCCGAAGCAGGCTCCCCTGCGGAGCTTCAGGGGCTTATGGCGGGGACGAGGACAGTGTATCGCGCCGTATGCGACAGAGCATCGCTCTGGGGCGAGAAAAATGCCGGAAAAATGGGATATTCAAATGTTGGAGTCATGCTCGGAGGTCTTGAAAATGAACAGCTTCGCGAGATGCGGCGCGTATATAAAAAAATGCCCTTCCTGGTGACGGGATATGACGGAAAGCGCGTTACGGCGCGCAATTTGCATGGTGCCTTTGATATGCGCGGGCTTGGAGGGATTGTATACGTGACGAGAGCCATTACGCTTCCCGAAGGTGTTGGTGAGTCGAAAAGCGACGGCATCGGGGCGGCGGTAAGGAGCGCGGCAGAGCGCGTGCGTGACGATTTGAAGCTTTGCTTCTGATATCTCTTATAAAGGAGCTGAAGGTATTATAACTACGATATACTTTATAAGACATGCTGAGTCATACGGGAATCTCATGCGGCGTGCTTACGGCTGGCATGACGGACTTGTAACGCCCAAGGGCAGAGAACAGATAGAGCGCCTTGAAAAACGCTTTTCTGATATACACATTGACTCGGTATATTCAAGCGACCTTGTGCGCACACAGGTTACTGCCGAAGCGATATATAAGCCGAAAAACCTTCCGCTCCATACAAAGAAGGGCCTTCGCGAGATGTATCTCGGCGTGTGGGAGGATATGCCATGGGGCGAAATTGCAACGGTACATCCGGAGGCATATGAGAACTGGTGCAACGCGCCTCTTGATTTTACGGTTGAAAAGAGCGAGACATATCCCGTGCTGTATAACAGAGCGCGTGCGGCACTTGATGAAATTGCAGCCGAGAATAAAGGGAAGACAGTTGCCGTAGTCAGCCACGGAGCGGTCCTTCGGACGCTGATGTACGGTCTTGTCAATAATGACGAGCTTACGGGGATTAAGGACTTTCCGTGGGGCGACAATACATGTGTAAGCATGTTCAGAACCGAGGACGGAAAAACCTACCAGGCTGTGTATTTGAACGACAACTCGCACCTTGAGGATATGCCGGGATACGGCGATAACATGAACTGGGTGAGCGAGGGGAGCGCACTTGAGCGAAATCTGTACTTTGCGCGTGCCGAGTACCCGGGGGATAAGGATAAGCTCCGCGAATATTACGGCAGTGCGTGGGAAAATGTGTTCGGTGAAAGGCTCGGCAACATGCGCCGTGTTGATACTGCCGTAAGGCTGATGCTTTCAGAGGACAGCGACAGTATAGCGTTCGGCATCGGTGCAGACGGTGAGGTCGGCGTTGTTGCGCTTGATACGGCAGAGGAGGTATATCCGGATGCCGGGCATATAGCGCTTGTGTATTTAAAAGAGAGATTCAGGCGCAGAAAGTACGGTATGCAGCTTATAGGCTATGCTATAAGCAAATACGGAAAAATGGGAAAGAGACACGTGAGCGTCCGCGTTGCGGAGACTAATGAGGGCGCGATAGCGTTTTATAATAAACACGGTTTCTATGAGGTATCGCGCCACAACGAGAGCGGTGTGCGCCAGATTATAATGCTTCTTGATATACAGAAGTAAAAAGGGTGAAGGGCTTTGTCGGATAAGAAGAAAACATCATTTGTAAAGGGTGCGGTTATACTTGCCGCAGCGAGCATAATTGTCAAGGTTATCGGTGCCGTATTCAGAATCCCGCTGACAAATCTTGTCGGGGCGTATGCAATGGGGCTTTACAGCACGGCGTACAGGTACTATTCAATATTCCTGACCATTGCTACTGCCGGGCTTCCGATAGCGATATCGAAGATGATTTCGGAAAGTCGCGCTCTCGGGCGCGCCCGTGAGTCGAAGCGCATATTCAGAACAGCGCTTTTCCTGTGCATTACAGTCGGGCTTGCAGGGACGCTTGCGCTGTTTTTCGGAGCAGGAAAGCTTGCGCGTGCGACCAATGATATAAACGCGGCTGTAAGTATTGCTGCGCTGTCTCCGGCTGTGCTTTTTATGGCATGTACTGCGGCATTCCGCGGATATTTTCAGGGCCATGAGAACATGGTGCCGACAGCTCTTTCACAGATACTTGAGGCGCTGTCGAGGCTTCTTATAGGCCTTGCGCTTGCATGGTTCTTTCTCTCACGCGGCTTCGCGGAGAAGTACATAGCGGCGGGAACGATATCGGGAATTACAATCGGCACGGTGCTGACGCTTCTTCTTATGGTGCTTCTTGCAATAAGGAAAACGCCCGGCAGAATTAAGGGTGATGCGAGCAATGAGAATGACAATGCACGAGGTGGATTGCAGATACTGGGCGCACTTCTTACGATTGCAGTACCTGTTACGCTCGGTTCGCTTATTATGAATATCACGAGTGCAATCGATATGTTTCTCATAACAAATCGGCTTGCCGTACTCGGCTACAATTCAGAGACTACGACATCGCTTTTCGGCATATACGACAATTACGCACTTCCTATTTTCAACCTCGTTCCGTCCGTTATAATTTCCCTTAATGTGAGCGTTACGCCTGCAATATCCGCGGCATATGCGCGGCGTAATATGGAGGAGCTGAGAGACACGCTTAAAAAGGCATTGCGAATTGTCATAATATTTACAATGCCTGCGGCGGTCGGAATAAGCCTTCTCGCAAAACCGATACTTTCAATCCTTTACAAGTCCTCGGGCGATGTTATGATTGCGGCGCCCGTGCTCTCGGTCTTAGGGGTTGCATCGTTCTTCCTTTGTGCGTCGTCGCTTACGGCGACTGCCATGCAGGCGTTAGGCCATGCGACGATACCGCTCATGACAATGCTTGCCGGCGCTGCAATAAAGGTCGCGTCAAATTATATTTTGATTGCAATTCCCGGCATAGAGCTTTGTGGTGCGGCGGTCGGTACGGTTTTGTGCTATGTTGTCATAACGCTTCTCAATATGATATATTTAAAGCGCCTTGTAGGGTTTAAACCGCCTGTTGCTGAAACATATTTAAAGCCGATTATATCATGCGCAATAATGGGCGCGGTTGTCATTGCGGTATATGCTCTCTCCTCGGCATATTTCGGAAACCTTGTGTCGGTAGCCGCGTCGATAATTTCCGGCGTTATTGCATACTTTACAGCCCTCCTCGTTTTGGGCGGAATTGTGCGTGATGATATAGAGGGCCTTCCGATGGGTGAAAAAATAGCAGGATTTTTATTCCGGAAATAAGGGTTTTACGGTAACATGAAAAAGAGCTGTACAAACAGGATTGTTTGTACAGCTCTTTTATAATTTAATTATGCTGTTTCTATTTATCCTCGACTGAGGCATACATGCCATAGAGATTTGCGTACAGTCCGCCGCGTGAGATGAGCTCGTCATGCGTTCCGCTTTCTGCAATTCCGTCTGAGGTAAGGACGAGTATTTTTGAGGCGTTTTTTATAGTTGTGAGGCGATGCGCAATAGTCAGTGTTGTTCTTCCTTTTGCAAGCACCGAGAGAGATTTCTGTACAAGCAGCTCGCTTTCGTTGTCAAGTGCGCTTGTCGCCTCGTCAAGTATCAGTATCGGCGGATTTTTAAGGAACACACGCGCGATGCTTATGCGCTGTTTCTGCCCACCCGAGAGCTTGACGCCGCGCTCGCCGACAAAGGTGTCATATCCGTCGGGAAGCTGAGATATAAACTCGTCCGCCCCTGCAAGACGAGCAGCCTCAACTATTTCGGCGTGAGATGCACCGGGGCGCCCGTATTCAATATTTTCGCCGACTGTTCCCGAGAAAAGATAAACATCCTGCTGCACAACACCTATCTGAGAACGCAGTGACCTTGTGGTGACGCTGCGTATATCCGTTCCGTCAATTTTGATTGAGCCATCAGTCACGTCATAAAAGCGCGGAATAAGGTTGCACAGCGTAGTTTTTCCGGCTCCTGACGGGCCGACAAGAGCTATGCTGTCGCCCTTTTTTATATGCAGGTTTATATTTGTAAGGACATCTCCGTCGCTGTCTCCGTATCTGAAGCTTACATTTGAAAATTCGATGTCCCCGGCTACGGGAGGAAGGTTTACGGCATTTTCCGCATTCTTTATCTCAGCAGGTTCGTCAAGAACCTCTACAAAGCGCTCAATGCCCGTGATTCCGCGTTGGAATTGCTCCATAAACTCTACGATACGGCGTATTGAGTTTAGAAGCATAACGACATATAAAAGATATGCCATAAGGTCAGGCGGCGTGATTTTTGCGTTCATCATAAAAATTGCGCCGACGACAACGACGGTTATGTACATAAGCCCGTCGAAAAAACGCGTTGTGCCCTGGAATGCGGCCATGTATCTGTAAGTTTCTTTTTTTGTATCAAGGAAGGTCCGGTTTCCGTTTTCAAATTTCGCGCGTTCAATGTCCTCATTTGCAAACGACTTTACGACGCGGATACCGAGGAGAGAATCCTCGACCTGCGAATTGATTTCTCCGAGCTGATTGCGTGAGCGCTTGAAGGCGCGGCGCATTCGCGAATTAAACATGGATGAAAAAAGGACCATAAACGGAATAATCGCAAATATTATGAGCGTGAGAGTTACATCGGTTGAGCACAGAATAATAAATGACATAACTATTTTAATAAACGCTATAAAAAACTCTTCGGGGCAGTGGTGCGCAAACTCAGTTATGTCGAACAAATCGCTTGTTATGCGCGCCATAAGCTGACCGACCTTTGTGTTGCTGTAATATGAATATGAAAGCTCCTGCATATGTGAAAACAGGTCGCGGCGCATATCGGTCTCTATCCGCGAGCCCATTACATGCCCGACATTTGCCATGAAATAGTTTGCTATGGTATCGACGATGCGAAGACCGAGATAGAGCGCACCCGTTGTCAGAATGACACGAAGGGTGAGACTTTCCAAATCATTCATTCCAAGATCAGTCAGGTGTCTGACTATCAGGGGAAGAATAAGGTCACACAGGGTCGTGAGTGCGGCGCAGAAAAGGTCGAGCACGAGAATGAGACGGTATTTTTTGAAATACGGTATAAACCTGCGCATGAGATATGAGGTTTGTCTTTTTTTATTGGCCATTATTTATGTCCTCCGTCGGTTTTGTCGGTATTTGTCATAAATCCGTATTTAAGCTTAATCCGCTCAATTTTTTCCGTCATGCCCTCAGAGAGAAGGAGAAGGAAAATAAAGGTTGATGCGGCGTGAAGTGCGTCAAACGGAATCCCCTGCAGGTATGCAAGGATAAACATCTCAGGCTCGGGATGCGGCTGCCATATTAATACGGACGCGGGGTTCATTATACCGCCGTATATGACAAATGCAGAAAAAGCGCCGAAGAGAGCAAGCGCAAGACGCAGTTTTTTAAGGTCATTTTTTCTGAAAAGAAGCCCCGCAAGAAGCCCGATTAAAGAAAGTGCAAGCATCTGCCAGGGGGTCCATGGCCCCTGACCGAAGAACATGTTTGACACAAATGCCGAAAGTGCGCCGATAAGAAAGCCCGACTCACAGCCCAGCGCCGCTCCTGAAATAATGACAATAGCGCACAGGGGCTTGAATTGAGGGATTGCAAAAAATGCGGCGCGGCTTGCAACCGCAATCGCGCAGAGTACCGCAATGAGCGTGAGCTCACGCGCACTCGGATGCCGCTTTTCAAAGCTTATCATAAAGGGAAGCATTATTTCAAATATCAGGAGAAGGCTTATTATATAATACTTTCTGTCGTCTAAAAAGCGTACGCCGACATATACGGTAAGCGCTGCGGAAATAACGCTGAGCATCAGTGCAAAAACCGTGCGCTTTTCCAAATGACGCTTGTATGTTACATGCTGAGAATCTGCGCCCTTGCGCGGCAGAATGCAGGCAAAAAATGCACAGATGAAGAAAATTTCAATGAGTTTTATGAAAAAATGCCCGTCGCCCTGAAGCTCGTCATGAAAGATGACGCCTGATACAAGTGAAAGGAGAAGAAATGTCCATGCGGCAAAAGCCCTGACCGCATTTTTTTTCTTTTCGCGTACCGCTCTTTTTTTCTCGTCCCGAAAAGGTGCGTCATATTCGGGGATGTCGGGTGCGTCAGGGACTTTTCCGCCGAGCGCAAGAATTATATCCTCGGCCGTAACGGCGCGTTTGAGCCTCGCCCGTGCCATGCGGTTTGCAGCTGTTGTATAGAAGCTCTTTTCCTCAAAGAAACTGCGTGCCGCGCCCGTGCTTACTGCTTTTCCGTCAAAGAACATAGATGCGCGGTCTGCGTGCTTTGCGCAGAACTCAATATCGTGTGAGACCATCAAAACCGTTGTGCCGCGCGCGGTGAGCTTTTTGAGAATAGCTGCAAGCTCCTCCTTGAAATGGGCGTCAAGTCCTTTTGTAGGCTCGTCAAGCAGGAGTATTTTCGGAGCTGAAAGAAGAACTTTTGCAAGAGCTACGCGTTCTTTTTCACCGCCTGAAAGGTCGTGAGGGTGAGAACCAAGCAAGTGCGAGATGCGGCACAGCGCAGAAATTTCCTCAAGCGCGCTTTTTTCTGCGTTCATTTCCTCAAGGTCCTCAAGGACCGTGTTGCCGACAAAGAGCGATTCGGGATTTTGCGGGAGCATGGCGACAAGGGTATGGTCCGCCTCACTCTGCCCAAGAAGCCTGATTGAGCCGCGCTGAGGTTTGAGCGTTCCCGAAATGAGCGAAAGCGCCGTGGTTTTTCCCGCACCGTTACCGCCGACGATTGCATGAAGCTCGCCCTGAAAGACATCAAGCGTAAGCCCGCGTGCAATATCGGGAGCTGTTTTTTCGTATCTGAAATACACGTCAGAAAGCTCTATTGCAGGACCGCCTTCCGGAGTCTTGCACGGCGGAGGAATCAGAGACGGGTCGGGCGCCTTCTCCTTTGAAATTTCATCAAGCCATCTTCGTCCTTCGCGGACGGTGAGCGGGCATTCAAGAGAGCTTTTTATCGCTGTGTGCACGCGAATAGGTGTCGGCATTGCAATAGACATATCGCTTTCGCGCTCGGCCAGTGCGGCTCCGACGGTCCGGGGTGTTCCCAGCGCGGAGATGGCGCCGCTTTCCATTACAAGCACGCGGTCACAAAGAGGGAATACCTCCTCAAGCCGATGCTCCGTCATAATTACGGTTGTGCCGAGTTCAAGATTTATTTTGCGTACAGATGAAAGAAAATCCGCCGCGGCAATGGGGTCAAGCTGACTTGTAGGCTCGTCAAGAATAAGCACTTTGGGCTGCATGACCATTACCGAGGCGAGGCACAGAAGCTGCTTTTGTCCGCCTGAAAGCTCGGAAACGCTTTTGTGAAACCAGCTCTGTATCCCGAAAAAGGAAGCCGTTTCGGCGACGCGTGCGCGGATTTCCGCTGTCGGCATGCCGAGGTTTTCAAGCCCGAAGGCGAGCTCGTGCCACACCTTGTCGCATACGAGCTGATTGTCGGGGTTCTGAAGTACAAAGCCTATTTTTTGCGACTGTGTCTTAAAATCAATGTCCGATATACGCGTGCCGTCGAGGAAAATATCACCCGAAAGCTCGCCGTGAGGCGCAAGCGCGGGCTTGAGCAGACGCAAAAGGGTCGTTTTGCCCGAGCCGGATTTTCCGCACACGGCAAAAAACTCCCCGTCCTGAATCTCAAGTGAGATTCCGTTGACGGCGGGAGCGGACCGTGATGGGTATGTAAATGTCAGATTTTCGATTCGGAAATACGCCATTTTATATCCTCCGTGATTTCGATTATCATTGGAAGCAGACATAGAAAAAAGTACGCAGCATATGTCAGCACTGCATACGGAGTGCACGATATGACGGTAATCTTCGGAAAGTAGCTGAAATGGATGCTGTTTAGAATTATACCTGCAAGGAGCGAGAAAGAAAAAGCAAAAATTGCAATGAGCGTGTATATGTCGCGCCGTGAAATGCTGTATACGGAAAACGCGGTCCGTCCGCGAAGACCGTAACCGCGGCTTCTCATGCTGTCGGCGGTATCGATTGAGTTTTCAAAAGACCATGTTACGATAGAGGAGAGAATTGATATTCCGTGTTTTATGCGCTGCTTTACAGAGCCTGCAGAAACGCCGAGCCCAATCCGCGTGCGCGCGGCAGACACCTCTTTTGTGTGCGATAAGAGCCGCGGCACAAAGCGCATCGTCATCGACAGAACAAGTGACAGTGACGGGATTATCCTTGAAAAGAGGTACATAAATTTATCAGCTGTCATGATTTCCGAAAAACAGGAGAACCAGAGCAGAACACAGCCAATGACGCCTGCCGCTGCCCCTCCGAATATAATCGACTCAAGCGTAAGCGGATTTCCGCTCGGGAAATATGCAAGTATAGTTGCGCCTTCATGGTTAAAGAGCGGATTTAAAACGGACGCTGTGAGCATAACGGGAAGAAGCGCGAGAAAAAAGCCGCGCAGCGCCTTTACACCCCGGAGGCGGATACAATATGAAAGTGAACAGATAAGCGATATAAAAATGCATACGGGATTCATTAGGAACATGGAAAACAGAAGCACGGCGGAAAAATAAAGAAAGTTTACTGCCGGGTGGAATCGTGAGAACTCGTTTTTCATGTTACTCCGCCCCCAAGACATATCCGCCGACATCGCGGCCTAAATCGCAGCTGTAAACCCAGAGGACGGAATCGCCGTCTTTGAGTTTTAAGGTGCTTGAGCCCTGACCGAAGAACTCTCCGTTTATGGAGAAAAGCCAGCCGGACAGCTCGCCGCAATCAAATTCATAAAGATTGTTTATACCCTCGATATATGCCGAGTTATACATGGGAGTGTTTTCGAATTCAAGGTGAATCCTGCGCTTTTTAAGCTCGCGCAAAAGTACATCAAATACTGTGTCGCCGTCCTCCAGCATCACCTTGCATTCAGGCAAAATTATGCCGTCCTCGGGAAGGAGCGCGAGAGTCTCGGGGGAGGGCTTGTGCTTGCTTTTAAATATCGAGTCGCAGCGCACGGAAAGTGTACAGCTTGGTCCGCTGTAATCTTCTTCGGGGGCTTCTTTTTCCTCCGCAACGGCAGGGGATGCCTTTTGCGGCTGATTCTTGTTTTCTGTTTTATCTTCGTTTTCCGCGCTTGTTGGCTCCGCGGTTTTTTTCGGTGCCGTTACAGGGGCATCTTCAGGCGTTTTTTCTTTTGCAGTATCAATCGTCAAAGGCTCTGCCGGATTTCCCTCTGCCTGCGGTCCGTCGGCGGGAACCGGTGCCGGAGCGGAGGGCAAAATAAATGCAAACAGTAAAACGGCACAGCAGATGATTGCAAGAGCCGTAATTATGATATATTTCGTCTTCAAAGGTATCACCTCTGTAAATAATTATCGAAAAAGTGCATTTTTAAGGCCTTTACTGACTACATATTTTATCATACAGACAGCCAAAAAGCAAATCTTGAGAGAGCTTGTATATCAAAAAATTCCTGCGCCGGATAAGGGCAGGAACTGTTTTCAGGTAATATTGAAGAGTGAATAGGCAATAAGTAAAATCCGCACACAAAAAGTGTGCGGATTTTGGTGGAGACGAAGAGGATCGAACTCTCGACCTTACGGATGCGAACCGTACGCTCTCCCAGCTGAGCTACGCCCCCACACAGCTTATATTGTTCTGTATTATACCAAATCATTTTAAAAAAGTAAAGACTAAACTGTCGGAAATTAAAATTATTTCTTGCAAAATCAAGCAAAAATTGATAAAATATAATAGTATGACTATGCTAAATAAGGAGGTGGCCTGTTTGCGTCTTAAAAGCCTGGAGCTTCAGGGGTTTAAGTCCTTTCCCGACAAAACGGTAATATCATTTGATGACGGTATTACGGCAATAGTCGGCCCGAACGGAAGCGGAAAATCGAATATTTCCGACGGTGTGCGTTGGGTTTTGGGTGAGCAGTCCACAAAAACTCTCCGAGGAAGTAAGATGGAGGATGTCATCTTCAGCGGGACGCAGAAGCGCGGTGCCGTAGGGTTTGCGGAGGTATCGCTTACGATAGACAACTCTGACGGGAGCCTGCCGTGCGAATACAACGAGGTCACCGTAACGAGACGGCTGTATCGCTCGGGCGAGAGCGAGTATTATATAAACAGAAGCGCCGTGCGCCTGCGCGATATAAACGAGATGTTTATGGATACGGGACTCGGGCGCGACGGATATTCCATAATAGGCCAGGGCAGGATTGACGAGATACTGTCTGCAAAGAGCGGGGACAGGCGCGAGATATTTGAGGAAGCGTCGGGAATATCAAAATTCCGCCACAGAAAGGACGAGTCGGAGCGCAAGCTCGCCTCGACTGAAGAAAATCTTGTGCGCCTGCGGGACATACTCTCGGAAATAGAGGCTCAGGTCGGCCCGCTTCGTGCGCAGGCTGAAAAAGCGCGAGAATACATAAAAATTTATGATGAGCTTCGCGGTCTTGAGATAAGCGTATGGCTTGAGAATCTTTCCCGCGCGAAGGAGAACGCGCAGAAATATATAAATGATTATGAAATAGCCTGCAGTCAGTTCGATTCCGCCCGCGCATCGGTCGACTCGCTTTATGCAGAGGTCGAACGGCTGACGGGAGAAATGCACAAAAAGGATGCAGAGGCAGAAACCGTGCGTGAGACTCAGCGTGAGTTTGAGCGCCGTGAGCGCGAATGCGGGACTGAAATTTCCGCGCTTGAGTCGACTGTAGGGAACAACCTGCATAATATAGAGCGCATCCGCGCAGAGCTCAATGATGAGACCGGGCGCGCGGGTGAACTTTCCGCGCAGATTGATGAGCGTACAAGGCGGATAGAGGAGCTTACGAAAGCGGCAGACTTGTGCGGGGCTGAGATAGAAAAACTGCGTGAGCAGGCGCTTGTCGCGTCCTCAAGCAGCAACGATGCAGAGTCGCACCTTGACGAGCTCAGAGTGCGTGAGCGCATGTGCGAGGACGATATAAGCCGCGCAAAAATAAAGCTTGCGGCGGCAGAGACGGCACTTGAAAGCTTCACCTCCAGAAAAAATGATATAGAGGCGGAGATTTCCGCGCGAAAGGAAGAGCTTTCGCTATCACGCGGGAAATACGCGGAGATAAAGCGCGCATACGACGAGGCAAAAGAAAAAAGCGACAGCATAGGCAACATGCTCGGCGGCTTTGAACTGAAGCAGAAAACGCGCGGAGAGCGGTTTGAAAAGCTCAAGGAATCGGCAGAGAAGCTTGGCCTTACCATAGAATCATACGATAATAAGCTCCGCATATTGACGGAGATGGAGCGCGATTTTCACGGATATTCAAATGCGGTCAAGTCCGTCATGCGCGCAGGCGAGGAGAAAAAGCTCGGCGGTGTGCTCGGTACGGTGTCACAGCTTGTCCGCGTAGAGAACAGGTACACCATTGCGATAGAGACGATACTGGGCGCCGCGCTCCAGAATGTTGTTGTAGAGGACGAGCGCAGTGCAAAGGATGCGATAGCGTATCTTAAGAGCACTGACGGAGGCCGCGCGACATTTCTGCCGCTTACGACGGTAAAGGGGAGCGAGCTTGACAAGCCGGGGCTTGAAAACAACGCCGGGTTTGTCGGCATAGCGAGCCGCCTCTGCGGATATGACGAGAAATATTCAGGCGTGTTTAAAAGCCTTCTCGGAAGAATAGCAGTCTGCGACAACATAAACAGCGCATCAGCAATGGCGAAGAAGTACGGCTACAGTTTCCGTATAGTAACGCTTGACGGACAGGTGATAAATGCAGGCGGCTCATACACGGGCGGAAGCGTAGGTAAAAATTCGGGAATACTCAGCCGCGCAAATGAGATAAAGCGTCTTGAAAATGAGCTTTCCGCAATGCATACAAAGAAGGAAAAGGCGGACGCTGAGCGAGTGGAGGCAGAGCGCGAATACAACGCGCTCGTATATGAGATAGAGCTCTGCCGCGCAGATAAGCGCGCGGCAGATGATATCGTCCTTAAGACAGAAACCGAAATCGGACATTATAAAACGCTGCACGCGGGTCTTAACGAGCGGATAGATTCACTTGACGAGGAACTTACCGCACTTACTGCAAGAAGCAGTGCACAGATTCGCGAAAAGGGTGAGCTTGAGGCTGAGATAAAGAAGGCGGAGGCCGCGCTTTGCGACTTGAAGGCGCGCGAGGCAGAGCTTATTTCAAGCAATTCCGAGCTTGCGGCGAGAAGGACGGAGATTTCCGAGAAAATGTCCGCTCTGCAGACGGAGCTTGCGGCAAATCGTGCAGAATGTGCAGAGACCGAGAAATCCCGCGAGGAGATAATAAAAATATCGCAGGCGATGGCGGGTGACCGTGAGCAGAAGCTGCGCGTGATAGACGAGTACACCGCGAAAAACGAGGAGCTCGGCCGCGAGATTGAGGAAAAACGGCGCGTCTGTGAAGATATACGCCGCGATATGGCAGAGGTTGAGAAAAAGCTTTCCGATATCTCAAAGTCGCGTCTTGAGCTTGAGGCGGAGCGCAACCGCAAGGACAAGGAGAGCAAAGAGAAAAATGACGATATACTGAACCTTGAGCGCGAGCGGGCACGCCTTGAAATGAAGAAGGAGAGCGCCGCGCAGGAGGAGCAGCAGATAACGGAGAAATTGTGGGATACGTATGAGCTGACCCTCGGCACGGCGGAAAAATATGTTGTGCCGCTGCAGTCGATGAGCGCGGCAACAAAGCGCGTTTCGGAGCTCAGGAGCGCCGTGCGGAAACTCGGAGATGTCAATGTCGGCGCGATTGAGGAGTACGAAAAGGTGTCTGAGCGCTATGAGTTCATGACGAAGCAGTGCGACGACCTTGAGCGCGCGAAGGTTGAGCTTGTTAAAATGATTTCCGACATAACCGCGGAGATGCAGAAGATATTTGCAGAGCAGTTCAAGGTTATAAACGAGAACTTCGGCTCGACATTCTCGGAGATATTCGGTGGCGGAAACGCTGAGCTTGTCCTGGAGGATGAGAGCGACATTTTAAACTGCGGAATAGAGATACGCGTCCAGCCGCCCGGAAAAACGCTTAAGACGATAACGCTGCTTTCAGGCGGCGAACGTGCATTTGTTGCAATCGCGCTGTATTTTGCGATAATGAAGGTAAGGCCGACGCCGTTCTGCGTGCTCGATGAAATTGAGGCAGCGCTTGATGATGTAAATGTTGCGCGCTATGCTGACTATTTGCGACGCCTTTCGCAAACGACGCAGTTTATAGTAATAACACACCGCCGCGGAACAATGGAAGAGGCGGATATGCTCTATGGCGTCACAATGCAGGAAAAAGGCGTTTCAAAAATGCTTGCAATAAGCATTTCTGAGGTCGAGCGTGAATTAGGCGTCAAGCTGACATAAATGTAATTAATGAGGTTCTGAAATATGGGTTTTTTTGATAAAATACGCGCAGGGCTTACAAAAACGCGTGAGTCGATAGGCGGGCACATAGCAAGCGTCCTCCATACTTTTTCCTCAAACCGCGAGGAGATGTTTGAGGAGCTTGAGGAAACGCTTATAACAGCAGACCTCGGGGTCAGCACTTCGCTTAAGATTACCGAGCTTCTGCGCACGCGCACAAAGGAAAAAAAGCTCCGCACCCCTGAGGAAATCCTTGCTGAGCTTAAAGCGATAATTCTTGAAATTCTGGAGAAAAACAAGGATAATGCAGACGAGAGTAAGCAGCGCGTAATACTCATTACAGGTGTAAACGGCGTCGGAAAGACAACATCAATAGGAAAGCTCAGCTCAGGCTTTAAGCGCGACGGGAAAAAAGTAATTCTCGCCGCGGGCGATACCTTCCGCGCAGCAGCGGGGGAGCAGCTTGAAATATGGGCACAGCGCGCAGGCGTTGATATAGTCCGCCACGGCGAGGGTGCAGACCCTGCGGCGGTTATATTCGATGCGGCAAATGCCGCCCGCGCTAGAAATGCGGATGTTCTCATATGCGACACTGCGGGAAGGCTTCACAACAACCAAAATCTTATGAACGAGCTTTCAAAGATAAGGCGCGTGCTCGAACGCGAGCTTCCCGCTGCAATACTTGACTCATATCTTGTGCTTGACGCCACCACGGGGCAGAATGCACTTGTGCAGGCAAAGCAGTTTAACGAGGCGACAACGCTTACGGGGATTATCCTTACAAAGCTCGACGGTACGGCGAAGGGCGGCATTGTAATATCCATTGCAGACGAGCTGTCGCTTCCGATAAAGTATGTAGGTGTCGGTGAGCAGATTGACGATTTGATGGAGTTTGATGCGCATTCATTTGTTGATGCGCTGTTTGAATAAGAGGATATATTATGAAATTTATAATTGCGACAAATAATGCAAAAAAGCTTCGTGAGCTTCGCGCGATACTCGGAAAGCTCGGTATAGACGCAGTGTCTCTTTCTGAGGCGGGTGTGCAGTCTGATGCTGAGGAGACGGGGACTACATTTGAGGAAAACTCAAGGATAAAGGCGGAGGCGGCGATGCTTGCCTCAGGTCTTAATGCAATAGCGGACGACTCGGGTCTTTCCGTTGATGCGCTGGGTGGAGAGCCGGGCGTGTATTCTGCGCGCTACGGCGGAGATATATGCTCAGACGATGAAGAAAGGTATAGGCTTCTCCTCAAAAATATGGAGAATGTGCCGGACGGAGAACGCACAGCGCGGTTTGTATCAGTCATAACATGCGTTTTCACCGACGGACGCGTAGTCCACGCAAGAGGCGAGTGCGAGGGCGAGATATTGCGTGCGCCTTGCGGCGAGGGCGGTTTCGGGTATGACCCCGTGTTTTACCTCCCGTCCGAAAATGCGACCATGGCGGAGATATCGGCCGAGCGGAAGAATATGATTTCACACCGCGCCCGCGCGCTTGCAGAGGTTGAGAAAAAGCTTAAGGAAATTATATAATTATGTTGGTAGGGATAATGGGCGGAACTTTTAACCCGCCGCATACGGGACATATCAACGCGGCGCGTGCGGCGATGCGTGCGCTTGGGCTTGATAAGCTCATATTTATTCCGGACAGAGTTCCGCCGCATAAAGAAATTTCAGAATTTTCACCCACTGCAGAGGAGCGCTTCGAGATGACGCGTCTTGCTGCGCTTGAAGTGCATGCAGAAGTGAGCGATATTGAGCTTCGGCGCGAGGGAAAAAGCTATACTGTAGATACTCTTGACGCACTTTCTGAAGCATACCCGAAGGATGAGCTGTGGCTCATTGTCGGGACAGACATGTTTCTGTCAATAGAGAAGTGGAAAAATCCCGAAAAGCTCCTTTCCATGGCGTCTCTCGCGGTTGTGCCGAGAAATGACGGGGACATGGAGGCGCTTTCTGCCCATGCGGATATGCTTTGTCACAAATACGGCGTGAAATGCAGGATAATAGATACGCTTGCGGTTACAATATCATCGTCAGATATACGTCCCGATATAAGGGATAAAAATTTCAGGAAGTACATTCCTGAATCTGTGTATAATTATATAATTGAAAAGGGCTTGTACGGAGTCAGGGAGGGCGATGCGACTTGACGGATGCGGAAATAGAGCGCATAATAAAGGATATGCTGTCTGAAAAGCGCTTTCTTCACACAATGGGCTGTGCCGATATGGCGCGTCGCCTTGCAGTGCGGTGGGGCGCAGATGAGAAAAAGGCCGTGCGCGCAGCTCTTCTTCACGATATCGCAAAAGAAGAGCCGTATGAAAGTCAGTTGAAATTGCTTGATGAGCATGGTATTATATTGAGTGAAAATCAGAAGCTTAAAAGCGTGATACACGCTTTTTCAGGGGCACTTATCGCAAAAATACGGTTTGGTGAGCCTGCGGAAATTTGTGATGCGATACGCTGGCACACGACCGCAAGGGAAGGCATGTCGCTTCTTGAGAAGATAATCTGGCTTGCAGACCTTACGGAGCCTAACCGTAATTTTGACGGAGTTTGCGAGATGCGCGAGCTTGCAATGCAGGATATCGGCCTTGCGCTTATTGCCGGCTTTGACAGGACAATATCGTTTCTGATTGCAAGAGGTCAGGCGATTGATGCCAATATGATAGAGGCCAGGAATTTTGAAATACTTGCGCGAAACTGAAGGGATTGTTTATAAAAGATGAAGCTTTACGGCGGAAGAAGACCCGAAAGAAGAAAAAGGGAGAAGAAAGCAACTGTCGCAAAGAAGAAGATTATAATATCGGTTCTGCTTATAATAACTGCGCTTATAATGACGGCTACGGCAGTTGCAATTAACCATATAAAGCCCCCGGAAATCGGCCTGACAGCCGGGAATGAGCCTTCGGGAACGGGAAACAAGGACGCATCGTCCGATGATGAAATCAGCATAGGCGATGCCGAAAGAAAAAGTGATTTCTTTACGATGCTGGTTGTCGGAACCGACGCGGCAAGCATGAGCACCGACACGATTATACTTGCATCGTTTGACATAGCAGCAAACAAGCTGAATATGATGAGCATTCCGCGTGATACTATAGTAAACACAAGGCGGACGAATAAAAAGATAAACTGTGCCTACTCTGCGGCAGGCGGCGATATTTTCGCGCTGTATGATGAGGTCGAGAGTGTAACGGGCATTCGCCCCGATAAGTATGTTATCGTCTCGGTGGACGGGTTTGTGAAGCTCATAGACGCGGTGGGCGGAATTACGGTGGACGTGCCTATAGACATGCGCTACAATGACCCGACGCAGAATCTTGTGATAGATATAGACAAGGGCGTGCAGACGCTTGACGGGTACGATGCAATGGGCTTTATGCGCTACCGCAAGACATATGCGGAGGGCGACATAGGCAGGATAAAGATGCAGCATACATTTATAAGTGCCGCGGTCAGGAAGCTTTTAACACCCGCGACATTTGTTAAAATTCCGGAGCTTGCGGAAATTTTTTCAGAAAATGTTGAGACTGACCTCTCGGTTGGAAATGTCATATGGCTCGGGAAGAAGCTTCTTTCCGTAAATACGGAGTCGGATGTAAAAACGCACACGCTTCCGGGGTATGCAGAGTACTACAACCATCTCTCATATTATTTCCCCAATGAGGCAGAGGTTCTTTCAGTAATTAATGAATTTTACAATCCGTACACTACCCCGATACAGAAGCTGGATTTGTTCCGGAAATAGAAAAGAAAGGATGATGTCAGGGTGAAGATAAAAGAACTGGCAGAGCATGTCGTTTCGGCGCTTGATGCAAAGCTTGCCGAGGATATAAGCGTTATGAGAATAGAAAAGGTTACCACGCTTGCGGATTATTTTATCCTGTGCACGGGAAACTCAAGTACCCATGTTAATACGCTCAAGGATGCCGTTGAGGAAAAGCTAGAGAAGCAGGGTATTCACCCGCACCATATAGAGGGCCACGGAGGAATCTGGGTGCTTATGGATTACGGAAGCGTCGTCGTCCATATATTTACGGACGAGGGGCGCAAGTTCTATCAGCTTGACAAGGTATGGGCAGATGCCGAGATAATCCCTGCCGCGGAAATGTCGGGTAACTAAAATAAGGTGGTTATTTTAATATGAAGTACGATTTTGGAGCGATTGAAAAGAAATGGCAGAAGAAGTGGGACGATGCAAAGGCGTTCCATGCGGAAAACGGGAGCGATAAAGAGAAATTCTACGCTCTTGTCGAGTTTCCGTATCCGTCAGGAAACGGACTCCATGTAGGACATGCGCGTCCGTACACGGCGCTTGACGTGCTGTCGCGCAAACGGCGTATGGAGGGGTATAATGTATTATTCCCGATGGGCTGGGATGCCTTCGGCCTTCCTACGGAGAACTATGCGATAGCAAATAAAATCCATCCGGCAGAGGTGACATCGAGAAATATAGCATTTTTCAAGTCACAGCTTCAGTCGCTCGGATATTCCATAGATTGGGACCGCGAGATAAACACAACCGACCCCGAGTACTATAAATGGACTCAGTGGATATTTTTAAAACTGTTTGAAAAAGGCCTTGCATATAAGACAAAGATGCCGGTTAACTGGTGCACCTCGTGCAAGTGCGTTCTTGCAAACGAGGAGGTAGTCAACGGTCTGTGTGAGCGTTGCGGAAGCGATGTTGTCCGCCGCGAGAAGAGCCAGTGGATGCTCAAAATAACAGAATATGCCGAGCGGCTTATAAACGACCTTGATACCGTCGATTTCATAGACAGAGTAAAAGTACAGCAGCGCAACTGGATAGGCAGGTCAAAGGGTGCGGAGGTTGATTTCAAGACTACGCGCGGCGATGTTCTGCGTGTCTATACGACGCGACCGGATACGCTTTTCGGCGCTACATATATGGTAATATCCCCTGAGCATCCGTATATTGAAAAGTGGAAGGATGATATAAAGAACTATTCCGATATCTGTTCATATGCCGAAGCTTCTGCAAAGAAATCTGACTTTGAGCGCACTGAGCTTGCAAAGGACAAGACCGGTGTGCGTGTAGAGGGAATAAATGCGATAAACCCCGTAAATGACAAGGAAATCCCGATTTTTATTTCCGATTATGTCCTTATGTCGTATGGTACCGGCGCAATAATGGCAGTCCCTGCACACGACACGCGCGACTGGGACTTTGCAAAGGCATTTGACCTTCCGATAATTGAGGTTGTCGCAGGCGGAGATGTAGAAAAAGAGGCATTTTGCGATGTTGAGACGGGCGTTCTTGTGAATTCCGGATTCCTCAACGGTTTAGAGGTAGAAAAGGCAAAGGAAAAGATAATAGAGTTTCTTGAAGAAAAGGGGCTCGGACACCCGAAGACGAATTATAAGCTGCGCGACTGGGTTTTCTCGCGCCAGAGATACTGGGGTGAGCCGATTCCGCTTGTTGAGTGTCCGAAGTGCGGCTGGGTTCCGCTTCCTGAGAGCGAGCTTCCGCTCAAGCTTCCTGAGGTTGATTCATATGAGCCGACGGATAACGGTGAGTCGCCGATTGCAAACATGACTGATTGGGTAAACACAACATGTCCGAAGTGCGGCGGCCATGCAAAACGCGAGACGGATACAATGCCGCAGTGGGCAGGCTCAAGCTGGTATTTCCTCCGTTATACAGACCCTGATTGCAAGACGGCGCTTGCGTCAAAAGAGGCGCTTGAGTACTGGACGCCCGTTGATTGGTATAACGGCGGTATGGAGCATACAACATTGCACCTTCTGTATTCCCGTTTCTGGCACAAGTTCCTGTTCGACATCGGCGTTGTGCCGACGGCTGAGCCGTATAACAAGAGAACGAGCCACGGCATGATTCTCGGCGAAGGCGGAGAAAAAATGTCAAAATCACGCGGAAATGTCATTAATCCGAACGATATCGTTTCGGAGTTTGGCGCAGATACGATGCGCATGTATATAATGTTCATCGGTGACTTTGAGAAGGCCGCGCCATGGTCAGCACAGTCGGTAAAGGGCTGCAAGCGCTTTTTGGACCGCGTGTGGAATCTTGCGGAAAATGCATCGGAGTCGACTGAGGTCTCAAAGGAAAATGAGGCTGCAATCCACAAGACAATTAAGAAGGTCAGCGAGGATATAGAGAATCTTAAATTCAACACCGCGATTGCGGCAATGATGACGCTTTTGAATGATTTTGCAGAAAAGGGCGCAACACGCGGAGATATCGGCGTTCTCTTAAAGCTTCTGAACCCATTTGCACCGCATATCACAGAGGAGCTGTGGGAGCAGTACGGAAATTCAGAAATGCTTGCAAAGAGTGAGTGGCCGAAGTTTGACCCTGAGAAGATAAAGGACGCAGAGGTTACGATGGCGGTTCAGGTCTGCGGGAAAATGCGCGGCAGAATAACCCTTGCGGCAGACGCGTCCGATGATGAGGTTATCGCGGCGGCATGTGCGGAGCCAAAGGTAGCAGAAGCACTTGCGACGGGAAAACTCGTCAAGAGCATTGTCGTAAAAAACAAGATTGTAAATTTAATTATAAAATAAAAGAAAAAATTGGATATAAATAAAAATTATTATTGTTGACATTGTTCAAAAAGTTTATTATAATAATACCGTTATATATTTTTGGTTTTAATCGCGGAGGGAGGGATAACAATGTCAGAAGTCCGTATAAAGGATAATGAGTCTTTAGAGAGTGCTCTCAAAAGATTCAAGCGTTCCTGCGCAAAATCAGGCGTTCTCTCCGAGCTGCGTAAGCGTGAGCACTATGAAAGCCCGAGCGTCAAGCGTCGCAAGAAGAGTGAAGCTGCTCGCGCAAAGAAGAAAAAGTATTAATTAAAAATAAAAAATGCGAGGCATAATTTGCCTCGCATTTTTTATTTTTAATCAGTTGATTAGTTTTCGCTGATAGCGTCTGTCGGGCATACACCTGCGCATGCTCCGCAATCGACGCAAGCATCCTTGTCGATTACGTACTTTGAGTCACCTTCGGAAATACAACCTAAGGGGCACTCGGCGGCGCAAGAGCCACACATAATGCAATCGTCGCTGATTACATGTGCCATGTTACTACACCTCCATGTATTTGATGTAACTATTTTAACATGAATATTAAAAAAATCAATGGGTAAACTAAAAAGTTTTAAAAAAATATAAAAAGTTTGCTTTTTTTCTGTGTACTAAAAGACACACCACATGGGAATAATGTGTTATATCAGTCTTGAAATTTCCGGAGGCAGAAATGTTTTTTGAGAACAGATTTACCCTTAAAGCTGAGCAGGGGATTCGCGCAGCGCATGAAAGTGCCGCAGAAATGGGGCATGGATATGTCGGAAGCGAGCATCTCCTGCTCGGGCTTTTGCGCGAGCGGGACAGCACAGTTGCGCGTCTGCTTGCAAGCTCCGGCGTAACATATGAGTCGGCAAAAGCAAAAATCCGTGAAAATATCGGAACGGGAGATACCGCCGTGCACACTCCGCAGGGCTTGACACCGAAAAGTAAACGGATAGTAGAGACGGCTTTTGAGGAAGCGTCATTCAGAGGGACAGGGCACATAGGGGTAGAACATCTTCTTCTCGGTATATTACAGGAAAGGGACAGCGCGGCAATGCGCCTTTTGAATTCAATGGGAGCAGATGTGCTGAGAATAAAACGAGAGCTTCTTGCCTCAATCGGCGGAGAGAGTGACCCGGGCGCTGATATGCGCGGCAAGAATCCGACGCGTCCGACAGGAAGAGAACGTGCAGAAGCAAAGGCACTCGGAAGCTTCGGGCGCGACCTCACGGACATAGCGCGGGAAGGAATGCTGGACCCTGTAATCGGGCGCGAGCGCGAGATAGAAAGGATTATACAGATTCTCGCCCGCCGCACAAAAAACAATCCAATATTGATAGGCGACCCCGGTGTCGGAAAGACGGCGGTGGTGGAAGGGCTTGCCGAGCGCATAGCTCAGGGCAGTGTTCCGCAGATGCTCCGCACAAAACGGATTTTTATGCTCGATATATCCGCGATGATTGCAGGGACGAAATACCGCGGTGAGTTTGAGGAGCGGATAAAGACGCTGCTTCGCGAGATTAACCGCGCAGGCAATATAATTGTCTTTATAGACGAGATTCACACAATAGTCGGAGCAGGGTCTGCCGAAGGCGCGGTTGATGCGGCAAATATTCTAAAGCCTGCCCTTTCAAGAGGCGAGGTACAGGTGATTGGCGCTACGACTTATGATGAGTACAGAAGGCATATAGAGCGCGACTCGGCGCTTGACCGCCGCTTTCAGCCGGTAAAGATAGATGAGCCAAGCGCGGAGGTGACGCTTGAGATACTGAAGGGTCTGCGCGAAAGGTATGAAGCGCATCATGGGGTAAAGATAACGGATGAGGCGCTTGATGCGGCGATAAATATGTCGGTGCGGTATATAAATGACAAAAAGCTTCCTGACAAGGCGGTCGATCTGATTGATGAAGCAGCCAGCCGCGCAAGACTGTATGCCTTTGCACCTCCGCCGAGGATAAAGGAGCTTGAGGAGGAAATATTCGAGATTGGAATCCGAAAAGAGAAGTGTGCAAAGGAGCAGGATTTTGAGACGGCTGCAACACTTCGGGATACAGAAAAGAGACTGAAAAGCGAGCTTGGCAGCATAAGCTCAAGATGGCAGAGTTCTTCTGACATCAGCGGTGCAAAAATCGGGAAAGAGCACATCGCTGAGGTGGTAAGCGAGCAGACAGGCATACCTGTTTTGAACATAACGGAGACAGAGAGCGAGAGGCTGTCTTCGCTTGAGAGACAGCTTTCAGAACGCGTAATAGGTCAGGACGATGCAATACGTTCAGTTGCGCGTGCAATCCGCCGTGGCAGGACAGGGCTTTCTGACCCGAAGCGGCCCATAGGCTCTTTTCTTTTTGCAGGGCCGACAGGAGTCGGAAAAACGGAGCTTGCCCGCGCGCTTTCCCAGGCAATGTTCGGCGATGAGGACATGATAATCCGCGTAGATATGTCAGAGTATATGGAAAAGCATGCCGTAAGCCGGCTTGTCGGCTCACCGCCCGGGTATGTTGGCTATGACGACGGAGGCGAACTGACAGAAAAGGTGCGCCGTAAGCCATATTCTGTAGTTTTGTTTGATGAAATAGAAAAGGCACACCCCGATGTGTTCAATATGCTGCTTCAGATTCTTGAGGACGGAATACTGACCGACTCGCACGGAAAACGCGCCGATTTTAAAAATACTGTTATAATAATGACATCGAATATCGGCGCACGAAGCATTACATCCGGGATTGATGTGGGTTTTTCGAGCGGAGAGGCAGGTAAGGCGCGTGAGCTCATAAAAACGAATGTAATTTCAGAGCTGCGGCGCGGCTTTCGCCCCGAGTTTTTAAACAGAATAGATGATATAATAGTGTTCAGGCGTCTTGAAAAGGACGAAATCCGCCGCATATCCGACATGCTGCTTGAATCGACGCGTGCCCGCGCAGAAAAGCTCGGGATACACCTTGAAATAACAGACAGTGCAAGAGAGCTCCTTGTCGAGCACGGATTTGATTCGCAGTACGGCGCAAGACCTATGCGCCGCGCAATCCGACGAGAGATAGAGGAGGTGCTCGCCGAGCGATATTTAGAGAGCGGAGGCGGAGAGGCCGTTTATGTCGCAGATGCAGGGCAGGAAGGAATAAGGATAGAGCGCATATCAGAATAAAAAAGGGGGGTGGAAACAAAGGCCACAGCCGCACAAGGAAGTTTTGGTTTTGAATGGCCATTTTCCGCTTGTATTGCAGAAAAAATTCCGGGAATACGTCAGTATACCCGGAATTTTTATATTTATCCAAACGAAAAATTTCTCAATTCAAAACTGCTT
>JAZRPG010000045.1:0-78208 GCA_045649105.1 Eubacteriales bacterium
ATGCATAACTCCCATTGCTGCGACACAAAGTTTCCCATAACACAAGTATGCGGAGATAGAGCATGCATTTTTACCAAAGATAAAAAATACACACCTGTGTTATCAGGAAAATATTAAACTTTATGTCGCAAATACAGTATAACACACAAAAATTTTTATTGCAATAAAAAAGTGCGCAGCCAAAACTACGCATGAAAAAATGCATAGCCTCAAATGCTGCAACACATCTCTCACGCCATACAGGTGCAAAAATAGAGGATGCATTATACTATAGTGATATTCCATCTTCGATGGAGTGATATTTTTGCAAAGCAAAAGTGATATTGAAGCCTACGGCTTCAGTGATTTTATATTTGCCATTCAACTGTACAAAGCACAATATCACTCGGCGTAAACCGAATATAACTGCGAATCAATATAACTTGCCGAAGTCAAATA
This sequence comes from Eubacteriales bacterium, assembly GCA_045649105.1. GTDB lineage: Bacteria > Bacillota > Clostridia > Oscillospirales > JAAYXM01 > JAZRPG01. The sequence continues at coordinate 439 of JAZRPG010000045.1, forward strand.
TAACTGAAAAAAGACATCCTTTGGATGTCTTTTTTCATGGTACGCCCGACTGGATTCGAACCAGCGGCCTTCAGAGTCGGAGTCTGACGCGCTATCCAACTGCGCCACGGGCGCGTATGATATTTACCCTCTGCAATATTCTCCCCCCGCATACGGGGACTGGTGCGGGCGATGGGACTTGAACCCATACGTCGAAGACACCGGCTCCTAAGACCGGCGCGTCTGCCATTCCGCCACGCCCGCAGATTTATACCAATGCACTTTTCAGACTTAAATTACATTGTGCGGCGACCCTCTATCGCACGGGTCAGCGTCATCTCATCGGCAAATTCGAGATGGCCGCCGACCGGGATTCCGTATGCAAGGCGCGTCGTCTTCACCTCAAACGGTTTAAGAATCCGGGATATATACATCGCCGTCGCCTCGCCCTCCGTGTCGGGGTTTGTCGCCATTATAACCTCGCGTATCTCACCTCGCGCAACGCGGGTTACAAGCTCCTTTATCCTGACATCGTCAGGCCCGACGCTGTTCATCGGGGAAATACATCCGTGAAGAACATGGTAAAGCCCGTTATACTCACGCGTCCGCTCTATTGCGACAACATCCTTCGGGTCAGACACGACGCATACGGTTGTCTTATCACGCGCACTGTCCGAACACAGGCTGCAAAGCTCGGAATCCGTCAGATTCTGGCACTCGCTGCAGAATTTAACCGTCTTTTTCGCCTCAAGAACTGCGTTCGCAAAGCTCTGCGCCTCTGTCTCGGGAAGCGCAAGCAAAAAAAAGGCAAGCCTCTGCGCAGTTTTCCGGCCTATGCCGGGAAGCTTTTGAAACTGCTCTATCAGATTTTCAACCGGTGCCGTGAAAAAGCGCATTTTTAAAACACATCCGTTTCTATACTAAAACATACCCGGAATATTGAGCCCGCCTGTTATTTTCTTCATTTCAGCCTCAGAAGCGCTCTGCGCCTGAGACATTGCCTCGCCGATTGCGGCAACGATAAGGTCTTCAAGCATCTCGACATCATCCGGGTCAACTGCCTCGGGCTTTATCTTAACTGCCATCACGCGGTTCTGCCCGTTGACCGTCGCCTCGACTACGCCGCCGCCTGCACTCGCTGTATATGTCTTCTCCTCAAGCTCCTGCTGCATACGAAGCATATTCTGCTGCATCTTCTGCGCCTGCTTGATAACATCCATATTCATTCCGCCCGGGAATCCGCCTCGTCTCATAAAAAAACAACTCCTTTTTTTATTCTGCTGTCTCAATCAAATCTAATAATTTGCACATGCCGGCCACCGCCTCGCCCCAGGAGATATACTCTTTTGCCCTGAAGGTATTGTCGCTGTAACCGCTCATTATTTTATTATACACAATTTTCTGAACGCTCTGGAACGCCCATGAAGATATTCTGTCCGTGTCACTGAATGAAATCATCTCTATTTTGTCCGATTCTATGGCCTTTGACATGACTGTCGCCGCCATTTCCCTCGTCATACGCCCGTCCGGAGAAAAGATTTTTGCGCCTGTGCCGCTCATAAGGCCCATGCGCACGGTCTTAAACAAGCTTTCGCGATACCACGCGTTTTCTGAAACATCGGAAAATGAAACATCTCCCGCCGTTTCCTTCAGTGGCAGAAGTGAGCAAAGCACTGCAAATTCCGCACGCGTAATTGCCCTGTCGGGGCTTACTGTAGCGTGGAAATTCATTTCCCTGCCATTAAAGAATTTTTTAAAATACGGCTCTGACCAGTGCCCTGCGGCACCCTCTGCCGGATTTTTCTTATAATACGAGGTCGTTATATACCCGCCGCAGTTATCAGACGAAAAGGCTATTGCATCAGGAACTGATGTATACTTATTTTTTGACCAGTATATGTCATATGCCATGCCGTTTTCTGCAGGCACGGTCAAAATTCCGTTCGTCTGAAGATAGCTTATATATTCCTCAAGACACCAGCCTTTTTCTGTTATTATCTGCGCATGCGGCTTTCCCACATAGCGGAAATGCCACGGCTCATTCCCTATGCCTGTAAGCTTTGTCTTTGAACCGTCATAACGGAGAATAAATCCGTATTTCCAGCAGTTTTTCTTAATCCACGCGCCCTGCTTCGTCTTGTCGTAATTCCCGTTCAGCGCGCCGCCGTTTGTAATATCAACTGCAAGGCCTGTCTGGTGCTCACTCGTGCCCGGCGCCGCCGTAAAGAGAACAGTCGCGTTGTATGCGGCTGTATAGCTCATGCCTGACCTCTGCCTTGTTCTTAACCTTTCCGAGAACAAGCTCTGCTGCTTCTGAAAGCTTCTGTAGCCGCTGCTTGCGTATATTTTCCCTGCCCCCTGCGAGAGCGCGTCACTGCGCATTTTGTTAAACTCCGTGACTGCCTCGGCACGCATTGACCGTGTTGACCCGTCTGCCGCCCGCATATCCTCCGGCATGTAATTCTCGGCTATCTTATGCTCGCGGTTTACAAGCCACAGATTTCTGCTGTCCTGGAGATTTTGCCCCGAAGCGACACCTGACATACCCAAAAGACAGACACATGTTATAAGTAGGATTGCGGTTATTCTTCTGTAAAATCTCATTATATGTCATCTTCCTGCCTGATTTTTATCACGCTCTTGTCAGATATCCCCGCCAGAAGCTCATCAATCCCGCTCGGCTCTTGCTTTTTTTCGACGCGCTCTGACGCCGTAATCGTCACATCTATTCCGAGGTTTGCCGCCGTTTCTCTCAGTATATCCATATTTGCCTTCTGTGTCAACATCTTGAGAACAAACGAATTTTCGGACGACAGCACAAGCATTCCTCCATCGCGCGTTGCCGTTGCTCCTGCAAGAAGCGGATATATCCCCGGTGAAAGCTTTGATTTTGCCGCCTCCAGTATTTTCTTCCAAACATCTGTATTATCCGCACCGGCTGCTGAGGCAGCCTTTTTTTCAGGTGCCTTTTTTTGCTCTGCAGGTTTTTCCTTTTTTTCCTGCACGACACGCTCCGGTGTTTTAACCTCTGCAGGCGCTGCAACAATGCCTCCTGAAAGCTTCCGCTCAAGCTCCGCAATTCGCGCGGCAAGACCTGACACGTCCTCTGCGCCGAAGTTTTCGCACAGGCGGACACACGCAAGCTCAGCATCGATTCTTCTGTTCGTGCTCGCTGCGATGGCGCTTGTCGTATTCTGAAGCTCCGCTATTGCACTTATAAGGCGCATGCTGTCAAATTTATCGCAAAGACCTGAAAGCTCGCTTGCGGTATATCGCGCATCTATCCTGGGCAGCTTTTCGCCCGATGCCGTCTTCATAACAAGAACATCGCGCAGTATCTCAGACAGCTCCGTCAGTACGGATGTCAGATTCCTGCCGCCGTTGTATATATCGTTTAAAATTGAAAGGGCGCATCCCGTCTGCCTGTCCGCAATGGCCTCTGCAAGATTCAACGTCTGCTCGCGGCCCGCAAGGCCGACGACACCCTCAACAGTCTCGACATTCACCTCACCTGCACCGAGTGAGAGGCACTGGTCAAGCAGCGACACAGCGTCACGCATTGCGCCGTCCGACAGAGAGGCGATGTACTCAGCCGCCTCTGCAGTCAGCTTTGCATCTTCACTCTTTGCTATATGTATAAGCCGCTCAGCGATTGTGTTTGATGAAATGCGCTTGAAAACGAACTTCTGACAGCGCGACGCAATAGTCGCAGGGACCTTATGAAGCTCCGTAGTCGCAAGGATAAACATGACATGCTCCGGCGGCTCCTCCATTATCTTCAGCAATGCGTTAAACGCACTTTGTGAAAACATATGCACCTCGTCTATTATATACACGCGGCGCTTTACATTTGCAGGTGTATAAACAGCCTCATCACGAAGGTCACGAACATTGTCAACGCCGTTGTTTGACGCGGCGTCAATTTCGACAACATCAAGTATTTCTCCGTCGATTATCCCAAGACATGACGGACACTTATTACACGGATTCCCGTGGAACGGATTCTCGCAGTTTGCCGCGCGTGCGAGAATTTTGGCGCATGTCGTCTTGCCCGTTCCCCTCGAGCCGGAGAACAGGTACGCGTGTGAGAGCTTGCCGGTCTCAACCTGCTTTGCAAGCGTCTCTGTTACGGCCGCCTGCCCGATTACATCGACAAAGCTTTGCGGCCGCCATTTTCTGTACAGCGCCTGATACATTCTTTTCTACCTCTGTTTTTTTGGCCCATCGCACGACCACACACCCTCTCTCTGACAGCAAAAGCATGTGCGGAATTCAACCGTCCGGCTCAAGACCGGCGCGCTCGCGGCACACACGGCAAACCGCTTAATGCTGCTCGGTTCCCCGCCTGACATGGTTCACGGCGCTATGCTGCGCGAGACCGATCTCTCAACACCTTCCGGCTGACCCTGCCACACGTTTTTGTGCCTCGGAGCGGGAATTCACCCCTGCTGTAGCGGATTGCAGGTACAGGGCACCGCTATCTCCCCGGCTAGTGCGGTCTTGCGACAGGCCAAAACTAATTTTTTATTTATAAAATCTTTATTCCTGCCCTTTCAAGGATTTCGACATCCTCTGCCGGCCATACCGATGACTGAACCTCGCCTATATGCGCACAGCCAAGCATAAACATACACAGGCGCGACTGGCCTATTCCTCCCCCGATTGTGTACGGGAGCTCACCGTTCATAAGTGCGCTCTGGAACGGAAGCAGGAGCCTTTCCTCGCAGCCCTCTGAATGAAGCTGCTCTGCAAGCGCCTTTTCATCCACGCGGATACCCATTGAGGATATCTCAAACGCACAGTCAAGAAGCGGATAATAGAGAATGATGTCTCCGTTAAGCGTCCAGTCGTCATAATCCGGCGCGCGGCCATCGTGCTTGCCGCCACTTTTTAGCCTCCCGCCTATCTGCGAGATAAACACGGCGCCATGCTCACGCACGCATGCAAGCTCACGCTCACGCGACTTCAAATCAGGATACATTTCCTCAAGCTCGTATGTTGAGAAAAACGCTATCTTTTCAGGGAGCTTTTTCTCAGTTCCGAACATATCGGAGATTTCCGACTCCGTGTCACGGACTACATCATATATCTTGCGCACAATATCAAACAAAAATTCCGTATTTCTGTCTGATTTATTTATGACGCGCTCCCAATCCCATTGGTCGACATATATTGAATGGAGATTATCCGTCGCCTCGTCACGCCGTATTGCATTCATATCGGTATATAATCCCTCACCGACCTCAAAGCCGTATTTCTTAAGCGCAAGGCGCTTCCACTTTGCAAGTGAATGGACTATCTCATATGACGAGCCGGGCTGCTCTAACACATCAAACGCGACGGGGCGCTCAAACCCGTTCAAGTTGTCGTTAAGACCTGTGCTGCTCTCGACAAAGAGCGGCGCGCTGACGCGCTCGAGGCTGAGTGCCGCGGCAAGCTTCCGCTCAAACATGTCCTTTATTGCTTTTACGCCGCGCTCAGTCTCTCTTATTGTCATTTTTTTGATATAGCCCTCGGGCAATACAAGCTGTTCCTTCATAACTGCGCCTCTTAATATTTTATAAGATATTTATCGATTTCCCATTCGTGAACCTTTGTGGTGTATTCACGCCACTCGAGTTCCTTTGCCTCTATATACTTCTCGGATATATGCTTTCCTATTGTATCAAGCAAAAGCTTGTCGTTTTTAAACTCGTCTACCGCCTCAGCAAGGTTTTTCGGGAGTGAGCGGATTTTGCCTGACTTAAGCTCTTCCTCTGACATCTCGAATATATTTGCATCTACAGGTGCGGGCGGCTCAAGATGACGCTTTATTCCGTCAAGCCCTGCCGCGAGCACTGCCGCAAACGCGAGATACGGATTTGCCGCAGGGTCAGGATTTCTGATTTCAATTCGCGTGCCCTCGCCCGATGCGGACGGAACGCGGATAAGCGGGCTTCTGTTCTTTGCCGACCATGCGATATATATCGGCGCTTCATAACCCGATACAAGGCGCTTGTATGAATTTACAAGCGGATTTGTAACTGCGCTCATACCGCTTGAGTGCTCAAGCACGCCTGCTATAAAGTGATATGCCTCACGGCTTAAGCCGAGCTCATCCTTCGGGTCGCAGAAGATATTCTTCCCGCCTGAGCTCAGGGATATATTTATATGCATTCCCGAGCCGCTTATTCCGAAAATCGGCTTCGGCATGAATGTCGCATGCAGTCCGTTCTTCTGTGCAATGGTCTTTACAAGAAGCTTGAAGGTGATTATATTATCCGCTGTCGAGAGTGCCTCGCCGTATTTGAAATCTATCTCGTGCTGACTGTCGGCAACCTCGTGATGCGCCGCCTCAATCTCAAAGCCCATCTCCTCAAGCGCCATGCACATTTCGCGGCGGATCCGCTCGTCAGTGTCAATGGGGCCGAGGTCAAAATACCCTGCCTCGTCATTTCTGATTGCAGTGGGCTTCCCTTCCTCGTCCGTCTTAAACAGGAAAAACTCAGCCTCGGGGCCTATGTTCACGGTATATCCCATATCTGCCGCATCGGCAAGAACGCGCTTGAGAACACCGCGCGGGTCACCGCTGAAAGGATTCCCGTTTGTATCGTATACATCGCATATGAGGCGGGCAACACGGCCGCCCTCATCATCTATCCACGGAAGAATTGCAAACGAATTAAGGTCAGGATGCAGATACATGTCCGACTCCTCTATGCGGACAAAGCCCTCGATTGACGAGCCGTCAAACATGCATTTATTATCGAGAGCGCGCGAAAGCTGCCGCTCCGTAATAGATATATTCTTCATCGCACCGAAAATATCGGTAAACTGGAGGCGTATAAACCTTACATTTTCTTCTTTAACTATTCTCTCTATGTCTTTACGCGTATAACCTGCCATATTTTTCCGCCACCTTTACATATCCTTAATTAAGTAATTTTACCATGTATCATGCAACTTTTCAAGTGCGAATTTGCCCGTCAACAACAACGCGGACCTCACCGTCACGAATTTCCGCATCGCCGCGTATCTTAAGGCTCGTCATTCCGTATTCTTTCTCAAGCAATATGCGATTCTTCCGCCCATGCCCCACCATCGCGGAGACGCGGTTCGGGCTTACAAATATTTCTGCGTTTCCGCTGCACCTTCCCGTGCCGAGCGCTTTCCTTGCAAGCTTTAAATACCGCGCCGACTGCGCAAGCTCGCCGAGGGCGGGATGATACGCCCCTGCGAGCGCATCGCCTCCGCTTAAGTCATCCGTCGGGTTAAGCCCAAACCTTATTACCGGAATTTTCGCCCCGGCAAAAATCTCAAGAAGCTCACCGCCGAGAGACGCCGCTTCCTCAACCGACATCGGTCTGTACTCTCCGCCTCTCCACATACGCTCAAGCTCTGTATCGCGTATCACGACCACGGGGTATATCCTCACGCCGTCCGGCTTTAAAGCGCAGAGGCGCCTTGCCGTTTCTCTGTCATCATCTGCAGACGAGCCGGGAAGACCTGCCATCATCTGAAGAATAAGCTCAAAGCCATACTCTTTAACAAGCTCTGCCGCCCGTACTGCATCTTCTGCAGTATGCCCGCGGCCGGACTTTTCAAGCACCGAATCTGACATTGACTGTACGCCGAGTTCAACCGTCCTCACGCCGTATTCCGAAAGCAGGGAAAGTATTTGGCGGTCAATACAGTCAGGCCGCGTGGAAAGGCGTATTCCGCTTACCTTGCCCGAACGAACAAACTCCTCTGCGGCACCGAGGTATTGTCGCATAAGTTTGTCTGAAAGCGCAGTAAAACTCCCCCCGTAAAATGCTACGACAGGAGTTTCTCTTCCCGTATTTTCAAGCGCTGTGCGGATTATATCCGCGACCTCATCTGCCTTCGGTGCGCGAATTGTACTTGCAATCCGTTTCTGATTACAGAACACGCAGTCGTGCGGACAGCCGACATGCGGTATAAAAACCGGTATTATTGAGCTCATGCGTCTACATCCATTCCCATAAGCTTAAGAGCCTCACGGGCTGCCATCTGTTCCGCCTCTTTTTTGCTGTGACCGCTTCCGCAACCGACGGAGTTGCTGTTTATCAGAACCTCAACCGTGAAGCTTCGCTCATGGTCCGGCCCGTTCGATTCAAGCACACGGTACGACAGCTTCTCACCGCGGTTTTTCTGAACTATCTCCTGCAGCGTGGTCTTATAGTCCATAACGGCACGGTCTCCGGCGCTGAGGTTTGAGAGTACAAATTTTTTTATGAACTCGCCCGCTGCGGCCTCTCCCGAATCTATATATATCGCGCCGATTACCGCCTCAAAAGCGTCAGCAAGAATTGACTCACGCTCGCGGCCTCCGCCGCTTTCCTCACCATGGCCGAGGCGGAGATGTGCGCCGAGGTTTATGCTCTTTGCCCTTGCGCATAATGCGCCTGCGCACACGAGAGATGCGCGCATCTTTGTAAGCTCTCCTTCAGGCTCATCAGGATACTTTTTAAAAAGGTACAGTGCCGTAACCATACCGAGAACCGAATCGCCCAGAAACTCAAGCCGCTCATTATCGTATATTTTGTCTGCCCTGTTCTCATTTGCAAATGAGCTGTGCGTCAGAGCGCGCTGAAGAAGCGCTATATTCTTGAATTTATATCCTATCTTCTTTTGAAACGCATCAATCCCACGAACAGGACTCGGCGACGCCTTACTCACCGCGCGACGCCTCCCCTCCGGAAAAGTTATGCGATATTTTTAAAGTCATGCCCGAATTGACATAGTCTATCGCCTGAACGATGCAGTTGCCTATTGCAACGGACGATGCGGAGCCGTGTGCCTTTATAACAGGCGCTTTTACGCCGAGAAGCGGCGCGCCGCCTGCCTCGTTATAGTCCATCTTGCGCTTAAACTCACGCACGCCGTTTCTTACCATAAACGCGGACAGCTTCGCCCGCTTTGATATCATAAATATCTTCTTGAGCTCCTTGGCGAAGGAAAGCCCCACGCCCTCCATCGTCTTTAAAAACACATTGCCGCTGAATCCGTCGGCAACTATGACATCAACACGCCCGAGAGGTGCGTCGCGCCCCTCAATATTTCCGATAAAATTAATGAGCCCGTCCTCGCCCGCTTTTTTCAGAAGCTTATATGCCTCGCGGTGGACCTCATCGCCCTTGTGCTCCTCCGTGCCGTTATTTAAAAGACCTACTCTGGGCAAGGTCACCCCGAGCGCATGCTCCGTATAGAATGCGCCCATAAGCGCAAATTGCAGCAAGCATTCAGGCGTGCACTCAACATTTGCTCCGCTGTCTATAAGAAGTGCAAAGCCATCAGTTGTCGGAATAACGGGCGCAAGCGCCGCGCGGCGGACGCCCTTTATGCGCTTTAAGATAAGAGTTGCCTGTGTAAGAAGAGCGCCTGTGTTCCCTGCGGATACAAGCGCATCACCGCCGCCTTCCGCAAGAAGGCGCATTGCAACAGTCATTGATGAATCCGGCTTCTCCTTCATTACACGCAAGGGGTCATCATTCATATCTACCGTTTCAGACGCATTTACAATCGTTATATTCTTTAAACATTCTCCGTCAGGATCCTCCTCGCGCAGAAGTGCTGAAAGCTCCTCCTCAAGTCCGACGAGCACAACATCGACATCGAGCTCGTCAACAGCGGCAACTGAAGCCTTTACAAACTCACGCGCGCCTCTGTCACTGCCCATCGCATCTAAAATTATCCTCATCACTTCAAACCCCATTTCATATTTCGGACGCTATTTTGTCCACTATTTCAAGTGACCGCTCTGCAATTTTAGCATTCTTTTCTTTCTTGCCCTTTATTTTTACTCCCAGCGGCGTCATTATGCCGAAATTTATATTCATCGGCTGGAAATCGCCGATGCTTCCGCTGCTCACATACTGCGAAAGTGCGCCTATCGCCGTCTTTTGGGAAAACTCAGGCCGCTTAATTCCGTTTAGCTTTAATGCAAGCGAAAGCCCTGCCATGAGTCCCGACGAGGCGGATTCAACATACCCTTCAACACCTGTCATCTGTCCTGCAAAATAAAGCTCCGGCTCATTTATCAGCGAATAATCGGTATCAAGAAGCCCGGGGGACTTTATATATGTGTTCCTGTGCATTACTCCGTAGCGCACAAATTCCGCATTTTCAAGACCGGGTATCATGGAAAATACTCTCTTCTGCTCGCCGAATTTAAGATGTGTCTGAAACCCGACTATATTGTAAAGCGTGCCCTCCCTGTTATCGCGACGGAGCTGAACAACGGCAAACGGTGTCTTTCCCGTCTTCGGGTCGCGCAGTCCCACGGGCTTGAGCGGGCCGTAGCACAGTGTGTCACGACCGCGGCGTGCCATAACCTCAACCGGCATGCACCCCTCAAATATGCCGCCGTCATCAAAGCCGTGCACCTCTGCCTCCTCGGCAGAAATGAGCGCCTCATAAAACGCGTTGTATTCTTCCTCCGTCATCGGACAATTTATATAATCCGCCGTGCCCTTGTCATAGCGCGATTTAAAATACGCGCGGCTCATATCTATACTCTCCGCCGTTACAATCGGCGCTGCGGCATCATAAAACCCGAGATACGGCGCGCCGCCGAGGTGTTCTCTTATCGATTCCGAAAGCGGCTCCGTCGTGAGCGGGCCTGTCGCCACTATCAGCGGTCTCTCCTCGGGAAGGCTCGTTATCTCACGGCATACAACCTCAATATTCGGATGATTCTTTATCCGCTCAGTAATAAATGCAGAAAAGCGCTCGCGGTCAACGGCAAGGGCTCCCCCGGCCTCAACACGCGTCGCGTCCGCTGCCTGCATAATAAGCGAGCCCAGACGGCGCATTTCCTCCTTGAGAAGCCCGACAGCGTTCTCTACAGCCGCCGCACGAAGCGAGTTTGAGCAAACAAGCTCCGAAAACTTCTCCGAGCTGTGCGCAGGAGACATCTTTTGCGGCTTCATCTCAAAAAGCGAAACAGAAATCCCGCGCTCGGCAAGCTGCCACGCAGCCTCGCAACCCGCAAGACCTGCTCCCAAAACATATGCATTACTCACTTTTTTTCTTCCCCGATGCAGACTTCTTTTTTTCGGTTTTCTTTGCTGCTGTCTTTTTTGTTGCGGCCTTTTTCACAGTCTTCTTTTCCTTGCTTTTTTCAGCCGCTTCCTTCTTATTTTCCTGCGGCTCGTACTTTTCGCATTCAGGATTTGCGCAGAAAAGCTTTTTAGACCCGCGCCCCGAGCGCTTATACATAGTCTTGCCGCAGCTCTCGCAGCGCTCCTTCTGAGGTACATCCCATGTCATAAATGTACATTCGGGGAACTTTTCGCACCCGTAATATGCATATCCGTTCTTTGACTTCTTTTTAAGTATCTCTCCGCCGCACTTCGGGCACTCTCCCGGCGTTTTTTCAACTATTGCCTTTGTGTTTTTACAATCGGGGAAACCCGGGCACGCAAGGAATTTTCCGAAACGGCCTGACTTTATTACCATGTTTTTGCCGCACAGCTCGCATACAATGTCCGTCACCTCGTCAGGCACCTTAAGCCGCTTGCCGTCAAGCGCCTGCTCCGCCTCCCGAAGCTCCTTTTCAAACGGGCCGTAAAAATCGGCAAGAGTACCCTTCCAATCTCTGTTTCCCGCCTCGACCTCGTCAAGCTGCTCCTCCATATGTGCGGTGAATTCAACATCTATAATATCCTTAAACTGCTCCATCATAAGCCCGTTTACGACCTCGCCAAGAGGTGTCGGACGGAGACTCTTTCCTTCTTTTATGACATATTCGCGCTCAAGTATCGTCGAAATCGTCGGTGCATAGGTACTCGGGCGGCCGACGCCCTTTTCCTCCATTGCTTTAATCAGGCTTCCGTCCGTATAGCGTGCAGGCGGTGCGGTAAAGTGCTGCTCACTCGTCTGCCCCTCAAATTTGAGCTTTTCATTCTCATACAGGTCAGGAAGTGTTCCTACCTGCTCCTCAGCCTCTGCCGCTGCATCGGAATACACCGCCGTATATCCCTTGAATGCAATTTTTGAGCTTGTCGCCCTGAAGATATACTCATCTGCCGCAACATCTACGCTCATAGTGTCATACACGGCATTTTCCATCTGACACGCGACAAAGCGCGACCAGATGATGCGATAGAGCTTAAACTGCTCCGTTGTCAGGCTCTCTTTTATCTTTTCGGGAGTGAGGCTGACATATGTCGGGCGTATTGCCTCGTGCGCATCCTGGGCACTCTTTTTCGTCTTGAATACGCGGCGCGATTTCGGAAGAAATTCCTCTCCGTATGTGTCTGTGATATAGTTTCTGACATCATAAATAGCTTCGTCTGCAAGGCGAAGCGAGTCTGTTCTCATATATGTTATAAGACCCGTTGAGCCCATGCCCTCAATTTCGACACCCTCGTAAAGCTGCTGTGCTATTGCCATTGTGCGGCTCGGCGACATACCAAAGCGGCGCGACGCCTCCTGCTGAAGTGTAGATGTGATAAACGGCGGCACGGGAGACTTCTGCTTTTTGCCCTTCTTTATGGTTTTTACAAAGAAATCCGCGTCTTCTATTTTGCTTATTATAGCGTCCGTTTCCTCGGCATTTGCAGGCTCTTTTTTTCCTGCCTCCGTACCGTAAAACTTCGCAGTGAATTTCCCCTTTTCAGGTGCAATGCGCGAGAAATCAGCCATGATAGACCAGAACTCCCGAGGCTCAAACTCGCGTATTTCATTTTCGCGGTCGATTACAAGACGCGTTGCAACAGACTGGACTCGCCCTGCAGAAAGACCGTACCGCACCTTTTTCCAGAGAAGGGGCGAAAGCTTATATCCGACTATTCTGTCGAGCAGTCTGCGCGCCTGCTGCGCATTTACAAGGTTTTCATCTATATCACGGGGTTTTTCTATACCCTCGCATATTGCCTTTTTTGTAATCTCATTAAAGGTAACGCGTTTTGTTTTCTTCTCATCAAGACCGAGAAGTTCCTTTAAGTGCCATGATATTGCCTCTCCCTCGCGGTCAGGGTCTGTTGCGAGAAATACCGCTTCACTCTCCGCGGCGAGGCTTTTAAGCTCCTTTATGAGTGCGCTTTTGCCGCGGATTGCAACATAACGCGGAACAAAGCCCGCATCAATATCAACGCCGAGCTCGCTTTTCGGAAGATCACGCAGATGCCCCATTGAGGCCTTTACCTTATATTTGCTGCCGAGATGCTTGCCTATTGTCTTCACCTTTGTCGGCGACTCAACTATTACAAGATATGACATACATTGCTCCATTTCTGCCGCCTGTGCGGCGAGGTATAGATGATTATCTTCTTTGCCTACGGCTCACGGTTAAGGCAAAATCTGCTCCCTGCCTGCTGTCTTACATGTCCGCCTATCTCAAGAAGCGTCAGAAGCGACAGCACCTTTTGCAGCGTAAAGCCTGATTTTGCGGCTATTTCATCAGCTCGCAGTGTTTCTCCGCCTATTGCGGAAATGATTTTTCTCTCATTTTCCTCAAACTTTGCAAGATATTCCTGCGGAGGCTCCTTTTCTTTTATCTCCTTTTGCACGGTACGGGGCTCCGTTTTCTCTATGCTTGCGCGTAAGTTTATTCTGTGCGGCAGAATATCTGCATACTCGGAGAGTATATCACGCCCCGACATTACCGGGTGTGCGCCTTCGCATATAAGCCTGTTTGACCCCTCGCTTGATTCCGAAAATATGCTCCCCATGACAGCAAAGACATCTCTGCCCTGCTCAAGAGCAAGCCCCGCAGTAATCAGCGCACCGCTCTTTGCCGGCGCCTCCGCGACAAGAGTGCCGAGAGATATGCCGCTTATCACTCTGTTTCTCCGCGGAAAGTTCATGCGCTGCGGCCCTGTTCCCGGAGGGAATTCCGAAATCACCATGCCGTTATATATTATTGCTTCAAACAGCTTTTTATTTTCTCTCGGATAACACACATCAACGCCGCAGCCGAGGACTGCAACAGTCTTTCCGCCTGCATTAATCGCGCTCATGTGCGCAACTGTATCTATTCCTCTTGCGAGGCCTGAAACCACAAGTCCTCCGCCGGCCGCAATCTCGGAAGAAATCTTTTCTGCCGCGCGGAGACCGTAATTCGTCGCTTCTCTTGTCCCCACTACTGCAATTGCCGCCTCATCATCTATATCAATATCCATACCGCGCGCATAAATCACGGGCGGAGGCATGGATATCTGCTTCAATCTGTCAGGATATGCGACATCCTGCATCGTTATTATGCGTATTCTCTTTTTTATACACTCATCAATTATCTTCTCCGCGCGGTCAAGCCTCTTGTCGGTAAGATAACTTATGTCATACTCCGAGATGATATCAATCTCCCGATACTCCTGCTCTGTTGCGGCATACACTTTCTCTGCCGAGCCAAAGTGCGAAAGAAGCGCTTTCGTCTTTCCCGTACTGTTCCCTCCGCACAAAGCAAGCCAAACCCATGTTTTTAGAGAGGACATACCAAAAAGACACTACCTTTCACTCATTTTATACATCAATATGCCCGCGGCTATCGCCGCATTCAGAGACTCTGCCCCGCCGCGCATTGGGATAATCACGCTTCCGTCACAAAGCTCCTGCACCTCGCGCCGGACGCCGTTCCCCTCATTTCCTATGACAACAGCGGAAAATGGGAGCTCTTTATTATCAAGGATTTTCGCATCTTCACACAGCGTCGCCGCGTATACGCACACGCCCATATCCCGAAGCTCACAAATTGCGCTTTCCATTTCGCGCGATATAACGGGTACCCGAAAGAGAGAGCCCATTGCAGATCGGATTGTCTTAGGGTTATATATATCGGCGCATCCGTCCTCAATTATCATTTCTATTCCGAACGCATCTGCCGTGCGGATAATAGTCCCGACATTGCCCGTATCCTGAAGCCTGTCTAAAAGTACCGCGCGGCGCGCCGGCTTTTCTGGCGCCTGCGGCATTCTGCATGTGAACACCACGCTCTGTGATGTGGAAAGCGTTGTCACGCTGTCAAGCACATCACGCGGCACCATGTATATATCCGCGCGCGGGATTTCGGGAAGCTTCCCGGACTTTTCGTCATCGCAGAGGACTGTGAGTATTTCTGCCCCTGCGCCGATTGCCTCAACAAGAAGCTTTTCTCCGTCACATACAAACTCGCGGTTTAAGAGCCTGTAGCCACGGTCGCGCCCGAGCTTCCGCACATGCTTTATGATATCATTTTTACGGCTTGTTATTTTCTCTCTCATATCATTCTCTGCTTTTTGTCATCTTAATTTTGACCGAGCATACCGCGAAGCGCAAGACCTGCGTTTTCGTACTTCTGCGCTATACGCTTTTTCTCGCTTCTCGACGGGGTAATCACCTTTATTGCGGCGTATATACCGCTTTCATTTCTGATGCCGAGTTTTTTTATTATTTCCGTATTGTCAACACGCACAAAGCACTCGTTCTCACTCTCTATACCGAAGGTGGAAAGCGGCTCAAACGCACCCTGCGCGTTGTACCAGTCCGTATATTTTTTATCGAGCAGAAAAAGAAGTATCTCGTCGTCTGCAAAGCTCACCGTTATTTTATTTATATTCGTTGCGGCAAACTCATCAAGCGCAAGCGCGGTGTCCCCCGTGCCGATGGAACTGCTCGTACAGAGCATCTGCCGTCCGACTTTTGCCGTCCCATCCTCTTTTATGAATCCGCCCATATAGTCGGAAAGCTCTTTCATCTGCTCACTTTCGGCAAACACAGAGCCGCCGAGGATAAAATCAAGGTCATTATATTCGCGCGAGACAATATCCCCTGCAAGCGCAAACACAAAAACTATGAGCAGAATTGCCCCAAGTGTGTGAAACTTAAAGTGATACCAGTATACTTCCTTAAACCAGTAGCGGAACTTTTCAAAAAAAGTTGCGCCGTCCATGTACCCGGGTTTAAAAACCTCGAACAGCTCGTATGAATCACGGCTTTTCAAAATATTTCAGCTTCCTTTCGCCCTTGTATCGCGCTTTTTCAGTCAATCGGCTTCATTGTGGGGAAGAGTATAACATCTCTTATTGAGAAGCTGTCGGTCAGAAGCATGACAAGTCTGTCTATGCCTATTCCGAGTCCGCCTGTTGGCGGCATACCGTACTCAAGCGCATTTATAAAGTCCTCATCAACCTCAGCATTTATTCCGAGCGCGCGCTTTGCCTCGACCTGAGCCGTAAATCTTGCACGCTGGTCTATCGGGTCGTTAAGCTCTGAGAAGGCATTGCCCATCTCTCTTGCGTATATAAAGAACTCAAAGCGCTCTGTAAACAGCGGCGCATCTGCCTTTCTCTTTGCAAGCGGAGAAATTTCAACAGGGTAGTCATATATTATTGTAGGCTGAATGAGCTTGTCCTCAACCTTTTCTTCAAAGAAAGCAACGAGTACCTCGCCCCGTGTCGCATTCTTCTCGACATGCACGCCCTCGCTCTCTGCAACGGCGCGGGCAGCAGCGTCATCTGCCCAATCGTCGTACGAAACACCTGCAAACTTTTTGACGGACTGTGCCATTGTAAGGCGCTCCCAATCAGAGCACATATCAATTTCAACGCCCTGGTATGTTATCTTCTCCGCACCGCAGATTTTCCTCGTGAGGTGCTTGTACAAATCCTCGACAAGGTCCATCATTCCGTAATAGTCAGTATATGCCTGGTATACCTCCATGGAGGTAAACTCAGGATTGTGCTTTACGCTCATTCCCTCGTTGCGGAAAATACGGCCCATCTCATAAACGCGCTCAAGACCGCCTACAATAAGGCGCTTTAAATAAAGCTCCGTCTCGATACGCAGATACATCGGAATATCCAGCGTGTTGTGGTGCGTTACAAACGGGCGCGCGGCAGCGCCGATTTCAAGCGTATGAAGGACAGGCGTATCAACCTCAAGGAATCCGCGCGCGTCCATATAGTTTCTTATTTCGGAGAAAATGCGCGAACGCATAAGGAAAGTGTCCTTAACCTCCGGATTCATAATAAGGTCAACATACCTCTGACGGTAGCGGAGGTCCTGGTCCTTAAGACCATGGAACTTCTCCGGCAGCGGCTTTAAGGATTTCGAGAGCAGGGAAACACTTGTGCAATGCACGGATATTTCGCCGCGGCGTGTTCTGAACACCGTTCCCTTCGCACCTATTATGTCGCCTATGTCATATTTCTTGAATTTTGCAAAATCTTCTTCGCCTATATCATTTATACGGACATAGAGCTGGATTTTCCCCTTTGAGTCCTGAAGGTCGCAAAAAAATGCCTTGCCCATATCGCGGCGGCTCATCATACGCCCGGCAAGACTGACCTCGCTTCCCTCCAGGCTGTCGAAATTTTCGACAATCTCGGCGGAGTGGTGTGTCTGATCGTATTTTACAGTATTGTACGGATTTTCACCGTTCTCGATAAGATGTGCAAGCTTTGCACGGCGAATTTTTAATATTTCGCTTAAATCCTCAGTCTGTTCGTTTGTCATTATTTCTTCGGGTGCCATGCAGATATTCCTCCATTTTACGCCCTGAGGGCAAATCGTTTCTTAAGTTTTTGCGTCCCTTACGCGTTTCCGATTTCGAGTATTTTATACTCGAGCTTTCCGGCAGGGGCTTCTACGCTGACGATATCGCCTATGCGGCTTCCGAGAAGAGCCGTGCCGAACGGCGACTCGTCTGATATGCGTCCCTTATATGGGTCAGCCTCCTGAGAGCCTACGAGTACATATTCCTCGCGGCTTTCATCGGACATGTCCATAACAGTGACCTTACAGCCTGTCGTCACCTCATCAGTCTTTATGCTTGACGCGTCAATTATCTCATAATTGGCAAGGATATTCTCCACCTCTGCCATGCGTGAGAACATTTTGCCCTGCTCGTTCTTCGCCTCGTCGTATTCACTGTTCTCCGACAGGTCACCGAATGAGCGCGCCTCTTTTATAAGCTCGGCTATCTCCTTTTCACGGACGGTCTTCATCCAATGCAACTCGTCACGCAGCTCCTGGAGACGCTCTTTTGTCAGTTTGTATGCTTTTGCCATTTTCTGCACCTTCTTTTTTCGTGATAAAAAATGTTATTTTGCACTTTCCTACTATATAAATAGAAAATACTTATTTATATTCTACATATTATAGAGATGTATTCCAAAATTGTCAAGTAAAAAGTTTATTTATTTTACTTTTCCGCGCATCTGAGGACTGTTTTTATCTCATCTGCGCACAAAAAACCGCATGTTATAAGTGCCGCCGCGGATGATGCGGCACAATTTTGCGGAATAATGCTCCCAAACTCCGCAGGCAGCAGCACCTCAAAATCCGAAAGTGTTGCGCACCTCTTGCCGCTCCTTAAAACTGCGCCTTCTTCCTCGGAAAAGGCAACCGAAACATCATTCTCCTGCACAGGAGCCGTGTTTTCAAGCAAGCGCGCCACAGCACCTGTCCTCGCGAGCAGGGCATCTGCTATATCGGCACCGCTTATGCAATCAAAGACAATATGCCTGCTTACCCTGCTGAGACGCACCGCCGCGTTAAGCATTGTTTCAAAGCCTCCGCGCCTGAGAATAAACCGCGTTTTTTCAGCACTGTATCCCGCGTCCTCAGTAAATAACAGCGCCATTTCTGCAAGCTTTTCACTTTCAAGTCTCCGCACCGTGGCAAGCTCAACTCCGTACGCACGCAGCATATCGGTATATAAAAATCCATCCTCCGCCGCACACATCGCAACGCCCATATGCCGTATAGCCTCTGCGGCGCGGCGCACGCGCCTTTTTACAGCTCTTCCTCTGCCATGTGTTATTGAAAGATTGAACACAGCTACGGCGCCTGCAGCTCCGCCTGAGCTTATTTTAAACCCATGATACTGCCGCGTATCCGTGCCTGTTATAATACACATCCGCACTTATATCACCGCCCGAGTAAACTACCGATACATGTTTACGAAAAAGGCGCGTGATATATTACAAGAATTTCGGACGGAACACCGCCACGCGGTCTTCCGTCCGATAAAAGCTTGTTTTAAAAAAATTATATTTTTTCTTTAACCGCCGAAATCGCGGCCTGAAGCTGCCTGTCGGTGTCCTCTGTGAGGCGGTAGAAATTCTTTGTCTCCTCCTCAGTAAGAATAACTTCCCTATCCGGCTTTACTCCGCCGCTTTCCTCAAGGCTTACGCCTCTTGCCGTGAAATACTTGCTGACTGACAGGACAAGCCCTGACCCGTCCTGAAGTTTTATTGTGCTCTGGGCGCTTCCCTTGCCTGTTGTTGCCTCACCGACTACCGTCGCCTTGCCCGTCTCCTGCAGCGATGCCGCAAAAAACTCAGCCGCGCTTACTGAATACCGGTTTGTTATTACAGCCATGGGGAGGTTTAACTCATTCGCGTCTGATTTATAGCTGTGGACATCACCGAACTTATCCTGCTCGCTTATTATTACGCCCTCGGGCACAATCGGGTCAAGCACATTGACGAGCACATTGAGAAGCCCGCCCGGGTTGTTTCGGACATCAAAGACTATACCCGAAACATTTGCCTTCTTAAGATTTTCGAGCGCCTCTGCCATGTCCTTGTCGACATTTGCATCAAAGTTGGAAATCCTTATATAACCTATATTCCCGTCAAGGATTTTTGAGTTTACGGCCTGTATGTCTATTTCCTTTCGCGTAATGCTCAAATCAAACGGGTCAGGCGTTCCGCTTCTGACAAGCGTCAGCCTTACCGACGTCCCCGAAGCACCTGCTATCTTCTTCACCGCGGCATCGTATCCTATATCCGACACCGCCTCGCCGTCAACCTTTGTTATGATATCAAACGGCTTTATCCCTGCCGCCTCTGCCGGCGCATCTTCGTACACATCAAGAACAAGCACCGCGTTGCTTTCCTCGTCAAATGCGGCATTTATGCCTATACCGACAAGCTTATTATTTGTCGAGTTCGCAAGCTCGGCAAACTGGTCAGCCGTCAGATAGTGTGACCATTTGTCGCCGAGAAATGCGACCATGCCGTATAGCGCGCCGTCGATTAAATCCTGGTCATTATAATCATTTACATAGTACTTATCAATATAGCTGCGCACCTCGGCAATTTTTGAATACTCCTGTTCACGGCGGCCGAGGCCTATCAGCTTATCATTATACTGCCGCTCGGAAACATAAAATGTTATGCAATATGTGACAGCCGCAGTGAGCAGCATAAGCGCTATGGTCGTCGCTATATGTTTTTTCTTCATAAATTTCTCCTTTTTCAAGGCGCATTATTTGAAATACTGCATCGGGTTTGTGTGGTTCCCGTTTATAAGCACCTCAAAGTGCAGGTGCGGACCCGTCGAATAGCCCGTGGAGCCGATAAGACCGACTACCTGCCCCCTTGTTACCTTTGCGCCCTTTGAGACCTTAATTTTGCTCATATGCGCATAAAGCGTGGATGTCCCGCCGCCATGGTCAATAACAACATAGTTTCCGTAGCCCTTGCTTGACCAGCCGGCAACTATGACTGTTCCGCTGTTTGCCGCAAATATATTCGTGCCCTGTTTTGCACCGATGTCTATACCCGTATGCATACGCGTCTTCTTTGTTATCGGATCACGTCTTGTACCGTATGGCGAGGTTATATATGTCGCAACTGATGGCCAGTACATGGCACCGCCGACATATTTTGTCTGCGAACCGGACTTGGAAAGAAGCTTCTTAAGCTCATTCCTTGCCTGCTCCTGAGCGCGCTCCGCCTCCTGATATGCCTTCTCATATTCCGACGCCTCAGAGTTTAATTCCTTTAAAAGACTGTTCGCCTGATTATACTGGCTCGTGAGCGAGCTTTTTTTGTTCACCAGCTCTTTTTTTGCCGATGCCTGCTGCTCTCGGGCGCTGTCAAGCTCCGCTTTTTTCTTTTCAATATTTTCGCGAAGACCCGAAAGCTCCTTCATAAGCTTTTTGTCGCCCTCAACTATGCTTCCTATAACCTCGGTTCTTGTGAGCATGTCCGAGAAGCTGTCCGCAGAAAGGATAATGCCGAGCATCGATGCCGAGCCTTCTTCTTCCATTATGCGAACGCGCTTTAAAAACTGCTCATATTCTGTCTTTTCCTTCTCCTGCGCTGCCGAAAGCTCCTCGCTGCATGTCTTTATCTTGACATCAAGCGCGCCTATGAGCTCATTTATTGTATCAACTTCCTGCTGCGTAATATCGATTTGTTTGTCGATTGCATTTTTTTTAGTCATTGTAGACTTCTTTTTTGCGTTTATCGCATTCAGTTCCTTCTGAATCTTCTTCTTCTGCGAATCATGACTTGACAGCTTGCTGTTAAGCCCTGAAACCGTCTCGGCAGCATCGGCTCTCGCAAAAACGAATATCTCCGCCACAAGGGCGAAAACCAGCAAAAACGCAAGTACTCCCGCTATTACGGATGCTATTATACGAGTGCTCTTTCTTCCCATATTACGGAAACCTCCTTACAGCGATACTATACCTTTAAGAACTTTCTGAGCGTGATTGCGCTTCCAAGTCCTCCGACTATAACGCCGACTCCGAAAAATGCCGCCATAAGCGCGAATACAATGTCGGAAAACGCAACTGTCGGAATAAAGCTTATGCTTGCAAAGGCGCGCGAAACAACATATTCATACACGCCCCACTGCAGAAGAAGAGCAAGCGCGGCGCCCGCAATCCCGAGGAGGAGACCCTCAATTACAAACGGAATACGCACGAAGCTGTTTGTCGCGCCTATCATCTTCATTATTGCTATTTCCTCACGGCGGTTAAACATCGTGAGATTTACCGTGTTTGAAATAATAAATATCGACACGAGCACGAGAATGAGTATAAGCACAACACATATTACGGTCACAACATCGCGCACCTGTATTATCTTGTCGGATATGTCGCTGCGCGCGCTGACTTTGGCGATGCCCTCAATTCCCTCGAGCGATTTTGCCGCCGAGGCCGTATCGTGAATGTCATGAAGCGTTACATTATATCGGTCACGCAACGGGTTCCTGTCGTCAAGCCCGTCCAGGAGCGCGCTCTCCTCGCCGAACTCGTTACGGAAATTCTCAAGCGCTTCCGCCTTTGATGTGTATTTTACCGATGCAATAGTCGGTATTTCAAGGATTTTATCCTCTATCGCGCGTGCGGCCTCCTCTGTGAGCGTTTCGTCCACATATGCGACAACCTCATTCTTCTTCTCTATATCGCTGAGAAGGTGCTCAACATTTGTGACCACAAGCGTGAAGCTTCCCATAAGAAGAAGGCACGCCGTGATAACACTCATTGCGGCCATGCTCATAAGCCTGTGTGCGAATATGCTCCGTACGCCCTCGCGCAGGAAATATGTATAATTATAAAGCTTCATTTTGATAATACCCGCCTGTTCTGTCGCTTATAATGCGACCGTCGTCTATAGCGATAACGCGCTTTGAAAATTGATTTACAAGCTCGCGCTCATGCGTGACAACAAGCATAGTCGTTCCGAGCTCATTTATCTTCTCAAGCAGGCTCATTATCTCAAGTGACATCTTCGGGTCAAGATTGCCCGTCGGCTCATCGGCGATTATCATGCGCGGATTATTCACAAGCGCTCTTGCAACGGCAACTCTCTGCCGCTCACCGCCCGACAGCTCCTTCGGATACGATTTTTGCTTATTCTCAAGCCCCACAAGCTTCAGGACATACGGCACACGCTTTTTTATAACGCGCGGCGGCGCGCCCACTGCGCGCATGGCAAATGCCACATTTTCATAAACTGTCTTTTTATCTATCAGGCGAAAGTCCTGAAACACTATGCCGACGGTACGGCGAAGCTCAGGAATTTTCGACTCCTTTATCTTATTTAAGTTAAATCCGTTTATCACACCGCGTCCCGAGCTCATCTTTACTTCGCTTGTGAGAATCTTTACTATTGTCGATTTTCCTGAAGCGGAGGAGCCGACGAGAAACACGAACTCACCATCGTCGATTTTTAAGTTTATGCCCGACAGCGCAGGCGTTCCGTTTTCATACACCTTGCATACATCAAGGAGCCTAACCATTACTCACATTCCTTTCATGCACTAAAATGCCGAACCCTGTATGGAAAGATAACGCCGAACCATAAGCGCTACCTTAAAAATAATCGCGTGGTCAAACTCTCGAAGGTCAAGTCCCGTTATCTTCTTTATTTTCTCAAGACGATAAACAAGGGTATTCCTATGGACAAACAGGTTTCGCGACGTCTCAGATACATTTAAATTATTTTCAAAGAATTTCTGTATTGTATTAAGAGTCTCTGTATCAAGAGAATCAAGCGAGCCGTTTTTGAACACCTCAGACAAAAACATCTCGCACAGCGTCGTCGGAAGCTGATATATAAGCCTGCCTATGCCAAGGTTTTCATAGCTTACTATATCGCGCTCCGTATCAAACATTTTTCCTACCGTTATTGCCGACTGCGCCTCTTTATATGACACGGCAAGGTCCTTAAGCGTCGGCGCGACTGTCCCTATTCCTATGACCGTCTTTATAAACATCTCGGAATTAAGCGTATCGCGGATACTTTCCGCAATGCGTATAAAATCGGAAGCGCCCGCACCCGGAGCCGTCTCACGCACAAGAACAATCTCCGTTTCGCTGACACTGACGACAAAATCCTTCTGCTTATCAGGGAACATGCTGGAAACAACATCTACCGCGGCAGCATCGCAGTGGTCAAGCTGTCTTATAAGAAACACCACATGCGGAACATCCATCTGCATGCGCAGCTCACCCGACTTCATATAGATATCACCGGTCAGGATATTGTCAAGTATAATATTCTTTATAAATGTCGCGCGGTCATGCTTCTCGTCGTAGTATTTCTTCGCATTGCCGACTGCGAGCGATGCCATAATACAAAGACTGCGCGCAACCTCGTCCTCGCCGCTTACAAACACGACATATTCAAAGCGCGCGCCCGGCGTTGCAACAGGCTTATATGTATCGCCGTCAAACACTATATATGAGCCTATCATCTCGCTCAGTGCATCAACTGCCTGCTCACGCACTGTGCCCCTGAGACTCTGGTCCGTACATGCGACGACCTCTCCCGAAAGGCTTATAACGCCCACGGTCCTGTCAGTTGCCTCCTTCATCTGAAGTATTATGTTCTGAAGCATTCTCCAAGCCATTCTCAAACCACCTTTTTTAAAGACAACGGCGCCGTCAAAAAAATGATGCTCGGCGACAAATACGTCATTTTATACTATAACACTATCTATAATAACAGATTCTCTGTCGAAAATCAATGAAAATTATGTAAAATATTCGCCTCCTGAGCCTACTTCTCCTCTCGCACGCGCCTGACATCACGCGCTATTTGTGACTTAAGTTCACCCAGTGAAGCAAACCTCATTTCCTCGCGCAGAAATTCACACAGCTCCACATGCACAGTCTCTCCGTACAGCTCGCCCGAAAAATCAAGTATATTTGTCTCTGCGCGCACCGCGCCGTCTTCCGAAACCGTCGGCCGCACGCCGATATCCGTAACACTTCTGTACTCCTTCCCGCGAATGAAGGTGCGCGATGAGTATACTCCGAATTTCGGCACTTGAACCTCCTCGGAAAAACTCTGATTTACAGTAGGAAAGCCGAGACCTCCGCCGAGGCGCCTGCCATGCTCCGTTTTTGAAATAATGCTGTGGCGGTGGCCGAGAAGCTTTTGCGCTTCCTTAACTTCTCCGCGTGCAATAAGCTCGCGTATTGCGGTAGAGCTTACGGCACGGCCGTCTACGCATACCGGCTCTGCAATATCACAGCCGCAGCCGAAAGAGGCGCACAGCGACGAAAGCTCTCCTGCGTCACCCTTGCCCCCGCGTCCGAATCTGAAATCGTATCCTGCGACAACATGCCGTACTTTGCATTCACCGATAAGTATATTTTCGACAAATTCGCGGCATGTAAGGTCTGCATACTGCCTGTCAAACTCTTTTATTATTATGTCATTTATTCCGTAAAGCCCCGATATGAGCATCTTGCGCTCCTCTGTGGTATTTATGAGCTTTACCGGTTTTTTTAAAAGCACATTGGACGGGTGCGATGAATATGTCAGTACGGCAGGCGACAGAGAAAGCTCCTCTGCTCTTTTGCGCACAAGCTTAAAAAGCGCACCGTGACCTATGTGCACACCGTCAAAAAAACCAAGCGCAATAACCCTTCCATTCATATAACTACACCTCAAAAAAGCTCTTGACAGTAACGAGATTTCCGTTCCCGTCGCCGCGTGCGAGCATTAAAAAGCCGCCGTCCTCGCCATATACACGGTATGTTTCTCCGTTTTTTGCGTTGCATTTCACCGGCGCGCCATTGCGGCACCGTTGCTCACCGAAAGCGTCAATCGTAATACTTTTGTACATCGCAAATATTGAATCAACCGGCAGAAGATCAGGAGATTTTTCAAGCTCCTCAAGCGTCCTTGCCTCAGATATATCAAATGCGCCCGAGCGCAGACGGCGCAACGCCGTCATGGTCGCTCCGCAACCGAGGCTCTCGCCTATATCATCGCATAGGGTGCGTATATATGTACCGCTCCCGCACTCGACCGTAAGCTCGTATTCATCGTTTTCCACATGCAAAACATCAATCGAACGCACGGTGATTTCTCTCGCCTCGCGCTCAATCTCCCTGCCGCTTCTCGCAAGCTTATACAGCGGCACACCGCCAACCTTTATGGCGGAATACATCGGCGGCGTCTGCATTATTTTTCCGACAAATTTCGCACACGCGCTCCTTACTTCGTCTGTACCGACATTGACCTTGCGTTCTGAAATAACTGCGCCGGTAATGTCCTGTGTATCCGTCCTTATGCCGAGGCGCAGACGCGCGCGGTATATCTTATCATCGCACAGCGCAAACTCACATGCACGCGTAGCCCTGCCGACAAATACCGGCAGGACTCCCGTCGCCATCGGGTCGAGCGTCCCTGAGTGACCCACTCTGCGCGTATTATAAAGCCGCCGAAGCCTCGCAACAACATCGTGCGAGGTCATTCCGGCGGGCTTGTCCACAACAGCTATTCCGTTCATTTTCTAAAACTCCTTTAAAGCAAAGCTCACTTATGCACAGTACAGCCGCGCTCCATATCCCTAAAAAAGAGAGAGCTTTTCAATGCGCTCAATTATCATTCGCTCCGCGTCAGAAAGAGATGCGGAAATTGAACAGCCTGCGGCACGGACATGTCCGCCGCCGCCGAAATAAGCGCAGAATTCCGACGCATCAATCTTCTCACCTGAGCGGACGGAAACCTTCGTTATGTCTCCGCGCTCGCGCAGATATATCCCGAGCTCTACGCCCTCAACCGTGCGGGCAAGCGCAGAGATTCCGTCAAGGTCATCTTCTTTTGCGCCCGTGCTCTCAATCAGCCCGGCAGGAAGCTTTATTATTCCTACCCGCCCGCCAAAGCATATGTTTATATCTGACAGAAGGCTCGCCTCAACGGCGATTCTTGCGCGGCTCTTTTCCGTAAAATACTCTCGGTTTATCGCGACAAAATCAACCCCGCGCCTCAAGAGCTCTGCCGCCTTTATATGCGTCTCGGGTGTGGTGTTTGAATGAAGAAATCTACCCGTATCCGTCGCTATGGCAATATACAGCGCCTCGGCAATCTTTTTTGTTAGTTTTACTCCAAGCTCGCCGACAATGTCGAAAATAAGCTCACCGCACGCCGCGGCACCTGAATCGACAAACTCAAGCTGTGCATAATGCGTGTGCGACACATGATGGTCAATCGCAAGCTCAATAGCATCGCAAAATTCCTCTGCACCGTTTGAAATAAGCTTTATATCCGCACAGTCAACCGCTATTACGGAGCGCGGCTTAAAGCCCTCGGGCGGATAGAGTCTCCGTGCTATCTTTTTTGACTTTTCCGTAAACTCGGGATTTTCAAATACATAGGCGCGCTTCCCCGCTGCATTAAGTGCGCTTGCAAGCGCAACGGCACTTCCTGTCGCGTCCCCGTCAGGGCTTCTGTGCGTCAGGATAAGTATATCGTCGCGCGTTTTTAAAAACTCTGCAGCAGTCTTTGCCGTAAGGGTGCGCTTTTCTTCCTCTTTTTTGGCAACATCTCCGATGAGCTCCATAATCCGCGTTCCTGCGACTATCGAATCGTCCTCCGCAAAAATCAGCTCAGGCGTGTAACGCAGGCGCATTTTGCGTGCAACCTCGCGGCGGAGATACCCTGAGGCGGAAATAAGGCCTTTGATACACCCGCGTTTTGTCTCAGCATCGCCGAGAATGCTTACAAATATTTTTGCGCTGCCGAGATCGGGAGCTGCCTCAACATGCGTTATGCTCACGATTCCGCCGACGCGAGGGTCACGGACCGTTCTTATAAGCTCGCTTAAAACACGCATAAGCTCATCGTTTACACGGCCTATTCGTATACTTCCCATACTAATTCTTTACCTCAACCATGGCGTACGCCTCTACGACATCGCCCTCTTTTATATCGTTGAAATTCTCAATGCTCAGTCCGCATTCGTAGCCGGAGCTTACCTCCTTGGCATCGTCCTTAAAGCGCTTGAGCGAATTGAGCTCGCCCTCGAATACCACAATTCCGTCACGCACTACTCGGACACTTGAATTTCTTGTTATCTTTCCGTCCGTGACATGGCAGCCCGCAATCGTTCCGACCTTCGAAACCTTAAAGGTCTGGCGTATCTCGGCATGGCCGAGCACCTCCTCCTTGAATTTCGGCGCAAGGAGGCCCTTCATTGCGGCTTCCATTTCCTCAATGCAGTCATAGATTATGCGGTACAGACGGATATCTGTCCCCGTTCTGTCTGCGCTGTCACGGGCGCTCGCATCCGGACGCACATTAAAGCCGATTACGATAGCGTTTGAAGCCGATGCAAGGAGTATATCCGACTCATTTATTGCGCCGACGCCCGCATGGATTACTCTTACGCGTACCTCGTCATTTGTAAGCTTCTCAAGTGATGCACGCACTGCCTCGGCAGAGCCTTTAACATCAGCCTTTACTATAAGCGGAAGCTCCTTCATTTCGCCCTGCTGTATCTGGTCAAACAAATCCTCAAGAGAAACCTTGCGGCCTGCGTTCTGGTTTTGCGCCTCTTTTTCATTATGCTTGCGCTGCTCGGAAAGCTCGCGTGCCATGCGCTCATCTGCTACCGCGTAGAACAAATCGCCCGCGTTCGGAACTTCGGAAAGACCCGTTATTTCTACCGGCACGGCAGGGCCTGCCTCTTTAAGCTTCCTGCCCTTATCATCTGTCATTGCGCGGACGCGCCCGACAGCCGTACCTGCGATTATTACATCGCCCGCCTTAAGCGTTCCGTTTGAAACGAGCAGTGTAGCAACGGGGCCGCGGCCGCGGTCAAGCTTCGCCTCGACTACCGTGCCCTTGCCGCTGCGGTTCGGGTTTGCCTTAAGCTCAAGCATATCAGCTGTGAGAAGCACCATTTCAAGAAGGTCGTCTATGCCCTTGCCCGTCTTTGCCGATACAGGGCAGACTATAGTGTTTCCGCCCCAATCCTCAGGCACAAGCTCATATTCCGTGAGCTGCTGCTTTATGCGCTCTTCATTCGCGCTTTCCTTATCAATCTTGTTTACGGCAACCACTATCGGTACATCTGCCGCCTTTGCGTGGTTTATGGCTTCTATCGTCTGCGGCATTATACCGTCATCCGCCGCAACGACAAGAATGACAACATCCGTTACCTGTGCGCCGCGTGCGCGCATTGATGTAAACGCCTCATGTCCCGGTGTGTCAAGGAAGGTTATTTTGCGCCCGGAGAGCTCAACTCTGTATGCGCCTATGTGCTGCGTGATTCCGCCTGCCTCTCCCGAAACCACATTTGTCTTTCTTATTGCATCAAGAAGAGAGGTTTTACCGTGGTCAACATGACCCATAACTACAACTACCGGGTCTCTCGGCACGAGGTCTTCCGCTTTGTCCTCACTCTCATCTATAAGTCTGTCCTCTATTGTGACTATTATTTCGCGCTCGACCTTTGCTCCCATTTCAAGCGCAACAACAGCGGCTGTGTCATAGTCGATAACATCTGAAACAGATGCCATCACGCCAAGCTTTATAAGCTGCTTTACAACATCGGCGCCTGTGCGCTTCATGCGCGATGCAAGCTCGCCTACCGATATTTCGTCAGGAATCATAACCGTTATCTGCTGCTTCTTCTGCACCTGCTGCTGAAGCTTCTTTATCTTTTCCTGCTCCTCCAGACGGCGCTTCTGACCGAAGTTTGCTGACTTCCTGTCGGGGGCACGCTTTATTTTCTGCTTTGTCGGAGCGATGTCCTTTACGCTGTCCGGGACAAGATTGTCAACGCTGTCGTCGTATTTTGAAAGGTCTACCGAGGCTCCTCTTGTCTCGATATAGTGCGTCTGCACACCCTTCCGCGGCTTTTTGCTTTCATACTCCTCTGCCGCTTTCTTCTCCTTGTCCTCTGATGCGGGAGCCGCCGTCTCTGACTTTTCCTCGGCCTTCTTCTCGGGCTCAGGCTTTTTCTCCTCGCGATATACCTCTGACATCAGGGTTTCAAAGCTTTCCACCTGATTGCCGAGTGTTATGACATCAAATATTATATTGAGGTCCTCATCCGACAGCACCTGCATATTTGACTTTGGTGCTGTTGAATACTTGCCTAGAATTTCGATTACCGCCTTCGGTGTCATCTCAAAATCCTTTGCAACCTCGCGAACTCTGTATTTCTGTAAACTGCTCATATAGCATGCCACCTCCGTTTGAAATTAAAACACGAATCTACCCGCTACAGGCGCTTTTTCTTTTTACCGCGCCGCTTAAGTATCCTGTCTGCCCTTTTTGATATGTCCTCAACGGCAAGCATGGCGCCCTCGTTTACGGGTGCCAGTTTCCTGACTATTGCCGCCGCCATACCAATGTCACATATCCCTACCACGGCACATGGGCGCTTCCCGAGCGCATTTCCGAGCTCTTCCTTTGTTTCGGCAACCGATATGCACGGTGCGCCTGCAAGAATCGAAAAGCTCTCTGCTCTTTTCCGTGTGCCCTCCGCCGCATTTGATGCTACGATTACCGCCCGGGTCTTCTTTATACGCGCGGCTGATGCACACTCCTCCTCGCCAAGTGTCAGAAGGTTTGCCCTCTTTGCGAGGCCCAGGAGCTTTAAGTACTCATCTCCCATCGCTTTCCTCCGAAAGTCCCGCCGAGAGTGCGTCATACACCTCGGAAGATATCTGCTGTGAAAATGCACGCTCAAGCCCGCGCGCCTTTTTCACCTTCGCAAGACACTGAGCATTTCGGCACACATACGCACCTCTGCCGGGAAGCTTGCCGACAGGGTCGAGAGATATTTCTCCGTCTTTCGCTCTGACTATCCTCATAAGCTCCCGCTTCGGGCGCATTTCGCGGCAACCGAGGCATTGCCGCATCGGTATTTTCTTTTCCTTTATCATACGCGCGGCACCTCCCGTTTAAAAATTACTCCTCGCTGCTTTTGGGCTTTATGTCAATTTTATAGCCTGTAAGCTTTGCCGCAAGACGGGCATTCTGTCCGTCCTTACCTATTGCGAGTGAAAGCTGGTCATCATTTACAATTACGCGGCATGTGCGAGCTGCCTCGTCAGCCTCTACGGACACGACATTCGCCGGAGCAAGTGCCGATGCTACATACTCCGCTATATCCTCTGAATATTTTATTATATCAATCTTTTCTCCGCGAATCTCATCGACAATTGCGGCGACGCGGTTCCCGCGCGGACCTACGCATGCGCCTATCGGGTCGACATTTTCATCGTGCGATTTAACTGCCATTTTTGTTCTTGAGCCTGCCTCACGCGCAATGCTCTTGATTTCAACCGTTCCGTCATGTATTTCAGGAACCTCAAGCTCAAAGAGACGGCGGACAAGGCCGGGGTGAGTTCTCGAAATCACAATGTGCGGACCGCGCTCACTGCGTTTCACCTCAACAACATATATCTTTATATGTGTGCCCTCAACGAGTACCTCGCCCGGAATCTGCTCCTTTGCGGCGAGATATACCTCTGTCTTTTCCTTTGCACCTGCAATCTCTATCGACGCGCCGCCGCTGCGCGGGTCTGTCCTCGTGACAAGGGCGGTGAGCACCTCATGCTCCCTGGACGTAAACTCCTGGAACACTACACCGCGCTCCGCCTCACGAATTCCCTGTATTATTACCTGCTTTGCAGTCTGCGCGGCAATGCGCCCGAAGTCACGGGTAGAAACCTCTATGCTTACCACATCGCCGAGCTCAGCTTTCGGCATAACCTCACGCGCCTGTGAAAGTGTCATCTGTGTGACGGGGCTTTCGACCTCCTCGACAACATCCTTCTTGACAAACATACGAAATTCCTTTTTTTCCTTATCAGGCTCTACGAAAATGTTGTCCGTAACGCCTGCGTTGTCGCGCTTATATGCGGCAATCAGCGCCTGACCCACTTTTTCGAGCATATAATCCTGCGGTATTCCTTTTTCCTTTTCTATCTGCTCGATAGCATCAAAAAATTCAGCGTTCATTTTTTCATTCGCTCCCTTATACTATTATCTTTTCTCAAAATTCTACTCGCAGCCTTACGGATGCTATTTCTTTTTTTGTAAACTTCTCCGATGCGCCGTCAATATCAAGAGTTACATCGCCGTTTTCATAACCTGCAAGCACACCGCAAAACTCTTTATTTCCGCCGCGCGGCAAAAAAGTCTTAAGTGTAACGGGGCTTCCCATGTATTCCTCGAAATCAGACGGGCGTGAAAGCTTTCTCTCGAGCCCTGCGCTCGACACCTCAAATATATATGACTCCTCAATCGGGTCAAGCTCATCAAGCAGCCGGTCAACCTCACGGCTGAAGGCTTCACAGTCCTCTATTCCCACGCCGCCCTTCTTGTCTATAAAAATGCGCAGGTACCTCTCGCCGCCTTCTTTTACAAACTCCACATCCCAGATAGAGAGGCCGAGACGCTCTGCCACCGGTGCGGAAACAGCTGCAACTTCATCTGTAATTCTACTCAAAAAAACACCCCTTACAGAAATGAGAGAGTGGACATCCATGCCCACTCTCAATCAACACTTACTTACTTGTGACACATTATATCAGATATACTCACAAAATGCAAGTTTTTTTATTAATTTTTATAAAAAATATTATCAGTCTGCCCTGAAATCTATCTTTTCCAGAACGTTACACTTTGCCTTTTCGTCCGACTGTGCATATTTTTCTGCAAGCTCGAGAGCTTTTTCAAGCTGCGTATCCGTAACGACATACCTTTCCGTCAGCGCCTTTGTCGCCTCGTCAATCTTCTCTATAAGTTCCCAGCTGCAGCGCGAGCTTATCGGCATAAGCCCCTCATCCCGGCAGAACATATTTATCGCATACAGCGTATATGTATCCCATACATCATCAGGCTCGCCATACAGATACCCGAGCTCGGAAAGCCGCTGCTCTACTGCGCGCAGATTATCCCTCTTTATCGGGCTTATGTCGCTCTTTTCCTTAAGCGGTATCAGATACGGCAGAGTATACGGCTTTATGTCAAGGTCAACATCATAATCGGGAATAATGCCGATACCGTCATAGCTGCCGCTTGTCGGAAGCTTCATCTGCATCGTGGTAATTACAGCCTCATCACCGTCTTCAAGCTGCATATGGAGCTGACCCATGCCCTTGCCGTATGTTGTTTTTCCCACAACATCGGCATACCCGAGGTCCTGAAGCGCGCCTGCCATCATTTCTGCGGCAGATGCCGTATTTTCATTTACAAGTATCACAAATTTGTTGAATTCAAACCCGTACCCCTCAGATAAAAATGTGTTAAGTTTCATCGGCTTTGCCGACCATGTCATCAGATACGGAATGTCCTTCTCCGGAATTATGTTGTCCATAAGATTTACGAGACAGTCGATTCCGCCGCCCATATTGTCACGCAAATCCAGAACCACTGTGTTTATTCCGCTGTCACGGAAATCGTCATATGCGTCCATAAAGTCCATAAACGCATTTATTCCGTCAAAGTGCTCAAGCTTTATGTATCCGACCTTTTCACTGACCTTGCTTGCGCTGACACTTGAAACAGTTATCTTTCTCCGCGTGATATTAAAGCTTTTCCTCTCTCCCGTGCGCATGACATCTACCTTTACCTTCGTGCCCTCTTCGCCCCTTATAAGGCCGCCAACCATCTCAGGCACATACGTTCGCACATCAATACCGTCAACGGAAACAATGATATCTCCCGGCTTTATCCCTGCCTCTTTTGCAGGACCCTCAGACACGGAGTTGATGACAAGTCCGTCCTCCTCGCTGTAGGAAATTACAACGCCGATTCCGACCATCGATTTCTGCATTACATACGCATTGTCGTATACCTCGGGCGCCATATAGTGCGAATATCTGTCATTGCTTTCATAGATGCTGTTCATAAACTTGTAGAAGAGGGTACCGTCCTCTTCAAAAAGCTTTATAAGAGCATCTCTTACATAATCCGTTTCATCA
The DNA here is from genome assembly GCA_045649105.1 of Eubacteriales bacterium. GTDB lineage: Bacteria > Bacillota > Clostridia > Oscillospirales > JAAYXM01 > JAZRPG01. The sequence continues at coordinate 33,824 of JAZRPG010000045.1, forward strand.
TTTGAAAACAGACCGTAATCTATATACAGCCCAAGCGCGCGGTCAAGCTTTGCGCCGTAGTCAACCTTTTCCTCAGCCGCAAATGCCGCAAGCGAAAAAACAGTGCATACCAAAAGCGCGATAGCAATACATCTTAAAAAGCATGTCCTTTTCATCTTCACACCATCCTTTAATTCAACATTGAGCCGGACTCGCGTATATCAACGCAGACAGCATTCTCTCCGGTCACGGCATTGTTTATCTCCATTGCGTAATCTATCTTCATTCTGCCGCCGGAATCAGACAGGTTTTTATCAATACACTTCGTGCTCACCCCGATAGTGAAGGCGCCGAAACCCATATCATAATACGATATGTGCTTCTGCCCCTCCTCAAACACCATATGCGTCTGAGTCTCGCCGAAGCGCATAATCGTTACCCTGTTGTTCTCTATTTTCATCGTCGTAGTCGTGTCACCGAGCCCTGTCAGCTCGCTTTCCTTATACGATATGTAATAGTTGCCGCCCTTTTCGTAAAAACGACCGTTTGTGACAAGCTCTACACTGTCGCTGTCACTGTCCTCAAAATTCTGAAGTCCTTTTATCGTTATTATTACATCTTTTTTCATCAGTTTCCTCCACAGGTAAAAAACGCAGGCAATAGCTCCGTACTGCCAATCTTTTCAACAAAAAACAGGCGAAATACACAACTCAAACCAAGTTGATGAGGAGTGCTCCGCCACGGTGCACTGACTATTATACACCCTTGCACCGGCCTTGTAAACTACCTCCCCGGCTCCGCAAGCGAAACCCTGCCTCGAAGCTCACGGCCAAGGAAATTTGAGGCATTTTTAATAAATCCCTCCTTGTCGTCCGACACGAAGAATCTGTGTTTCCCCTCCGTATTCCCGTTCATTCTTATACAACCGCTGTCGCGCAGATGCCGCGCAGCCTCAAGACCCGGATTTATAAGAGAAACGCCCTCTCCCATAATCTTTCTGATTGCCTTCTCTATTATCGGATAGTGCGTACAGCCCATAATAAGCGTGTCAACACCTGCCGCGCGCACAGGCTCAAGATATTCCCGTGCAATAATATCAAGCACGGCATCATTCTCGTCTGTACGCCCGTTTTCCACAAGCGGAACAAACAGAGGACACGGCACGGAATAAAGCTCAGCCCGGGAAATCCTTGACCGTATCTCGCGCTCATAAGCGCCGCTGCTTATCGTTGCGCATGTTCCGATTATTCCTATCTTTCCGTTTTTTGTCGCGCGCACCGCGCTCTCCGCCGCAGGCGATACAACACCTATTATCGGCAGACTGTATTCACCCTTAACAACGGGAAGCGATACTGAGCTTACAGTCCCGCAGGCCATAAGAATCGCCTTTATGTCAAAGCCCTTTAAAAACTCTATGCTCTCTCTTGTGTACCGCACTATTGTACTTTCGCTCCGCGTGCCGTAGGGGACTCTCGCCGTATCACCGAGATATACAATATCCTCGCCGGGCAGTATCCGCATTATCTCTGCCACGGCCGTAAGCCCGCCAAGCCCCGAATCAAACACACCTATAGGTCTCTTATCCATATCAACCCTCCAGCGCGAACTCAATAATCTTATCAAGAAGCTCAGAAAACGGAATTCCGCACGCGTCAAACAGCTTTGCATACATGCTTATGCTCGTAAACCCCGGGATTGTGTTTATCTCATTAAACACTATTTCTCCGCTTTTGCGCGTAACGAAAAAGTCAACGCGTGACATGCACTTGCAACCGAGCGCAAGATAAATTTTCTTAGCATATTCGCAGATGCGTGCAGATGTCTCGTCATCAATTCGTGCAGGGATAATTATTTCGGAACTGTTGTCCACATACTTTGACTCGTATGAATAAAACTCGCGCGACGGAAGAATCTCACCGCAGACAGACGCCTCCGGCGCAGAGTTCCCGAGAACCGCCACCTCTATCTCGCGTCCGTCTATAAACTCCTCAACAAGCGCCTTTCCGCCGTACTTCAGCGCCTCTGTGAGCCCGCTTTCAAGCTCTGCTCTGCTTTTTGCTTTGCTCGTGCCGACTGAGGAGCCCGTACCCGCAGGCTTTACAAACACGGGATAAGAAAAACGCTTCTCAATTTTCTCTGTAATATCCGCGCCGGTGCCCTCTTCTGATGTTACAAGAACCCAGTCCGCCTGACGCACGCCCGTTGTCGCTGCAACAAGCTTTGTCGCCGACTTATCCATAGCAATTGCACTTGCCTCGCAGCCCGGTCCGACAAAAGGAACACCCGCAAGCTCAAGCATGCCCTGAACGCGCCCGTCCTCACCGTTTTCTCCATGGAGCACGGGAAAAACGACATCTGCCTTAAGAAGCTTCGCGCTCTCTAACAGAAAAACGCCGGCGCTTGCACGGTTTGAACTGAAGGCACAAGCATATCTTTCCGCGCGCTTTTCCCATGTGTTTTCCAAAAGCTCGTTTTCTGAAAGCTCCGGGCAGTAGTACCATTCGCCCGCGCGTGTTATTCCGACGGGCAGAATGTCATACCTGCCGCCCGAGAGGCCGGAAATAACCGAAGCGGCAGACAAAAGCGATATTTCGTGTTCCGAGGATATACCTCCGAACAGGACACATATCTTTATTTTTTGCATGTTGACAACTCCTTGACAAATTTCTCAGAAACATGAGGATAAAACGAGGAAAAATGTGAACATTTATTTATATGTGGAAAAACAGACTCATATGTTGTATAATGATACCGCAAAGCAGGCACGAACCTGCAGCAGACACATTCCATATACTGTAACAAAAAACACGCATTTTATAAGGGGTTTAAGAAATGAAGATAGAACTCTCAAGCAAACAATTCCGAAGGCTTCTGGACCTTGTTTATATCGGCAACTGGATACTTAACTCAACGCGCGGTAACGACAGAATACCCGACTTTGACACTCTGGAGAGCTACTTGTTTTCTCTTTGCCCGAAGTACGGAATGGACTCACTCTGCGACCTTACGGGTGCCGAAGCGCTTCCCTCACAGGCTTTTTCCGAGGGCGGAATCCACGAGGCAATCATGGACTACGAGGATACCGTGTTTTTTGAAATACTCGCAGAGGAGCTTGCCCACCGCGACATATGCGAGTCCGGGGAAGACACCGAAGAGCTGAGCCGCCGCATAAACGCGTACATTTCAGAATTTGAGCGCAACGGAGTATCAAACATCTCTGTCGAAGGTGACTTCTAGAGAACGTACAGAATTATGGAAAGAAAGTGGCAAACGCTTCCCGAAAGGACAAAAAAATGGAAAACGGAATGCATGTATTTCACACGCTTTCCAATTCCGTAGAGCACGGCGCCCGCAGTGTACGCAATGCCGCCCGAAACAAGAAGCCACAGACCGGGTTCCGGCAGTGCAGCGGCAAGAGGCCGTGCAGAAAAAACTATCGCCCAGCCCATGCTTATATAAATTATCATTGACAGCACGCGGAATTTATGGACATTGATTGCACTGAAAACTATTCCGACGATTGCAACCGCCCATATCCCGCAGAAAATCGGGAGCCCGACGCTCTCTGAAAGCGTGATAAGCGTATACGGAGTATATGTCCCTGCAATAAGTATGTATATACTGCAATGGTCAAGCGTGCGGAATACCTTTTTCGCGAGGTTTACCTTTAGCGCATGATATATCGTAGATATCGTGTAGAGAAGTATGATTGCAGACCCGTAAATACTTCCGCTTACTATCCCGATTGTGCTTCCGCTTCTGACGCTGTTTATGACACAGAGGACAAGGACAACGATTCCGAAAACGGCACCCAGCCCGTGTGATATTGAATTCACAAGCTCTTCACCAAGCGTATATTTAGGTATCCCGTACCTTTTCTTTTCTTCCATTCGTCACCGCTCCTTGCTTTATATTATAATATCACTTATTTAATTAAATTACAATGCATTTTATATCATGCAGCCGCCGTCTGTGCTATCCTCTTTTTCCCAACAAAAATGCAGATAAGTCTCCTTTATTAAGATACAAACTGCTCAACTCCCTCACCGAGAGTTGAGCAGTTTGTTTTTACTACTGAATATCTTCCCTTATTTTGCTTCTCTTTCTGCCGAAACCGAAAGCTCCCCGTCTTTTAAATCCACAACAATCGTTGTCTGCGGACGAAGGTCCTCTGCGATTATCTTCCGTCCGACGAGCGTTTCAACCCTGCTCTGTATAAATCTGCGCAGGGGCCGTGCGCCGTACACGCGGTCAAAGCCCTCTGAAATTATATAGTCACGCGCCCGCTCCGTAACCTCAAGCGAGAGCTGTCTTCCCTGCAGACGCATGCGTAAATCATCAATCATGAGCTCTGCTATACGCCCGATATCCTCATGTGAGAGCGGTCTGTAGAACACAATCTCGTCAAGCCTGTTTAAAAACTCGGGACGGAATCGCATCTTCAGAAGCTCTCCGACCTTCTCCTTCACCGTATCGGAAAGCCCGTTGCCGTCAATTCCATCAAGAATTATGTCCGAGCCGAGATTTGACGTGAGAATCAGAATCGTGTTCTTGAAATCAACCGTCTTGCCCTGCGAATCGGTAATGCGTCCGTCATCAAGCACCTGGAGAAGAATGTTAAACACGTCCGGGTGTGCCTTTTCAACCTCGTCAAACAGCACAACGGAATACGGGCGTTTGCGCACGGCTTCCGTCAGCTGTCCTCCCTCCTCATAGCCGACATATCCCGGAGGCGCTCCGACAAGCCTTGATACAGAGTGCTTCTCCATATACTCACTCATATCAATTCTTATCATATTCTTTTCATCGTCAAACAGAGCCTCTGAAAGAGCCTTTGCAAGCTCGGTTTTTCCCACACCGGTCGGTCCGAGGAACAAAAACGATCCTATCGGCCGTTTCGGGTCTGCAATTCCTGCGCGGGAGCGCAAAATAGCCTCGCTGACACTGCGCACCGCCTCGTCCTGTCCTATCACGCGGCGGTGAAGAATCTCCTCAAGCCCGAGAAGCTTCTCACGCTCGCTCTCAAGAAGCTTTGAAACGGGAATCCCCGTCCATCTACCGATTATCTTTGCTATTTCCTCATCAGTTACCTTGTCACGAAGGAGCGTGTTTTTCCCCTCCGCCTCCTCTGCAACCTGCTCAGCGGCCTCAATCTCCGCTTTGAGCGCGGGCAGGCGGCCGTACTTAAGCTCTGCCGCGCGGTTTAAGTCATATTTTTCCTCGGCGCGCTCTATCTCCGCATTAACACCCTCAAGCTCCTCACGAAGCCGCGAGAGCTTCTCTATCGACTCCTTTTCATTCTCCCATTTTGCCTTCATCTCGGAAAATTCGCTTCTGATTTCTGAAAGCTCGCGGCGAATGTCCTCAAGATGCGCCTTTGACGCGTCGTCGCTCTCACGGAGAAGCGCCGCCTCCTCAATCTCATGCTGCATTATTCTGCGCGAGATTTCATCAAGCTCCGTCGGCATTGAGTCTATCTCCGTCCGTATCATGGCGCAAGCCTCGTCTACAAGGTCTATTGCCTTATCGGGCAGGAATCTGTCAGATATATACCGCGCGGAAAGTACTGCCGCCGCAATAAGTGCAGGGTCCTGAATCTTGACGCCGTGAAACACCTCATAACGCTCACGCAGACCCCTGAGTATTGATATTGTGTCCTCAACTGTCGGCTCATCTACAAGCACGGGCTGGAACCTGCGCTCAAGCGCCGCGTCTTTCTCTATATACTTTCTGTATTCGTTAAGAGTTGTCGCACCGATGCAGTGAAGCTCGCCCCTTGCAAGAAGCGGTTTCAGCAGATTTCCGGCGTCCATTGCACCGTCGGTCTTACCCGCTCCGACTATCGTATGAAGCTCATCGATAAACAAAATTATCTTCCCGTCACTCGCCTTTATCTCATTGAGCACTGCCTTAAGCCGTTCCTCAAATTCGCCGCGGAATTTTGCCCCTGCAATAAGGGCGCCCATATCAAGCGAGAATATCGTGCGGTCCGAGAGTGACTTCGGCACATCTCCGCGCACTATACGCATCGCAAGCCCCTCCGCAATCGCAGTTTTTCCGACACCCGGCTCTCCGATAAGCACAGGGTTATTCTTCGTCTTTCGCGACAGAATGCGTATCACATTCCGTATTTCAGTGTCGCGCCCGATTACCGGGTCAAGCTTCTTGGCTCTGGCAAGCTCAACAAGGTCAGTGCCGTACTTTTTGAGCGCATCGTAGGTTCCTTCCGGGTCGTCACTCGTCACGCGCGCGTTCTTTCTGACTGTTGAAAGTGCCTGAAGAAACGCGTCTGTCGTAATAGAGAATTTCTTTATTATCTTCTTCATCTCTCCGGACGGCTTTTCAAGCAAACCGAGCATTATATGCTCAACGGAAATATATTCATCCTTCATGCGCTCCGCCTGCTTTTCCGCGGCATTGAGCGCAAGCTCCGCATCACGCGATACATATACATTCCCCGAATCGCCCGAGACCTTCGGAAGCCTCGATATCGCCTCCGATGCGGCAGACGCGATATCTGACGCCTTAATACCGAGCTTTTCCGCAAGGCCGGAAATGAGCCCGCCCTCCTGTGATACAAGAGCATACAGAATATGCTCCTGTTCTATCTGTGTATTTCCGTACTCAAGCGCCGCTGCCTGAGCACGCTGCAAAGCTTCCATTGACTTTTGGGTCAGTTTCTGCATATTCATAAAAAATCCTCCTTTGCACAGCTATATTAAAATTGCACCTGAGCTTACATATCTTCTGTATATGTCCGAAATACGGGCAGTGGCCCGTTCCGTATCGGGCAGAGACTCAAAATATGCGCTGATTCCGTCATGCAGAACGCGAATATACCCCGCCGCGGCACTCCCGATTTCCGTTGCGTCCGCCTTTTTGTGCGGCATGCGAAGACATCTGGTATATTTCCCCGCCTCGAGGAATACACGAGGAGATGTGCCCGAATACGCCGTTTCCACCCGTTCCCACATCTCAAAGAAAAGACCGACCTGTGATATAAGCATAGGGTTCTGCGTCCTCAGTACAGCGCGCAGCTCACCGAAAAATTCATCCGCCTCGGAATACAGCGCAACGGAATATCTTATCGTCGGATTATACTTAAAGCTCAGCGAGCTTTTTACCGCAAAAAGAGTATCAGACTGTGCCGCGTGTATACGAAAATCATTATCGCTCTCAATCATGCGACCAAGCTCAGAAAAAATCCTCCGCGCATGTGTCTCCGGCGTTGACATGCTGACATATTCGGCCAAAATCCTGTTTATCATACCCGAACGGCTCGTTCCGTTAAGATATGCGACGCGGTCAACCGCACGCACCACATCCTCAAGCAATGTTATACTGTAAACATTCTTCTTCATGCTTTGCCACCTTTCTCTGTATTTAGTATAACATTTATAAATAATTTGTCAAGCAATTTATATAAATCTGTTTACGACTTTCCTTTTGCACAATTTTCTCTTTTTTATTTGTGCATTTTGACTTGCTTTACAAAAATTCTCTATATTCGCATTTTGCTTTAATATAATTTGCATTTCTCCATTAAATATTACCTATTTTTTAAATCTTCCGGATTTAGCTCCCCCGAATTTACATATTCGCACCTCTTTTTTGTGTATTTATTATAGTCTATATTGTACAAAACTACTGCGAAAGCTTTGTCTAATAAGAGAATTTACATTTTACCCGGATAATGATATATTTAATACAGTAAAAAAGGCGGCGGGCTTTTCCGCTTCCTAAAAACGGAGGTTTTTTTAATGTCAAGTGTAAGACTCGAACATGTTTACAAGAGATTCGCAGGCGGCGTTACCGCTGTTTCAGATTTCTGCATCGATGTTGCAGACAAGGAATTCATCATCCTCGTCGGCCCGTCAGGCTGCGGTAAATCAACAACACTGCGCATGATTGCAGGCCTTGAGGAGATTTCAGAGGGTGAGCTCTATATCGACGATACTCTCTGCAACGATGTCGCGCCGAAGGACCGCGATATTGCTATGGTTTTCCAGAACTACGCTCTTTATCCGCATATGACAGTTTTTGAAAACATGGCTTTCGGACTTAAACTCCGCAAGACACCTAAGGCTGAAATCCAGCGCCGCGTTGAAGAGGCTGCAAAAATCCTCGAAATCGATCATCTCCTCGACAGAAAGCCGAAGGCTCTGTCCGGCGGTCAGAGACAGCGTGTTGCGCTCGGACGTGCTATCGTCCGCAGCCCGAAGGTATTCCTTCTTGACGAGCCGCTCTCAAACCTCGATGCAAAGCTTCGTGCATCAATGAGAACAGAGCTTTCAAAGCTCCATGAGCGTCTTGCAACAACCTTTATCTATGTTACACATGACCAGGTCGAGGCTATGACGATGGGAACGCGTATCGTAGTTATGAAGGACGGTTTCATCCAGCAGACAGCCGCTCCGCATGTCCTTTATGAGACACCTGCCAACCTCTTCGTTGCAACATTCATCGGTTCACCCCAGATGAACACATTTGAAGCACGCCTCATCGAAGAGAACGGCAAAACATATCTCACATTCGACGGATTCAAGGTTGCTCTTCCCGATTCAAAGGGCAGAAAGCCTGAAGTTCTTTCCTACATAGGCAAGGACGTTATCGTCGGTGTCCGCCCCGAGGCGCTGCATGACGAGGAGGTATATCTCAACCAGTTTGAGGATGCAGTTGTTGATGCAACAGTCGATGTTGTTGAAATGATGGGTCACGAGACATATCTCTATCTCAGCTGCGGAAGCAAGAACTTTGTCGCACGCGTTTCACCGCGTTCACACACCAAGGTAGGCGACAAAATAAAGGTTGCAATCGAGGCTACAAAGATTCACCTCTTCGACAAAGAGACAGAGCTTACAATCACAAACTAATCTTAAAAGAAAAATTGCGCGCCGGACGAAATGTCCGGCGCGTCTTTTATCCCGGCAAAAAAAGAGCACGGAAGAATACTGTTCTGCCGTGCTCTTTTCTCTGTTTCTTTAAGATACCCGATGTGGCTATGTCTTTTTTATAACCTTTGCGCGGCATTTCGGGCAGGTCACCTCAATCTTCCCCTTCCCGCGCGGAACGCGGAGCCTCGTCCTGCACAGCCTGCACCTGAAATGTTTGTGCGTTTTGCGCTCACGGATAATGCGGCGTAAAAGCGATACTCTGTCCCGAGCATTTGTCCGAAGCCGCTGATATGCATAAAGCTCACCGCGGCGCGCATCAAATTTCTTTGAAAAGCACCTGAAATATGCCCAGAATATTATTAAAAGCGCGGGCAAAGAAAGCCACGCAAGCCATCTGAATGACGCGAGCAGCGTCATTATTATTCCTGTTATAAGCAGCGATTTTGAAAGCTCGTCTATCCCGTATCTGCCGTACATAAACCGCCTGAAACTATTTATAAGTCTCCCGAAAAAACCGTACATAATAAGCGATGCCTCCGATATATCTTTGGATTTTATTTTACTACAGTAATGTATTATATTCAATAACTGAGGCGCAAACGTTACACTTTGTTTACACATAAATCGCGCCCTGCAGCCGAAAACGCTGCAAGGCGCACTTTTTCTTATATTAATTACCAGGAGCGCAGATACTCCTTCTGCGCATCGCTAAGGCTGTCAATCTCAATGCCGGAGGCACGGAGTTTCTCCCTTGCGACATGCTCATCTATCTCCTGCGGCACGGGGTAAAGCCCCGGCGCAAGACGGGACGGAAGCTTTGCTATGTACTCCATCATAAGTGCCTGAACAGCAAAGCTCATATCCATAATCTCTGCAGGATGCCCGTTTCCCGCGGCAAGGTTTACGAGCCTGCCCTCTCCGAGAAGATTTAACACCTTCCCGTCGCGCATGTAATATCCTTCTATATTGGGCTTTCTTATCTCTACTCGCTCTGCAAGAGATGCAAGCTCTTTTTTATTTATCTCAACATCGAAATGCCCCGCATTTGCAAGGAGCACCCCGTCACGCATTGCCTCAAAATGCCGACGCACTATAATATCTCTGCAGCCCGTTGTCGTGACAAAGATATCTCCGATATTCGCCGCCGAATCCATCGTCATTACACGGTAGCCCTCTGTATATGCCTCAAGCGCACGATGCGGATCTGTCTCACAGATTACGACCTCCGCGCCAAGCCCCCGTGCACGCATGGCGACTCCGCGCCCGCAGAATCCGTATCCCGCAACAACAACGCACTTTCCTGCAATGAGGCAGTTTGTCGTGTTCATAATCGCGTCCCAGACCGACTGACCCGTGCCGTGCCTGTTATCAAACAAATGCTTGCACTTTGCATCATTTACAGAGAACATCGGAAAATTAAGCTTCCCTGCCTTGGCTCGCGCGGATAGTCTCGCAACGCCCGTCGTCGTCTCCTCACAGCCGCCTCTGAGATTCTTTGCGAGGTCTTCCCTGCCGCCGTGCAAAATGCCGACAAAATCTCCGCCATCATCTATAATTATATCAGGCACGCAGCTAAGCGTCTCTGTAAGATGCTTCTCATATTCCTCCTCGCTTGCCCCGTGTACTGCAAATGTCTCCACGCCGAGCGAATCGAGCGCCGCCGCGACATCGTCCTGAGTCGAAAGAGGATTGCAGCCCGTTGCAAACACTCGCGCACCGCCTCTTTTAAGCGTCAGAGCGAGGTTTGCCGTCTTCGCCTCAAGGTGTATCGACATTGCAATATTGAGCCCCTCAAACGGGCGCTCCTTCTCAAACCTCTCGCCTATGGCTTCAAGCACGGGCATATATGATTTTACCCAATCAATTTTTCTTCTCCCTGCCGGAGCCGCATTTTTGTCCTTTAAAATACTCATTATATCAACCTCTTTTTTCCATAATACACAAAACCGCTGATATTTGCAATACCTATTACTTTATTTACAAAAAATATCTTTTTTCTTATATTAAAATATGTTATACTGTAACTTGGCTCAGAATATTTTTGAAAGGATACTGAAATGGGTATTATAACAAAGCTTTTCGGCACACACAGTGACCGCGAAATAAAGAAAATCCTCCCCCTTGTCGACAAAATCGAAGCGCTTGAGAATGAGTTTAAAGCGCTGTCAGACAGCGAGCTTCGTTCAAAGACCGAGGAATTCCGAAGCCGCATAAGCAGCGGCGAGACGCTCGACCTTCTTCTTCCTGAGGCCTTTGCCGCAATCCGCGAGGCGGCATTCCGCGTGCTCGGGCTTCGCGCCTTCCGCGTACAGCTCATCGGCGGAATCGTTCTTCATCAGGGGCGCATCGCGGAGATGAAGACCGGTGAGGGAAAAACCCTCTCCGCCATTCTCCCCGCATACCTGAACGCGCTTACGGGCAACGGTGTCCACATCGTCACCGTAAATGACTACCTCGCAAAATACCAGGGTGAGCTTATGGGCCGCGTATTCCGCTTTCTCGGCATGTCCGTCGGCATCATTGTCCACGGTCTCTCAAACGAGGAGCGCCGCGCGGCATACTTCTCAGACATTACATACGGAACGAACAACGAGTTCGGCTTTGATTACCTGCGCGACAACATGGCCCTTTATAAGGACAACATGGTCGGGCGCTCAAACCACGCCTTCGCAATCGTTGACGAGGTCGACTCAATACTTATAGACGAGGCGAGAACTCCGCTCATCATATCCGGCCAGGGAGAAAAGCCGACATATATATACGAGCAGGCGGACAGATTTGCCGCCTCGCTTCGCCGCATAGTCGTCGCCTCTGTTGACGAAAAGGAAGATAACGACGATGCCGACGGCGACTATATAGTAGACGAAAAGGCGCGCACGGCAACGCTCACCGCATCGGGTATCGCAAAGGCGGAGAAGGCATTTTCCATCGAAAACCTGTCCGACCCGGAAAACGCCGAGCTTTATCACCATATAAACCAGGCTATCCGCGCGCGCGGCATAATGCAGCGCGACATTGACTATGTTGTTCGTGACAATCAGATTATAATAGTCGACGAGTTTACAGGCCGCCTCATGCTCGGGCGCAGATATTCCGAGGGTCTGCATCAGGCAATAGAGGCAAAGGAGCGCGTAAATATACAGAACGAAAGCAAAACCCTTGCGACAATTACGTTTCAGAACTATTTCCGCATGTACGACAAACTCTCGGGCATGACCGGTACGGCGCTTACAGAAGAGGACGAGTTTAAGCACATTTACAACCTCGATGTTGTCGAGATTCCCACAAACAGACCGATGATACGAAATGACATGTCCGATGTCGTATATAAAACCGAGGCGGGGAAATTCCGCGCCGTAATCGCCCGGATTGAGGACTGTGTCAAGCGCGGTCAGCCTGCACTTGTCGGCACTGTATCAATCGAGAAGAGTGAGCATGTGTCCGCTCTCCTGAACAAACGCGGAATAAAGCATGTTGTGCTTAATGCAAAAAACCATGAAAAAGAGGCAGAAATAGTCGCCCAGGCCGGAAAGCTCGGCGCGGTTACAATCGCAACAAATATGGCAGGCCGCGGAACCGATATCATGCTCGGAGGCAACGCCGACTTTATGGCAAAGAGCGAGCTCAGGCGCACGGGAATGGACGAAGACCTCATAGTCGATGCCGGCGGCACGGCTACTACAGATGACGCCGAAATACTCGCAGCGCGTGAAAAATACAGAGAGCTTTACAAGAAATACAAACAGGTTACAGATGCCGAGGCGGAAAAGGTCAAGGCGGCAGGCGGCCTCTTCATAATCGGCACCGAGCGTCACGAATCGCGCAGAATTGACAATCAGCTCCGCGGCCGTGCAGGGCGCCAGGGCGACCCCGGAAACTCGCGCTTTTATCTCTCGCTTGAGGATGATATAATGCGCCTGTTCGGCTCAGAGCGCGTAATGGGCATGATGAACGCGCTCGGAATAGACGAGGACACGCCGATAGAGCAGAACATGCTCACAAACGCGATAGAATCTGCACAGCGCAGGGTTGAATCAAGAAACTTCGGGATACGCAAAAACGTCTTACAGTATGATGATGTTATAAATAAGCAGCGCACGATAATCTACGACCAGAGAAAAACAGTTCTCGACGGCCATGATATTGAAAAATCAATAAAGAAGATGATTGAGGACTCAATAAAGCTCACCGTTTTTTCAGTCCTCGGCGAAGAAAAATATGTCCAGACAGCGCATCTTGACGCCGTGCGCGAAAAATACAAGGGTATCTTCCTTACCGAGCGCGACCTCAGAATGACGCGTGACGAGCTCTCAAAGGTTGACTATGACGCAGATGACCTCTGCCATGACCTTACAGAGCTTGCAAACCGCGCCTACTCGGCGCGTGAGGCAGAGCTTACGCCAGAAATCATGCGTGAGCTTGAGCGCGTCGTTCTTCTCCGCAATGTAGACGAGCACTGGATGGAGCATATTGACGCAATGACAGAGCTGCGCCAGGGCATCGGCCTTCGCGCATACGGACAGCAGGACCCGATTATAGCATATAAAAACGAGGGCCATGACATGTTCGAGGAGATGATAGACTCTATCCGCGAAAACACGGTGACGATGGTATTCACCATGCGTCTCCGCGGCCCATCTGCGCCCAGGCGCGAAGCCGTCGCAAAGATCACGGGAGAGCACGGCGGCGACGGAAGCGTCAAAAAAGAGCCTCATCGCCGCGGTGCAAAAGTCGGAAGGAACGACCCATGCCCCTGCGGCAGCGGAAAGAAATACAAAAAGTGCTGCGGTGCAAACGAATAAAAAATGTATATAAGAACATCGCATTTTACGGAGGATAACAGAAAATGAAAAGGAACATACGGATAAAAATATCGGCGTTTATTACGGCAGCTGTACTTACCGCATCCGTCACGCTGCCTGCAGGCGCCTTTAAATATTCTGAACTTACCTCATCACTCTCTGTTGAGGGATATACAATAACCAATGTCGCACCTGATGCAAACCATATCGAGCTGCGCGCGTCAGACGCCCGCGGGAAACAGAACATAAACGCAATTGAGTTTAACCCGCAAAACCCGTACACCTCGCTTCGCGCAGGGTTAAGTGCAGGATATGTATACAGCGAGCAGACCGTCAACACTATTGCAAACAACATGAGCAGTACAGACGGCGGAGACACCGCAACAGCTGCAATAAACGGCGACTTTTTTAATTTCGGTGTCGGCGTGCCGCACGGCATATTCATAGATGACGGCATTATCCTTTCAACTCCGCCGCAGTACTATGCCGCATTCGGCCTCACCTACGACAACAAACCGTTTATCGTACGACACGGCACAATACTTGACAAGATATTCCGAATCGATGGGGTATTGTGCGATGTTACGGGGATTAACAATGCCCACGCAAAGGACGCTCCGTCACTCATGCTTTATACCCCTGATTACGCGCGCGGCACAAAAACAGGCACAACAACCTACGAGCTGCGCTGCCGCGTTATCTCGGGCGAGGTAAGACACGGGGACACGCTTAAATTTGTCGTTGAAGAAGCATTCGACGCCGTCGGAAACACCGCTCTCGGCGACGGGTACATAGTCCTCTCCGCTCAGGGCGAGCGCATGAACGACTTAAAAAAGCTCAATATCGGCGACGAGCTTGAGATGTCCTTCCGCTTCAATGAGTTCTGGTCAAATGTAAAGTTTGCCGTCGGCGGCATTGAGCTTCTCTTAAAGGACGGAGAAATATACAGCGAGGCTGATAAAGCGTACCAGCCGCGAACCTCTGTCGGCATCAGAGCCGACGGCACAGTCGTTATGGCGACCTTTGACGGAAGGCAGGACGGCGCTGCAGGCATGACATACAAATCCGCAGCGGAGGCAATGCGCGCTCTCGGCTGCACAGACGCGCTCAACCTCGACGGCGGCGGGTCTACCACCTTTGTCCTCAGAAGACCGGGCGAGCTTTCAACCTCTGTAGTAAACAAGGTTTCCGGAAGCAGTCCGCGTCAGGTTGCAAACGCGCTTGTGCTTATGAACACCGCGCCGACGGGAAGAGCAACCTCACTTACCGTTTCGCCCTCGTCACGCCTTGTAATGCAGGGCGGAAAGTATAAATTCTCCGTCACGGGAGCATATGATGAGAACATAAAACCGATTCCTGCGCCGAGTGATATATACTGGTCGACAGACTCCGTATACAACAGCATAGCCTATGACGGTACGCTCTCGGCAGATGTTGCGGAAACCACCGTAATTACGGCAGAAAGCGGTATTGCAGCAGGAAATGCAACCATTGAAATCGTGGACGATGTTGATACAATTACACCCGATATTAAAAGCATTTCCGCCGATGCCGGCAAAAGCATTGAAATAAAAATGAGCGCTGCCCGCAACGGTCAGGTTGTCGAATGTCCGCAGGAGCTTTATACATTCACTGCGCCCGAGGAGCTCGGAACCTTCACCTCTCCCGGCAAATTCACGCTCGCGGAGGAATTTGCAACAGGCAATATTACAGTAAGTCTCGGCACGGCATCTGTCGAAATCCCGGTCGAGATAAAAGTTCCGCCTGTTATAATAACTGACTTTGAGGATAACGGAACCGTATTTGTCCCTGCATCAGTCGGAACAAAGGTCGCACCGAACTGGAAGTTTGAAGAAACCGGCGACCTTGTGATGTACGGAAAGCGTAGCCTTAAGGTATACTACAACTTCCTCAACACAACAGAATCCGTCGGCTCGTATTACATGGTCTCTCCGAATTCCGAGACCGACGCGCCGTACAGGCTCGAAAAAGCGCCGAATAAGCTCAGCATGATGGTGTTCGGCGACGGAAGCGGCGTCGCACTCCGCACGATAATAGAGGATGAATCAGGGAAGCAGTATACCCTCTCATACACAGGAAGCACGGGAATAGACTGGACGGGATGGAAATATGTTGAAGTTTCTCTTCCCGAAAACATATCAGGGCCCATTTTCGTAAAGGTGCCTGTATATCTCGTGTCCAACCCGCAGAAGCTCACTCACGGCTGTCTGTATTTTGACAGGCTCCGTGCAATATACAGCGAGCCTGAGGGCGAGGACTACATCGCGCCGGAAATAACAAAGGCATGGCCGGATGAAAAAATGATAATCCATACCAAAAACCCATCAATCGGCGTTATCCTGAAAGACAACTCGGCAACCGATTCCGACGCAGGCCTAAACCCCGAAACCGTTGAAATATGGGTAAACGGCTACAACTGTACCGACCGTATCTATGACACCGCCACGGGAAAAATCTCATATACTGTAAAGCATGCGCTTAAAAACGGACACCACACAATTCTCGTCCGTGCGAGGGACTTTTCCGGAAACCTCATAGTGCGCGAGTGGAAATTTGAGGTCCGCGCATGATGAGAAGAAGGCTTGCACTTGCAAGGGAGCAGCTTGACAAACACAGGCTTGACTGCCTTCTTATCACCTCATATGAAAACTACAGATATTTTTCGGGCTTTACGGGCAGCAACTGCACCCTGCTTATCACAAAAGGCGAATGCTTCGCGCTTACCGACAGCAGGTATGACCTGCAGATACGGGAGCAGGCAAAGCTTTATACCCCGATAATCGCAAATCAGTCAAAAAACGCGCACATATTTGAGCTTATTTCAAAAAACAGTATAACAAGCATCGGATATGAAACAAGCCGCCTGACAGACAGCGAAGCACGGGCGCTCAGGCAGATGAGCGATAAAATAAGCTGGGTTCCGCTTCCCGATTTCGGCGAGGATATCCGCGCGATAAAGGACGCGTCTGAAATTTTAAATATCCGCCGTGCCGCAAAGGTAGCAGACGATGCATTTTCCGCGCTCATTCACACGCTTAAAAAGGGCATGACCGAGCGCGAGGTCGCCGCGCGCCTTGAGTATGAGATGGCGCTTCGCGGAAGCGAAAAGGCTGCATTTGAAACAATAGCGGCAAGCGGAGTCCGCGGTGCCATGCCGCACGCCTGCCCGACCGATGCACCTCTTCCCGAAAACGGGCTTCTTACGCTTGATTTCGGCGCCTGCATCGGCGGCTACATGTCAGACATTACAAGAACGCTCCATCTCGGAAAACCCTGCCGCGAGCTTTCAGAGCTTTGGGATATGGTCTATAAGGTCCAGAAAAAGTGCGTTGCAAAGGTTTCCCCCGGCATAACCTGCCGCGAAATTACGGAGTACCAGTGCGAGCTGTTCTCAGAATTCGGCGCAGAAGAATACATCATGCATTCTTTGGGTCACGGTGTAGGACTCGCGATACATGAAGCGCCGACCGTTTCAAAGCGCTCTGACTCCGTTCTTTCCGAAAACATGGTAATAACAATCGAGCCGGGGCTCTATATCGAAAACCTCGGCGGCGTGCGTATAGAGGACACGGTGCTCGTGACAGCATCAGGCGCCGAAGTTCTTACACATTCACAAAAGAGATATGACATCACTCTGAGGTAGCATATGAAAAAGACTGTAATCGTCGGCATAAGCGGCGGTGTTGACAGCAGTGTCGCCGCCTGTATACTGAAAAAGGACTTCAATGTCATCGGGGTAACTCTTGTTATGCACGGAGCGCCCCCGCCCGATGCTGCAGGCATATGCAAGGTTCTTGATATTCCGCACTATGAAATTGATGTTCGTGATAAGTTTACAGAGCATGTCATAAAAAATTTTATTGACGAATACCGCAGTGCGCGTACGCCAAACCCCTGCGTGTGGTGTAACTACTATCTTAAATTCGGCGCAATGCTCGACATTGCCGACTCGCTCGGCGCGGATTTCGTCGCAACAGGGCACTACTCTCGCCTTATTAAGGACAGCTCAGGTGAGCTTTTCCCTGCGCGGGCGCTTTTTTCAGAAAAGGACCAGACCTATGCGCTGTACAGACTGCGCCAGCATCAGCTCCGCCGCGCACTTTTTCCGCTCGGCGGGCTTACGAAACCGCGCGTGCGTGAAATTGCCGCGGAAATCGGCCTTGACACTGCCTCAAAGCGGGACAGCCAGGACATATGCTTTATTCCCGACGGCGATTATGCCGCATATCTTGAGAAAAATTCATCGCCGTTGCCGCCCGGGCGCTTTATCGGCCCCGGCGGGGAAGACCTCGGCGAGCACCGCGGACTTCTGCACTATACAGTCGGTCAGCGGCGCGGTCTCGGAATCGCATATTCCGAGCGCCTGTTTGTCACGCGGCTTGATGCAGAGAAAAACGAGGTCCACCTCGGGACTGACGGCGCACAGAATAAAACAACCGTCACGGCAGGCGACATAACCTTCATAAGCGATAAAAAACCTCCGCAGAAATTTGCATGCAGCGCAAAAATCAGATATAATGGAGCTGCAAGCCCCGCGATGATATATACAGACGGGGAAATTATCCGCGCGGAGTTTGCTTCTCCCCGGCGCGGCGTTGCCCCCGGTCAGTCGCTCGTTCTTTATGACGGTGAGCGCGTCATCGGCGGAGGAATTATAGAATAAACAATATTTTTACCATATATAAAAGGTGGGGATATAATATGTTTGAAAACATGCGCGCAGACCTTCGCGCAGTTAAAGAGCGCGACCCGGCGGCGAGAAATTCGGTTGAGGTGTTTTTCCTCTACTCGGGTTTTCACGCCATCACAAGGCACCGCATAGCGCATTTCTACTATAAACACAAGCTGTTTTTTCTCGCAAGACTTGTGTCACAGTTCAATAAATTCTTAACCGGCGTTGAAATTCACCCTGCCGCGCAAATCGGACCCGGCTTTTTCATTGACCACGGCACAGGCGTCGTAATCGGCGAAACGGCTGAAATCGGCTCAAACTGCACGATTTATCAGGGCGCCACCCTGGGCGGTACGGGCAAGGATGTCGGCAAGCGCCACCCGACCATAGGCAATAATGTAATGATAGGCGCGGGCGCAAAGGTCCTCGGCCCGTTTTCTGTCGGCGATAACTCAAAAATCGCCGCAAACGCCGTAGTCCTTGACACCATTCCGCCAAACTCCACTGCTGTCGGCGTCCCCGCGCGCGTAGTGAAGCGTGACGGGATAAAGACATGCGACGGCACTGACCTTGACCAGATTCACATTCCCGACCCCATCGCGCAGGAGCTCTGCAGAATGCGCATAAAGCTTGAGCATATGCAAGCGGAGCTTGACAAACTCCGGAAGGAATAAGAAGAACACAAATTCCGTTTGGGAGATATTCTGATGCTGAAAGACAATCCGTATACAGAGCCGCCCGAAAGCTCTGAATTTTCACGGCGTGAATATGTAAGCTCTCTCAACTCGTTTGTCGCATCGCTTGAGGAAAAATCAAGCTCTTTGCGTGATAAGTTCATGCCGCCTGAAAGCTTCTTCCGCGATATTGAGAGCTACAGAAAAAAGTATATTGACATGCTCGGAAAGCCTCTGTGCCGATATGAAAAGTCAGTCCCGCCGGCATCATACGCCTTTGTTGCCGAGGACGAAAACTGCAATATATACCGCATAAAAATTGAGGCGCTGCCCGGGCTTTTCTTTCACGGGCTGTATCTTGTCCCGCATGAGGAGGCAGCTCCGTCCCCGCTCGTTATTGCGGCGCACGGTGCCCTCGGCACGCCTGAGCTTCTGTGCAATATGCACGGTAAGAACGGCTATTCAAACCTCGTCCCGAGGCTTGTTTTGCGCGGCGCGCGCGTCTTTGCGCCGCAGCTCCTTCTGTGGAACATAGGTCAGAGCCCCGCAAAGCCAATATATGAGACAGAATACAACCGCGCAGACCTTGACCTTCGCCTCAAGAGCCTTGGCGGAAGCATGACTTCGCTCGAAATATTCTGCATAATGCGCGTACTTGACTTTCTTGAGGCACACCCCCGCACCGCATTCTCACGCGTCGGCTTTGCCGGTATGTCATACGGCGCATATATAGGTCTTCACATGATGGCAGCGGATACACGCATAGAAAGCGCATATCTCTCCGGCTGCTTTAATGACAGGCTGCGCTATCGCTTTTCCGAGTGGCACTACAATAACGCCGCGAACACATTTCTCGATGCGGAAATCGCCGCGCTCTGCGCACCCCGCGCGCTGTATCTCGAGGTCGGCAGTAAGGACGATATTTTCGATTTTGGCTCTGCCGTGCGTGAAGCATACCGCGCAAAAAAATACTACTCCGCCGCAGGCGCAGAGGAAAAGCTCTGCTTCTCGGTATGGGACGGCGGTCATCTTGTAAACCCTGCAGATGACGGGCTCGATTTCCTCTTTAAAAACATGCCGTAACAGCAACGCTAAACAGCCTTCTGATATAAGTAAAAAAGCATGCCGGACATCTGTCTTGATGTCGGCATGCTTTTTTACTTATCAGCTCTTTATTTCTTCAGTATTTTTTCGTTTACCACCTGCAGCTCACAGTCGCATATCTCACGCGCGGCATTTCTGTGTGATATGGCAATGCAGGTGCGCCCCGGAAGCTTCATTATATTTTCAAGCACGGCTCTCTCCGTCTCCTCGTCAAGCGCGCTTGTCGCCTCATCAAGAAGCAGCACCGGCGCACCGGACAGAATCGCACGCGCTATTGCAAGGCGCTGCACCTGCCCTTCAGAAAGCCCGCGCCCCCGCTCGCCTATTTCGGTCATAACCCCGTCCCGAAGCTCATTCACAAAAGTATCGGCTGAGCTTACACGCAGAGCTTTATCTATATCCTCTTCCGTCGCATCAGGTTTTGCAAGCAGGAGATTTTCGCGGATTGTCCCGCTCATAAGGAAATTACCCTGCGGCACATACGCAAAAAGCCCGCGTGTTGAACTTCCGAGTCTTATTTCCCTTCCGTCAGAGAGAGAAGCACATATCTCTCCGGACGCAGGTCTTATAACGCCCATAAGAAGCTTGATAAGCGTGCTTTTTCCTATGCCCGATGCCCCTGATATAAGCGTAAGCTTTCCTTTATGTATTTCTGCATCCGCGTCGGTAAACACCTTTGTCTTCCCGTAATTAAAAGATACTCTTTGAAGGCGTATCAGGTCAAGCTCCTTGTATATTTCCGGTACATCAGTGCAAGTCGCGTCATCTTCACACGGAAGGTCTGCAAGCTCCATTATCCGCTCTGCCGACGCTATCGCCGAGTAGTACTTTGAGAGGCTTCCTGAAAGGCCCGCAAACGGCGTCTGTATCTGTCCTATAAGCTGCATTATCGCAGTAAAATCACCGTAACCGAAGCCGGGTGTGCCCGACAGTATCCTCACAGCGCCCCAGACTACCGCATACATATATCCGCACATGACAAGCGCGGAAAATCCCGTCCCTGCGCCTGACGAAAACGCGGCTCGCCGCATTTTTGCCTTGTGCTGTGCCTTGGCGCGTCCGCTTTCTCCGTCCGTTATCTGCTCCTCCATCTTAAAGGACTTTATAACAAGAAGATTTTCCATCGCCTCCTGCACAAATGAGCGCAGACGGCCGCCCGCCTCCTGAACATCTGTGTGCGTGCGCTTCATAAATTTGCGGAATACACGCGCAAACACAAACATCAGAAGCCCGCCGCAGAGTATCAGGATTGCAAAGCGCCTGTCCACCAGAAGTATCGCCGCAAGCGCTCCGACAAGGCGCGTCAGAAGTCCGATAACCCCCGGCACAAGTGTCGCCGTTGTACTGCACACTATTGAAACATCGCCAAACAGGCGGTTTATCACCTCGCCGCTGTGAAACGACGAAACTGCGCTGTAATCCTTTTTTAAAAGAGCGCGGAACACACGCCCGCGCATGGCTATTTCAAGCCGTGAGGATATGTGCTCCTCAAGCATACGGCATGTTATACTGAGCAGAAGCTGAAGCGCAACGACAGCAACCATAACGACAGCCGCGCGCCACACGCCCGCAGTATCCCCTTCAATCGCGCGGTTTATCACATCACGCACGACAAGTGTAAAATACACGCCGAGTGCCGCGATAAGAGCGTTTACAGCCGTCACTGCAAGTATTTTAAGAAGCTCGCCCTTTGACGAATCAAAAATAAATCTGTGCGCCTTATTTTTTTCCAAAAAACACCCTCCCTGCCGCCGCAAACAGTCCCCTTACGCGCCTGAACACGCGAGAGCGCACGCGGCGCCGCGCATATTTCATATATGAAGCATCTTTTGTATCTATATCCTTTCCGTCACGGCGGAAAGATGAGACAACACCTATTATCTGCCCGTCAGTTACGGGATATTCCTTTATACACTGGTGGTCTCCGCACATCACATATCCGCGCCGCCGCACGCCTATAACCCTGTGCAGCACAAATGTACCGTCTTCTCGCCTGTACAGCGGAATATCGTATTTTTTAAGCCTTCCGCAAGCCTTAATAAGCTCGACGCTGTCGCGGCCCTCACGAAGAAGCGGAAGCATGCTCTGCCCCGTAATTTCAAGCCGTATGCTGCCGCCTGAAGAAAGCGTCTCCTCAATGACGGGCGCAAGAGCGGAAAGCGAAACCTTCTTATTCAAGTATATCAGCTTCTCTCATTTGCGCTATAAACGCGGCGGTATCTTTCCTTGCAATCTCCTCGGAAACATCATAGCTCTCAAGTATCGCGGCTACAAGCTCGTCCTCCTCCGCGCCTGAAGAAAGCTTCTCCCAGAGCATTGCGCCGACCTCATTAAGCGTCATCATTCCGTTGAAATCAACCGCAGCGCTTCCTGTCGGAAGGACGACATTATTCCCCGCGACACTGCGCATTACATAGCAATCCTTGATTTTCAAAACCATCACACCTCCGTATTTTTTGCGGACATGGCGTTATAACTTGCCAAAGCCGCGTCACTGTCCATATTTACCTTCGCTCTGAATATCGGCACCTGCGAAAACAGACGGTCAACAAGCGCAAGAAGCTTCGCCGTTTTCTTGTGGTCAACAGGCCGCAGAGTCTGCTCCATAAACTGCACAAGCGCCTCGGCCGGAGCAATGCGCGTAACCTCATTTTTCTCTCCGCGCTCCAGAAACGCAATTCCGCGCAGCGGCACCGACACATTCCTGCTTATGTCATACTTTCCGCTCCACGGCGTTCCGCACGCAAAAAAAGCACCGTCTCGCTCAATTATCGCAGGCTTATCGTCGTTTATTACAAATGTCCGCTCCGCACCGAACACCTTCTGCCACAGCTTAATATGCGTCGACTTCCCCACGCCCGACGGAGCAGAAAACAAATACGCACCGCCGTCAAGGCTTATTGCCGCGGAATGAAGAAGCAGCCCTCCATGCTCTATGAGTGCATCATAAAACACGGTCGCCGTAAGCATATATTCGCATTCGTCATATGAAAAATGCGGATTTTTCTTTTTTTCATTAAGAATTAAAAAATCAGGGATATTTATTTCAATATCTGCCTGCTGAAACTCCCCGCATCTGTACGCCTCAAGTCTTGAGTTTGTGAGCTCTCCGCGGCACACGGCACGCACCCTGAGCCCGGCTATACTGTAATAACCCACGCGCCGCACCCCCTTTTGAACATCGCAAAATACTATGATTATAATACCACAACGCAAAAAATACTTCAAGTGTTATAAAATACAGCAATATTTTGCACTCAGCGCGCATATTACGGCATATAACCGCGCAAACTATCTCCGCGCAAAAAAATAAACGGAGGTATTTGCAAAATGTCTGATAACAACGCAAACAAAAGCATTCAGTGCACAGTAACTTCCTGCGCTCATCACTGCGGCGATGTCAATTACTGCTCTCTCAACACCATACAGGTCGGAACCCATGAGCAGAACCCGACAAAGGACCAGTGTACAGACTGCATGTCGTTTGACCTTAAAAAATCAAACGGAAGCTGCTGCTGACCCTGCGGGCGGATTTTTCCGCCCCTTACATAGACAATGCACGGCAGAAAGGCCTCTCACGCTTTCTGCCGTGCAATTTTTCCGTACTGTATTCTTTTCGTATGATGGCCTTTTATGCTTCCATCTGCTTGCCGAGAAATCCTGCAACCGTCTGCGCGAGCTTATATCCCGTCTCTCCAAGCTCCGTCTCCGAGCCGTCAAACGCAAATACAATGCACCCCGACACGTCACCCTCGGATATTATTGGCGCCGCGATTGACAGATACTGTCCGTTATCACTGTCAGTAACGCTGATTTTTCTTTCCCCGCTCTTGTGCTGATAAATCTGGCGTGACTCAATAATATGCTCAAGGTCCTCGCTTATCCTCTTGTCGAGCAAATCGCGGCGCGCAGGTCCCGATGCCGCAATTACCGAATCACGGTCACACACGATTGCTGTCGCTCCCGTTGTCTTATTGAGCGTTTCGCATATATGGATAGCAAATGTCGCAAGCTCTCCGACGGGAGAATATTTTTTGAATATTACCTCTCCGTCCTTGTCCGTGTATATCTCAAGCGGATCTCCCTCGCGTATGCGCATCGTGCGGCGGATTTCTTTCGGTATGACGACACGACCGAGGTCGTCAATTCTTCTTACAATTCCTGTGGCTTTCATTATATAAATCCCCTTTTTGTTTTGAAATTATAACACTATTGTTTACAATCAAGGGATTTTTATGTAAGGAAATTGGTGGGAAGAAATCAAAATTCAGTTTCAGAATACTTCTCTTTTAAAATAAATTTTATTTATATTCTCCGCAATTTTTGCAATACTGATTTCCTGCTCCGTTTTTGCTTTTACATTTTTGGCATGTCCAGTATCCCGCATCATAACAATTTAATGGCGAAGCTGTATCTGTTGTTCTTTGTCTGACAACACTTTTATCACTGCTTTTTGTGCTTTTTTCTCCTTGTACTTCACCGTCATTTTCCGCACAGTAAAGCGCTGTGCCTGCAGTTATTCTTACATTGTGAACAATACTGGCACCCGCGCCCAGAATAATTGCTATAAGATGATATGTAATGTACTGAAAAAAAGCGAGAGCCGCCGTAATTGCAATTATTGTGATAAACACCCGGAATCCGCCGTCTTCTGCAAGCGCAAAAGCCGTAATTATCCCTATTATGCCTATAACCCAACAAACTATCTTTCCTATTGTCTCAATCGTCTCACACCAAGCCCACAACGAAGCCGAAATATGATCCATCTTCATACATTCCTTCAAAGAATTCGGCTTCTTTGACAATATGCAGCTCGTAAAAACATTCTTCACTTTTATTTCCTCCCTTAAGTATAATATGTATATTTTAGCGAAATTCTCGCTAAAAGTCAATAGCGAAATTCTTTCTATCATATAATGATATTACTCTTATGGAGGAGGTGTTGATATGCCGTATTATAAGCGTCTTAGAGATTTACGCGAAGACCGAGACCTTACGCAAACAAAGCTCGGTGAGATATTATCTTGCAGCCAGCGAGTTTACAGCAATTATGAACGCGGAGATATCGACATTCCTACATCAACACTTGTAAAACTCGCGGATTTTTACGATATTTCCGTTGATTATATCTTAGGCAGAACCGATAACCCCAAAACAAACAAATAGTCATCAACAGCGAGGTGAAATTCACCTCGCTGTTGTTCTTTCTGCCACGCTATGTATTGCAAAATAAAACCTGTCTAACACTTTTCAAATCCGACTAACAAGCCGCCCTTTTCTGCATAAAAGCTGCACAGGCCCCTGAATTTATGTATCTCAACCTGTACATCACCGAACTTTTCTTTAATCATCGCTTTCAATTGCTCCGCTGCCTTTTGATTCTGACAATGCCCGATGCTGACCCTGCCGCTTCTGAATCCGTACTTTTCAAGGTCAGATAGTATCGTATCCAGGGACTTATTTTCTCCTCTGCATTTATGAGAAGGCTCCAGTGTCCCTTCATCGCTCGCTTTTCCGACTATGCAGATACCCGCAAAACCCGCAAGCTTCGCCACAATGGGAGACACTCTGCCGTTAGCTGCAAAATTCTTGAGGGACTTAAGCATAAACACAAGCCCGGTGTTCTTATTATATTCCTGTATCCTCCTGCAAATCTCCTCATAATCCACGCCGTTCTTTATAAGCTCCTCCAGCTTTCTGACCGCCAAGGTGATTTCAGGGCCTGCAGAAAGTGTATCGAGAACAAAAACGCGCTTTCCTTCATTCTCCGCTTCATACATCTCCTTTGCCGTGCACGCCGAGTTATAGCTGCCGGAAAGAGCGCTTGTTATTGTAACGCATATGATATCGTCGGCATCTCCAAAAGCTTTTATCCAATCAGCCGGGTTCGGGCAGGAGGTTTGCGACCTTTCTTTATACTCGTCAAAGAAATTTACCATTTCATCAACATCAAGATTCTCATCATCGACAAATTCTCTTTCCGCCGTGATGATTTTCATTGGAGAGCTTGCAAACTCCACATTTTCAAGCGCTGACAAATCGGATGCAGAATCCGACACAATTCTGATTTTTCTCATTTCTTTTCTCCTGTTCAAAAAATATATTCCTGTTTATTTTTTCGCTCAGCTTCGGTGTGTTATATCAAAGCACCTTTCGCCGTAACATGAAGCTTCATAATTTGCTGTATTCCAGAGGTCTTTTATAGAATTCTTCATATGACTTGGCCCAGGCCTCATAATTTTTATTTTTCATATCCCTCCTGGCGCCTGCAGAAGAAAGATTTTCGTCCGGATAAATTGCAGGCAGTATATGAACCGTATATTCCTGCACGAAAAAACCGTCCGGGTCAAGTATGTCGCTGTCTTCCATTGTGATAAAGACCGGAACAACGGGAGCCTTATTCCGCACAGCGAGAGAAAAGGCTCCGTCCTGCATGGGTCGGGGCTTGCGATAATTCCACCACATACCCTGTTCAGGATATATCAATATTGTCTCGCCGCGGTTCAGCAGTTCGGCAAATGCATGCATAAACTCAACCATCGTTTCCTTCCGGCTCGATAACGGAAGCGTATTACAGTGCCGCATAAAGAGTCCGAATGGTTTGGGCGGGTTGGTATAGTTTCCTTCTCGGATTACTTTATAAAGCATCCTTCCGTCCATATGGTCGCGAAGTGCCACCCATACGGCGTAATTATCGCACATACTGAAATGATTGCAGGTAACAATCCTTCCGCCTTTGACAGCAGTAAAATTCTCAATACCGCGGACTTCCTTTATGATAAGCTGCCTTGCG
Source organism: Eubacteriales bacterium (assembly GCA_045649105.1). Taxonomy (GTDB): domain Bacteria; phylum Bacillota; class Clostridia; order Oscillospirales; family JAAYXM01; genus JAZRPG01. Next base: position 60,763 of record JAZRPG010000045.1, read on the forward strand.
GCAATCATTTTATCAAAAAAACGGGCACCAAAAGCATTGGCTACCTTATTTTTTATTTTGCTTGACAGCTTTTTGTTCAGATAGTCTATATTATCCGGCATAAGCGGATATGTTTCGGGGTCGTCCTCGACATCGAGATACCACCGCTCCTGTTTTTCAAGTTCGGCGATTTTTTCAAGCAGTTCCAGTTTATGAGCCGATTTTTCCATACACTTATCCTCTTACACCAAGTTTTTTGGCAAAGGTATCATCGGACATGGCAATTTTGTTTGCATGAACAATAATTTCTTTTGCCATCGCGTCATTGGCGGACTTCTCTTTTTCGCCGTAATTTGCTTTTCTGTCAAGTATCAATTTGCAGAACGGTGATTTATTTGCATATTCCCAAAAATATTTTCCGTCTGTCACATCATCATATTGCCACGGTTTTTTGTAAAGCGCATAGTGGACAATATTTTTTTTACCCTCGCAGACACTTCCTGTAGGCGCTTTATTCCAGCCGTTAGGTAACATATATGTTTTCCCGAAGCAAAGATAATTCAGATATGCCTGGTCAGGGTCAAGCAGGTCAAAGTCATTTTCGGTTATCAGACTTATGAATTTATTTTCAATGTTATTCTTTCTGAATTGCTCTAAGCTGATAAGCAAAACTCCCGCATTAAAATATGTATCAGGATTAACTCCGATTGCTTTTTCTGCATAAAATCTGAATTCTTTTGTGTTGCATACATATTGGTCGGAAACTACGCCCAAAATTTTTTCTCCGAGGTCGATGTTATACAGCTCGGATATATCTCCAAGTACGACAAGGTCACAATCAAGATATATTATTTTATCGTATTGCGGAAAAAGCGAGGCAATAAAAAGCCGGTAATATGTTACGATTGAAAAATGATATACATTTTTGAAGCGTGTTTTTATATTTTTTACACTTTCGGAAATATCAACAAATTCAATCTTAAAGCCGGGACGCTCATTTAGCATGACTTTTTCGATGTTTTCAGTCTGAAGTCCTGTATTCAAAACTATAATTCTGTAGTTATATTCCTCTGAAGCATTGGCAACAAGCGATGCTATTGCTATGTCAAGATATGGCATATAATTATCATCGGTTGAAAAGAAAACCGGTATCTCTCCACTCATCCTTTTTTACTCCTTCTGTTTTGCTTTAAACATTTCAGGAAAATTATACTTATGAAAAACGGCTGAGTAAACCTAAGTATGGGAGATGGCCGTCTACTAACCCGATTCCGTCCCGTAGAGTCAAAATTCTATGCCTCTACGATTCGGAGAGTTATGGTAAAAACGCTCTGTTCCACTTGGAAACAGAGCGTTTTTTCTTATTTTGTTTTCGGCCTGTTAATAAATGACCATAAAATAATCACGATTTGGCCCGCAACGCCTAAAATATAAATAAGCGAGACATCAATACCGAAATAAAGGAATGTAATATGAACCGCAGCAAGAACAGACCACATCAGCGCCGAGATAATAATGTAATTATGTCGGGGATTGAACCAGATTGTATTCAGAACCAGTTTCACAATAATAACAGCCGGTAACGCATAGATAAAATACAGCCACTGAAAGGTTGTTCCCTTCATAATCAGCGAAGTAATGATAAATGCAAATATTGCAACTATCCAGCCGACACTTTCTGCGATATATGAAATGACGCGCCTGTTGTATTGCCCCTTTTCCGTCTTATGTACATTAACCGTTTCTTCCGCACTTTCAGCCCTTACGAGAGAATCCAGTGTGACGCCGAACAAATCCGCAATCTCAACCAGCACGGAAATATCCGGAGAGGATTCTGCCCTCTCCCACTTGGAAATGGTTTTATCCGAATAGTTAAGCTTCTCCGCAAGCTCCATTTGCGTCATATTATTGCGCACACGAAGCTCAGTTATATTTTTGGCAACATTGCCCTTTATATCTCCCATCACAAATCCTCCGTTACTTAAAATGACTCTTGTTTTCATATATTAATATACAATCTTTATTTTTCAGCATTCCTCGAAACAACTTCCAGGCTTTCGCTGACAATGGAAAGACAGCGGTAAAACTCCGCCCGCTCAGCCTCGGTAAGACCGCCGCCGATTGAATCAAGAACACCGCCGATTTTATCCGCAATCCTCTTTCCGGCTTCAATCCCTTTATCTGTCAGCAGCAACGGTCTTTTGTATCTTTTTGCATTTCCGGGCTTGCGCGCAATAAAGCCGTTTGTTTCAAGATAGTCCAGTGCACGGGAAATCGTTGCCTTATCTTCCTCACACCGCTCACAAAGGTCTGTTGCGGTTGCGCCTTTTAACGAATAAATATAATAAAGACACGAAACATGCGCGCTCCTCAAATCATATTCCGCCATTTCATAATTTTTTATCTTCCTGATATTCCGGCTTATTCTGTTAATCAGAACCGTAAAAGTTTCAAATCTTTCTTGCATCATACTGCCTCCGCCAAATTTGTTGAAATATCAACATGTTTCAGTGTAGCACATATTTGTTGAAGTGTCAACAAATATGAAAACCTCTCTCTGTTTCTGCGATTTACCGAAACAAGTCGGTGCCGCTGGACATGCGGCGATATCGGTAGTATAATAATTCCATTCTACTGATGATTAAAATGGTGTATGTATATGAAAAAGAAATTTGATAAGTCTGTTTTTAAATACGGAATCCGCGATGGAATACCTATCGGTCTCGGTTATTTCGCCGTGTCCTTTTCATTGGGGATTGCCGCCGCAGGCACGGGGCTCACCCCATTTCAGGGCTTTCTTATGAGCATTCTTTGCAACGCATCCGCAGGCCAGTATGCCGGCCTTGCAATGATTGCGGCAAACGCATCTTTTTTTGAAACAGCATTTGCAACAATTGTTACAAATGCGCGTTATCTGCTTATGAGCTGTGCTCTCGGGCAGAAAATGTCGCCGGAAACTCCGCTTCGTCACAGGATGATTATCGGCTTTGACGTGACAGACGAAATTTTCGGCATTACCGTCTCAAGGCCCGGCGAGATTAATCCCTATTACACCTATGGCGCAATGCTTATCGCAATGCCGCTCTGGGCGCTTGGTACGATGTTTGGCATAATCGCGGGAAATCTTCTTCCTTCTGCAATCGTCAGCGCATTTTCCGTTGCACTTTACGGAATGTTCATCGCCATTATAATCCCGCCCGCAAAAAAGGATAAAATAATCGGATGTCTTATCGCAATAAGCTTTGCGGCAAGCTTTGCTGCATCCAAGCTTCCGTACATATCCGGTTTTTCGGAAGGGACGAGAACAATTATTCTGACAGTTGTTATATCGGTTTTTGCAGCAATTATATTCCCGAAAAATTTCGAGGTAAAGGATACAAAAGATGAATAATGTATATTTTTATATAGCCGCAATGGCGCTCACGACATATACCGTGCGTGTTCTCCCCCTCACCGTTATCCGTCGCCCGATAACGAACAGGTTTTTAAACTCATTTTTATATTATGTCCCGTATGTGACGCTTGCAGTAATGACCTTTCCCGCAATAGTGAACGCAACAAGAAGCCCGATTGCGGGAGCTGCCGCATGCTGCATCGGCATCATAGTCGCAATTCTGGGCTTTGATTTGTTCAAAGTCGCAGTGACCTGCTGCGCTGTTGTTTTTATTGCAGAGCTTTTTCTGATATGAAACCGCGGGAGCCTCCTCAGATAAAAGGAGGCTCCCTTTTTGATAATTCGCCTTCCGGAAGTCTCATCTGCATTGACAACAGGATTTCATAATGTTATACTTATTTTACCTATATATTCTGCATTTTTTGTCTAAATACCGCAAAATAAGAAATTTTAAACATCAGTATGGGAGAGTACAACAATGTTAGCTGCAGTACTTTTATGTGCCGGAAAGGGCACCCGCATGAATGACGACTCAACGAACAAGGTCTGTTTCCCCTGCGCAGGTATTCCTGTCATAAAAAGAATTATCAATAACCTCCGTGCCGGCGGGGTTGACACGTTTGTCATCGTCGTCGGGCACCATGCGCAGGCCGTTATGGAAGCACTCGGCGATGAGCAGGGTGTGATATATGCTTTCCAGAAAGAGCAGAAAGGAACGGGACATGCCGCGCTCTGCGGACTTTCCGCTCTTAAAAATGCCGGTTTTCACGGCCGCGCCGTCATCTCCATGGGCGACAAAATCATTTCTCCCGATGTAATCCGCGGACTTATTACAGCCGACGAGAAGTGCAAGGCTGTATGGGGCGTTCAGCCTCTTTCCGCAAACTATAACGGCGGCCGCGTCGTCACAGACGGTAAGAAGGCATACGGTGTCGTTGAGCTTGCAGATGCTGCACTTATGTCACTCGCCGGCGTTCCCGAAGCCTCACGCGCCGGGGTTTTGAAAAACTTGCGGATTAATGAAAAAAAAGCCGAGAAAATCCTTGCAAAGGCAAAAAACGAGAAGCTTTCCGGTGAAATAACATTAGGCGGCAGAGTTTTTACCGCAGACGATATTCTGAACACGCCGTATGCCAATGCAGGCTTGTACTGTTTTGATGTTGACGCCGCAGTTGACGCTATTTTAAAGTGCGACTCGGCAAATGCGCAGGGCGAAATTTATCTTACCGATACGCTCTCCATGTTTGCCGAAAAAGACGAGGCTGTCTTATACGAAGTTTCTGACAAATCGGACATGCTTACCTACAGCACAAAGCCTGAGCTCCGCGCAATATCTTCGTTCTTCTGCCGCTCCGCATCGGAATTTGCAGCTTCAATAACAGACGGAGCCATGGACGATAAGTTTAACAGCCTGTACGATGACCCGCAGGAGCAAAAAGCCAGATACCTTAACCTCATTTCATTATTCATGCAAAAATACGGTGATAAAAAAATAGTTATAACCCGTGCCCCCGGAAGGGTCAATCTTATGGGCAGACACATTGACCATCGCGGCGGCTCTGTAAATGTAGTTGCAATCAACCGCGATATGGTTATGGTCGCCTCCCCGCGTGAGGACGATACCGTAAGAGTCACATACAGCGACGGTGCATACCCCGACAGCACATTTTCCGTGTCCGAGCTGCTGTCGCTTGCACCGCACGAAAACTGGCTCGATTATCTTGAGTCAGACAAGGTCAAAGAAGCGCTCAGACAGAGTAAAGGCGATGCAACCAACTATGTTAAGTCTGCCATTCTCCGTCTCCGGCTTGAGTCAAACATTCCGCTTTGCGGAATGGATATAGTCCTCGGCGGAACAATTCCGATGGCAGTCGGGCTGTCGTCCTCGTCTGCAATCGTCGTTGCTGCCGCAGAAGCCGTATGCTTCCTCAATAATTTAAACCTTACGCCCCGCCAGTTTGTTGAGCTTTGCGGCGAGGGCGAGTGGTTTGTAGGCTCCCGCGGAGGCGCTGCTGACCACGCCGCCATGAAGTGCTGCTCTGAGGGGCATATCACGCATCTTTCGTTCAAGCCGTTCACCATCGGGGAGTCCGTCCCCTTCTCAGACAAGTTTGCCCTCATTATTGCAAACAGTATGCAAATGGCAAAAAAGTCAGAGGGCTGCAAGGATAAGTATAACGAAAAGGTTGCCGCATCGGATATTGCCCTTTTCCTTCTTAAAAAGAAATATCCGGAGTATAATTTAAAGGAATTCCGCGATATTGCAAAAGTCCCCACGCACGCAGAAATTTACGACATGCTTCTGTCCCTGCCGGTCAGAATGAGCAGGAGCGAAATTTTCTCTGCGCTTCCCGGGCACAGAGCTTCTCTGGAGCGCATTTTCTCAAACCATTCCGACCCCGGCTTCTACGCCGTGCGCGGTGTTGCGCTGTTCGGAATTTCCGAATGCATGCGTGCAGAAAAATGCACGGAAGCGCTTAAGGAAAATGACTATAAGCTTCTTGGCGACATGATGAAAATCAGCCACTGCGGTGACAGCGTCACAGACACCATGCCCGTTGACGATGAAACAATCCGCCGCCTTTCCCGAAACGAAACCCCTCTTTATCTGGTTGCCGGCGCGTATGAATGTTCCACAGAGCGGATAGACGGTCTCTGCAATCTGTTAAACTCCTATGACGGCGTGCTCGGAACCTCTCTTATCGGCGCAGGACTTGGAGGATGCGTCCTTTCCCTCGTGGAAAAGGATAAGGCAGCCTCTGCCCTCGAAAATATAAAAAAGGACTTTTATCACAAGAGCGGGTTTGAAGAATCAGCCGAGGTTTATCTCGCATCAACAGGCTCCGGCGTGATATATTGACCCGTTTTTTTACGCCAATATTTCCCAACAAAAAAAACTTGATTTTTATTTTTGGAAATGCTTGAAATGTAGTTCCATATATGTTATTATTTACTTACTTATTTAGAGGAGGGAATAGAAAAAATGAAACTTACAAGAAGAATCATAGCTTTCGCACTTGCGCTTACGCTCCTTCTCGCTCTCGCCGCTTGCACAAAAGATCCTGCAACCAGCGGTGACGACTCTGAAGGCCTTGAGGGCAAGACAATTTCCATGGCAATCGGAAGCCATCCGAGCTGGCCGTACGAAGAGGGCTGGGAAGTTTGGCAGTACATGAAGGAAGGTTCAGGCGCAAACCTCGATATTCGTGCATATCCTAACTCTGACTACAGCACGAAGATTACTCTTATGTTCGCATCCCCTGAAACACTTCCGGACCTTATGTATCTTGACTATAAGCCGGGTGTTGACAAGCATGCTGCACAGGGTGCCGTTCGTGCTCTTGATGACTTTGCTGACATCATGCCGAACTACAATGCATACCTTAATTCACTTCCGGAGGCAGAGCGTGATACTCTCTTACAGGGAAGAAGATACTTAGACGGCAAAGTTTACTTAGCTCCGACCGTTGGTAAGGAGAAAACAAATAACACACGTGCATGGCTCTACCGTAAGGACATATTCGAAAAGCACAACTTAAAGACTCCTGAAACAATGGAGGATGTCTACAATGTCGCAAAGCAGCTTAAAGCTCTCTATCCTGAAAGCTATCCGTTCTGCCTGCGCCAGGGTCTTGATAATATATCCGTAATGGGTTCGTCATGGAAGCCCTATTTTGAAAGAGGTTTCTATTACGACTACAATGCTGAGAAGTGGAGCTATGGCGCTACCGAGGACACAATGCTTGAAATAATCAAGTATTTCAAGAAGCTTGTCGATGAAGGACTTGTTCCGTCTGATTTCCTCACAATCAACTCCGGCTCATGGCAGGAGCTTATAACAACAAGCCGCGGTTTCTTCATGCCCGAGTATCAGGTAAGAATCGACTTCTTTAACTCACTCGGAAAAGACATCGACCCGAACTTCAATATATCAGCATTTGTTCCGCCGCATGCTGACAACGGCGTCGGCGTCCCGATGGTTTTGAACAACACATTTGTTCACCAGGGCCTGGCTCTCTGTAACACCGGCAACGAGACCCGCATCAGAAATGCTGCAAGATTCCTTGACTGGATGTATTCAGATGAAGCTGTTGAGCTTCTCAGCTGGGGTAAAGAAGGCGAAACTTACGAGGTTGTAGACGGCAAGAAGCAATACATCCTCGACGAGGCCGGCAACTCTGCACAGGTCCTTTACGGTATCCAGTCTAACGGTGCTTATCTCCGTCTTGATCCTGATGCTGCTCTTGCACTCTGCACAGACGACTACGGCGCAGTAGTTGACATGGTTGCTGAGCACACAATGGATAATGTAAACCCCACAAACTTCCTCTCTTATACTGACGAGGAGTCAAACATCATCGCAGACAAGGGCGCTGCTGTTGATGTTTACGCGCAGGAGATGATCTCCAAGTTCATCCTTGGCCAGGAGCCGCTCTCTAAGTGGGATGAGTTTAAGCAGGGTCTTATCGAATGCGGCGTTGAAGATATCCTCAAGGTTTACGAGGCAGCTTATAACCGCGTAAAGTAATCAAATATTAATTTGCGTTACGGCAGAGCCGGTCTTTTGATCGGCTCTGTTTTTATATAACAGCAAAAAAGACAGTATTTTATCGGAACGCTAATGCATTAATTGTTTCCGTTCCGTTGGATAAACCTTTTAAGAGTCTTAAAAAGCGGAGCAGAGGGATATTCCCCTGCTCCGCTTTCCTGTATTTTCAGTCATATTACAATTAAACTGCACCGTTTTTAGTATGCCATCTAAATAAACAGCTCTATTTCCCTGCGGGTGTTTCTTATAATTCCCTCATCGCTCATTTTCTTCAGCTCGCGCGCCATTGCGCTTCTGTCAGCACATATGTAGTCTGCAAGAAATGTCATGGAAAACGGCAGCGTAAATGTGTTTTTCCCTTCGCGCATGGCCTGTATCCCAAAATAGCACAGCAGTTTTTCGCGTATTGTCTTATTGCTCAGCACTTCAATGCGCTCGGAAAGCTGTTGCGTTTTTTTTGCAATAACCTTAAACATATTTTCAACCGCAACAGTATGACACATGCAGGCATTTGAGCATCTTTTTGCTATATGCTCATACATTATAAATGCCACCTCACAACGCTCCTCGCATACCACGGATACGCCCTTTTCAGCATTTCCGGAAAACGCAATATTTTCCCCGAACACATCATTTTCTCTCATGCTCTCAAGGACTGCGCGGTTACCGCTCCGGTCTATGCGTATAAGAAGGGCACTCCCCGACATAACTATTCCTATACGCTCGGAGTTCTCCCCAAAATCACATATCGTCTCTCCCGGAGAAAATTTCTGCACATTTATATTGAAGCACGAAATCATTCTTTCCCGGTCTGCTTCATCCACTCCGTCAAACAAAAATATTTCAGAAACTTTCAACACTTCGCCTCCTAATTGTTGCACATGCAACAGAAATAACTCTTCTTATATGATACTATACTTTCATAAGGAAGTAAATAACATTTTTAGGGAGGCAGATTATAATGAATTTAAAAGGAACAAAGACAGAGGCAAACCTTATGGCTGCATTTGCAGGTGAAAGCCAGGCAAGAAACAAGTATACATACTATGCTTCACAGGCAAAAAAGGACGGTTATGAGCAGATTGCGGCTATTTTCACAGAAACTGCAAATAATGAAAAGGAGCATGCAAAGCTCTGGTTTAAGCTTCTCCACGACGGAGCAGTCCCGACGACTGCAGTAAACCTTAAGGACGCTGCTGCAGGCGAGAATTATGAGTGGACCGATATGTATGCTACCTTTGCAAAAGAAGCAAGAGAAGAGGGCTTTGACAAGATTGCATATCTTTTTGATGCTGTTGCAAAAATCGAGAAGGAGCATGAAGAGAGATACTTAAAGCTCCTTGCAAATGTCGAGGGTAACCTTGTCTTCACAAAGGACGGAGACGCAATCTGGCAGTGCGCAAACTGCGGACATGTCCACATCGGCAAGAGCGCTCCTGAGCTTTGCCCTGTTTGTGCGCACCCGAAGGCATATTTTGAGATTATGAAGAAAAACTATTAATACTTTCTTTTAAAGTGAGGTTTTTATTATGAACGAATATGTATGTTCAGTATGCGGTTATGTATATAAAGAAGCTGACGGCGACCCGGCAAACGGCATCGCTCCCGGCACAAAATGGGAAGACCTTCCCGATGATTTTGTCTGCCCCCTCTGCGGAGTAGGCAAGGACATGTTTGAACAGAACTAAAATCTCAGCTTCCCGCCGAAATACGGCGGGAAGCTGTATTCAAAGAGGAGGAAAATAAAAAATGCCCGTAACAAAACTTTCAGAGCATGTATATTCAGTAGGCATTCTCAATCCGATAATGCGCATTTTTGATGTTGTTATGGCGACCGATTACGGAACGACCTATAACTCATACATCGTGCGCGGCGAGAAAAAAACTGCCCTTATAGAGACATGCCACTTAACATATTTTGACAGATATGCAGAAAATATAAAGAGCGTGTGCGATTTTTCGGAGATTGACTACATCGTGCTTAACCATTGCGAGCCTGACCATTCAGGCGCACTGCGCAAGCTTCTTGAGCTTTGCCCGAACGCGAGCATCGTCGTCAGCCGTGCAGGCTCAATATATCTCGGCGGAATCACAAACCGCAAGGATTTGCCGCTCATTATCGCCTCCGACGGCGACGAAATTGATCTCGGCGGAAGAAGCCTTCGTTTCCTGATTGCCCCGTTTTTACACTGGCCTGACTCAATGTTTACCTATCTTGAGTCGGACAAAACTCTGTTCCCGTGCGATTTTCTCGGCTCACACTACTGCGAGCCGCATGTCACGGATATAAACATTGCATACCCCGCCAAATACAAAGATGCGCTTGCATACTATTACGCGGCTATATTCGGCCCGTTTGCAAAATATGTCCGCGCGGGGCTTTCAAAAATTGCCTCGCTCGACTTTGACACGGCATGCACAAGCCACGGCCCCGTGCTCACACGGGATGGTATGCTCCCGTATGCTCTTGAAAAATACGCGGAGTGGAGCCGTGAGCCTGATACGGCAAAGCCGGAAATCCCTGTTTTCTACTGCTCAGCATACGGAAACACTGCGCTCCTTGCTGAGGCTATTGCAAAAGGTATACGCGAAGAGAAACCCGACTGCGACTGTGCGACATTTGACATTAATGAGCACGATTTGAGCGAGCTTTCCGCGCGGCTTAACCGCTCTGCGGCATTTGCTGTCGGCTCTCCGACAATAAACGGTGACGCGGTGGCTCCGGTGTGGAATCTTCTGTCGCATGTCGACGCGATAAATAATAAGAAAAAGCCGGTCCTTGTCTTTGGCTCGTACGGCTGGAGTGGTGAAGCCGCGGCAAATCTCTCCGCAAGACTTCAGGGTCTTAAAATGAGCGTGTATAATGAGCCGATGCGCACGGTTTTCGTGCCTGACGAAGACGACCTCAGCCATGCCGAGGCAGTCGGACGCGAGTTTGGAGCATTAATAACCAAGGGGTGATTTTTATGGACAAACGTGCTTTATTTGACCTTTCCTACGGTGTTTATGTAATATCTGCAAACGACGGAGCACGCGATACCGGATGTATTGCAAACAGCGTAATGCAGGTGACAAGCAGTCCCGCGACAATTGCTGTTTCAATAAACCATCTCAACTATACTAATGAATGCATTAAAAAGAGCGGCGCTTTTGCCGTATCTGTGCTTTCCGAGGACGCCGAGCCGTCAATTATCGGCGAGTTTGGCTTCAAATCCGGACGCGATACCGATAAATTCTCCGGAATAAAAAGCGAGCGTCACGGCGGACTTCTTATTCCTTCCTCTTCGCGAAGCTATATTATCTGCCGTGTGGTCAATACGCTTGAAACCTCCACGCATACAGTCTTCCTCGGCGAGGTAACTGACGCATGTGTCACAGGCGGTGCCGAGCCGATGACATACTCATATTACCACAAGGTGATAAAGGGAAAGAGCCCGAAAAACGCGCCGACATATATCGAGGAGGCGGCAGACGAGAAAAGCGTCTGGCAATGCGGAATATGCGGATATATCTATGACGGCGATGTGCCGTTTGAGGATTTGCCGGAAAGCTACACCTGCCCGATTTGCGGAGTTCCGAAATCAATGTTTAAGAAAAAATAGGGGATTTTCATGTATAAATACGACCTTCATGTCCACACCTCCGAGGTCAGCTCATGCGGCCGTTTGAGTGCAGAAGAGACCGTGCGCCGATATATAGACGCAGGATATTCCGGAATCTGTATTACGGACCATTATATTCCCTCCTTCTTTAACGGGCGCACAGGCGCATGGTGCGACATGGCAAACGCCTTTCTCGAGGGCTGGCGCAAAGCTAAGGAGGCAGCAGCCGGCAGAATAGATGTTATTCTCGGCGCAGAGCTTCGCTTCGGCCGGCGGTATAACGCAAACGACTATCTCGTATACGGACTTACAGAAGAGATAATCTATGCCTATCCTGAGCTTTGTAAGCTGTCCGTTCCTGAGTTTTCGCGGATAGCAAAAAAGCACAATCTTCTGCTTATACAGGCGCACCCCATGCGCGATAATATGGAGAGAGTCCATCTCGACCTTCTCGACGGTATGGAGGTCTATAACGCGCACCCGGAGCAGAATTCGAGAAACGAAAGCGCGGCTCGTCTCGCCCGCGGGCATGACTATATTCTTACCTCCGGCTCTGATTGCCATGCTGCCGGCCATGTAGGACGCGGCGGTATTATAACAGATGTACGGATTAAAAACTCAACTGAGCTTTGCGACATACTCCTCAGCGAAAAATATGAGCTTATAGCCCCGTTTGACCCGATGACAGTTTAATAAAAACATAAATACCGCCTGCATCAGGAAAAGATGCAGGCGGTATTGTTATCTGCATATTAATTTGCAAGCTCCTGTGCGGCGGCGGCAAAGCTCTCAGCGCGGCGGCGCGCCTCTTCCGCCGAAGCTCCGTGCGCAAGCACATATACCTTTATTTTAGGCTCCGTACCCGATGGGCGGATTATAAAGCGCGTATCGTCAGAAAGCTCAAAATACAGCACATCAGAGCCGGAAATCCCAAGCGCCTCACCGTCACTCGCAATTCCTTCAAGATAATCACGCACACGGCTGACGGCAACGCCTGCAATCTCACGGGGCGGTGTATTCCGAAGCTTCTCCATGATTTCTTTCCTCCGCGCAAGGCCGCTTGAGCCCGGCATAACGACATTTATTGTCCGCTCTTCGAAATATCCGTACTTCTCAAAAAGCCTCTGCAGCGCATCATACAGCGTCATTCCCGAAAGCCTGTAGCTCGCTGCCATTTCAGCTATCATGACCGAGGCGGTCACAGCATCCTTATCGCGGCAGAAATCGCCGATAAGATACCCGTACGACTCCTCATAGCCCATAATAAAGCCTTCGCTTCCCGTCTTTTCTATCTTCTCTGCAATAAACTTAAACCCGGTAAACGTATCATAAAGCTTCACCCCGTGCATCTCGCACACGCGGCGCGCCATCTCTGTCGTAACTATCGTCTTTATCGCATAAGCATTTTCAGGAAGCTTGCCGAGCTTCTTTTTCGCGCGGATTATATAATCAAGAAGCAGGACGCCCATCTGATTTCCCGAAATCGTCACATACTCTCCGTCACGGTTTCTTACTACCGCGCCGACGCGGTCAGCATCCGGGTCCGTGCCGATTATAAGGTCAACATCCTCTTTTTTTGCAAGCCGGACAGCGCAGTCAAAGCCCTCGCGGTTTTCGGGATTAGGGCTCTTTACCGTCGGGAAATCCCCATCCGGTACTGACTGTTCAGGCACGCTGATTATATTTTTAAAGCCCATTCTTCCGAGCGCCTCGGGAACAAGCTTATACCCTGCGCCGTGGAACGGGGTATAGACAATCTTCATATCGCGGCCTGCCTCGGCTGCAGCTTCTTTATCTATTACGCAGGAGAGCACATGATGAAGAAATGCCTCATCCACCTCTTCACCTATAACAGTTATGAGCCCTCGCTTCAGCGCGCGGTCATAGTCCATTCTCTTTATTCCGCAAAATATATCGGTCTTCTCTATTTCAGCAAGCACCACCTCTGCCTCTTTCGGCGGAAGCTGTGCCCCGTCCTCCCAGTACGCTTTGTAGCCGTTGTACTCTTTCGGATTGTGGCTTGCCGTTATATTTATTCCGGCTATACAATCCATTGCCCTTATCGCAAAGGAAAGCTCCGGCGTCGGACGCAGTGACTCAAAAAGAAACACACGGATTCCGTTTGCCGCAAGTACGCATGCCGCCTCGCGCGAAAACTCCTCGCTCCCCTGTCTGCAATCCATTGCTATTGCAACGCCGCGCCGCATTGCCTCTCTTCCTTTTCCGCGGATAAGAGCCGCAATCCCCTGTGTCGCCTGACGCACGGTGTATACATTCATTCTGTTAATGCCCATACCGAGCACACCGCGCAGCCCTGCCGTGCCGAATGTGAGCGGTGTGTAAAACCTGTCCTCAATCTCGGCCTCATTGCCGCTTATTCCGAGAAGCTCAGAAAGCTCCTCCTCTGATAATTTTCCTGAGTTTATCCACTTTTCATATTCTGCCCGATAATCCATATGTACCTCCCTACTTATGATATCCCGAGCCCTCTTCTATTTTAAATGCGCGGTATATCTGCTCAAGAAGCATTACGCGCGCAAGGTGGTGCGGAAAGGTCATCTCCGACATGGAAAGCCTTATATCCGCACAGCGCTTTATCTCCTCCGAAAGCCCGTTTGAACCTCCGATAATAAAGCAAATGCGCGATTTTCCGCTGCATTTTACATCTGCCATAAGCTTTGAAAACTCAACACTTGAAAAGGCTTTCCCCTCAATACACATGCAGATGACAAACGCACCGTTGCCTATTTTTTCTTTTATTCTCTTAGCCTCACGCGAAAGCGCCGGCTCAATTTCGCCACGGGCTGATACCGGTATTTCCGGAATCTCGCTTACCGTAAGCCTTGCGTACGGCATAAGGCGCTTCGTATACTCCGCGCAGGCTTCGGAGAAATACCGCTCGTGCAGCTTTCCAACGCATATTATGTCTATACTCACCATAGCTATTTCCCCACTGTCACAAGCTCTCCGCGCTTGCCCCTGGGCGCAACGCTCAACATAATATCGACCCCGGGGATTCTGCCGCTTAATGTAAGTGCTGAATGCACCTCGGTATACGCCTCCGACGGCGTATTGTTCTCGGCGCTCAGATGTCCGAGTATAAAATGCTTTGTACCGCTGTCTGCCGCAAGCACTGCGCATCTTGCGCAATCCTTGTTTGACAGATGCCCGCGACCGCCTGATATCCTCGCCTTGAGAAATTCGGGATACCTTCCGCAGCAAAGACGACGCTCGTCGTAGTTTGCCTCAATCAGAAGCACATCCGCCCCTGCTATGTTTTCAAACAGCTTCTCGTCAACATGCCCGATGTCCGTAGCTATTGCAATGCTCTTGCCTTGTCCTTCAATACGGTACGCAAAGCTCTCGTCCGTGTCATGCGGCGTATTAAACCCGAGCACAGAAAGACCTGACAGCGCCGTTTTCACTCCTGCTTTAATTTCCTCAATGCGCCCGTGAAGGTCAGGCTCCCGCCGGTATATACCCTGCGCCGTGCCGTGTGAGGCAAACACGCGGATATTCTTATTCCTCTGCAAAAGAGCATTTAGTCCGCAGATATGGTCCGAGTGCTCATGCGTAATAAATACGGCATCAAGCTCCGACACGCCGAGCTCCGGCACGCCGAGCTCGCGGATTATTCGTCTTGCCGATATGCCTGCATCTATAAGTATATTCACTTTCCCGTCAGATATGTATGTGCAGTTTCCGTCAGACCCGCTTGCAAGTGTGCAAACCTTCAGCATTTTAAAAAAATTCTCCTTTTAGACACAGGAAAGCCGCGCTCCGTGTGCCCGTAAAAATCAAGGAGCGACATTTGCCGCTCCTAATATATGACATTTCTGTTTTACTGTGCCTGCGCAACTGCTGCGCTGTCCGGCATCTCAACTCTCCGTATATGTGCGCCGAGCATTGTCAGCTTCTCAACAATGTGGTCATATCCGCGCTCAATGTGCGATATGTCCTCCACCTCAGTCGTCCCGCTTGCGGCAAGGCCTGCAATAACAAGTGCCGCGCCGGCACGCAAATCACACGCACGCACAGGGGCACCCATAAGCCCATCGACACCCTCGATGATTGCGACCTTTCCGTCAACCTGAATCTGCGCACCCATTCGGCGAAGCTCCTCGACATATCTGTACCTGCTGTCCCATACACCCTCAGTTACAAGACTCATTCCGCTTGCCATCGTCAGAATGACAGTCGCCTGAGGCTGCATGTCTGTGGGGAAGCCCGGGTACGGCAGAGTTTTTATATTCGTCTTATTAAGCGGTCCGAAGCGGCGGATAAGAATCGAATCGTCATTCTCCGTAACCTCTACACCCATCTCTACAAGCTTTGCCGTAATGCACTCAAGATGCTTCGGTATAACATTGCGCACGAGAACCTCGCCGCCTGCAGCCGCTACAGCCGCCATATATGTCCCCGCCTCTATCTGGTCAGGTATTATTGTATATGTTCCGCCATCTATTTTTTTGACGCCGCGCACCTTGATTACATCAGTGCCCGCGCCGCTTACATTCGCCCCCATGGAGTTTAAGAAGTTTGCAAGGTCAACTATGTGCGGCTCCTTTGCGGCATTTTCAATAACAGTCGTCCCGTCGGCAAGAACGGCAGCAAGAATTGTATTTATCGTTGCGCCGACAGACACAACATCGAGATATACAGACGCCGCCTTAAGCCTTCCCACAGACTCTGCAAAGACATATCCGTTCTGAACATCGACATTTGCGCCGAGAAGCTTGAATGCCTTTGTGTGCTGGTCTATCGGGCGGTCTCCGAGGTTGCAGCCGCCGGGAAGCGCCACCTGCGCCGAGCCGAATCTTCCGAGCATCGCACCTATCAGGTAATACGAAGCGCGTATCATGCGTGCCATATCGTAATTTGCCTTTGTCGTTCTTATTTTCTGACAGTTTATTTCAACGCAGTTTCTGTTTATAAGGCGCACATCTGCTCCCAAATCCCTCAAAAGGTCGAGCATGAGCGTAACATCGTTAATTTCCGGGACATTTTCAATTCTGCATGTGCCGTCGACGAGTAAAGCCGCGGGAATAATCGCCACAGCAGCATTTTTCGCACCGCTTATCGTTATTTCACCACGCAGCTTATGGCCGCCATCTATCACATATTTTGTCAAGTCCCGCCACCCTCATTTCATATGCTTTTATAAATATCAGTATAAGTAAAAGGCGCCTGTTTTACTCGCCCGAAGATAAAACAAAATCTTTATGAAAATTATAGCAGATATCACTAAAAATTGCAAAGAAAATTTAAAAATATAATTAATTATTCAGAAATTCATTATTTTGCCCGTCCCGGCGTTGATATAGAACATCTCTGTATCTGCCGCGATGCGCATTACGGGAGTCAGCGAAATTATATTCGGAGTCGATATTGTTGCGGCATATCCGTATTCTATATCCGTTATTCTGAGTTTTTCTTTTCTGCTGTCCTTTATCGCATCTGCAAATTCGAGCATGAGCGATGATGATGAAAGGACGCGCTCCTCCGTATAGGTGAGCGCACCGCGCCGGGCTATCCTGCCATATGCAATGACGCTCCCGTCCTCTGATATTTTTGCCGGAACATCGTAATTAAAAACATGCATTCCGTCAAAAAACTGCGGTATTTTTACGGAAAAGCCGCCGCTTTCTCCCTCACACGAGATTTTTCTCAAATCGGCAGAAAGTCCGAGCCTTTTTGAAAGCTGCCTCGCAAGTCCGGCCGCCTCCTCAGATGTTTTTATATCCCGTCCTGCAGAATAGACAAGTGAAAATGAGTTCTGTAAAAACAATATGTTTCCGGTCTTTCCCGTATATACCGTTCCTTCTTCCGTCTCGCTCTCGGAAACATCTCCGAGTATTGATGACGCAATCTTTTTTGTATCCGGCCCTTTGTTTTCAAGCACAGCGGGGCGTATTGTCACCG
>JAZRPG010000046.1:0-17185 GCA_045649105.1 Eubacteriales bacterium
CCGCAGTTTTTGAGCTTGTGCGTGATGTTAATACAGCACTTGCATCGCACGGTACAAAGGAATTTGCAAAGGAATGCCTCATGCGCGTGCACGAGCTTGCGGATGTTCTCGGCATAATGGGAAAATCAGAGGATAAGTCGCTTGATGCAGAGATAGAGGAGCTTATTGCAAAGCGCCGGGCAGCGAGAAAAGAAAAAAACTTTGCCGAGGCGGACAGAATCCGTGATGAGCTTGCGAATATGGGAATAATACTTGAGGACACGCCGCAGGGCGTAAAGTGGCGCCGGGCATAGACCCCGTAGTTTTTTTGATTGGCGGAAGAATAAATTATGAAGATAATGGTAATAGACGGAAACAGCATAGTAAACCGCGCGTTTTACGGTGTGCGCCTCCTGACAAATGCGGAGGGGCTTAACACCAATGCAATTTACGGTTTTTTGTCGATATACTTCCGCCTTATTGAGGACGAGGCGCCTGACGGGGTATGTGTTGCCTTCGATATGCGTGCGCCGACCTTCCGCCACAAGGAGTATGAAGGTTACAAAGCCGGCAGGAAGGGAATGCCGGACGAGCTTGCAGAGCAGATGCCGTATCTTAAGGACATACTTGATGCGATGAATATAATGCGCATTGAGTGCGAGGGCTTTGAGGCGGATGACATTATCGGCACAATAAGCCGCAAATGCGCAGAGTCGGGAGACGAGTGCGTAATAGTGACGGGGGACCGCGACAGTTTTCAGCTCATTGAAAATAAAGGGACGAGTGTTCTGCTTGCATCGACGCGCATGGGTAAATCAGAGACGGTGAGATATAACGGCGCGGCGATTTTTGAGAAATACGGAATTTCTCCGGAGCTTATGCGTGATTTGAAGGGGCTTATGGGCGATTCCTCGGATAATATCCCCGGTGTTTCGGGGATCGGGGAAAAAACAGCGCTTGAGCTTGTTTTAAAGTTTGGGGATATTGACGCAATATATTCAAATATTGACTCGGATAAAATACGCGATTCGGTGCGTAAAAAGCTTGTTGCAGGAAAGGAAATGGCGTATTTGTCCAAAAAGCTCGGGACAATTATGTGCGATGTGCCCATAAACTTTTCCGTAGAGGATGCAAGGATTAAGGATGCGGACACGGACGCGCTCTATAAGATATTTTCAAAGCTTGAGCTTAAGGCTTTTATAAAAAAACTCGGTATTTCCGCGTCGTCCGAGACGGTGTCGGAGGAAAAAGATAACGAGATTGAGCCTGTGTTTGTAAAAGATGCCGCAGGGCTTCATGAAGTTTCACGAAGGCTTGATTCTGAATGCGCATATGTTGTTTGTGCAAAAGCTCTCGAGGGCATCGGAATAGCATTTTCTGACGCTGTGTTCGCGCTGTGCCGAGCAGATTTTGAAAATGGCGAGTATTTTGCATTTTTAAAGCTGCTCTTTTCAGAAAAGGCGGAGAAGACGCTGCATGACTTAAAGGCTATGAAAACAGAGCTTCGCGCAGAGAAGCTTGAGTGCGGAAATGTAACGTTTGACACCGCGCTTTCTGCATATATGCTCGACCCGTCGCGCAAGAGATATGACCTTGCAAGTGTTGCGCATATGTTGGGCGAGGACCTTGATGCATATTGCGAGATTATTGATGACGAAATGGCGTTTTCACCGCTCACGGGGACTGAGCGCGGCAAAATAGCGCTTGCAAAATGCGCCGCGGCGCTTTATCGTATGGCGGCGGAAATGCGCAGCAGATTGTCCTCACTCGGCATGGATAAGCTCTATTTTGAGACGGAGCTTCCGCTTGTTGAGGCTCTTTGTGATATGGAAAATGTCGGAATAAGCGTTGACGGAGAGGAGCTTTGCCGCTTCGGAGAGCGTCTTTCATGTCACATGTCGGGGCTTGAAAATGAGATATATGATGCGGCGGAGGAGAAGTTTAACATACTTTCGCCGAAGCAGCTTGGCGAGGTGCTTTTTGAAAAGCTCGGGATACCGCCTGTCAAGAAGACAAAAACGGGATATTCCACGGACGTAGAGGTGCTTGAGAAAATCCGCCGTCAGCATAAAATTGTTCCGCTTATTATTGAATACAGAAAGTACTCAAAGCTTAAGTCGACATATGCCGACGGGCTTTTGCGCTGCATATCGCAGGAAGACGGGCGCATACACACGACCTTTCAGCAGATGGTCACGGCGACGGGGCGTATAAGCTCTACAGAGCCGAACCTGCAGAACATTCCGATACGGAGTGAGCTTGGCGGCGAGGTAAGGAAAATGTTCGTGCCGCGGGACAGCTCATACTGCTTTATAGATGCGGACTATTCACAGATAGAGCTTCGCGTGCTTGCACATATTGCAAATGATGAAGAAATGTGCCGCGCGTTCAGAGAAAATCTTGACATACACTCGCAGACGGCATCGCAGGTATTCGGAATTGCGGAGAGTGAAGTGACGGCAGAAATGCGCCGCATAGCAAAGGCGGTAAATTTCGGCATAGTTTACGGTATATCGGACTTTTCGCTTTCTGAGGACATCGGAGTTTCGCGCGCAGAGGCGAAGCGGTATATAGAGGCATATCTTAACCATTACTGCGGTGTGCGTGATTATATGAAGAGTATTGTGGAGCGCGCAAGGGAAGACGGGTTTGTAACGACGCTGCTCTCCCGCCGCAGAAACATACCCGAAATTTCATCCAAAAACTATAACATACGCTCATTCGGTGAGCGCGTTGCACTTAATGCGCCGATACAGGGCACGGCGGCCGATATAATAAAAATTGCCATGGTGAAAATCCACAAAAGACTTAAACCGTACGGCGACCGCGCACAGCTTATACTTCAGGTTCACGATGAGCTTATAGTCGAGGCAAAGCGCGACATTGCAGACGAGATAGCCAAAATTGTAACAGAGGAGATGCAGGGCGCGTATAAGCTACGCGTTCCGCTGATTGCCGAGGCAGGAATCGGGGATACATGGTATGATGCAAAAAAGTGATAATCTGATACGGAAAGCTGTCACTTATGATGCGCGGGGCCTTGCGGAAATAGAAAAAAGGTGCTTTTCCGTCCCCTGGAGTGAGGCTTCTCTTTACGAGACGGTATCGGAGAAGACATCTTCTTTTTTTGTTGCGGATGATAACGGGGAATTGGCAGGATACATCGGTGCGTACTTCGTGCTTGATGAAGGATACATTACAAATATCGCAGTGCTTCCCGAATACAGACGGCGCGGCATTGCGGAAAAGCTTATAAGGAGCCTTATAGCCGAGGCAGAGGCGCGGGAAGCATCGTTTCTGACGCTTGAGGTGAGAGCAGGTAATGCGCCTGCAATAAAGCTTTATGAAAAGCTCGGCTTCGGGCGCGTCGGAGTACGGCGCGGCTTTTACACAGAGCCTTGTGAGGATGCGCAGCTTATGACGCTTTTTTTGAGAAAGGATAGGATAGAGTGAGAATACTTGCTATAGAGAGCTCGTGCGATGAGACCGCAGTTGCGATATGTGAGAACGGGCGGCGCGTGCTCTCGTCTGAGATTTTGTCGCAGGCTGACATGCACGCGTTATATGGCGGTGTTGTTCCGGAGATAGCCTCGCGCAAGCATATAGAGAGCATTGCACAGCTTGCAGAGGCGGCGCTTGCAGGAGCCGGCCTTAAGAAAGAGGATATAGATGCCGTTGCGGTAACCTTTGCGCCGGGGCTTATCGGGGCACTTCTTGTCGGTGTCGGCTTTGCAAAGTCGGTTGCATATGCGCTCGGCGTGCCGCTCATTCCGGTCCATCATATACGCGGGCACATTGCGGCAAACTACATAGCTTTTCCTGACCTTGAGCCGCCGTTTCTGTGCCTTGTGGCATCGGGCGGACATACGATGTTTGTAGATGTAGAAGATTATACAAGCTTTAAAATACTCGGCTCTACAAGAGATGATGCCGCGGGTGAGGCGTTTGACAAGTGCGCGCGCGTCCTGGGGATTGGATACCCCGGTGGCGCGGCAATGGACAAGCTTGCAAAGAGCGGCGATGCATCGCGGTATAAGCTTCCGCGCGCGCATATAGACGGGCATGAGCTTGATATGTCATTTTCGGGGCTCAAGACGGCAGTCATAAACCTTGTAAGAAATGCTGAGGCACGCGGCGAGGAATGCGACCGTGCATCGGTTGCAGCATCGTTTGGCGAGGCTGTGTGTGATGCGATTGTGCCGCGGGCGCGTCTTGCGACAAAAATATCAGGCCGTCACCGCCTTGCAATAGCGGGTGGTGTTGCGGCAAATTCCATGTTGCGCGAAGAGCTTGAAAAGATGGCAAAAAGTGAAAAAATTGAGTTGTTTTTCCCTCCTCTTGATTTGTGCGGTGACAACGCTGCCATGATAGGTTCGCAGGCATATTACGAGTTTTTGGCGGGGAATACGGCGGGAACGGAGCTTAATGCTTTTGCTACGCTTCCGATAGATTATAACAGCCGTCAGGCATAAAGGGTTATGTAAACCAAATGAGTGATTTTTAAAAGTGCAAAACTTGCGTTTGCGAGATTGTGAAAAAATGTAAAAAATCTCTGAAAGCCTTGCAGTATAAGGGTTTCAGTGTTGTGGAAAAAACTGTGGAAAGTGTGGATAACTATTTGTTGAAATAAAAAATACACATTATTACGTAAACTGAAACGAGCACTTTCGACTTAAATTTGCGGCTTATTTTAATGCTGCGCAACACAGCTTTTTTGGACGGTTTTTCGGGTTTTGCAGGTTAATTTTCCAGAAAAAGTAAATCACGATTTACAGGAAAAATTATCTATAAAATGGAAGAAAAAGGAATAAAATTCCGGCTCCGAAAAGCAAGTATACTAAATGTAATATTTGCCTTTAAATGTTCCAAAGTTGACAAAGGCTTATCAAAATATTAAAATTAATAAAAAGGGAGAGATATGATACTTATGGAAAAGACAATGAAGCAATTTGAAAAGATAATTGAGCTCCAGCTCAAGAGAGTGGAAATGATGAAAAAGGAGAGCGACTTTGTGGATTATGCCGCGCTCCCCAAAATCATAATCGGCGTCTGCGGCGGTGACGGAATCGGCCCGGCAATTACTGAGCAGGCACAGCGCGTCCTTGAGTTTTTGTTGAAGGACAGGGTCAGTGCAGGAAAGATTGAATTCCGCACGATAGACGGTCTCACGATTGAAAACCGCGTTAAGGCAAATAAGGCGATTCCCGACGATGTGCTTGAGGAGCTTCGCGCATGCCATGTAATTCTTAAGGGCCCGACAACAACACCGAGAGCCGGTGACCCGTGGCCGAATATTGAGAGCGCCAATGTCGCCATGCGCAAGGAGCTTGATTTGTTTGCCAATATGCGCCCCGTTAAGGTTCCCGACCAGGGGATTGACTGGATGTTTTTCCGTGAGAATACAGAGGGCGGATATGCAGTCGGAAGTATGGGCGTTAATGTAACGGACGACCTTGCGATTGATTTCACGGTTGCAACATCACAGGGCTGTGATCGCATAGCGGAGCTTGCGTTCTCATATGCAGACCGCATGAAGAAAACGCGTGTTACGGCAGTTACGAAGGCAAATGTTATAAAGACGACTGACGGAAAATTTTTAAAGGCGTGTCAGCGCGTTGCGGAGAAGTATCCGCACATAGCGTTTGACGACTGGTATATAGATATAATGACGGCGAAGCTCGTTGACACTAAGCGCCGCCGTGACTTCCAGGTTATGGTACTCCCGAATCTCTACGGCGATATTCTCACGGACGAAGCGGCAGAGTTCCAGGGCGGCGTCGGCACTGCGGGAAGCGCAAATGTCGGAAAGAGATATGCCATGTTTGAGGCTATACATGGCTCTGCACCGAGAATGGTAGAAGAGGGCCGCGCAAAATATGCGGACCCGTGCAGCATGCTGCGCGCTGCAGTAATGCTCCTTGAGCATATCGGCGAGGTCGAACTTTCCGAGAAGCTCACAGCTGCGCTTGATGAATGTATGTATAAGGAGAAAAAGCTTGTCGTTACAGGACGCGACAATGGTGCTACATGCGCTGAGTTCGCAGATTATGTAATGTCAAAGCTGGTGTAGACAGGAAGTGTTAAAAAAGTGCGCGAGAGATATATTTCAGATTCGGTAATCAGAAGACTTCCTAAGTATCACAGATATTTAAAAGAGCTTGAGGAACGCGGCACAGGTCGCGTTTCCTCAAGTGCTCTTGCTCA
Source organism: Eubacteriales bacterium (assembly GCA_045649105.1). Taxonomy (GTDB): domain Bacteria; phylum Bacillota; class Clostridia; order Oscillospirales; family JAAYXM01; genus JAZRPG01. The sequence continues at coordinate 6,184 of JAZRPG010000046.1, forward strand.
CGCGCTCGGTTTCACAGCCTCGCAGGTGAGGCAGGACTTTAACTGCTTCGGTGGCTTCGGTCAGCAGGGATATGGCTACAATGTGTCGAGTCTGCTTTCGGAGATTGCCGCGATTATCGGCGTTAATAAGAAACACAGCGCGGTGATAATAGGCGTGGGAAATCTCGGACATGCGCTTGTGAACAATTTCGATTTTGTAAATTGCGGATTTAATCTGACAGCGGCATTTGATGCGTCAGCTGACATTGTAGGTGAGCGTATAGGAAATATCACGGTCAAATCTGTTGATGATATTGACAGCTTTTATAAGGAAAATCCGTTCGATATTGCAATACTTACGCTTCCACGCGCCTGCGTAACGGATATGGCGCAGCGCCTGACAAGACTCGGCGTAAAGGGAATATGGAACTTTACAAATGTCGATTTACACCTTGAGGAGTTCGGCGTTAAGGTCGAGAATGTGCACTTTGCAGACAGTCTTATGACGCTTTGCTATGAAATATCAGATGCAAAAAATGATTAGGAAAGGTAATTGATATGCGAAAGGCTTGCCTTTGTCTTCTTACATTGCTTTTTGGGACGATGCTGGTTTGGGCAGCAGGTGCTTCGGGCGGAACATCGGCTGACCCCGTAGTTTCACAGAGCTATGTTGACGGGACATTCCGTGAAAATGCAATAGAAAATGCACGCGCCAGAATTTCATCTGCGTTCGGGAATTTTGTTGCAAAATATATCGTGCAGGCTGAGCGCTTATCAGACAGTGCTGAAAATAAGCTCAGTGCAGGAGAAATTGTTGATGCGACGGCAGATGCTGTGCTTGAACATCTTCAGGCGCAGGGGAAGTATCTTTATTCGACAAGCAGCATGACACCGATAACACTTGAAAAGGACGATGTTATCTATGGAAGGGCAGGCACGTCTGTCATAGTGTTTGAGGGAAGCGCTGTAAGCTATGGCGGCGCTGTAATAGATATTACGGGCGGGCGTGAGCTTCCGAAGAACTATGCGCTCGGAAAATTTACGAGATTTATGTTCCCGGATTCCGCGTCGGGAATCCGCATAACCTCTGCAACGGCAAAAGTGACAGTGGACGGAGTTTATTCAAAGCTGTCATGTGCATACAAACCGAAGTATTATGCCGAAGCAGACGAGCTTCGCGCGCTCGGACTTGTGCGCGGTGCGGCAAAGGGGCTTGAGCTTGCAAGGGGAAATACACGCGCCGAGTCGGTAACGATGCTTATCCGCCTCCTCGGCGAGGAGAATGCGGCGCTGTCCGCTCAGCAAGCGCATCCTTTTACAGATGTCGACACATGGGCGCAGAGGTATGTGGGATATGCATATAAAAAGGGCTATACAAACGGCGTTTCGGCTACGAGGTATGACGGAAGCTCTGCCACAACGGCAAATCATTATATGACCTTCCTGCTGAGAAGCCTCGGTTACGACGACACAAAAGGCGACTTTAAGTGGGATACGGCGATGCAGGATGCGGTAAGGCTCGGCGTGATTTCAGAGAAAGAACGCGCAGAAGTAATGAGCGGCCCGTTCTATCGCGACCAGGTAATGCTTCTGTCACACAGGGCACTTTCCGCAAAGCTTAAAAACAGCGACATGACGCTTCTTGCAAAGCTTGTTCTTGACGGGGCTGTATCGGGCGAAGCGGCGAATGAATTTCTTCAAAAGTAAATTAAAAAACGGCAGCCGCATTTTGTGGCTGCCGTTTTTGGTGCCGGTGGTGGGACAAAGGAGTGCCGACGGCACTCCTTGCACCCTTGACGACCCAAGTGCTTTGCACTTCGGTACCCGTCTTCGGGCCTGCTCGCTAAAAACGATTATTAATCATTTTCTTAACGCTCGCACCCTCTTAGGGTTCAAGTCCCACAATTAAAAAAGAAGATGTATATACCGAAGTATATACATCTTCTTTTGGTGCCGGTGGTGGGACTTGAACCCACACGGTGTTGCCACCAACGGATTTTAAGTCCGTTGCGTCTGCCTATTCCGCCATGACCCCGGGATATAAAAAGTGGAGGTTCCTGCCGGGATCGAACCGGCGCTCGCAGAGTTGCAGTCTGCTGCCTTACCACTTGGCTAAGGAACCATCGCTTATTTATTATATGCGAGGCTTTGTGAAATTGCAAACCTATTTCTTCGGTTTTTCAGAAAGGGTAAGACAAGGGATTGACCATCCTGTTCTGTAACAGGGCAAGTATGTTACATCAAATGTTATTGACAGCGAAATCTATCTGGATGTATATTTGAATAGTATTTTTTTTAAATGTACGGCCGTACAGAACAACTGAATTCACGTTAAGAACTAGCGTGAGGGTGCTTTAAAAGCCCTTCTTATTAATAACATCTGCGGATGTTGTTTTTTTGTTTTATGGAGGTGTATGCATGTAGTTTTCTGGTCAGTCTCTGCTTATTCAACAAATGTACTACAGTTTATGCAATTCATTATTATTCGAGAGTCTGAATATTACGAGGAGGATTATCCATGAAACGTGAACAAGTATATGAAGGCAAAGCAAAGAAAGTATTCTGTACGGAAGATCCAGAATTACTGATCGTGTCTTATAAAGATGACGCAACGGCATTTAACGGATTAAAAAGAGGGACAATTTCGGGTAAAGGTGTAATAAACAACAAGATGAGTAATACTCTGATGCGCATATTGCAGAATTCCGGAATACCGACACATTATGTTCAGGAATTGAATGACAGAGAAACTCTGGTGAAGAAGGTGGAAATCATTCCTCTTGAGGTAATCGTACGTAATATTTCCGCAGGATCCTTTTCCCAGAGATATGGTGTCAGTGAAGGAATCGAATTTGAACAGCCTACAGTTGAATTTTCTTATAAAAATGATGTGCTGGGTGATCCTCTGCTTAATGATGATCATGCCATAGCACTGAAACTTGTTAGTGGTGAAGAGATAAAAACGATCAGAGATTATGCCCTCCGGATAGATCGGGAATTGAAGAAAATTTGGGCTGAATGTGGTATCACGCTGGTGGATTTTAAATTGGAATTTGGAAGACTACCAGACGGAATGATCATACTGGCGGATGAGATCAGTCCGGATACATGCAGGCTGTGGGATACGGAAACAAGAAGAAAACTGGATAAAGATCGTTACCGCAGAGATCTGGGAAATGTTGAAGAAGCGTATCAGGAAGTGATGAAGAGATTGGAAGAGTATCTGGAGAAAGGCATGGATCATGAGTAACTGTGCAGTTGTAGGAATCAATTGGGGCGATGAAGGCAAGGGTAGAATGGTTGACCTTCTGAGCGCTGATTATGATGTTGTTGTACGTTATCAGGGTGGAGGAAATGCCGGGCATACAGTAGTGAATGAAAAGGGCAAATTCGCTCTACATCTGCTTCCGTCAGGTATTTTCAGAGAAGGGTGTGTCAATGTGATCGGAAACGGAGTGGCACTGGATATGGAAAACCTGTGGAAGGAAATATGTGATGTAAGATCCAAAGGTGTTTTGATCACACCGGATAATCTTAGGATCAGTTCCCGGGCTTCTCTCCTGATGCCCTGGCACAGAGATCTGGACGCATTGGAAGAAGAACGTCTTGGAGCTGATAAATATGGCTCGACAAAACAGGGCATCGCACCGTTTTATTCTGACAAATACCAGAAAAAGACGATCCTTGCGGGAGAATTGTATTATCCCCGGAAACTCTCAGTGCATCTGAAGAATATCCTGGACTGGAAGAATCTTACACTGAAGAATGTTTACGGTGCAGAACCGTATACAGAAGAAACAATTCTGGAGTGGATGAATTATTACGGTGAAAAAATCAAACCGTTTATCTGTGATACTTCTGCTTTTCTGCAGAATACCCGGAAGGCAAACAAGAATATTATGTTTGAAGCACAGCTCGGTTCTCTGCGTGATATTGATTACGGGATCTATCCCTATACTACGTCTTCCAATACATTGGCGTCTTATGCACCAACAGGTTCCGGTATTCCTTCGATTGTATTAGACCGTATAGTCGGTGTGGTGAAAGCATATTCAACTTGCGTTGGTGAAGGTCCGTTTGTGACAGAAATGTTCGGAGAAGATGCAGAGTTACTTAGAAAAACAGGATTGGAGTACGGGGCCAAGACAGGTAGGTCCAGACGTGTTGGTGCTATGGATCTGGTCGCAACTTCTTACGGTACTGAGGTGCAGGGAGCTACCGAGATAGCTCTGACGAAACTGGATGTACTCAGTTATATGGAACAGATTCCCGTATGTACGCATTACCGGGTAAACGGTGTTGATATCACGGAATTCCCGTTTCCGGATGAACTGGAAAATGCAGAACCGGTGATCCGTTATCTGAAGGGATGGAAATGTGATATTACACAGGTCAGAAAGTGGGAGGATCTTCCCGAAGAAGCCAGAGATTATGTACTGTTCATTGAGGAGGCGATACAATGCCCGATCACGTATATCTCTGTGGGTCCTGAACGAGACAGTCTGATCCGGAGATAAGTATCATAACATAGATGAGGAGATACTAATATGAATGACCGTTATGAATCACCGTTATCTACACGATATGCATCAGAATACATGCTTAAACTGTTTTCCGCAGACACAAGATATCAGACCTGGCGCAGATTGTGGGTGGCCCTTGCAAAAGCAGAGAAAGAACTCGGTCTGCCAATCACGGAAGAGCAGATCAGGGAGTTATCCGAACACATTGAGGATATAGATTATACGTGTGTCAGAGAGCGCGAAAAAGTTGTACGTCATGATGTCATGGCACATATTCATGCCTATGGGATCGTCGCTCCGTCTGCCTCAGGAATTATTCATCTGGGAGCTACGAGTTGTTATGTAACAGATAATACGGATTTGATCCTGTACCGTGATGCTTTGCGGTATCTGCGCAGGGAGCTCGTATCTGTAATTGCGAATCTGTCATGTTTTGCGGATCGGTATAAAGCAACACCAACTCTTGGATATACGCATTATCAACCCGCACAACTGGTTACTGTAGGGAAGCGGGCTGTATTGTGGATTCAAGATCTGGTATCTGATTTGAAGGAAATCGATTTTGCCTTGGAGAACATCAAATTCCTTGGATGCAGGGGAACTACAGGAACAGAAGCAAGTTTCATGGATCTCTTTAGCGGAGATGCTTCCCGAATCGATGAGATGAACAGAAAACTGGCAGAAGATTTCGGCTTTACGGAATGTTTTGATGTCTGCGGCCAGACCTATCCGAGAAAGACAGACAGCCGTATCCTGAATGCTTTATCTTCACTGGCTCAGAGTTGTTATCGCTTTGCTGACGATTTGCGTCTTCTGCAGCACGACAGACAGCTGGAGGAACCATTTGAAGAAAATCAGATCGGATCTTCTGCCATGGCCTATAAACGTAATCCCATGCGTTGTGAAAGGATATGCTCTTTAGCACGTTATCTGATTGCAGACTCTTTGAATGCGCCGATGACTGCATCAGCACAATGGCTGGAAAGAACTCTGGATGATTCAGCCAACAGACGTATTTCCATGCCGGAGGGATTTCTCTGCGCAGACGCCTTACTGAGACTGATGAATAATGTCACAAAGGATATCCGTGTGAATGAAAAAGTGATTGAAAAGGCGGTACGTGAATATCTGCCTTTTATCGCCACGGAAAACCTGATGATGGAAGCAGTAAAAAGGGGAGGAGATCGTCAGGAAATACATGAGATTATCCGTAAGTGTTCAATGGAGGCAACCGCACAGATGAAAAACGGAGATGACTGTCATTTATTGTCTCTTCTGTCTTCCGAGCCGGCTTTCAGCTTATCTGAGAAGGATATGGAAGAATTGCTTGCCCCTGAAAACTATACCGGAAGATGTTCGGAACAAGTTCATAATTATATTGTTAAAATACAGCCTTTGATCAAGGACGCGGATAATACGATCACGGAAATTGAAATCTAGGAAGGTGATATTATATGAGTATTCACGAAGAATGCGGGGTTTTCGGTGCTATCGCAGATATAACAACAGATCTTACAAGTATCTGCTTTTACGGATTATATGCCTTGCAGCACAGAGGACAGGAAAGCTGCGGAATAATCGTCAATCATGATCAGCGTTTTTCTTCCCATAAAGATATCGGACTGGTCAGTGATGTGTTTTCCAGAGAAATTCTTTCTTCATTCCCTGAAGGGGAAATTGCCATTGCCCATACACGGTACGGAACTACCGGAGGGACAAACCGCAATAATTGCCAGCCTGTCGAAGTCAATCATCAAAAGGGGAAAATGGCTATTGCGCATAACGGGAATCTTTCCAACGCTTCTGAACTACGCTCTTCACTTGAATTATCTGGAGCGATCTTTCATACATCCAGTGATACGGAAATCATCGCATACATCGTAACGAAAGAACTGCTTTCTTCCGCATCGCATGAAGAGGCGCTGAGCAAGGCAATGAACATTATTACAGGAGCGTATTCTCTTGTTGTGATGACCTCGGATAAATTGATTTGTGTCAGGGATCCTTTTGGTTTCCGTCCACTATGCTACGGCAGGACAAAAGATGGTGTTTATGTGGTGGCGTCGGAGAGCTGTGCACTTACCGCGGTAGGAGCGGATTTTATACGGGATGTTGAGCCTGGCGAGATCCTGGTTTTCACAAGAGATAGTGTCGTATCCCATCGGGAGCATTGTTATAAACAAAAGAAAAAACTCTGTATTTTTGAATATATCTATTTTGCCCGTCCCGACTCTGTGATTGACGGCAGATCTGTACATGCTTCGCGTATCAATGCCGGCAAGATCCTGGCGGAAACTCATCCGGTTGATGCGGATATTGTAATTGGTGTTCCTGATTCGGGACTGGATGCTGCTATAGGCTACAGTATGCAGTCCGGAATACCTTACGGAATTGGACTGATAAAGAATAAATATATCGGCAGAACATTCATAGCACCGGATCACCGGCTGGATCAGGTAAAGATCAAATTATCTGCAATTGAGAATGTCATTAAAGGAAAAAAGGTAGTCCTGATCGATGATTCGATCGTCCGTGGAACGACCGGCAGCCGTATTGTGCGATTACTTCGTGAAGCTGGTGCGGAAGAGATCCATATGCGTGTTACTGCACCGCCGTTTATGCATCCCTGTTATTACGGGACGGATATCGATTCTCGTGAGCAGCTGATTGCCTGTAAGCATTCTGTTGAGGAAATCGCAGAAATAATGAACGTTGATTCTCTCGGTTTTCTTCCACTGGAGAAACTGGAAAACTTGATCCACAGCCGGGAATACTGCAGCGCTTGTTTTGATGGGAAGTATCCGACAGAAATTACAGAAAATACACGAAAAGATCTGTTTGAATGATTACTGATCGTTTAGATACTCAATCTTCGAATTACAGATTCTGTGTTATACTTCTTTTGATATGAGTCAGGGAAATGTAAAAAAGAATCTCAGCTGGAATACCATCGGTATGATCCTTTATAATCTGGCGGTATGGGTGTTTGGTTTTCTGATCATCCGTATGCTTGGAGAAGTACACAGCGGGTATTACGCGATTGCCAGCAGTGTGGGGAATACGATCTATGCGGTTTCCCTGTGGGGTATGCGCAGTTATATCGTATCCGATACCGAGAGCCGTTATACGGAAGATGAATACCTGACTTCCAGAATCATCAGTATATTGATCTCCTGCGCGGTTTTGGTACTGACTGCGCTGATCGGCGGTTACGGCGCCGAAGTAACCCATGTGTTATATGCCTATACGTTGTTCAAGATGTCGGAAGCGTTGATCGAAGTATTAGACTGTTTCGGACAGAAGCGGCTGATCATGGATATCAATGCGAAGTCCATGGTGCTGCGCGGACTGCTGTACATGGTGTTTTTCTGGCTTACACTGCGTTTTACGGCCGATATGACGGCAGGATTTGCGGTGATGGCCGGAATCTCATTGCTGGTGTTTTTCTTCTATAATCTGCGGAAAATGCGTCTTGTGGCAGAGATCCATGGACTGTCCGCCAATCTTACGCACTTGAAGGAGATCCTGATACGGTGTTTCCCGATCATGGCATTTGAGGTGTTGTCTTCTTCTGTTGTCGCGGTACCGCGTCTGTTCTTCGGCAGACAGGGGAGTATGGCAGATCTTGGTGTCTATAACTCAATCTATACCATGGTGATCTTTTTACAGCTTACCGTAAATATCCTGATCTATACGCTTTCCCCGTATCTGGCCCGCAGTTATCAGAGTCATGACAAGGCTTCCTACCGTAAGTATCTGTTACTGCTGGTCGGAGGCGCGTGCTTCCTTGCGGGAGGGGCGGAATTACTGGTACTCCTGATCGGCAAGCCGGTGATGTCTCTGTTATTCGGCAGCGGTCCCGGACAGATGTATCATTACCTGTATCTCGGTATCCTGAGCGGTTTATCCCTGACCTTTACCTGGATCATCACCCAGATCTTTGTGATCCGGGGATATCTGTACGCGCATCTGATCTGCGCATTGATTTCCGCAGGATCTTGTTTCCTGTTCTCTGCGTGGCTGATCCGTCCGGAGAACTGCAATACCATATCCATCGTTCTGATCTGTACAAATCTGGTCTTCCTGTGTGCCGCAGGTATACTTCTGCGCCGGAAGCCTGCCGGAACCGTTCAGAATTAATCGAAACTCGTTTGGTAATTCGGCAGTACTGCGGTTATAATGTATAATGTTATTATAGATAACAGGTAATACATATCCGGCATATAACGGTATGTATATGAGGAAAACTATGACACTAAAGCCGATTCATACATTTGTAGTTCTAGCATATAAAGAGTCCCCGTATCTGGAGAACGCGGTTTTATCATGTCTGAAACAGGAATATCCCAGTCATGTAGTGATCGGTACTTCTACAGATAATGAACATATCCGTAAGATTGCCGAGAAATACGGTCTTGATGTGATCGTCAATCCGGTGAAGAACAGCGGAAATATCGGAGACTTTGATTTTGCCTGGAGTCACGGACAGAATACACTGGTTACCATCGCGCATCAGGATGATCAGTATGATCCTGCATACTCACGCCGGATGGTTGAAACATACCGCAAATATCCCAATACCATGATCATGTTTACGGATTACTATGAAATTCGTGAAAATGAGCGTGTGTACAGTAATAAGATCCTGAGGGTCAAGAGAATCCTGCTTACCCCGATGAAGCTTGCCAGGTCCACCACATCCAGTATGATCCGGAAAACAGCAATCTGTATGGGAAATGCGATCTGCTGTCCTTCTGTCACGTTTGTGCCGGAGAATATCCCGTTTGACCGGATCTTCCGTCAGAGTGAATTCTTTGGGGAAGGGGACTGGTACGGCTGGTATAAGTTAAGCAATGTCCCGGACCGCGCCTTCACGTATATTGCGGAACCCCTGATGGGGCACCGTGTGCATGAAGATTCGCATACTTCCCGTGAGATCAAGGACCATACCCGCAGCGAGCAGGAATACCGGATGCTGAAGAAATTCTGGCCGGCGCCGATTGCCAAGGGCATAGCCTATGTGTACCGCACTGCCCAGCAATCCAATACGATTGAAAAGAAAAAGGGGTAAACTATGCGTCTTTTAGTTATTATTCCCGCTTATAACGAAGAGGAGAATATCGCCAGAGTCGTCAATGACCTGCGTGATCATTATCCGCAATATGATTATGTCGTGATCAATGACGGCAGCCGTGATCATACACTGCAGGTGATCAAGGATAATCAGTTTAACTACGTGGATCAGCCCGTCAATCTTGGCTTATCCGCGACTTTTCAGACCGGTCTGCAGTATGCGCTGAATCATGGTTATGACGCTGTATTGCAGTTTGACGGAGACGGCCAGCATCAGCCCCAGTATATTCAGAGTATGATGGATAAGATGGAAGAGGGCTATGATATCGTTGTCGGCAGCCGTTTTGTGGATAAGCCCAAACCGCGCAGTCTGCGTATGTTCGGCAGTAATCTGATCGGGATGATGACCAGGATCTGTACCGGACAGACGATTAAAGATCCTACCAGCGGTATGCGTATGTTGTCCAAAAGGATCATTGAACTTCTTGCCAGGGATATCAATCTCGGGCCGGAGCCGGATACCATCGTATATCTGATCCGCTGCGGCGCAAAACTTACGGAAGTACCTGTAGAAGTAAAAGAGAGAATCGCCGGTGAGAGTTATCTGAATATTACCAGGAGTATTCAGTATATGTTAAATGTATGTCTGAATATCATGTTGATCGGATGGTTCCGTGAGAAGGTAGATCTGGAGAAATAAATATGAGTTTGGCATTCAGGTTATTGTTGATCGTCGGTGCTTTTGCGGCATTCTATGTGATGATCCGGAATATTCGTAAATCACGTCTGCAGGTTGGAGACAGTGTTTTCTGGACGCTGTTTGCGATCCTGCTTGTATTACTGGCGGTAATTCCGGAGATTGCGGATTTCTTCGGACATATCTTCGGTATTCTTTCGACCGTCAATCTCGTCTATCTTGTCATTATTACCATCCTGATTTACCGCGTTTTCTCGCTTACTTTGCGTATTTCCGAGATGGATGGCAAGCTGAAGGAATTAGCGCGTAAGATCGCCCTGGAAGAGGCGGATAAGCGCAATTCTGAGAAGCGCTGATTCGTTCCTGCATGGTTTTCTGCAGGAAAAGAAATACTCTTTTTGGGAAAAGTAAGGCTTGCAAAGGATGAACATGTATGTTATCTTAAGTAAGCACCATTTTGATGGTCATCCGCGCCGATAGCTCAACTGGATAGAGTATTTGACTACGAATCAAAAGGTTACGGGTTCGACTCCTGTTCGGCGCGCCAGTCGGGATGTAGCACAGCTTGGTAGTGCACTTGATTTGGGATCAAGGGGTCACAGGTTCAAATCCTGCCATCCCGACCAAAGTCATGGCGAGGTAGCTTAGTTGGCTAGAGCAATCGGTTCATACCCGGTAGGTCGTGAGTTCGAGTCTCACCCTCGCTACCATTTCAATTAAGTGCACACTG